>CAZSBG010000058.1:0-38566 GCA_964605145.1 uncultured Cytophagia bacterium | reverse complement strand
ACAATGATATGGGAATATTGCCTTGTTTCTCGATACGTTTTTCAATCTGACTAAGTAGTATTATTAATCCGGCTTTGATTGATAAGGCAGGAAAACAATTTGGTTGTCATCCTGAAATCCGATAAAAAGCATCGGCTTTCAGAGTGACAAACTTAAGAATGCAATACAAGTAATGGCCTCATTAATTAATAAAAATATGATCAGGGAAATATGTTTGGTTTATCTTCCGTTTGGAAATCGACAAAAGTAAAGGATGGATTCCAGCTCATTGATGAATATGAAAAGCTGGGCGTGCCGGGAATTGAACTGGAGTATCGAATTACGGCAGAAATGTTCGTCCAAATAAAAAAGGGGATTCGTTCCACCTCGTTACAAATATTGAGTCTGCACAATTATTGTCCCCACCCGGAAATTCTTCCGCTTGAAAAACGCTCCGGAGATGCGCTGATGCTGAGCTCGACCGATAACGAAGAGCGGGCGCTCGCTGTCAAATACTCAAAACGTACGATTCAAAATGCAGCAGACCTTGAGGCAAAAGCTGTTGTTTTCCACATCGGTCGCGTGCTGGGTATGGTGCGGGAAAAAGAAAAGTGGTTTTCATTTTTGGAAAATGGCAACTTCCAGGATAGTGAAGGGAGCAAATTCTTCACCCAAACCATGAGAAAAAGGGCAGAGGTGAAACAGCCCTATTTTGATGCAGTGCTGAAAAGCATCGATGCATTGAATGAAGAGGCGATGAAAAGAGAAGTGAAGATTGGCATTGAGAATCGCTATTATTGGGATGAATTCCCGGATATCGATGAAGTGGAAGTTATTCTGAATTATTTCAAGGGCAGTAATTTAGGATATTGGCACGACGTTGGGCACGCTGAAGCACATGAAAGTTATGGCCTTGCGTCCCACGAAGAATTTCTTCAACGTTATTCGAATCAGCTCATCGGTTGCCATCTGCATGATTGCAAAGAAGCCGGTTACCTGGATCATTTTGCCCCTGGCACCGGATGGATTAATTACGGCATGGTCAAAAAATACCTGCCGGAAGATGCCATTCGCATCCTTGAGATTCATCCCAAAGTAAACGCTGAAGAATTGAAAAACGGCATTCAATTTTTAGAGCAACAAGACATCATAAATTCTGAAAATTAATTTAGTATCCCGACGAATCAACACTGGAGTGCGCATGGTTCAAAAGATAACAATTTTCCTGCTGTTTTGCCTCACTCAAACTGCAGTTTTTGCCGATTCGCTCAGACATTCTCCCAGAAGGATCGAAGCGACTTTTTCGTTTCAGGTTTTATTGGACAATCAACAACTCGATGCAAAACAGGACCTGAAATATTGGATGTTTCTTCCGCGCGAATGGGAAAACCAGAAAAAGGTTGAGATACTGGCGATAAATCCAGATATGGATAAAAAGAAAATATTTAAATCTGAGAACCTGCTGCTGGCGCATTGGGACTTCGGCAAACAGGAGCCTTCGACACGTTATACTGTCAAGTTCAAAATCAAAGTGGATATTTACAAAGTCGACCATTTCATCGATCCTGTTACTGTGCCTGATAATTACAAAAATATGAATAAAGCAGTTGATAAATACCTCAGGAGCGATTCTCTGGCGTATATTACAGAAGAAATCAGGGAAATTGCCGGAGAATTAACCCGGCATGTCACTGATCCGTTCCTGAAGGTTCGCAATATTTATCGCTGGGTTTTGAAACACATGGAGCATCAATTTCCTGTAATGCGCCGGGGGACGCGATATGTGCTGGCAAATCCGATCAATGAAAAACATGATTTATTCGGAGGGGACAGCGCCGAATATAGCTGGTTGTTCGTGGCGCTGTGCCGGGCAGCGAATGTGCCGGCCCGACCTGTCACCGGATTTCTCGCAAAAGAAGGCTGGGAATCTCCGCACACATGGGCTGAATTTCTTCTGCCGGAACTCGGCTGGATTCCTGTGGATATTTTTTTGGCGGATTCCAAGGAAATGCTTCTGGAATTTTCGAACCAGCATGATCCATATTTTTATCTGGGGCATCTGGATTTTTATCATCTCACGTTTTACAAAGGAAGTCAGATAACATTGAGTCCCAAATGTCGATATTCTGCCGTGCCCTTCATTCAAAAAAATGAAGTATGGCATGCTCCTGTCGGTATTTGGAATTTCAATAAACTGCAAAATGTGAATGCTTTTTTGAGCGTGAATAACAGTGCACTGCTGGTAAAAGAATATTTGAATGCAGAACAGGGCGTTTCGATTGACCTGTATCAGGAATGGCTTCAGCAAACAGCCCAGGAGTTGGGCCCCTATATCTTGAAGGAAACATTTACCAATGGACCAAAAACAATAAATTTAACGTTGGTCGCGCGCGCTTTGCCGGCAGATCGTAGAAAAGTTGATGCGGAAAAAGCGGCGCACTTTGAGATCGAAGCATTAAAAAATCTGGACCCAAGCTATACCGTATTGATGAAAAATACTTTTGAAACTGTCGAAAATACAGGGTTTCACTACACAGCTTTGACCGAAAAAGAGGGTAAAGAGGTGAAAGAATCTCGCTTTTACATCACAGATAAAGGGTATCTTTACTGGCTCATAATATCAGCCGAGAATAAAGTTTTTGAACAAAAGAAAATGTTATTTGAAAAAATTATGAAGAGCATGAAAGTCGATCCACCAAACCGGAGAATGTTTAGATGAATTATCCATCGAGAATACAATTGGCGAATCTGCCCACGCCAATCGAAAAGCTGGACCGCATTTCCTATCAGTGGGGTGGGCCGAAAATTTACGTAAAAAGAGATGATATGACAGGCATGGCCATGTCGGGCAATAAAATTCGTAAATTGGAATTTGTTATTGCAGAGGTGCAAAAACAGGGAGCAAATGTGCTGATTACGTGCGGGGGAATTCAATCCAATCACGCGAGGGCAACTGCTGTGGCTGCCCGAAAAATGGGCATGGATTCGCTACTTGTTTTGAGAGGGCAGGAGGGAAGCAAAATTGAAGGAAATCTTGTGCTGGATTTGCTGGTGGGAGCAAAATTAAAATACATTACCCCGGAACAATATCGCGATAGTGTGAATGAAATCATGGCTGAACTGGCAGAGGAATTGAAGAGCCAGGGTTATCGACCCTTTGTTATACCAGAGGGGGCATCCGATGAATTGGGCGCCATGGGATATTTTGCTGCCACTCAGGAAATAGCCGCCCAGTTGGAACAAAGTGACCTTCAAATTGATTATCTCGTTTGTGCTGTTGGATCCGGTGGAACGTATGCAGGTTTGTTACTTGGTCAGAAATATTTTAAGCAGAATTATCAGGTGGTCGGTTTCAACGTATGCGATGACGAGTCGTTTTTTGTGAAAAAGATTGATTCAATTATGCAAAAAGCGATTGAGCGGTTTAATATCCCGATTTCCGTTTCAGAATCGGATATTCGGATCATTGATGGTTACGTTGGTGAGGGTTATGCATTGAGCCGAGCGGATGAAATCGATTTCATTAAATCAGTTGCCGCGGCCGAAGCGCTAATTCTTGATCCTGTTTATACAGGGAAGGCGATGTACGGATTAAAAGACCAAATTCTTCGCACGAATCGTTTTGAAAAGAAGAGTGGAATTTTATTTTTGCATTCCGGCGGGCTTTTTGGCATTTTTCCCAAGCAGGAGTTGTTTTTTTCGAATTGAGATCATTTATTTGAGTTGAAAAAAAATACTGATTGTTAAACAAACTTAACTTGACATTTCCAAAAAATATTCCAATATTGCTATTGTTTTTCTTTAAGTTGAAAAGGAAAATCGTACAAAAACCAGCGGGGAGAGTGGTAGATGCTGGTTTTTTTATTAAGTTCTTGTTAATTATATTTAGTTTTTGTCTGACAATTTTGTAATTGATGTAAAATAAAAATATTCTGTATTGAAAATTAAAGAAAATTTATTTGTTGCCGATAACGATTATGGATACAAGTAATGCTACAATAAAGTTTTATGCTTAAAGCTGCTAAACCGATTATTTTTATTAGAAATGTTAGATGATGAGATCGATTAAATAACATCATTACAAAAACTGGACGTAAGACATATCATATTCCAATAAAATCCCATACCGAAAAAAAAGCGAATTATTGCATAACTTGAGGAGCGTGTGGACGATGAGAATTATAAATGAAGTCGGTTCAGGTATTTTAAAGATAGCCATTATAACAACGATTTTTCTGTTCAGCATCAGCCGGTCGGTTGCGTCCCAGGAACTGGAAATGTCCCAGGATACCTCTCAGGTTAAGGCGAAAAGCATAAAACTTCAGCCGGACTCGCTCAAATCAGATTCCACAACTCTTGATTCTACCCATTTCAATGCAAGCCAGGATTCTTCTGAAAAAATGCTCCGTGAAATTTTAAGAGAATATTCAGATTTGGATCTAAGTATCGTTATCCAGGAGGGCAAGCAATATACAAAAAAACGAGAGGTGGTGCTGGAGCTTAAAGCCCCGGAAGCCGTAGATATGATCATTGGGAATTCGGCCGTATTAGATGATGGTTTATGGGAACCGTTTCAGCATAAAGTAAACTGGGAGCTTGCGCCGGGAGACGGCTACCAAATGGTCTATTTTCGGGCCCGATACCCGGACAGCTCATTATCCCGCATTGTTTACGATGAAATTATCCTCGATAGTAAACCTCCTGTCCCCAAATTTGTCGTGACACCTGACACCGGTATTGCAGAGGAAACGCTGTTCACGTTCGATGCCACCGCGAGTTCGCACAACTTTGAATTATTTTTACGATGGGATTGGGACGGTGATGGCCAATTTGATACTGACTGGACTGTTTCCAAGGAATCGGCCTACACATATCCAGTTGGCGGAGGAAAAAAAACAGTCCGACTTGAAGTCAAAGACAGCGGTGGCTGGGTCGCTTCTGTGACACGTGATATTGTGGTTTATTCAAGACCTGATGCAGCATTTCAGTATTCTCAGGATTTTGAACAACCATTGAAAATTACGCTTGATGGGTCAGTCTCAAATGATTTCGAGGACAAGAATAACCTATGGTACCGATGGAATATCAACAGCGACTCCACCTGGGAATACGGTTGGGCGCGTCAAAAAATGATCGTTCATGAATTCCAGCCGTTTGAGCAAACTGTAGTACTTCTTGAAGTGAGAGATGAACAAAACCTGACAGATACGTATGAATTGGTGCTGGTGAATGAATTCAGGGATATGGTTTATGTGCCGGCGGGTGAATTTGTGATGGGAAGTGAAAATTATGAAATTGATGAAAGGCCAAAACACACCGTCTCAATCGATGGATTCTGGGTTGATAAATATCCTGTTACAAACGAAAAGTTTGCCATCTTCTTGAATGAATATTTTATCAAATTTCCTGATGAGAAATCAAGCGCAAGCCGGCTTATTGATATATCCACAGGCGAAGATGGAATTGTGTTCTTGGATAATCAATATGTTGTCAACGAAAAATTCAAAAATCACCCGGTGGTGAATGTAACATGGTATGGCGCCGACGCATACGCTAAATTTTATAACAAAAGATTGCCCACTGAAGCAGAATGGGAAAAAGCAGCGCGCGGTAATGATGAGCGACTCTATCCCTGGGGAAATGAGATCTCGGCTGAAAACGCGAATTATTGGGATAGCGGTGATCCGTTCGATAATGGGACCACACCTGTGGGATATTATGATGGCACTGACCATGATGGATATAAAACCACGGATAGCCACAGTTTTTATGGTGCTTATGATATGGTTGGCAATGTGCGCGAATGGGTGGAGGACTGGTATCAGCGTGATTATTATTCTGTTACGCCGGGAATAAATCCGGTCGGGCCTGAAACAGGATTGAAAAAAGTAGTACGTGGGGGGGGATTTTTATTTCACTATGGCGATTTGCGAACATCTTACCGCTATTCACTTTCACCGGATAAAGGAACAAATTACACCGGATTCCGATGCGTGAAATCGAAATAAACGTGTCGTTTTAATTTATCTGTCAATATTTCATGTAACCTGCAGGCGAAAATCCTGCGGGTTTTTTTGTTTAATCTCACGAAAAAATTAAGTATATCCGCACACAAAGTTTCCGCAATAACTTCCTGTTGTAACTATTTATTAGAAAATAAACTCCAAAATGGAATGCACTTTTATCAATTATTGTTGATGAAAGATGTTCGATGTGGCTAACGAAAACAAAGGTGTGTATGAAAAAAATAATTCTCACGTTTCTGTTTGGGGGACTGGTAATTATTTTTTGGGTTGGCAAAGGTTTTGTACAAGAAAAATTTGATCAATCAAGGACAATTCCGAAAGACAGCTATTTAATCGGAGAAGAACAAACGCTGGAGATTATTGTCCATGTCTGGGGAGAAGTTCGGCTCACAGGCGAAAAACGAGTTCAGGATGGTACGAACATATTGGAGCTGATTTCAAAAGCAGGTGGCCCGACCGAATATTCCGATTTATCAAAAGTGCTTGTCTTTCGTGAAAAAAGAATGCAGCTTTCTCTAAATGAACGTTCAGAACTCGAACAACTGTCAGACAGATATATTCTTGAGAATTTGGAAGAGCTCAATAAAACAGGGAAGACAGAGATAAATATTAAAGAATATATGAACGATGGTGTAACCCAATATCTGCCGCGCCTCGTCCCGGGTGATGTCGTTCATGTGAAGAGAAATGTATGGCACAAGTGGCAGACCTTCATTCGGGTGGCCTCCCAGTTGGCAATTATCGCCCAGGTTTGGTACTGGTACAGTCGTATTAATTAAGTTGAGAGTTTTTTTCAATTTCCCGGTTCTCAAATTAATATCATAAACTGAACTATTAATTAGAAAAAATCCCCCTAACCAAAACGGATGGATGCTATGTCTCGAGTGGAAAAACGTTCCAGCGATTTCTACGAAATTCTGTCTTTGTTTCGCAGGAGAATCTGGCTGTTAGTTTTTTTTCTCTTCGGTGTGTTTGCTGTTGTAATGGCATATAATTCAATTGTTCCTCCCCTTTTTCGAACTGATTTCGCAATAATTTATGAAGATCTGGTTCAGCCGATACCTGATGTTGACTTGTTTAGCTCAAACCAGCGCAGAGAAATAATCATATCAAATTTTGTAGAGGAGATTCGGAGTCGACCATTTTTCGTTGAAGTTGCGCAGGCATTACCGAGCGACCTTGCCAAAACGTATACTGTTCAAGCAGAATTTCAGAATGAATCTGATAGAATAACCTCTATTGCATTTGAAATACAGGAGAATACGGAAATTTCTTATTCAGCACAAAATTCGAATGTGATACGGATTGCATATTTCAATGAAAATGCTCAGACCGGATTGTCTGTGGCCGAAATACTGGCCGAAAAAGTCACGGTTCATGCCATGAATCAGCGGAAAAAAAATATCAGCAGCGCCCGTCAGTTGATTCAGGATCAGTTGCTTGTTTCCAAGGCGCAACTCGATTCAGCAGAATTTCGGTTGCGCGAGTTCAAGCAAAACAATGAGATCAGTCTGCTTGATGAAGAGACAGATCAACGGCTCAAACAAATGACCGAAGCTGAAGTATTGCTGACCGCAGCCCGGGCGAGAAAACAAGCTGCAAGTGAACGACTCGCATTTATTCAGGAAAGGATTCACTTGCAGCAGGAGAAACTTGTGTTACAATCCGTGGAAACCACAAGTCCCAAGCTGGAAAAGCTCAAGAACCGTTTGGTCGACCTTGAAATTCAGCGAACAGATTTGATGATGAAGGGATACGAAAATCAGCATCCAAAATTAGAAAAGCTGGCCGAAGAAATCAACCAAACAAGGAGAAGTCTTTCCCTGGAAACGGAATCGCTCATTCAAAAAGGCAGCTTCATCGACCCGCTTTCACAGATGAAAGAATTTTTGCAGGAGAGCATCACCCTGCAGGCAGATTTAAAAATGTATGAAGCTCAGGTGGCCACATTGCAGAGCATCCTGGGTAATTACGAAGAAAAAATTGGCGAACTGCCTGAACTGGAAATGCAGTTGGCGAGGCTGGTTCGCGATGTGAACACCAATGAAAAAATCTACACCATGCTGGTTGAAGAACGGGAACGCGCGCGCATCGCTGAAGCCCAAAAAAGTGGCAACATCCGTGTGATTGAACCGCCGGAATTGCCGATTTATCCGGTTCGTCCCAGGAAAAAATTGAATATTCTCATCGGCCTGGTTGTTGGACTTATTGTCGGCAGCATTGTGATATTCGTGATGGAATCCCTGGATACAAATCTAAAGACAAGCGAAGATGTAGCCAAGTTTACGCAACTGTCGGTATTGGCTAATATCCCAAAAATACGAACCAGAATCAATGGCAACCTGGCGCGGTTGCCTTCAGACAAGCGGCCAGATAAAGAGCATATAAATAGTTTGGTGACTTTTTTCGATTCGAATTCACAAGCAGCCGAAGCGTTTCGAATGCTCCGCACGAATTTACAATTCGCTTCTTCCGATTTCCGCGCAAATGCTGTGGTTGTCACCAGTCCGCAGCCGGGAGAAGGAAAGTCCACGACCGCTATTAATCTTGCCATCACAACGGCGCAAATGGGATACAAGGCTTTGTTAATTGATGCTGATCTGAGAAAACCTGTGCTCAATACCATTTTTCAGATTCCCTTAAAACCCGGTTTATCAGATGTTTTAAATTCGTCTGGTTTTAAGCAGGTCATGGAGGAAAGCATGGCTGCAAAGAACAACAATTTATGGAATGACTTTTTATCCGAAGATAGCAAAAATGCGGAGCATTCTTTGGAGAAAGAGCCTTTTGATTACGTTTTTCATAATCAGCGAATGGATTTTGAAAATGTCTCCAGGCTTTATGCAGAAATTGAAAAAGCGATCGTATCTGTGGAGCTAAATGAAAATTTATCAATTTTGCCGGCCGGTACAAATGTCCACAACGCGTCCGAAATTCTGGGCTCCAAAATGATGAAACATTTCGTAGCGCTGGCGAAGAAAAAGTATGATATCGTAATTTTTGATTCGCCCCCGGTGCTGGTTGTGACGGATACGGCGCTGCTGGGTGATCTTTGCGATGGCGTAATTTTTGTATGCTTGGCCGGGCAAATTCACCAGCGCAACCTTGACCGATCACTGGAATTGATGAAAAAGGGAAATTCGAAAATCTGGGGAGTTGTGATGAATCAATCCAAAGAAGACGGATTGCCCAGGTCTTACCGTAGGTACTATAGAGCAAAAGTATAATTGAAATATAATTTTAAGAAATTCGGTTTAATGGCTGAATACCATCTGCCCAATTCAACAAAATAAAAAGAAATCGGTTTTTATGAAATTAAATAAACAATCCTGTTTTGTTCATTATAATTTACATGGTAACGCTATTGCCTGAATGGACACCCAACGTAACTTCATTATCAAACAGGTTCATCAAGACTGGTATAATTCTTATCAATAGAGTTAATAATAAATGAAATAAATTTGGTTTCATTTTGTGATATATTCAGTATTTTTATTGTCTTACAGAGCGGGTCAGTTAAAAAGAATACCAGACCATTTAGAGGTTATCAGCTACAGCCAAATGTTTTCAAGCGGGGGAAGTATGGTGCTAAAGATTAAAACCAAATATCCATTTATCAAACGGACTGGCATCAAATTTCAAGATAGTAAATCAAAACCAACGGCAATAATACACTCCGGGGCCAAATCCCTGCTCATGGAGGAAAGTCAGAATTTATCAGACCCTGGCTATTTTTATAACCGATATTGCATTGAATTGAGAAGGGCGCAGAGGAAGGACTACGAATTTTCCCTGATCGTCATTGATTTAATTCCCCCGGACACTAAAATCAAGTTAACGCAAAATGAAGATGATTTGAAGCCTGTTGAAAATATGATTTTTTCAACTGCAAGAAGTGTTATAAGGGCCACGGATGCGATTACAGTGTCAAATGATTTCAGAATTTCAATTCTGCTGCCAGATACTGACCAGGATGGCGGCGAACAGGTATTGCAACGCCTGGATGATTGGATTCATGAACTTGCATCTGATGACCTCCTGCCGATCGTTGACAATGTGTCGACTCATCTTTTCACCTATCCTTCCCAGGAAATTGAGATAGCGAAATTATTGACTGATCAATTTCCGGAGAATCCTCCGAATTTCTCAAATGCAAACAAAACAACACATGGGTATTTGAATCTCATTTCATCAAATGAGGGTAGAAAGAAAGATTTTAATGGATATCAATTGCTTCGTAATGAGCGAGGCGCCCTGGCAATTGAGAATCCGCTGCAATACCTGGCAAATTCCCTGCGCGATTTTTCCGTGAACTGGCAACTCTATCTTAAGCGAATCATGGATATATTTGGCGCCGCATTAGGGATAATTATTTTTTCGCCAATTATTCTGTTGATTTCAATTTTAATAAAACTCACCTCGTCAGGCCCGGTTATTTTTAAACAAATCAGGACAGGTTATGGAGGAAGGCCGTTTCAATTTTATAAATTCAGAACGATGTTTGTGAATGACGAAAAGATTCACAAAAAGTACATCCAGGAGTTTATCGCAAAAAATAGTGCGTATGAAACGGACCCTGAACGTAATGAACAAATTTATAAGGTCACCGACGATCCCCGAGTCACGCGGGTAGGGAAATTCTTGCGGCGTACCAGCCTGGATGAACTCCCGCAATTGTTAAATGTTCTGAAAGGCGATATGAGCCTTGTGGGGCCAAGGCCACCGCTTCCGTATGAGGTTGAACTTTACGATCTTTGGCACCGTCGAAGATTTCTCGAAGCAAAACCTGGCATAACCGGACTCTGGCAAATTAACGGAAGAAGTTCAACATCGTTCAATGACATGGTGAGGCTTGACTTAGCCTATGTAAATAGCTGGTCGATCTGGTTGGACCTGAAAATCTTATTCAAAACCATTAAAATAATGCTACTCATGGATGGTGCCTATTGATTCATGGAGCAAAATAATTCAAATGAAAAATGAAAATTGTAATTGGAAGGAAATCAACGAGGCATGCGCATCTGGATTGATTTTGAGAATACTCCACACGTACTTATTCTGAAGCCGATAATTGAGGATTTGAAAAATAGAGGGCACGATGTAATTCTTACCGGCAGAGATTGTTCACAGACACTTGAACTGGCTGCTTATTTCCATTTAAAAGTAACCCGTATAAGCCATCATCATGGTAAGCACATCGTAAAAAAGATTCTGGGACATCTTAGCCGAATCTTCTTCCTTGTAAAATTCATCCGAAAACAGAATATCGATGTGGCTGTATCGCATAGCTCGCGCAGTCAAATTCTGGCCGCTGCCATTTTGCGAATTCCGACATTCATGATGCTCGATTATGAGCATGTTAGTTTGTCGATTATTAATAAATTTATTTTCCGCCTGGTCATGCCTGAAGTGGTCTCGGCAAAAGATATTCAACATAAGGTTTCATCGTCAAAAATTATACACTACCCGGGCCTGAAAGAGCATATTTATGTCGGTGATTTACTGCAGGCAAACAATGGCAAGGAAATTTCACAGGAAAATACCGAACGCGTTGTCGTGACGATGCGTCCCCCGGCTGCTGATGCCCATTACCATAAGGCCAGCAGTACTGTTTTGTTCTACGAGGCATTGAAATACTTTTCGAGCATAGAAAATATCCAGCTTATTGTGACTGCCCGGAATAAATTTCAAAGAGAAGAAATCAGAGAATTTGCGTCGCAGCATGGACTGAATGGCAATATTTCAATTCCGGAGCAGGTGTACAATGGGGTATCTCTGATTTGGAATTCAGATTTGGTTATTGGAGGTGGTGGGACAATGAACCGCGAGGCCGCTGTGCTCGGGGTTCCTGCTTATTCAATTTTTCAGGGCAAGCTGGGCGCAGTTGATAAATATTTGGTTCAGGACGGTCGATTGAAAATAATTAATACGATCAATGAATTGAAAACCATCAAAATACAGAAAAGAACCAGGGATAATGATCACAATATTCAACGAAATGAAAAATTGATTCAATATATCAGCGATAAAATTTTGGAAACCGGGGGACAAAATGGAAAATCACGTTGAGTCATTTTAGAAACAATGAAAATTGACAGCATATATTTAACCTCGGGCAATTATATTCCATGAAAATATTATTCCTTCGGGCAGGTATTTTTTCATATTTAAATTATTATTTTTATGATGCATTGAGCCAACATTTTGATGTCGTCGCAAATGTTGATGCGGGCAGAGTTATTAAACGCAAATCCCTGAACATTACCTCGTTGTTTAATCTTACCGCTACATTGCTTTTTTCGAGACGGCATTGGCGCCAAACGCATAGCAAAAACAGCTTCGCGTTTACGCGGATGTCGGAATATTGCAACAATTTTGTCAAAGCACAGATTGAATATGACATTATCCTTCAAACCCAATGCAAGTTTTCCATCACAGCCAATCCTCGCAAGAAACCCTATTATATTTACACTGATCTCACTCAAAAACTGACGGATAGAGTCTGGACTTACTGGGCGCTGAGAAGCGTTGAAAAAGAGCGTGCCAGATGGTATCGCCTGGAGAGCGAAGCCTACGAACGTGCGACCAAGATTTTTACTTTCAATGACTATGTGAAAAAATCATTCGTCGATGATTATGGAATAAATGAAGAAAAAATAGTTGTGGTTGGTTCGGGAATCAATAATACGCATTGGACAGATGTTGATATCACTCCGAAATTTGATAAAAATTTTACACTGTTTTTCCTGACGACAGAATTTGAACGGCAGGGAGGTCCTGCTGTATTGAAGGCATTTGATCTTGCCGGCAAAAAGGTGAGGAATTTGAAGCTAATCGTTGGTGGAAAATGTCCAATAAAATCCTCTGAAAATTTTGAGGTATACAATAATCTATCCAGATACGAAATTGAAAACGTGATGAATAGCACAGATATTTTTCTATCGCCTGGATGTTTGGGCGGGGTGCAATCAGTTTTGGAAGCCATGAGTAAAAAGTGCGCGTGCATTGTGAGTGATGTCAATTTTCTCCTCAGGGATATCATCATCAACGAAACGACCGGATTTACAGTGCCGTTGAATAACGCCGAAAAGCTCGCTGAAAAAATTGTCGATTTATGCAATAATTCAACCTGGGCAGCAAAAGTCGCTTTACAGGGATATGAACACGCCGTAAAAAATTATAGCTGGGACGTTATTGTCAGAAAGATGTCGCGTCATTTTCCAACCTCAAATGTGGCTGTATAGATGAATTCATTTAATTTGAAAATCAAGGAAAATATCAAGCATATTTTCTACTACAAAATGACCGTTCCTGTATTCAATTTGCTCATTACAATTTACGTGGTTAAAAAACTCTCGGTTCATGACTACGGGATTTACAATTTGATGTATGCAATTATTGGCTATCTCACTTTGTTGTCATCCATTGGAATTCTGAATATTTTGCAACGGTTCATTCCTGAATACAGCATGAAAAATGAATTTTCGATAGTCAAACGTCTGGTCATGTCAAGTATACTCATCCGAACAGTCCTGGCAGCTTTGTTTATTACAATAATTATTTTATTGGGTCCAAAAATAAATCTATTGTTGCGCGTTGAGAATCTCGATTATTATGTGAAGGTTTTTAGCGTGGGAATTCTGTTGTTTCTGGTGATCCAGATTCTCGAAGTGAGTCTTGGTTCATTGCTGCTGAATAAATACATTTTGATCAGCTATCTCATTTCCACGATCATGCGGGGTGGCCTTGTTTATTATTTTCTTGAAAACAACCATGGAATTTTGGGTTTGCTCCTGGCTGAGACGCTGTTTTACGGCTTACTCACATTTTTATTATTTCTATTTTATCACGTTGGCTTTGCAAGAAAAAAATCATCGGAGCAATCCGATTTGCCCCTGAAAAGATTTCTACGGTATGGCGGATTCAGTTATTTCGATGAAGTGGGCGAAACTATTCTCGATGTGAAGACAGATTACTTCATCATTTCAACGTTTTTGGGACCTTCTATGGTGGGGCTCTATGCGTTTGCCAACAAAGTGATCGAAATGGTGTCGAAAATACTTCCGTTCAAATTTTTGAAGAGCCTCATTCGGTCGGTCTTTTTTTTCAGATTCGCTGAAGATGATGAACAAAAAAATCTGAATGTTAATTTTAACTTTTTGCTGAAGGTTATCGCTTTCATTGCATTCCCGGTTTTTCTTTCAGTGATTGTTTTGGGTGACAAAATAATAATGTATATTTTTGATGAAAAATATAAATCAGCATTGAAGATACTGTGGATTTTGGCAGGTTTTATGATGATCAACAGTTTCCAGTTTCCCCTGCAGTTGGTTGTGCAAGCCAAAGAGAAAGTTGAAATTACATTTGCCAGTAAAATTTTTTCCATTTATAATCTGGTAGGCGATATTCTTGTCGTACGTCCCTTTGGACTCCTTGGGGTAGGTTTGGTGACCTGTTCTGCCCGACTGTTTCAAAATTTATTTGTCTATTTCAAAATAAAAAAATATACACTGTTGGAAATCGACATTCTGCCATTATTGAAGATATTTTTCAATTCATCGATCATGGTGCTCCTGCTTTATTTCGTTCGAAACCATATCGTTGATATGTATTCATTATTATTTTTTAACATGATTGGCGGAGGCGTGTATTTTTTTATTTCCTACATGAATAAAAGTTTTTGCCCTGAAGAAAGAGAAAAAATTAATAAATTATTACCTCGTCCATTATTCGTCTTTTAATATGAAAATACTGTGGATCGTTCAAAAAGACCTGCGATATGATTTGGACAGCGCAACCTGGCTGGAACCTTCAAAGATAATGAATGAAAAAGACTGCCAGGTGATACTTATTTATGCTGCAAAAAATGACGGTGTAAATAAAAATATATTCCTGCAGAATAATGCGCGAAGGATTAAAATTATTCATCGATTCCCGTTTATCGCGCTTTCGTTTCATATTCAAATATTTATCCGCTCTTTTTTTTGGGTATTGCGCGAAAAACCGGATATTGTAATGATGCATCCGATAACGGCTTTGGCTGTGTTGCCGGCCCATGCACTGACAAAAATATTTCGGATGAACTGCAAATTTATTCTGGATGTTCGCACCTTGCCTGTCGGTTCTTTTGGTCTGCGCGGAAAAATAAAACGCCAGTTGACTTCCCTTTCAATTTTTGCAGCGAAATTTATGTTTAACGGGATCACCGTTATTACGCCTGCTCTAAAAAGAATGTTTGTCGAGCGATTCAAAATTCATGAACATAAGATAGGAGTCTGGCAATCCGGCGTTGATGCCGATCTTTTTCATCCGCGAAATCAAACAGATTTGGCAGAAAAGAAAAACTTTACCATTTTATATCACGGGGTCATTGCTGAAAACAGAGGAATTTTGGAAACGGTGCAGGCCATGGAAATTGTATCAGGGAAGAATCGACACGTGAAGCTGGTAATCATTGGCAATGGTTTGGGGCGTGATAATGTAGAGAAGTTGATTCGGGAGCGCAAGCTACAAAGCTGTGTGGAGTTGCTTTCACCTGTACCACAGGAAGAAATCCCGAATTTCATTCAGGCTGCGGATTGTGGTATTATCCCGTTGCCGGATTATAAATTCTGGCGAATCAGCAGTCCGTTAAAGCTTTTCGAATACTTGGCCATGTCCAAACCGGTAATTCTGTCCCGCATTGAAGCCCATGTGTCGGTATTAAATGATCGCCCGGCAGGCATCTATTTAGAATCGGTTTCACCTGAGGCGATTGCCGATGCAATAAATTCAGCCTATCAGCATCGACATAAAATGAAAGAGTGGGGAGACTCGGGCAGACGGCTGGTGATGGAAAATTATACCTGGCATAACCAGACTGAACAATTAATAAGGTATTTGAGTGAACTAACAGCGTGAGATAGAAATAATGTTTGCTTCACCTTTGAGAGCAATTTATCAGACATCGGTTTTTCAGTTTTTTATCATGTTTTGTTTGGGCGGACTGACCGGCCTGGTCTTTCTGATGCTCAGTCCAGCATGGTGGCTGCTATTTCTCGGTGCTGCGATTCTGGTCGCAGTATTCATCAATAACAGAATTGGATTACTGGTTATTTTAGTCACGCTTTTTCTTTTCAACTGGATGTTTGGCGTCATTCGAATTCTTCCAAAAGAGATAACCTGGCTACCCGATATTATTGTCATCGCGCTAACTGCCAAAATGCTGTTCCTGCAGAGCCGGAAAATCCGATTCAAAAAAACACCGATTGATATCGTCATGGTCGCGTTGCTTGTTGTTGGAATTTTGAGCGCGCTCTACAACAATGTCCACGCGCTGACACTAATATTTGGTTTCAGAAATTTCTTCAAATATGTTCTGCTTTTTTACATTTTTCGAAATGTGGATCCCGACACTGCTATGTACCGCTTTTTTATTGTAGCGTTGTTCATTCTTGCATTTATCCAAATACCTGTTTCCATATTTCAAACCATTCATTTCGGGACCATTGGCGAGGATGTCGCTGACAATGTAACTGGCACACTGGGCTGGAAAGCCACGGGCGCCATGGCAATTTTAATGAACTTTGCCATCAGCATGATGATTGGATTTTATTCGCAGACGCGGAAACTGATATTTCTACTTCTGGCCATTGGATTTTTAACCCCTATGATTTTCGGATCCGGTCAGTTTGGATTTTATATTGCGCCACTTGCTGTTGTTATTTGCTGGCTCGCCGGTCATTCGCTGAGCTGGAAAAACATCCTTAAATTGCCCCTGATATTTTTTATCATGGGAATTATCGGCTGGATCACCATTAAGTATCATGACGCTCGTTATGAAGGTAATTTCGAAATTTTTTTGCGTTCGCCTGAAAAACTTTATCAATTAAATATGGATTATCGGAAAGAGGGCGCCTATGGTCGATTTCAGGTGATTAAAATTTCCAATGACCTGTTGCGGGAGAATTTCATGAATTTTCTCATTGGATTTGGTCCCGGGAATGCCTCCGAAAGTTTTTTCAATAAATACAGTGGAAAACTTGATCAGCAATATCGCGGACGAAAAATTGGAGGGATACAATACACGGCAATTATTTTGGAATTTGGCTACATAGGATTTATCCTTTTTTTGCTGATGTTATTTCAATTATGGCGGATGAGCCGTCGTGTCTATCGAAACTATGAGGATCGATTTTGGCGTGCAGTAGCTGTGGGATATGTCGGCATGTTGTTTTCCTATATTGCCGGAATAATTTACAATCCGGTGTGGTTTTATGATGTTTTAGCATTTCCATTCTGGTTTATCAGTGCATCCCTGGCAGTGCTCGACGGCAAATCGAACCAAGAAAAAATTGATGGTGAAAAGCGAATGGTATTGCCCACAGGTAGCGATTTATGAAACGGGCGCGAAAGAAAATATTAATTGCCGGGCCATCCCTGGCGCGGCGGGGCGGAGTAAGCAACCATGTCAAAACCTTGCTGAATTCACCCTTACAAAATGATTTTCATTTATTCTATTTTCGAGTGGGGCCTGAATACGCTGATCACAAGCTAATGGTCATTTTAAAGTTTTTAGTTACTCCGTTTCGGTTTTTATTTCGATTAATCAAAATACGCCCTGATGTGCTGCACTTGAATCCGTCATTTGACAGGAAGTCTTTGCTGCGTGAGGTACCCATGATTCTGTTGAGCAGAATATTTGGGTGCGCCGGACTGGTGCAATTTCATGGCGGCACGGTTGAAAATCTGGTAAAAAAAAATCGTATTCCGGTGTCCCTGAAACTGCTATTATCCCTGGCGCATCAGGTTATCATGTTAACAGAAATTCAAAAAAAAGCGTTGCTGAAATTCGTCCCAACTCTTCGGGCCAGCGTGCTGCCAAATATGGTGAACATTCCAAAAAAATCAAGGAAATACACGAAAAAAGAAGATGGTTTTAAGCTGCTTTTTCTGTCTCGAATCGAGCGGAAAAAAGGAATCTACGAAATTCTGGAAGCCATTCCATCGGTAATTGAAGAATTTCCAAAGGCCTGGTTTTATTTTGCCGGCGATGGCCCTGATCGCTCAAATGTGGAGAGGCTGTGCTCGGATGAAAAAATCAGGGAACATGTAAAATTTTTCGGTTATGTCGGCGAGGTTATGAAAGACCTGTTATTTTCTGAAAGCGATGTGTTCTTGTTTCCATCCCGGCACCCTGAAGGAATGCCCTACGCGCTTTTGGAAGCCATGGCGCACGGATTACCGATTATTGCCACTCCGGTGGGGGCGCTCCCGGAGATTGTGTCGCACGGCCAAAATGGCTTGCTGATACCGACTGAATCTCCGCATAAATTAGCTGAGACCATCATTCAATTGCTTGTCGATTTCGATTTAAGAAAAAAAATGCGGCGCATGAATAGCCGTCTCGCTGAAGAGAAGTTTAATATTACAGTCGTAAGTCAAAAATTCAAAAATCTTTATGAATCCATTTCCAGATCATAAAAAATTCCAAAACCTATTGTGGGCAGAAATTAATAGCCTGATTGGATTTCTGGAAAAAACAGAATTCAAAGGATGGGAACCGTACGACACCGCAGGTGTTCTTTCTGATAGAATTCGGATGCCGGGATTTTTAAGAGTCCTGGTCACCCAATTCATGCGATTGTCACCTGTAAAACTTATGCACTTCTTTCAGAGAAAAAAAATGTATCCCAAAGCTGCGGCCCTTTTTGCACATGCATATCTGCTGCTTTACAAGAATGTGCAGGAGGAACATTTCAGAAACCGGGCAATCTTCTTTTTGAATTGGCTGGAACAAAATCGGTCTCCACGCACCCGGCATTTCAGCATGGGAACCCATTATGGCATTGCTATGAAAAGCTATGCCGCTGAAAAAGATACTCCTTCGCCGCTGATCACTTCGATGGCTGTGGAAGCTTTTATGTCTGCTTTTGAAGTTCTGGGTGAGAATAAATATTTTGAACTGGCCAATTCCGGCGTTCATTACTTCTTAGATGAACTACCCCAACGTGTTATATCCGATACAGAGCGATATTTTATTTATCATCCAAAGAACCCTGAATTCATTCCAAATCTTCCCACGGTAATTTGTGGAACATTGGCCAGATTCATCAGCATCCATTTAGACAACGACGTATTTCAAACAATCACTCAGAATTTGAATTATCTCATTACCTGGCAGAGAGAAGATGGCTCATGGTTGTACGAAAAAAAAATGTTGTACATTGACAATTTTCACACTGGATTTATTTTAGAAGGACTGTGCAAGTTCGAATTATTTACCGGTGACAAGCGATATAATGAAGCTCTCAAACGCGGGTTGAATTACTGGCGAGCCCATCTGTTCACTGAAAAAGGCAAACCGATTCATCGAAAATTAACAGGATTTCCGAAAAATGCCGATGCATTGCTCACCCGGCTTGATGCACGTGATATTGCACAGAGTCTGGTTTTACTCAGCTATTTTGGAGAAGATTCCGATAAATCTGATTTTGCCATGAGCCTGGTGCATTGGGCGATACAAAATTTTAAATCCAGGGTTGGCTATTTTTATTACCAGCAATTACCGTTTTACAAGCTGAAAGGCGCGTTCATCAGCATGCAGGCATGGATGATGTTCGGTCTGGTGAAATTATGGGATGCAGTGTTAAACTCGAACAGGACGATTTGAGAAATGAAAACCAATGGCTATCTGAAAAAGAGAAAAATTCTTTACATCCACAGAGACGGACAGGGATGGGGGGGCGCACAAAAGGGCGTCATTGATTTAATTGAAGGTTTCAAATCAGAATTTGGCGAAATTGTCTTTGTCGGAAATAAGGGAATGCTTATTTCCCGGGCAAAACGTGCTGGCGTCAGGTGCTATACATTGCCATTCCACCGAGTGACCATGTTTCCTGTTTCATTATTAATGCTATCATTTATTCTTAAAAAAGAACGTCCCGACATTGTGCATTCCAATCATCGGTACACTTCGGTTTTAGCGCAGCTTTCCCGGAAAGTGATCAGGGGGCGGTTTGTAACACTTCACACCGCGCGTTCAGTTTTTTATTCGAAAACACGATTAAACGATTTGGGCGACTGGATCGTGGCAATTAGCCAAACCTCCAAAAAAAACATGGTGGAACAGTTCAATTATCCGCCGAATAAAATCGATGTGATCTATAATGCCATAGAAATTCCAACTAACGGAAAAGAACATATTGAAATTCAGCGTTTCGAACAATTAAATTTAAGTGGTAAGACAGTAATTGGCATTGTCGGGAATCTCGTTGAAGCCAAGGGCCATCATTATTTGTTTCAAGCGCTGCGGAGATTGCCGGAGGCTATCAGAAAACGGACAATTCTTCTCATTGCCGGAGAGGGGCATCTGGCTGATGAGTTGGAAATGTTATCGCGTAAAATACATATCAAGGAAATGGTCAAATTTCTTGGGTATTTTAGGAATATTGGACTACTGCTCAGACGATGTGATTTCCTGGTCATACCTTCCACTCAGGAAGGGGGCTCGCGGGCGCTCATTGAGGGACATTTATGCGGGGTGCCATCCATTGCATTTGGCCTGGATTTTGCCCTTGAGTTCATTCAGCACAATCAGACAGGGCTTATTGTTCCGGCGAAGGATGTAAATGCTCTTGCACAATCCATTCAGTATTATGTAGAGAATCCGGATATCGCAAAGAAACATGGTCGACAGGGGAGAGATAATGTCCACGGGAAGTATGCGCGAAGTGAAATGATAAAACAATATCGCGCTGTTTACCAGAAATTGTTGGGTAATGTTCAGAATGGTTGATATTCGTTCACCATAAACCAATTGTTATCTGTTGAGACCTAAATTGCTTTTCATCCCATTAATAAGTGCTTTATTTTTGTTCCTCATCTCCAAGCAATTCGGCGCAACATTCAGTTGGCGTGAATGGTACGTTTTTTGTAATCAATTTTCACAAAAGTTCATGACATAACGAAAATGGTCTTAATTTTTTTCATTCAATATTATGTTTTTAAAAGAACCTTCATTTATCCTCATTCTAACTTTTATCGTTAGATTTATTGTTTTACCCTGCGATAATTTCGCCGTGGATTACTATGTTGCCCCGAATGGCGATGACCGAAATCCCGGAACGCGAATGCAGCCGTGGCAAACCATTGGGAAGGCCAATGATTCGGTTCGCCCGGGGGATGTGGTGTATTTACGGGCGGGCCGCTATCAGGAAACCATACAACCTGTCCGGAATGGGATTGAAGATCAACCCGTTGTATTCAGCAGTTATCAGGATGAAGTGGCAGTGATTCACTCGAGACCTCAGGGAGTAAATCTCAGTGGCCGAAAGTACATTACAATTCAGAACGTGCATTTTGAATCGTGCGATTATTTTGTGCGCTCTTATCCGGACGGCTGCAATTTTTGTATTATTCGAAATTGCGATATGCGTCAGCAGAGAGGATGGTGCGGCATTGAAATCGGAGATGGAAGCTCGTTCAATCAAGTCCTTTCGAACAAGATTAACAGCGGAGGCGTTGAGGGGGATTGTATTCACATTGGCCTGGACGCCGTTGGTGAAAAATTTGGCGCCACGTTTAATCTTGTCGCAAACAATGAATGTTCAGGCGCTCTGCACGGTGGCATTTGCTGCGCCGGTGATAAAACCAGGTTCAACATCATTAAAAATAATTACATTTATGAGATCGGTGACAATGCAATAGCCACAGGCGCGCTGACGAAATGGGTAATCATCGAAGGCAATCGCATTCACAACCCGGGAACGGATGCGGATGGCGCATGCGGCATTCAACTGCGGTCGGAGAACGGGATTGTGAGGAAGAATATTCTCACCCGTGATGTTGATGTCACTATCGATTCGGACGCTGCTGCAATGGAGCTTCAATCAACCGATGACCGACCGTATGTTCGACATAATAAAATTTATCACAACGTGATATACGGCTTCAGTCAGGGCAGCAATGTATGGTACGGCGTGAAATTGGCTGTTTACAATACGACGGTTCAATTTGGTCCCAACGTGTTCAAAAATAATATATTTTTCAAAAATGGAACCGGCTCCGGCAGCGGATACCAGGTTGCTTTCACACGTCAGATCGACGACATGCCGATTGATGAATTTGCCGGAAATCTCATAAGCACCGGCAGAGAAGAGGGTGAAGTCATTTATTTCTTTGAATACGGAAAGCAATCACTTACGGTTCAGGATGCCATTCAAAGTTATCCGACAATTTTTTCTGCGTCGAACTTTGATGCGCTCCCCAAATTCAACAGCGAAGCGCTTTTCAATTTTTCATTGCAGGAAGAATCACCCTGCGTTGACGCCGGGGAATTTCTGACAACCTGTGTCAATTCCGGCGTGGGGTATGAAGTGATTGTCGAAGATGCCGGATACTTTTCAGATGGATGGGGAATTACGGCTGGTGATGCGGTGAAGATCGGCGGAAACACACCAGCCACAATCAGGAGAATTGATTACGCTATGAACAAAATTACAGTAAATTCGCTCGTTTCCTGGCAAACTGGCGATCCGGTCAGTCTTGATTTTGCAGGCAAAGCGCCGGATGTTGGCGCATTTGAATACAATGGCGCTGACAGCGTTGCGCCTGCAGCGCCAACCGGCGTGATTGTCCGTCTACCGTGAACTGCTCAGTTTTTTGGTTCATGGGTAAATATACGGTTCTGCATACCCTTCTTCGACCAATTTATCATTAATATTGATATATTGACCTGTTTCATCCATCAGCCATATTTCGCCCAGATAACGACCGTACTTCCCGCGTTTATCTTTAATTGTTTCAAGAATGATTTCTTTGTCAAGAATCAACGATCGTAAGTAATCCCTGGCCACTAAGCCCTCCGGCCGCTCAGAGCCGCGTATTTCCGGGGTGTCGATACGATGAAAACGCACCTTCTCGCCGCAAATCCATGTGGAAAGTCCAAGGTCGATGTCTACGGTGATGGTGTCTCCATCGTAAACAGCGGTGACTTTTGCCTTGTACGTATAAAGCTGAAGCTCCATTTTAATTCCTTTCATTTGAAAAATAAAGACGATGCAATATTTTACACTATTTCAAAAATAATAACCTGCGTGTCTGACTGAAATCATTTATTTTCAATCGATAGAAATAAATTCCGGAAACAACTTTCAAACCGGAATGGCTTGCACCACTCCAAGAGATCGAATGAGTCCCGCTCTCAAATTGATTGTTTATCAATAGCGATTTCACCAGTTCCCCGCGAATATTGAAAATTTGCAAATTAACAGGGCCTGCTTCAGGTATGTAAAATTGAATGGTTGTATTTGAATTGAATGGATTGGGATAGTTCGCATAAAGAGTCGGCTGCGAGGGCAAAGATCGGTTTCGACTATCTTCATCAGAAACGACTTCCGTCGTGGCGGTGAGAAATGCCAACGTGCGCGCCATGACATCATTTCGCGCGGTTTCAGGGTAAATCGTCTCAAAGGGAATGCCCAAATGAACGAGCCGTGTAATGCTATCACCGATTGCATCACTGAATTGAACTCCGGCATTGTACTGATTATTGTAAATCAAACAAACTTCGCTGCCGCCGCTGGGATTGATACCTTCCGGGTAACCCACGCGATACGTGCCATGATTCCCATCGTCAAACGAAAAATCCAGTCCCTGAAATATGCCATTTTCGCTGCCGCTGACAGAATAATCATTTACCTTATCGACAACGTAATCAGCCTTGAGATAATTGTGGTAAAAATCCTGCTCTTCCGCGTTGCCATAGTGGTCCAAATCCCAGCCAATTTCCGAACCGGACACAAACAAACGGCCGCCCTGTTCGAGAAATTGCATGGTCACATTTCTTTCCTGCTCGTTGAATGTCATGTCGTCCACAGATTCAAGGCCTAAAATCCAGTCCACAACCTGGTATTCAGTTAAATCGACCAGCCCTTTTTGAACCGCTTCGTTGGAAGCCGAATCAAACGCGTACCCGGCGGCTTTAATGGCTGATCCGTGCTGAATGACGAAATCCCGGGTGTTGCCGTTGACGGTAAGCCGGTCGAATCCATTTATGATCAGCACATCGGCCAACCGAGATGCCTGTGCGGCTCCCAGCACCTCTGTTTCAGGACTTTCGCCATAATCGTTCACTGCGGTCATTTTGAAAAAATAGGTGGAATCAGCGCTCAATCCTGCGATCACAACCTGGGGCTGCGGCATCAGGTTGTGAAACCGAAATGATTCACCATCGGTGCTCACATACACGTGGTATTCAGATGCGTCCGGAACCGATGATGCGCTAATTCTGATCAAACCTCCACCAATGTTTTCCACTCGAAAATCTTCAACAGCATTCGGGGGAGAACTGCCGCCAAAGAGGTCTTTGAGTGCGCCCCATAATTCCGATCGGCTGCCGTCATAGCCCAGCGCCCACATGCCAACGCCTTGCAAATCTTTGTTGATCGCCAGTTGATATTTCTTGCTCAGGCTGAGACTGTCATCGTACCACGCCTGAAACCAGCTACTCGTTTCATACGCATACCAGGGCGTTTGCGACTCTGCATCCCAGCGTTTTCCATGTGCGGCTGCTTCATTTTCTGCCGTGGAATATCGCACGCTTGAGCCATTGTCCAGCGTGGCAGAACCGCGATAATCCGTATACGTGGGCCACTTGATGCCATAATAGGGAAGTCCCAGAATGATTTTGTCGTTTTGGCCCTGGGTTTGAGCCAGGTAATCATTTACTGTCCAGGTGATATTGTAGGTGCCCCAGCCTGTGAGCGGCGCCACCGGCCCTGCGTTGCTGCTTCCTGTCCAATAGTAATTGTATCCCATAATGAACAGTGCATCGCACACATTCGCCAGTGTGAGATAATCGAATTTATTGCCCCAGTTGACTGCCGGCAGAGCAATACTGACCGAGGAATTGGGGATATGCTTATGAAAAGAATCGGCGAGGGCAGACATGAATGTATTTAAATTATATTTCTGTGAGGAAGGAAATCTTTCAAAATCGATATTTACACCATCAGCGTTTGCGTTTTTTACTGCCTGCAACAAATTGTTTATGGCCCTGGTGCGATTTGTCGCGCTGCTGAGAAGGGTTTCCAGGGATTCCGTGTCGAAATTGATGGCCACCAAAACCACTTTTACACCGTTGGCATGCGCGATGTTGATGAGATTGGTGACCGGCCAGCTATGATAATTAATGATGTAGCCGGAGGAACTCAAATCCACGCCGAAATAGGCAATGGTGGAGAGTTGGCTGTAATGGTAATTGGGATATGCAGAATTCATCCAATAGGGGTGATAGCCAAAAACTTCCCGTTCCGGGATGAAAAATCTTTCTTTAAGCGGAATTGCTTTTTCAAATTGTGGTGGAGCATCCATTACTGGAAATTGTTTTGAGTAATAACTGTGTTCAATTTGGTGAATGCTCATTGGCTCTTCTGATTGAGCCATCACGTGAGAATAGGAAAATACAACGTTGAGAACAAGAATAAGACGAGTCAGAAATCGGAACTGTTTGTTGGTCTTCATTTAAAATCCAGATGTTTTGTGTTGGTATAATAAGGATATTTCGGTTCATTTAAAATTATGAGACATCACTATCGAATGATGAGCAGTTTTTTTACCTGGCGATGATGATCGACCTGCAATTCGTAGAAATAGATACCTGTGGCCACCGCATTATTATTTTCATCGGCTCCATTCCAGAATACCTGATACGTGCCGGGTTTTTGCCTGGTGTTCAGTAAGGTTTGGACTTTGTTTCCGAGCAGGTCGTAAATTATCAACTTCACGCGCGCGCCGGAGGAAAATGATTCACTGGTGGGGATTTTATAAGTTAATGTGGTGATTTGATTGAAAGGATTGGGATAATTTTGCAGCAGCGCAATCGACTGTGATTGTTCCATCATTTTTTCAGAAAAAGAATCTGTGGCCAGGTCGTCACGAACCAATCGCTGGCCGTTTTGTAGCATAAACCATTTTTCCGATGGCCAGGTTTCGAGAAGCCAGGCAAAATAATCGCTTTCGTTGGTGAAAGTGGTATACAGGGTGCGATGGTGCGGAGAATAAAACTCTTTGGCACCGCTGTCCTCAAAAAGATGATCCAGCAAATGTATGAATTCATGAATCAGGATGAATTCATCGCCAAATTTTCCCGGCGTTGTGGGTTGTGCAAGATAATAAAGTTCATCGGAAATCGTCTGGTTCGCGTACGTGTAGCCGCCATAAGTCGACCATGAAGCATTTGAGTTGCGCCATGAATAATAGGCATAACCAAAGTGGTACTCGTCCAAGTCGATTTTCCGTGACGCAAGGTCCTTTTCCACTTCGTTCGGGGGAAAGACATATCCCCAGTAATCATTTTGATAGATAAAATTATTATCCCTCAATGTTCGGTTCACGTGAATGGTATCAGCATCCAGTTTCAAAATGTGCGTGTGCTCCCAGAAATATTGCTGAAAATGCCGGATATTAGTGGAAATTTTAGCCATGTCATCAGAGTCTAATTTTTGTAATCCTGAATCCGGATCAAAATAATTTTTATAAATGACAAACAGGCCTTTTAGCTGCAAAATTTCGTCCTGTGTCTGAATTTTTTCTACAGGCATGAAATTATCTCGCCAATAAATCTCCTTGAATCCGTTTCCCGGTTCGAGTCGAAGATTGATATTATTCAGTCCGGGCAGGATGCATCCCTGCAGTGTTACGACCACAGGTGTGTTTAATTGATGCAATTTCAATTCAAGGGTATCCAGCGCGACTGTTTTCCTGATGGCGCTGTAATCAAAATAATTTCGATTGGTTTGGCCGCTGAAAAGGATTAAATAGCTTCGGTCAATTTTTTCCGGCCCGCAATTTTGAAGTTGCACCTGAATTTTAATTTCATCTCCCGGGCGAAAATGCTTTTTTCGTGAGATGATTCGCGCGTTATCAATTTTCAGGTCGGTCACAATGTCGCGATCGATCCAAAATGACCACACCCGACTTTTTATCGATTCATTGCCCTGATACGCGTGGACGAGCCAGTGGTAAAGCTTCAAATCGTCCAATTGTGAATCTGGCGGAATTGTGTAGGCAGTGTCAGAACCAATCCACTGGTCGATGATTATTTTGCCGTTGGGCCAGGCAACCAGCAGGCGGTATTCGACGAGACTTTCCGAAGGAAGTGAACGCCAGGAAAATGTCGGCGTGGTTGTCGTTACCTTGTTTTTAAAACCCGGGGTGATCAGTTTCACACCGGAAGTGTCGGAATCAGCGTCTGAAAAAAGTTCTTTTGGGTTTGTGGACTGAACGCAAATTGCATCATGTGTGATAAGTATATTCGACAAAAAGATGAATTGCAAAAATAAAACAATCCATATCAATAGTCTTGCCTTCATTCGTTTTACTTTATGTAATTCAAAAATAATCATTTGGAAAAATGACAAATTTATTTCAAATGCTTAGAATTTTGTGGTTTGCCAATTCTTCGTACTAAATATACAAAAAAAATAAATAGATTCAAAATAAAAATCCTGCAAAAAATTATTTCATCACAATGCATTTTTTTATTTCTGAACCATTGGGCGTGGAAAGTCTGTAAAAATATAATCCGCTGGGTAAATTTTCAGCATTGAATTGGACTGAATAATTTCCGGCTTGTTTTATTTCATCGTCGAGAGTGGCGACATGTTGCCCCAACATATTGTAGACTGCTATTTTCACATGTTGCGAATTATTCAGTGAGTAATGAATGGTGGTCGACGGATTGAATGGATTGGGATAATTTTGTTCAAGCTGAAAGTAAGCAGCCTGCAGAGGATTTTTTTTCAAATTGTTTTCAATGACCGGAGTAGTCGCAGCCAACTCGACGGCGCCTTCATAGTCGATGGCGTAATGCCACCAGTTATTCAGCACGCCATCTGTTACGCCGGTGAAACGCGGAAGATGGTTGAACCACCAGCGCATGAAGCCCAGTTGCGTACAGCCCCATTCCTGGCAATTCACAGTTCGCGTTTGATCGAGCAGGATGGGATAACGTTTCCAGTTATCGGCATAGGTGGTTACGGAACGTAAATTACTGTAATCGTAGTCACTGGTGCCATTTGGCGGAAAATGAATATTCCCGATGTGTGCTCCGCCGGGGAATTCCTTATCGATACGCGTGAAAATTTCCCAGGGGGTAGGATTCTCGGCAAACACATCCCAACGTCCATAGGCTTGAACCATCGCGCTTTCCATGCGGTGTCCGAAGCTGTGAATTGCCTCGGCTACGCCGCGTTCATAGTTCCAGCCCATCACAGAAAGCAGCTTTTCCAGCCCGGGATGATCGAGCGGTGGTGAATTCCACCAAAACGCATTGGGACCGACAAGCTGCGATTCATACATGCCTGCAAACGGGGGACCATACACCCAAATTTCATCGATTTGTTCGTTGTTACGTTTTTCAGCGAGGTTGTAATAATCGATCATTTCATTATAATCGAATTTTACCAGTCCCTGTATTTCGGCTAAATTCTGAAGCGTTCCCTCTGTATTTCTGCCATATAACCTGGAAACGGAGCTGTAATAATAGGTCAGTGTGTCCAAAGACATCAGTTCGCCGCTGAGACGAGTGAAAATCATCGGATCCTCGTGTATCTCCACCACTTTAAACCGAACCACGCCATCGCTCATTTCTTCAAATTCAGGAATAATTTGCGAGATCAAAACCATGGGATCTGTCCATCCCCGCACCTCGTGGATTTTTCGATTATTGACAGGATCGATAATTTGGTTCTGTAACACCAGCGCGACGTGTACGATCAACGGTTCTGCGTTTTGTGCGACAAAATCTTCTTTTACGGTTGCAACCACAGTGTCGCTGAGGGATTTATACGAAGCAAAGATGCGAGTGCTTCCGAGTTCGTGCCCGGTCGCTATTCCAAACTCATCCACAGTGACAATTGATGGATCAGCGGTGTTCCAGAAAATCGGTTCATCGCCCGGCACAGTGTAAAGTCCATCATCGCTGCCGACAGCTTTAATATGAAGCTGCAGCGTGGTGCCGCTCAGCAATCGCGCCGGATTTGGTGAAATTTGAAGCGAAACCAGCGCAAAGGGCTGGTACAAAATCCATTCTCCCAAATAGACGCTGTTGTTCTGGATATTCTTTGCTCTCAATTGAATATATTTTGCATCTACAGGCTCAAATTCCAGAGAGTCCCAAACAAAAAATGCGCATTCGTTTTCATTGAATATATTTTGGTAGGTGCCGGTTCGGTTCAATAAATCATCTTCGGAATCGGCGATATCGAGCGACCAATGGCCATTATTCCAAAAAAAGACTTTGCTCTTTGCAATGGGCATTGGACTTTCGAAACGCAGAACGATGGACAATGAATCGCTGTTTTGCACAACAGCCTCGGTTAAATGGTTGCCATCAAAGATATTGCTTATTGAATTGATGTCAAACGGCGGTGTGACGGTCGCCTGAATTGATCCATCATCGAGACCCTGCTGAATTTCAATTTGCTTCATCTGTGTTATCTGTCCCAAAGTGACAGCAGGTGAATAGATAGAAAAAAATATCATGAATATAAATACTGAATATTTCAAATAATTCATCCTAAAAATCTCCAATTGATTTTATGAAAAGCAGGACGTTACAGATTAATTTACTCACAATAATACAAAGAATCAATAAAAAAATGATGTGCGGGAATAGGATTAAACCAGCCTGATCAACCAATAAATGATCCAGCCACTGAAAAAAAAGATAATCCCAAATCTAAAAATTGCCGGTTTAATTTTGATTCGAACACTTCGTTTTAAAATAATTTCTATGAGTAACTTCAAAGCAACAATTAAAAAAACCACATAAAGCATAGGACCAAACAGATGGAATTGAAAAGCTTTCAGGAAATTCAGATGTGAGAATTCGTAAAAAGATCGGCTCAAACCACAACTGGGACAGTCATAACCTGTACTTGATTTGAAGTAGCAACCGGGGAGAATCGATTTTTCAGGATTATTGAAAAACGAGAACAGGAAAATGCAGACAAAAAGCGCGAGGAAGAAAAAATTTTGTTGTATTGATTTTTTAGAAATTACATTTCGTCCCAATGAGAGAATCATATCAATTAGCTAACAAGGAAATCCATTGTGTATCAATAGAAAATGTGAATGTTTTCTCCGAATTAAAAAAGATAATATTTGTATCCGACTGAAATGATGACACCTGAATTTTTGACAGCGGGCGGGTCTTCCCACCAGAACGCTTCAAAGCTTTCTTCATCTTCAGAATAGCTCCAGGCATCATTTTCAGCGCCGAAACGATACCCGATATTGAAAACAATGTCCGAATGGGAGGTGAGCAGTAACTCGCCTGTAAGGGAGAATGCGGTTGAAAACAGCAACGTATTGACCACCCGGTCTCCATCGTCTTTTTTAAATGGAATGTCAAGATTTATGCCAAATCGTGCACTGAGGTCGAAACGACTTCGATTGAAAAAGCGCCATTGGCCAAATGTATTGATACCAAATCCATTATCTTTCTCGTTGTAAGAATCGGTCACCTGCATGAGGTGGGCGCCAAATCCCCAATCCAGTCCGCGCATGGATCTCACCTGGATTTCAATGCCGGTATTGAAGTAGGAATTTTTCGAGGGAACTGAATATTTCAGCATTACGGCGTAAACAGGATTCAAATGCTCGACGACCCAACTTCCCTCATAATAATCGTCCCATTGCCGGATCACTCTCAATTGGCTGCTTTCTGCTGATGTGTCAGTCACACTGGCAAATCCAACCGGGCCGCCAATCGTCATGAATTCATCGCCATCATATTCCCATACGCGATCCGGTTCAACTATTTCGAACATCCAGCCTTTTTTCACCCCCTGATTAGTACCCAATGGAATGGTGATTTTGCCTGAGCCGGTGCTATCAATATCCGCTGAAATCCAGTAGATTCGTTTTAATTCATTCGATACTTTTTTTTGAAAAAGATTCAGGACTTCGGCTTTTGATATATCCCGATTTCCGCCGGTATGGGCGACTTCAAAATTAAAATCACCGAGATATTCGCCGGATTGAAGATCAAGGAAATAGGATTCAACATTGAAGTATGTAAAAATGTTATCCTGATATTTATCTTCATCTGGATCAGAAATATCTGTTTTTTCAAACGAAAAAAAACTCTCTTTGGAATCGGGTGGTACGCCTTCCTGATACATCTGAGCCGAAGTGACAATTATCGCTTCCAAAAAATCTTTTGCCCGGTATGAATTTAATGTGTAACGACGCCGCGTATAACCATCGCCATGAAGAAACGCGGAGTCCACCGGCAATGCAACGAGAATATCATACAGATACAAATCATTCAGGGTTTTCTTAATTATTACAGCAACCTGATTGTCCAAAGATTGGGATTGCGTCTTTTTAGCTTTCGGGCTTATTGGGAAACGCAGATTCTCGAATTTCACTGCCGGTGGTTCATCTTGTTTTTCCTGGGAAAATAAAGGCGGATGATTGCAAATGAACGTCAAAAGAATAACTATCAGGATTGAGTATCCATTTGAAAATCGATCTTTATTCCGTGCTTGTGAACTGAAAGTGTTTTTAATCGGGTACATATCGAATGCTGAAGTCCTCTGAAATATCCTCTGTTCATACGATTCGTATTGTTTGAAATCAAGCCATCTCTGCGCTGGCATCCGGGTCTGGTAATTCATCTGCTTCCGGGAAAAATGAGAAATCATTGCCAAATTGTTCCAGAAATAACACGCTGAACGCCCGAAACGTATATGAAATGGGCAAGGTAATCACTGAACCGATGTAGGGTATGATGAGTAATAAGATACCGATGCAACATGTGAACAATCCTAAAAAGATAACAGCGATTACAACCAAAATATGAAGAAGCAGAATAAGAAAACCATAGGCGATAAAATAAAGCCAGTGCCCGGTAAAAACAGGCAGAAAATGATTCCAGGCCTGATTTGTCGTGAAATTATTTTTGTACATGATGGGCACAATAAAATCGTTTAAAAAGAGATCAATGAAACTTATGACGACAATCAGTAATAAAAACAGAAGCGCCATGCCAATAATTAATATGACGGTAGATGCTGTTGAAATATTTTGTTCGTAAATGTTCGCTGCTATGATGAAGACCTGAATAAAAAAGAGAATGAACAGCGCAAAGCATATCAACCCAAAGACGATACGCCAGCCAAATAGTGAATTCCCAAGCGCTTTGTATTGATGCCAGGGTTTGATAACCTGTGCCCGATTGAAGATGACATTGTCCAAAAACATGAACTTTCCACGCGAGCTGAGCCAAACCAATAAGACGATAAATGCGAATAACAGGATGACACCGATCACAATCAATGTAAACCAGATCTGATTGTTGAGCAGCCAGTCTCTTGCGTTTGCGGGAAAATCTAATACATCCCTGAAAGAGTGAAAGGTTCCATTGGAATCAGATGAGCCTTTTCCGCCATGCCAGTCCATGAGGCCGGCTAAAAACGCGGTGAATCCCAGCGCGAACCATTTGGAAATATCGAAAGGTTTGAATAGCGCAGTGGTCATTTTGCTCCACGCCTTGGAAAGCGGTTCAATATATTGGATATTCATGTTGCCTCCTTTTTTCAGGATCGAGTCGGTTCATTTTGTCGTGTATTTATTTCTCGCCAAGAGTTATTTATCTGCTAAAAATTAATGCCGTTAGGCGGTTCCAATCGATTTTTCATTTGTAACTATACGGTGAATTGTAAATATTGTTTGAACCAAATTTTGATATGACTAACTTTTTTTTGTTAGAGAAAAAGAAATCCAACGCCGAACCGATGCGTTTGCCCCAATAAATCGAAATCACTGTAGGAATAATCAAAGCTGAATTTGTAGTCATTTATTTTTACGTGAAGCCCGCCGCCGAACGAATAGGTCGCCACATCGTGATTGGTGCGGTAGCCGCTTCGCAGGAATAACAGGTTCTGATAATTCCACTCCGCCCCGATCTGTCCCAATGGCTGGCCATCGTTTGGTTTCAGTGCGGAAAAAGTGACCAGCACTGTCTGATTCGTTGATTGCACCGCGTTGATGGCCATTCCGAAAGTAAAATTTGTGGGCAGGGGATAGGATTCGTTCACGTATTTTATTTCGGAACCAAAGTTGGCGATTTGCATGCCAAATCTGAAATTCCTGAAATTCGTCACATACAGTATCGCAATATCGGTCGAAATCGCCGACGCTTTAAAATCCGAATAGAGCGACATATCGATGTAATTGATAGACCCGCCAAATGTGACGCGGTCTGTGAGGTAACGCGCATAGCTCAATCCGAAGCGGATATTTGTCGAATAGAATGTTTCGCCGGTGCCGTCCGGCTGAAGGGGCGTTCGCACTTTCATCTCATCGGTATACAGCGCTGTGAGCGAAAGACCGACTGTGCCCAGCCTGCCAAACGTGTGCGCAGCCGCAACAAAATCGTGATTTATCCCGGCGAACCAGTTGGTGTGGTTGAACGCCATGGCTGTGCCGGGAATTCGAGCCAAAGCGGCGGCATTGTAATAGGTGGCTTCGGCGCCATCCACGACAGCAATGTAGGCACCTCCCAGTCCGGCAGCACGGGCGCTCACACCGATTTTCAGGAATTGGGCGTCGGTGCTTCCCGGGCGTTGGTATTGCGCATGAACAACACAGGGAAGAATTACCAGGAATAACAATATCCTTTTGAACATGTTCGTTACCTTTATTTTTCAACAAAAGTGTTTAGAGTACAAAGAAATAAATTTCGACTTCAATAAATTTGACGGGTGCAACTTTTCATTACCTTGCTTGTCACCAATCACCAATAACCTCTCACCATTCACCACATCACTTGATGACAATAAACTTTCCCACCTGCACTTTGCCGGATTGCGTGTCTTCGACAGTGAACAGGTAAATCCCGCTGGAAATGGCCTGGCCGATATCAGACGTCAGGTTCCAGTCCTCGTAGCCTTTGTAAGGATTGTCGTGTGAAATTGTGCTGATGAAATCACCGGCCAGCGTATAGATTTTAATTTCGCACTGAGCCGGCAGCTTGATAAACTGCACGCGCCGATCCTGCTCCATCCAGATATCCCGGGTGCCGCCGGCTTTTTCCCACGGCGGATCGTAACTTTGGTAGGCGATGTCGCCGCGATACGGATTTGGAACGACCGCCACCTGGCCAACGGTTTCCGGCGGTTCGGTGCCCGGCACCACGGTTTGGGAGGTCGCGTTTTTGCTGGATTCCAGCGATGGAAAATCTATCTCTGCATCCGGCTTGGAAAACGCGGTGACTGCGTAATAATACTCCAAATTGTTGAGCAGCCCGACATCGGTGTACACGTATTTCAGACCAGTGTTTTGAAAATAGGAATTATCCGGCACATCGTATTCAGCAAGCAAAGTCCACGGCCCGGTGGCGCTCTGAGTGCTTTTGTAGACGCGGTAGCCTTCGAATGGTCGGGCTTCGTTGTCAGCGCGATTGGAATCTTCATATTGCTCCGGGTCGACATCGCCCGGCTGCGGGTCCCAGGCCAGGGACACCTGGTGATTCCGCGTCTCCACACGCAGCGGCGGCGCAGGCGGAGGTGATGGCACCTGAAAATCCTGGCTCACCAGCCAATCCAGTCGATCTGTGTTTTCCAGCATTTTTTCTTCGCCTTCTCCAAGAATTATTCCCACGCGGAAACGGGCCGTATCGCCAACAGCCAGTTCAAGCGGGCCGAATGAAAATACGAACTGAGAACCGTCGCCGGTCTGTTGATTCTGCATGATTTCGCCGGAACTGATTTGCTGGTACAAAATGTTATCCCGATTTGCCGGTGTGCCACCTCCTCCGCCGGGATACCAGTTGAATGTCCATTCCAGCGACCTGGCGAGCATGGCTTCGGAAGGAAACAGCTTGACTCCGATAGGACTGATGGCTTGTTCATCTTCGCCCCCGGGCGGATCGACAGAAGCCGCCAAATTGTATTCCGGGTAATATTTCGAAAGATCGTCCAGAGCAAAACCCCAGCCGGTTCCGCGATACCCGACATTCCCGTCCAGCCAGTAACCAATGTACACGTTGTGCAAATCGATTTTCGTTGGAATGACGTAAAAATCGAACACGATCATTTCATCCAAAGGAGCGGAACTCCACGCATAGCTCACCTGAATGACGTCAAGAAATAGGGGAATATGATCGCCGAGGTTCGTGATATTGTAATCGCTGTATTTGCAGACAAAATCCTGATCCGAAACCGCCGTGTAATTTGGCATGTAGGGAATATCCGCAGTGTCGCCTTTCATCACAACCCAGATGGTGTCGTCCTCGGCAGCCGAGGGATAAAATTCAAAATGCGGATCGGCCCACAGCGTTGTCACCGAAACAAGTGTGTCCCGCTCCGGCGTAATTGCGCCCACAAAAATACCGCCCTCGCCCACATGCTCTTCGTGGCTGTTGGGCGGAAACTCGCAGTAGATGAGCCCTGGATAGTCGGTGCTGGCCGCCCACAGGGTTCCCATATTCGTCACGAGCTGGCGCACACGCCCCACGTTGTGCAGCTTCCAATCCAGCGTGGCGCGCTGGGCAAATGTTTGCTGATATAAAATGAGCGGGAAAATTATTAAAAGCAAAATTGTAATTCGTTTCACCATCAAAACCTCATTCGATATTTGATGCTTGATTTTGGATATTCGATGCTTGATTTTGGATATTCGATGCTTGATATTGGATATTTGATGCTTGATATTAGATATTCGATTTTCGAAGCTTGTGCCCGATATTTTATGTTCGATATTGGATACTCGTGCCACTCACCAGTAACTAATCACCATTAACAAGTCCCCAATCACTATTCACCAATAACCACTCACCAGACTCATTTGATGACCACAAATTTCCCCACCTGCACTATGCCTGAGTTCAAATCCTCCACGGTGAACAGATAAATTCCGCTGGAAATGGCCTGGCCGATGTCGGATGTCAGGTTCCAGTCTTCGTAGCCCTGGGCGGGATCATTGTGCGAAATCGTGGAAATGAAATCGCCGGCCAGAGTGTAGATTTTTATTTCGCATCGCTCCGGCAAATTAAGGAATTGAATGCGTCGATCCTGCTCCATCCATCGATCGCGGGAGCCTGCCGGCTTTTCCCACTGGGGATTGTATAACTGATAGGCGATATCACCCCGATACGGATTGGGCACCACAGCGACTTCCCCGACCGTCTCCGGCGGCGCTGTACCGGGCACAAGCCGGCGAGAGTTGGCGTTCAAACTCGATTCCAGCGATGGGAAATTGATGAGCGAATCCGGCTTGGAAAAAGCTGTCACCGTGTAAAAATATTCGAGATTGTTGAGCAGCCCCACATCCACGTATTCGTAATGCAGCCCGGTGTTCTGGTAGAATTCATTGTCCGGCACATCGTATTCAGCAAGAAGTGTCCACGGGCCGGCTTCGCTCTGCGTGCTTTTGTAAACGCGATAGCCCTCGAACGGATGAGCCGAGCTGTCCGCGCGATTGGGATCTTCGTACGCTTCCGGGTCCACATCGCCTGCCCGGGGTTGCCAGTTTAAAACCACCTGGTGATTCCGGGTTTCGGCGCGCAGCGGCGGTTTCGGCGGGGGAGAAGGAATGGCGTAATTTTGCTGTATGAGCCAGTCCATGTATTCCACATTTTGAAGCACCCCTTCCACACCTTTACCCAAAATTAGCCCGACTGTGAATTTCAGCGTGTCGCCGACAATCAAATCGTACGGCCCCACAGTGAGCATGGATTTTGTGCCGTCCCCGGTGCTGCTTTGCGGCTGCATAATTCGACCGCTGGCCATGTGCTCGTACCTGTCGGCGTCGCGGCCGGGCAGTCCCTGCAAACGACCGTTGTACCAGATGAAAGTGTGTTTCAACGAATCGTTGCTATTGGGCGGTGGATAAATTTTCGTCGCCACCGGGCCGACAGCGTCGCCATCACCACCGCCGGGCAAATCAATACAAATTTGCATCTCGCCATCAAGCAGGGAATAGGTTTCGTCGTCCAGTCCGTACTCTTCGTTGCCGGCATAGCCCACATTTCCGTTTATCCAGTTGGTGATGAACACATCGTGCAAATCTGTTTTGGTTGCCATGATATAATAATTGAAAATGATGAACTCGTCCAATGGCGGCGAACTCCACGCAAAGCTCGTCTGAATGACGTCGATGTAAAGCGGCACGTGATTGGCGACCATGAGGCTCACCGGGTTATAATCGCTGTATTTGCAGACAAAATCCTGGTCCGAAAGACCAACGTAGCCGGGCCAGTAGGGAATGTCCGCAACTTCCCCGCGGCTGACGACCCACACCGTGTCCCACGGCTGGGCTGACGGGTAAAATTCCCGCGACGAACCCTCGCCCTGGGCCACCGAAACCAGCGTGTCATTTCCCACAATGGAGCCAACCCACAAGCCGCCTTCGGTGATATGCTCCTCAAAACTGTTGGGCGGATATTCGCAGTTGATCAGTCGCGTGTAATCGAAAAGATTGTCATATTTGGCATTCATGCCGCCGGTGTTGGTGACCACCTGGCGTACGCGACCCACATCGTGGAGCTTCCAGTCCAGCGTGGTCTGCTGGGCTTCGAGTCCGCGGCTTAACAGGAATTGGGAAATGGAAATTAGGAAAAAGAGTTTTTTCATTGAAGTGACTCTTTTATAAGTAAGTTTTTTAATCACAACCGTATCTTAGGTACCTTTCATAGAAATACTGTACCTATGTTATTACCCAGCAACTTTTGCAAATTTGTGCAAAAGAATTATATTTGAATCGTTAATCAAGTATTATGATATGCGGCTTTGCCGCGCTGGGTTCAGTCAATACATTTTAAATTTTCAGATGGTTCAATAATTTCGATATTTGGTTTGTGGATTTTATGGTACAATTTCTCCGTTACTTGCATTTATTACAATTGATAATTTTTTGTTAATTTCCACGGTTGAATAAAAAGTGATATTCCAAAATGTAGGTGAATTATACCCAAGAGGTTCTGCTAACCTTGCTTCTATTCGGTTTTGTGGATTTTTATTTCTAAAATCCTGGCCGCCATTTCTTTTTGATATTGCGAGTGCTTCATCGCTATCCATCCATGTATTAGAAATAAGTTGAGTAGGAGGAAGTTTTACTATTTGAGATATGCTATCAAGAGCCGCGTCTTCATTCGTTGCATGATAAAAGTAGGTTACGGCGATTCCTCCAGAAGTAAAGCTATAAATCCATTTTTCTGAGGCGCCTCTTTCATTGACATCATCACTTTTTATCGACTCTAATATTAGTCCGTCACTTAATTTATCAGGATTCGCTAAAGAATTAACGACATGAAATTTATCTGCGGCAGTAATTTTATTTCTGAGAAAATCAGGTGTAACTGAAAATTTTTCACTGCACGTAACTAAAAGCGCAATATTTAAACAGGCAATCGGGAGTAATTTTAGTGATTTCATTTTCGCTACGATTTTAAATTCTTAACCTGGATTATTCATTGTAATGCATTAAGGAATCCAGGTAGCCTGAATGGTGCTTAATTCCGAATTCAGTATATCTAACTTTGTTAAATTTCATATATCTGATTATTTTTA
>CAZSBG010000057.1:0-38698 GCA_964605145.1 uncultured Cytophagia bacterium | reverse complement strand
TCAGCACCATTCAGGTTATCTCGATACCTTTAGCAATATAATGTGAATAATCGAGGTTAAAGCAATGGAAGAAAATATTTTATACCGGGAACATCCAAGCATGTTCAGAAATCATCCTTTTGGATTCATCCTTTCAGTTGCGCTTATCATAGTTGGTGTTGGACTAATCATTTTATTGATTTGGTGGCTGCAGTGCCTGAGTAAAACGCTTATTGTATCAGACATAAGAACGACATTAAGGGAAGGAATTCTTTCCAAGAGAACCATTGAAGTCTATCACAGCGACGTCAGAAGTGTTGAAATTGATCAGAGTTTTCTAAAAAGAATATTTAATGTCGGCACTGTCGCAATTGCCAGCGCAGGCACAGGAAGGCAGGAAATCGCTATATCCGGAATGTTCGATCCTGAATACATAAAAGAAACTATAGATACACACAGAAGTATACATTAAACACGGGATTGAAACCCATTTGAGATATCTTTCGCGACAGTTTAGCCAACGAGCTAAAAATTTAAAAATATGGAGATTTTTTGAAAACAGAACCGGATTTTGACCGTCTAAAAACAGCGCTCTTCAGGGGGCAACCTGACCGAGTTCCCCTGTTAGAACTGGCCATTGCAGATTCCATCAAGCAGAGGATGATTGGCCGTCCCATCGAAAACGTGTGTGATAAAATTGAATTTTTTCAAAAAGCAGGATATGATTATGTAAGGATCGCTCCAAAGATCGATTTGAACCCCGGAAAGATAGCGCCGAAGGAAGGAGAGAGAAAATCTGCATCAACCGACAGTACGGCTGAGAGGAACTGGCATGCAAGCAGTCAGGGAATTATTACAAATCTGGAAGAATTTGAGAAATTCCAATGGCCGGCAATGGACGATGTCGATTATTCTGATTTTGAAATTGCCCAAAAATGTTTACCAGCCAATATGAAAATCATTGGCCAGTACGGCGATATTTTTACCTGGACCTGGGATTTTATGGGTTTTGAAACTTTCTCATTTGCTCTTATCGATAATCCCCGGTTCGTCAAGATTTTATTCGATAAAATTGGGGCCATTGTCGTAAACTTATTCAAAACAATGGCTGATTTTGATAATGTTGGCGCGCTTTTCTACAGCGATGACATTGCCATCAACACCGGGCTCTTTGTCGGCCCTGAAGTGTACCGCCAGTATTTATTTCCCTGGATGAAAAAAATCGGAGATATGTGCAAAGAAAAAAATATTCCGTTTATTTATCACACCGATGGAAATATTTGGGAAGTCCTGGATGATTTAAAAGAATGCGGTGTCAATGCGTTACAGCCCATTGAACCTCAGGCAATGGATATCGTTGAATTGAAAAAAGCCAGGGGCAAAGATTTCTGCCTTGTGGGAAATATCGACGTGGACCTGCTGTCGAGGGCATCGACTGAAGAAGTGGGAAATATGGTAAAATATTTGCTGAAAAATGTCGCTCCCGGCGGTGGATTTTGCCTCGGATCCGGGAACACTGTCCCTGATTACGCGATTTACGAAAATTACCTGAAAATGATTGAGACAGGAAAAAAAATCGGAACATATCCCATTTCAATTGAAGAGTGAAAATCATGAAAGTAGGATTCGTACAGTTTGATGTAAAATTTGGTCAAAAAGATCAAAATATCTCTAATGCATTTCGGCTGATGTCCGGGGAACATGCTGATCTCTGGGTGTTGCCGGAATTATTCAATACCGGGTATTCATTTGTTTCCGAGGATGAAGTTGCCGATTTGGCAGAAGAAATTCCATCGGGCAGAACCACTCAACGTCTGACCGAATTTGCACTGAGCAACAGATGCGCCGTTGTGGCGGGTCTCGCTGAACGATATGACGGCAATATCTATAATTCAGCCATCCTCGTAACCGATAAGGGAGTGAAAGGCATCTATCGCAAGATACATCTTTTTGATAAAGAAAAGATCTGGTTCAAGCCGGGTGATTTGCCATTATCTGTTTGGGATGTGAACGGAACAAAAATTGGCATGATGATCTGTTTTGACTGGATTTTTCCGGAAGCTGCCCGGACGCTCGCTTTAAAGGATGCGGAGATCATCTGCCATCCATCTAATCTGGTTTTGCCTTACTGCCAAAACGCGATGATAACGCGTTGCCTTGAAAACGCTGTGTTTGCTGTTACGACCAACAGAATCGGGACTGAAAAAAGAGGGGATTCAAATTTAACGTTCACCGGCGGAAGTCAGATCTCGGGCACACGGGGCGAGCTTCTTTACCGGGCCGGTACAAATACCGAAGAGTACCACATCATTTCGATAAATCCGAAGTTTGCCCAAAATAAAGCGATTACAAATAATAACCACACATTGAACGACCGACGACCTGACATGTACGAACTGGATGGATAAGATTGGAACGATATTATATTGACCTCAATAAATGTTTGGGAGAAGATTTCTCTGAATATGAATTTGATGAAAACGGCATTCCGCTGACTCGATTTTTCCGCAATGACCATTGGAAACATAATCCCATTACAGTTTGTCAGTATGGATTGCATTATTTCAACAAGTACTTCCACGATGGAAATGATGCGGACAAAAACGTGTTCCTTGCCCAGGCGAAATGGCTTATCGATAACGCGAAAACCGGTCCAGATAATTCATTGATTTGGCCCTATCTTTTCAATTTGCCGTTTTACAAGATTTCCAAACCATGGATTTCCGGCATGGCTCAGGGCGAGGCTTTATCCGTGCTGGTGAGAGCGCACTCAATGACAGGGAATGAAAAATTCCTCAACGCTGTTCAAAAAGTGTGGAAGATTTTTCGGATTGAGGTTGAAGATGGGGGAGTGATCGCGTTTTTTCCGGATGGCAAACCTGTCATCGAGGAATATCCCAAGCCAGGTGAAACAATCGCCGTTTTGAACGGATTTATCTTCGCAATGTTCGGAATATATGATTTCGCTGTATATACCAACGATGATGCGGCGAAAAATTTCTTTTCTGAAATGATCGTCAGCCTGAAAGATAATTTATTCCGCTATGACAGCGGCTATTGGTCGTATTACGACCTGAAATCTCCAAAACGATTAACCTCCCAATCGTATCACAGGCTTCATATTGAGCAACTCACACAGCTATTTCAAATCACACAGGATCAACAGTTTAAGGATTGTGTGAATCGGTTCCAAAACTATCAGAAATCGCTTCTCTGCAAAACAAGGTGGACAGCCTGCAAGCTGCATCAAAAAATTATTCTGCGGATTTGAGAGGTCGGTATGTTCAAAATAAAAAAATACATATCTATTCTTTTTTCAAAAATATTCTGGCGGCAAATTCGTCAGATCATTGCCCTGTTTTTTACGGATAACTTATGGGGCATCAAAAATCTCGGTGGCTGTGGTGAAAAAACCAATGTTCGGCCTTCGGCATCTCTGGCCAATTCTCACAATATCTTTTTGGGTAAAAATGTACATGTGCAGCGGCAAGTGTATCTCTGGGCAGGGAAACAATCGACCATCACCATCGGTGATCACACCATCATTGGGCCTGGTTCGTTCATTACGTCCGATAATCACGGCGTGAAAAAAAACAAATTGATACGCGATCAGGCCGGCATCGAAAAGGACGTCGTCATTGGCAGCGATGTCTGGATGGGCGCGTATTCCATCGTGCTGCCGGGCGTGAAAATCGGGAACGGCGCTGTCATTGCCGCTGCAAGCGTTGTTACTAAGAATGTTGAATCGTATGCCATTGTTGCCGGTGTGCCTGCGAAAAAAATAAGTAAACGTGAATAGAATCGTACTGAATGAATAAAGTATCACTGAGAAAATTTCCATATCCCTTCAACGCTGCGCTTACAATTTGCAGCGATATCGATGGCACGTCCTTCGATAATTTTGTGGAACTGCACCGGTTCATCAACACGAACGAGCATACACCAATGGGGCAGGGATTGAATTTGCCAATTGGCAATTCATTTTGGATGTTCGATCAACCGGGAAATCCCAATGCCGCGTTTTCATATTTCGAAGATCACACCGGAAAAAAATCAAAATACGCGCCGATAATGCGGAAATTCATTCAGGCAGGTATATTGGATGTGATGCATGGATTTGGTAATTTCAGAACACAGGACGAATTTTCCAGGCCTTTGGCCTTGCGTGCGATTGATGAATTGGAACGTCATCATCTGAAAATTGAAACATGGACAAACCATGGCGGCGTCGAAAGCGTACAAAACATCGGGAAATTATCTGCCGGACGCGGTGATATTCCTGATCAGTCAAAAAACTGGTATCACGCCGATGTTTTGCGGGATTATGGCATCCACTTTTATTGGGACAGCGAAGCCAGCCTGAAACATGCTGTGGGCCAGGATCGGGACATCAAATTTTCAGAAGCGCACTGGAAAAGTCCTTTATTTTGTGGATTTCGGCAAAAAAGTAAAAGTTTAGCAAAAGGGATTTTAAATCGTGTCGATACCTATTACTATAAGCAATTCAGGGAACATTTTGTGCCATGGCATCCATTTTCTCTAAATAATGAATTGCTTGAAAACGACATTCTGAGAGATGGAAGCCCAATATCTAAATTTAACCGTTTCGGTCACGGTCGATTCGACTGGTCAGACGATCTGGGAATGTTAATTCGAAAAAAAGTATTGAAAACGCTGGTTAAGAAACAAGGCTATTTAATTCTTTATATCCATCTCGGTGACCAACGAAACAATAATTCGAGAGCGCCGTTAACGAATCACTCCATCGATGCTTTGAAATACCTTGGCCATCTGAATGCGACCGGTGACATTTGGGTAAATACAACCAGTCGACTATTAAAATACAATCTGATGCATAAATTTCTGGAGTGGTCGTTCTCGGAAACTGAGCAGTGTTATCAAATATTCATTCACGGTCTGATCGCGCAAAGTCTTTACAAGAAATTATCAAATGAAGATTTGCAAGGCCTGACATTCCAGACACCTGGCGATAAAGATGTCATTGTTTTCTTTGAAGAAAAAGAAGTAAAATGCAATACGAATATTGAAAAAACAGGCGATATTCGATTTGATAGTATTCCAATTTCTCAGCCTGAGTGGCCGCTTTAATTGAACGGAGATTTAATGTTTCAATCCCTGGTAAGACTTACAAAACATTCAGCAATTTACGGCATCGGACATGTATTGAGCCGTTCAGTGGTGTTGTTTTTATTGCCATTGCATACAAATTTTATTTCCAAAATGGAGTATGGCATTGCCACGCAGCTTTTTGCCTTCCTGGCCATTATGGCAATCGTGTATTCCTATGGATTGAACACAGCGTTTCTCCAGTTCTATCTGCTTGAAGACAATAAAAAAAAGAAAAAAGAAATATTTTCAACTGCATTTTTTACCACAGCCATTTCCTCGATATTTTTATCGCTCATTTTTCTTGTTTCGGCAGGACTGATTTCTCGTCTGTTATTTCACTCCGCAGAATATGCACATCTCATCAGAATCAGCGCCGGTATACTTGCGTTTGATGCGCTTCTTTTATTGTCGTTTAATATTTTACGCGCCATGGAAAAATCTGTGCATTTTGTGTCTATCAACCTTGCCTCCATGGTAGTGAACCTGTTCTTCAATATTTATTTCATTGGCTGGTGCAAAATGGGCGTGGACGGAATTTTTTACGCCAACCTGATTTCTTCAGCCATAAGCTTTTCGCTTTTGATTCCGGTTGCGGTACATCATTTATCGTTCGTTTTCTCAAAGCAAAAACTGGCGGAAATGTTAAAATTCGGTCTGCCCTTCATTCCTTCCACATTTTCCATTGTGTTGATCAATGTTATTGACCGGTTTTTCATCAACAAATACATAGGGCTTGAGGCTGCTGGTATTTACGGCGTAGGTTACAAATTGGCTTTATTTATGAATTTATTCATCACTGCATTTCGATTCGCGTGGCAGCCGTTTTTTGTTTCCACGGCCAAACAGGAAGACGCCAAACAGATATTCTCCCGAATTTTCACCTATTTCACGCTAATTTGCAGTTTGATCTTTTTAATCTTTTTGATGTTCGTCGATCAACTCGTTCAGCTTGATATTTTTGGTTTTACGATTTTTGGAAAAGCGTTTTGGGACAGCACCAACATCGTTCCGGTCATTGTTTTGGCGTATGTTTTTTATGGGTTTTACCTCAACTTTCAGGTTGGTATTTATCTCAAAGAAAAAACGAAGTACCTTATGTACATCAATATTTTCGGTGCAGCCGTGAATGTGATCGGCAATATTTTATTGATCCCCGGCTTCAAATTAATGGGGGCCGCCTATGCCACTCTTTTTTCATATTTAGTGATGACACTTCTCATTTTCTATGCTGCTCAGCGGATTTATAATATCAAATACGAATTCGGAAGGATTTTTCGGATCGTCATTTTCACTGTAATCATCTATTTTATTTTCAATATATTCGAACTTCAATTTGAAACTCTCGTTAAAATCATCCTGGTACTTGTCTACCTGCTGTTTCTGTATCTGTCCGGCTTTTTTGAAAAGCGTGAAATTGAAAAACTAAAATCTATTTTAAAGAAATATTCATGGCAAAATTAGTTTTAGTGAACCACTGGTCACCCGGAATTGGTAACAACAAACCACCGCTTGGCCTGTGTTATCTCGCATCATACCTGAAAAAATATCTTGATTTTCACGATATCGCTATCGTAAATACCGGTGAGCGCACGTTCGAAAAAATACGGGATCTAAAGCCTGAAATAGTTGGCTTCACAACGTACACTGCCGGATATTTCGACGTTCTTCAACTCATGGAGCGGGTGAAATCTGAATTAAGCCTGCCGGTCATTGCAGGCGGGCCTCATATCACCTGCATGCCGCACAAACTCCCCGAATGCATTGATATTGGATTTATTGGGGAAGGTGAGCAAACTCTTCTGGAGTTGATGCAGGTTTACCTGGAAAAAGGTGCATTCAGAAATTCTGATCTGAAGAAGATAAATGGTCTTGTTTTTCGTGAAAATGGGAAGTTGCACTTCACCGGCAGAAGAGAGTTGATCCGACCATTGGACAAAATCCCCATGCCGGCGCGTGAACTCATCGATATGGATCAGTTTCTGAAACCAAGTCAAATTTTGATGAGCAACGAGTTTTTGCGCGGCACGACTATGCTCACGTCTCGCGGGTGTCCGTTCAATTGTATTTACTGTCATGTTTCCGCGAAGTGGGGCAGACCCCGGCTGCATTCACCGGAGTATGTCGTCGATGAGATTGAACATCTCGTTTCAACATACCGGGTGCAGGGAATTACCATGAGTGACGATCTGTTCGTCAGCAGCACAGGCCGCATCGAAAATATTATTTCTGAAATGGAGCGCCGAAATTTATTGGGCAAAGTGAGATTCCTGGTGGATCTTCGGGCAAATATGGTCAATGACCATCTGATTCAATTATTGAAAAAAATGGGCGTTGCGAAAGTAGCGCTGGGCCTTGAATCCGGTTCGGATAGAATTTTGCAATACCTGAAAGGGAAAAACGTCACTGTTGAAAAAAACAGAAATGCTGTAAAAATTCTCAACAAATATGGCATTGGAGCGTATTGCTGTTTCATGATTGGCGCCCCGCCTGAAACGCGCGATGACATCGAAAAAACGAGAGACCTGATTCGTGAAATTCTGGACATGGACACCCGAAATTTCTGCCAACTCACCGTGACCACGCCTTTGCCGGGCACGCAGCTCTGGGATTATGCGCTGGAGAAAAATTACATCACCGAAGATGTGGATTGGCGACAATTCGGGTTAAGCCCGCTGACCAGCAATCGTCCTGATTTTTACATCAATGAACACATCGACTTCGACGAATTCCAAAAAATCGCCTTGGACACATTATCCCTTTGCAACAGCAGGCGAATGAAATCTATTCTTTCCCGGTTTTCTTTTCAATATTTTTTAAAAATATTCAAACGTCCCGGGCTGGCCTTTAAAATATTTCGTGATTACATGAAAAATCGATGATATGCAGCGTGTGATACTACATATCGACATGGATGCATTTTTTGCAGCCATCGAAGAATTGGACAATCCTTCCCTTCGCGGAAAACCGGTCGTTGTCGGCGCCGATCCCAAAGGCGGCAGGGGAAGGGGCGTGGTTTCTACGTGCAATTACGAAGCCAGAAAATACGGCATTCATTCTGCCATGCCCATTTCACAGGCTTATAAACGATGTCCATTTGCAGAATATGTGCCGCCGCGCGGCCGCCGATATGCAGAATTCTCGAAAAAAATATTCAAAATATTTTATGACTTCACCCCAAAAGTCGAGCCGATCAGCGTGGATGAAGCATTTTTGGATGTCAGTGGCTGCACTCGCCTGTTGGGTTCTCCCCGCAAAATTGCCATGGATATCAAAAAGCGAATTTTTGATGAATTGAAATTGACTGCATCCGTTGGAATTGCGCCGAACAAATTCATCGCTAAAATCGCTTCGGATCTGGAAAAACCGGACGGACTTGTCGAGGTTCGGCCCGACGGAATCCATCAATTTCTCTGCCCGCTGCCCATTTCAAAAATGTGGGGTGTTGGACAGAAAAGCGAAAAACAACTGAATTTGATGGGCATAAAGACTATCGGCGATCTGGCAAAAATGCCGCAATCAGTCGCAGTGAAAAAACTTGGAAAAGCAGGGCTCCATTTCTGGAGTCTGGCGAACGGGCTCGATGAAAGAAATGTTGAGCCGTATACAGCGGCGAAATCGGTCAGCCTTGAAAATACATTTGGTGAAGATGTGGGCGATGAACAGAAAATTCATGAGACCATCAAGGCGCTATCCGATAATGTGAGCAGAATTTTAAGAAAGAAAAATTACAAAGGCAAAACCGTTACTTTAAAAATCCGATTGGAAGATTTTTCCACCTTCACCCGCGCGCACAGCTTTCATGAATTTATCGATTCTTCGAAAATTATCAGTCAAACATGCCTGAATCTTTTTTCGGAATTTAACTGTCAGGGAAAAAAGATTCGTCTGCTCGGCGTGGCAGTTTCCAACCTCGATGCTCACGTTAGTGAACAACTGGGTTTATTTCATGGTGACCAGCAATCGGAGCAGGACATTGACCGCGTGATTGACATTATTCAGACAAAATTCGGCCCGGATCTCATCAAAAAAGCCAGTCTGATGGAAAATCCTTCGAGAAGACTGGGGAATGACGATGAAAATAATAGCTGATCCCTTTTTCTTTTTGCTTGACTATTTTGCTTGAATCTCTTATCTTACCTTTGAAAATTCCTTTTGATCAATTCAAATCCGCATGTTGCGGGTATCCATTTTTATCACTTCAATACAGTAATCAACATCGTAGATACGAGAGATTGTCTAATCAGATTAAAGCAGGAAAGTTAGTCGAACACAGAAATCCTGAATTGTGTTGAATCTGAAAATGGTCCCATATCTACTACTACTTAGTCAGATTATCCTTTTTCTGTCATTTCCGCTGGACTTCCTTCGGTCGCCTGCGCGTTTTTTGTCGTAGATCCGCCATCTTTTTGGAGGACAGGAATCTCATTCTATATCGCGAGGAGATTCCCGCTAAAAACATGCGACTGAAAGGAGTGCCTGTGGTACGGGAATGACAACAATAGGGAAATATTGCCTTGCATTTTGAACCCATTTTTAATTTGACTATGTAGTACTACTCATCGAACTATTAACTCATCACAATTTCTATGTGTGGATCACATCAAATTTCCTCAGGGCACGCCTTACACCGGTATTTTTCACAGTCGAGAACACTGTATCAAACTGATTAACGTGAATTTAAATAAAGTGAACGAAACTACCATATTTTTGTTTGGCAATGAACAAAACATAATTCATCATAATTTTACCCTGGATCATTCACAAATCTATTGCGAAATTAACTTAATTTTCTGTATTTATATTGCTTAGAGTGACGTCTGATTTTAAACTCAGTTTCATATCTTAATATTGATATAATTCAAAAATCAGCACCATTCAGGTTATTTCGATACCTGTAAAAATAGGATGTGAATAATCGAGGTTAAAGAGTTTGGGAGATAATTTTCTCCGGGCATGATTTATTAAACTGCATTGCCATATAATTTTCAGAAATCCATGCTAAAAATGTTTAACCAGGAAAGGAGTGAACATGCTGCGTGACCTGATTTTAAAAAACCGAAGCTATCGACGATTTGATGAAGGGTTTAAAATTGATATGGATATTTTATGTGAATTGGTGGATTTGGCCAGGCTTTCCGGCTCCGGCGCCAATTTGCAGCCACTGAAATATATGCTTTCCAATGAGCCTGAAAACAATGAAAAAATCTTCGAGCACCTTGCGTGGGCCGGGTATTTGAAGGAATGGCCGGAGCCGGAACACGGCGAGCGGCCCTCGGCCTACATCATTATTTTGAATGATGAACGGATTCGAAAAGGCGCCTCGTGCGATCACGGCATTGCCGCGCAGAGCATCCTTTTGGGCGCAGTCGAAAAAGGACTGGGAGGCTGTATGATCGGCTCCATAAAAAGAGACCAATTGCGGGACACGCTCAGCATTCCCGGTGAATATGAGATTCTGCTCGTTATTGCGCTGGGCAAACCGGTGGAAACCATTGTGCTCGATGAGATGGATGAATCCGGCAGCATCAAATACTGGCGGGACGATGGCGGCGTTCACCATGTCCCGAAAAGAAAGCTGGATGATATTATTGTCACGTCAAACGAAAGACGTCAAAAGTGAAATGTGAAACACGAGACATCAAAAGCGAGACGTGATTTTTTTGGGCGGGAAAAGAGATTGGAACATTGAAAAACTGATATTGAATTCCAAAAAGGTTCATTATCTTTTACGTTTCCCATTTGCCGTTTCACGTAAAAAGGAGAACCAAACAATGAAAAAAGCACTGTGCGTTGGAATTAATAATTACCCGGGCGCATCCAATGATTTGCGGGGATGCGTCAACGATGCAAACGATTGGAGCGATCTGCTTCAGGAATATGGTTTCACTGTGGAAAAATTGCTGGATTCCCAGGGCACGCGCGCCAATATCCTCAATAAATTGGGCGCGCTGGTGGACGCGGCCGGGGCGGACGATGTCATTGTGTTCACCTATTCCGGCCATGGCACCTCGGTGTACGATGCGGACGGCGATGAAGGCGACGGCTACGACGAAGCGCTCTATGTGTACGACGGCGTTTTGAAGGACGATGAACTGCGCGAGGTCATCTCAGGAATGGATTCTGAAGCCTCGCTGATTGTGATAAGCGATAGTTGCTACAGCGGCACGGTGACGCGCGTGCTCAGCCAAGGCGCGCCGCGTTACATTGCCCCGGAAAAGGCGCTGGGCGGCGGCGTGAAACAGCGCGTGCTGTTCCCGGAATCCGGCATGAAAGAAATTCTGATTTCCGGCTGCAGCGACAGCGAATATTCCTACGACGCCTTCATTAACGGACGCTACAACGGCGCCATGTCCCGCTATGCCATCGATACAATCAAAGCCAATAAAACAGCAAACTATGATGAAATTTACAGCGCGCTGCGCAGCTTATTGCCCTCAAGCTCCTATCCCCAGACGCCGCAGTTGGAAGGCAACGAAGGCCAGAAAACCAGCCGGCTTTTTGAGAAATTTAACGAACCGAGCGATGAAGAGCCGGAGCCTACCCCGGAACCGGACGAAAACGGCGGACTGGCATGGTACTGGTGGGTGGTTATTGTGGCGGTGATTGCGGTGATTATTTATTTTTTGGTGGGGCGGTAAAGCGTGCGAAGTTAAGCTGGCTTTTTCAAATTATCGAGCCACTCTCTAACTGTTTTTGTATGCGGATGATTTTCACCCAATTTACTGTGAAACGTATCGTACGCTTTAAGCCATAGCTCGCGCGCTTGTTCATAGTCGCCCAAAATAAGATAGACAATGGCCAAGTTGTTCTGATCCCGTGCCACTGCCGGATGATCCGCGCCAAAGTTTTTCTGGTCTGACGTGAGCGCTGCTTCGAGCAGATCGCGGGCTTATTCATAGTCGCCCAAATTTTGATAAACAGTGGCCAAGTTGTTCTGATTTCGTGCCACTGCCGGATGATCCGCGCCAAAGTTTTTCTGGTCTGACGTTAGCGCCGCTTCGAGCAGATCGCGGGTTTGTTCATAGTCGCCCAAATCTTTATAGACAAGGGCCAAATTGGACTGACCTCTTGCCACGTTGGGATGATCCGCGCCAAAGTTTTTCTGGTCTGACGTGAGCGCCGCTTCGAGCAGATCGCGGGCTTGTTCATAGTCGCCCAAATCCTGATGGACAAGGGCCAAATTGGACTGGCGCACGGCCACGGTTGGATGATCCGCGCCAAAGTTTTTCTGGTCTGACGTGAGCGCCGCTTCGAGCAGGTCGCGGGCTTGTTCATAGTCGCCCAAAGCTTTATAGACACTGGCCAGATTGGACTGGCGCACGGCTACGGTTGGATGATCCGCGCCAAAGTTTTTTAAGGCGGAAGCCAGCGCCGCTTCGAGCAGCTCGCGGGCTTGTTCATAGTCGCTCAAATCTTTATAGACAAGGGCCAAATTGGACTGACCTCTTGCCACGTTGGGATGATCCGCGCCAAAGTTTTTCTGGTCTGACGTGAGCGCCGCTTCGAGCAGATCGCGGGCTTGTTCATAGTCGCCCAAATCCTGATGGACAAGGGCCAAATTGGACTGGCGCACGGCCACGGTTGGATGATCCGCGCCAAAGTTTTTCTGGTCTGACGTGAGCGCCGCTTCGAGCAGGTCGCGGGCTTGTTCATAGTCGCCCAAATATTTATAGACAATGGCCAAATTGGACTGGCTCACGGCCACGGTTGGATGATCCGCGCCAAAGTTTTTTAAGTCGGAAGCCAGCGCCGCTTCGAGCAGCTCGCGCGCTTGTTCATAGTCGCCCAAAGCTTTATAGACACTGGCCAGATTGGACTGGCTCACGGCCACGGTTGGATGATCCGCGCCGAAGTTTTTCTGGTCTGACGTGAGCGCCGCTTCGAGCAGCTCGCGGGCTTTTTCATAGTCGCCCAAATCTTGATAGACAAGGGCCAAATTGGACTGGCGCACGGCCACGGTTGGATGATCCGCGCCAAAGTTTTTCCGGGCTGACGTGAGCGCCGCTTCGAGCAGATCGCGGGCTTGTTCATAGTCGCCCAAATCCTGATAAACAGTGGCCAGATTGTTTTTTAATCGTGCCAATTCATCTGAAAAACAATCTGCAGTCCCTTTCAAAATGGCATCGCCCAGGGGGATGAATTGAAATTTTTCAATAGGGTTGTCTTTTGCCTGGTCAAGGCTTAAAAATTCTGTTATACTCTCACTTAATAACTTAATGTCATCCCAATTAATTTCCAATTGGGGAGTTATGGCTTCGGCCAGGACCGGGTGTATTATGTATCCATCCAGGGATTGGTCTTTTTGTATCCATCCTCTTTCAAACAGGCTTTCCAGATAACCTGCAAAATCGTCCTTCCATTCCAATTGTTCCCGCCCCAACAGGGTTTCCAGAAAATCGTAGGCCATCCATTCATTGGGCAGGAACAGGAACTGTTTCAGCAGGTAAAGCTCATATTCATTACAGACGCTTAAATTAAATATATTGACCAGGTAGGACTTTATCCTGGCAATTTTTTTGTGGCCGCTATGGGAAATCTCAATTTCCGCTTTGGCATCCAGGGTCAGGGCAGTCATAATTTGCTCGAAATTCCAGCGGTGTTTTTTGGCGGAAAGCGCCAGAATTTCAATGGTCAGGGTGTGGTATTCCACGTGTTTCACAAGGGCGGCGACCTGTTCCCCTGAGAATTTATCGTTTTGTTTCAAAAAGAGTTGGATGGCTTCGTCTTCCGGTAAAAAATCCAATTCGATGATGAGAAACGGCGTTATCCGCTCGCGGGACGTGACTAACAAATGGCAGCAGGGCGCCTTGGGCAGCATGTCGTAATACCGGGCAAGGTTTGCCGTTGCATTGTCCAGAATAAGCAGAAGTGGCTTTTCGCCTTCGAGGGTGCGCAATTCATTCAAACAGGCGCGGAACTGGTCGTGGACCGGCACGTTTAGCAGGTTCAGGTTTTTCAGCAGCGAAAAATTCGTGGCAATGGCTTCTTCCAGGTTTGTTTCAATGGTCAGCCAGGCAATGTGGTCGTAATCGTCGTAAAACGTATCCGCGTAAACCGAAGCCAGGGTGGTTTTCCCAATGCCGCCCATGCCGTTCATCAGCACGGTTTCTTTGTTTTCCAACAATACGTTTCGCAGGTTGCTCAAATCCTGTTCGCGCCCGACAATTTTGTATTTGGCAAGCCGCGGCACAGCGGTCAGTTCTTTTGGGACAGACGTCTGTATTACGGATAAATTTGTAATCAGCTCTATCAGGAGATCGAGCTTGTCGGAATTGAAAAACACCTGTTCCCTGAAATTTTCCTCGATCTCGAGCGTTTTGAGTTCCGGGTCCGCTTTTCGGAATTGTTCGAAAATATCTAAAAAATCAGTTAATTGATTTTTCGTCGGTGGAATGATGTTTTTGTTTTGGCGTAATTGCTCGATCAGCAATTCTTCATTCACGTCGTAGGCATTATCGCCAAACAACCTGAGTTTTAACAATTCCTCCAAAAACACCTGTGATTTGTAAAAGGCATATTTGCCGTCCGCATCCGGGATTGGGGATTTCCTGTGATGCGCGTCGATGGACGAATCGATGACCTGCGCCAATCGTTTTTCAAACCCATCCCTTTTTTCAAAAAGCTTATCGAGGCCTTTCCCGATGGCATAAGAGGCAATTCCTTTTGCAATGAAAAATCCGATTGTTTCGGGCATGATATTTTCCCGTCCTGGTTTAATGAAATCTGATTGAACAAATCATATAAAAGTAAAACCGGAAACTTTGAATTTCAAAATCTTGTCACATGGGAGATGTTCTAGTATCTCATCACAATAAAACATTTTCTACGAAAATTGCAAGCGAAAAAAGAATAGAATGTAATATTTTTTTCACATTGCTTTAATCTCAATAATTTTGTATATTATCCTGTTAAAATTACCGCTAATTCAAGAATAATGTTGAAACGCAAACGGAGCCGGCAATGCCAGTTTTTATCAATGGTGAAAAGATAGAAAATCAGTCCATAGTCCATGAAATGAATCGTCTGCGTCCCCACTATCAACAGGCATTTCAGGATCAGTCGCCGGATGAGCAGGAAGATCGTCTCTATGATTGGGCTATGGAAAATGTGATCGAGCGGGCGCTTTTTCAGCAGGAAGCGAAGAAGCAAAATGCCGTCGTTCCGAAAAAGGAAGTCGAAGAAGCATATTCGAAGCTGATGGAACGAAACGGCGGTGAAGAAAAATTCTATCAAAACCCGCTGCTTCCCAATGGCTATAAAGAGATACTCAAGCAGGATCTGGAAATGCATATTCGGGTGGAGCGGTTTATGGCAGATATTTCAAAAGGCGCTAAAAAGCCATCGCTGGCCCGGATGAAAGAATACTATCGGGACAATATCGATCAGTTTCAAGTCCCGGAATTGGTACGGGCTGCCCACATCGTCAAATATGTGGATGCCGGGCATTCGGAAGACCAGGCCCTGGCGGCCATCAACGAGGCCGAGGCGGAATTGAAAAAGGGACGCTCGTTCCAAGAACTGGCGAACGAGTTTTCCGATTGTCCCGGCAATGGGGGAGACATGGGGTTTTTTTCCCGGGGAGAAATGGTGCAGGCGTTCGAAGATGTGGTATTTTCTTTGGGAGTCGGAGAGGTCAGCGGGGTTTTTCGAACAGAATTTGGCTTTCACATCGCCAAAGTCATTGACAGGACAGGCAGCCGGCCGGCTGAATTTGAGGAAGTGAAAGAGGAAATATTCTATCAGCTTCATGAAGATGCCGGATTAGAGTTGATTGAAAACTATGTGGATGACCTGAAGGAAAAAGCAACGATTGATTTTGAACCGGATGAAATAAGCCCGGTTGAAAAAACAACCGGGCCTCGAAAAATTCCACAGCAAAAAACCGAACCTGCCAAACCGTGGAAGCAGTTGAATTCTCTTCTCGTAAAACCGGCCGGGCCGGACTGCAACATGGCATGCGCCTATTGTTTTTATCTTGAAAAAGCGGATTTATTCAGCGAAACCAAAATCCACCGCATGTCTGAAGACGTGCTGCGCGAAATGACGCGCCAGGCCATGGTTCAGGGCGGCCAGCACATTAATTTCGGCTGGCAGGGGGGAGAGCCCACGCTGATGGGCCTGCCATTCTTTGAAAAAGCGGTAGAATTTCAACAGGAATACGGGCGCGGGAAATCTGTGGGCAACGGGTTGCAAACCAATGGCATTTTAATCGATGAGGAGTGGGCGCACTTCCTGCACAAATACAATTTCCTGGTCGGGTTATCGCTGGACGGCCCGGAGCACATTCACAATAAATATCGACACATGCGCGGGGGAAACGATTCTTGGCATCGCGTCGAAGACAGCGCCAAATTGATGCTTGACCAGGATGTATCGGTGAATGCATTGTCCGTTGTGAACGATTACTCTGTGCAATTCCCGGGGGAAATTTACGCGTATTACAAGGATCTCGGCCTGACGTTCATGCAGTTCATTCCCTGCGTGGAAACCGATCCGATGGATGCATCGAAAGCTGCGCCATTTTCTGTTTCGCCGGAACATTACGGCACATTTTTGTGCTCACTGTTCGATCTGTGGATGGCGGATTTCAGGGATAATCAACCGACGACTTCCATTCGCTATTTCGATTCCCTGTTTTTCAATTACGTGGGACTGCCGGCGCCGGAATGCACTCTGCTGCCGTCGTGCGGAATTTACACGGTGGTGGAGCACAACGGCGATGTTTTTTCCTGCGACTTTTTTGTGGAACCAAACTGGAAATTAGGGAATGTAATAAATGATGCTTTGATCGATATGCTGAATTCGGATAAACAGCTTGAATTTGGCACGATGAAAGCAGAGTTGCCGGTCGATTGTAAAACATGCCAGTGGCTGAAATACTGCCGGGGCGGCTGCACCAAAGACCGAATGCGCGATCCACGCGATAACGGTGTCAGCCACTTTTGCCAGTCTTATAAAATGTTTTTCAATCACGCTCACAGCCGCCTGGAAAATTTGGCATCGGAATGGAAAAAGGAGCAGGATACATTGGCAAAGCAGGACAAAGTGAAAAATGCCATCGCAAAGGGAGAGATGGGGCAGGTGGGCAGAAACGATCCCTGTCCCTGCGGGAGCGGGAAAAAGTACAAGAAGTGCTGTGGCGCTAAAAAGTAATATATGCGATTGATTTGAAAGAAAATTCCAAAAGGCAAATTTAAAATAACAAATAAATTACACGTGCCAATTTCAAAAATCCAAACAATTGCCAACTCCAAAGGCATCCGTGGGAATGCAGTGGTGTTGCATTGCGACTGCCCCTCGTTCCCACGCGGCACATGGGAACGATTCAGAATCACTTTTTTGTTGCATTTGAAAATTGAAATTTAGTTGGTTTTTGGCACTTGAGTTTTGTAATTTTATTTTGGACACAAGTCACTACCTCTAAAGAAGAAAGAAATAAATGGAATACGAACTGATCCACCCCCGCGAACAACTTGTGATGCTGATGAAACGCGTTTACCGATACGGCATGACCACCACGTCCGGGGGCAATATGTCCATTCGGGACAGGAATGGCGATATCTGGATTACCCCGGCCGGAGTGGACAAAGGTTCGCTGGAATGGGATGATATTGCCTGTGTGCGCGCCAATGGGAAAATCGAGGGAAGACACAAACCATCGTCCGAATTTCCGTTTCACAAACGAATTTATGAAAAACGCCCGGATATTGGCGGGATTGTCCATGCCCATCCGAGTGCGCTGGTTTCATTCAGCCTTGTGCGGAAGATTCCGCCGGTGCGAATTATTCCTCAGGCGCCCGAAGTGTGCGGGCAAATTGGATACGCGCCGTACGCCCTTCCCGGGAGCGATTTGCTTGGGAATAACATTGCATCGGTATTTGAAAATTCGTTCGATTCCGTGATTATGGAAAACCACGGCGTTGTTTGCGGCGGGAAAAATTTACTCCATGCCTTTCATCGATTCGAAACCCTGGATTTTTGCGCACGACTGGCCATCAAAGCGTCCATGCTGGGAAATGTGCCGGAGTTGACAGATGACCAAATTAATCTGTTTCATCACAGCAAAAATTATCTGGTGGAGTTCGAGCCTGAATGCCGCAGCAATGAAGAAAAAGCCATGCGCCGCCATATTTGCGACATTGTTCACCGTGCGTACGAACAACGAATCATGACTAGCACCGAAGGGGTTGTTTCGGTTCGTTTGGACGATGAGACATTCCTCATCACTCCGACCGGTTTGGACAGGCGATTACTGGGTATTTCTGATATTGTGCTGATTCAGAATCGAAAACGCGAACGAGGCAAACTTCCCAGCCGCTCGGTTTTGCTGCATGACCGAATTTATCGTGACCATCCCGAGGCGAAATCCATTATTTCAGCCCAGGCGCCCAATGCGGCTGCGTTCAGTATCAGTGACCAGCAATTCAACACACGCACCATTCCTGAAAGCTACATTCTGCTCCGCGATATTCCCAAAATTCCCTACGGCCCGCAGTACAACGATGAAAAACAAATATCCGTGGCAATCGGGAAAAAGTCCCCGGTTATTCTATTGCAAAACGACGCCATTCTCACTGTAGGAACATCTTTATTGCAAGCCTTCGACAGACTGGAAGTCGCGGAGTTCAGCGCAAGGTCACTGATAAACGCATATCAAATTGGCGGCCTTGTGGCCATCGATGAAGAGCAGACAAAGGAATTGGAGGAAAATTTTCTTCAGTAAATGATCGATATGGCGTTTATTTATAAATAGCTACTGACAGGATAAAAAAACTGTCACCACTCAGCTAAAACGAGGTATGCATCATGATAAAAAACAAACTTTATAAAATTTTCATTTTGGGAATGATAATTTTAATGTATGCTGGCGCTGCATGGAGCCAGCTCGATGACCGCTTTGGCACAAAAGGCGTGGAAGGTACACAATACCTGGGTCAGAAAGGACTCAACTGGTACAGAGATTGGGAAGATTCGTATCTGCCTGAGCACTTCCCGCCGAAAGGAAAAAGCAAAATCTGGACTGTTGGAAAAATCGATTATCGCAGTGACAATCTCGGTATGGATTACAAATGGATCGTCCTTGATTTGCTCGAAAAAAATGACGATGACTTTCTGCAGAATTTATTGAATCTGAGCCTGACTATTGTGGATTCCAATATTGTACCGGTGATCGATGAATACTGGGAGACCAATCGACCTTTACTGGAAACGATGATCGAAGATACGCTGAATAATTTTGTTTACACTGAAAAAATGCTCGGAATTAAATACCGGGCCACTGCCAAGAATACGGAAATGAATTTTCAGGAAGAACTGCCTGAAATGACTCTCAAGGTGGTTTCGGACACTATTTCTTTCAAGACAAATTTTTCGGCAGTCTGGAAAACCCATCTTTATATCGATGCCTGGATTTTTAATCCCAATCCATTTAATTGGGGATATCATTGGGAAGATATCGGCGATGCTGATGCTGAATTTGAAACCACAGTGCACATCTATGGAAAAATAATTCTTGACGGACAGGGGAGAGATCGGTTTTTGCAAGTTGAATCTATCGTCACTGATGCGATCACCGAATCTGACATCGATTGGTCCTTGTTTGGAATTTCATTTACCTGGGAAAGCCTTTCTAACGAGATCGAACAGCTTGTTGACAGGGAACTGGAAGATGCAATGGATGAAGAATTGAATAAAGAACCGATTACTTCACCCTATTACCTGGTCGATTTTTTCAAATCGCTTTTCTCCGAAGAAGTGGTTCCCACCCAACAGGAAATACTTGACAGAATTTTCGAAGGAGAGAAAAATCAAATTCAGCGAGTGTTCAGGCATGAGGGAAACGAAAAGAGCTGCTGGTCCATTGGCTATGAACCGAACTGGCTTCCGTTGCTCTCTCCGGAACAGTATGCAGTATTTTATACGAAATATTATCGTCTCATCAAAAGCTATAGCTCCAGCGCAAAAATTCTGGGGCCATCCTTGCTCCTGACCAGTGCAATCGAGAACCCGGGGGAAGCGGCCTGGCTGTACATTCCTGAGCTTTTTCGCGGCGTGCTTGGCGCGCTTGAGGATGATTTCAAAAATTTAGTCATGTCTTATTTTGAACAAACAAATTGTAAAACATGGTACACAGAATTTCTCAGTTTACTGCCGCCGGATGTTAAGGTGGAAATCAATGATTTTCATGTTTTCCCAATGCGTGCAGAAAATCAGGCGATAGATTGGGACAGCCTGACCTATAAAATGGATGAAATGGCCACGTTTATGCGCAATACAAGCGGAGCCGGGGATGTCTGGATTTCTGAATTTGGCAATGGGGATTCCAGGCGCAGCGTGGACGAGGTTGCTGAGTTGTGCCAAAACTTTTGTCAATACTTTAAAACGAATGAGGTCGGTATAAAACGATGGTTCTGGTATCTTTCCAAAGGCACCAGTCCGTTTTACGACATTCCGTTAACCCCAAAACCGCCAATCACAGCGCTGTTGAACCGAAACAACGATCTGACAAAAATTGGTGAAGTATACCTGCGGGAAGCTGATAATTCAGCACCTGTCATGGCATCTGCTCCCATTGACGAGGGAAGAAGCTCAATGTCCGGGCAGATTGAATTTAAATGGGAACCGGCAATAGAATATGATACCGGCATTTCTGATTACCTGCTGGAAGTGAAAGCCGAACCGGGGGATTCCGTTTATTTCAGCGATTGGGTGGGAAATGAAACGAGCCATACAATCAGATGCAGCGCATCCGGCGTTAAGCTGTATGCACGCGTCGCTGCGAAAAACGGTGCTGGACTGATCAGTGATTGGTCGCCATGGAGTGACGGCATTTTAATAAAACTTAAAACTGATGCCATATCCACCGGGGCTGATGATAATAATGACCAGAAAAAAACAGATGAAGAATTTTCAGCAGAGAATGAGCTGAGCGCTGCTGATTTAGAAGCCGAAGAAAAGATGGACGAATTAAGGCAACTACCGGATTCGTTCGCCTTGCTGCAGAACTATCCCAATCCGTTTAATTCAACGACAGCCATCAGGTATCATTTGGGGGAAGATGCGCATGTCGTCATGAAGATTTACAACGCTCGCGGGGAAGAAGTGAAAACGCTGATCGATGGGTTTCAGTCGCGGGCAATTCACACGATTCATTGGGATGGTCGGGATAATTTTGGAACATCAGTCGCGGCCGGGGTTTATGTGTATCAGATTACTACCGGGTCTTTTGTTTCCAGCAAAAAAATGGTTGTCCTGAAATAAGGAAATAGTGCCCGCGGAATATTCAAGCATAGGTTTGATTTTTTGAACATACTAATCCTGGACGTTTCGCGGGCAATTATTAGTTCACTCCGATTCTTCAACATTACACCCATAATTATGTATCAAAAACGAATCATTTTACTATTATCAATCTCCCTGCTAATTACCTTCTTTTTCTGCAATTCTTCTGAACAAAAAAAAGAACCAACAGACAGAAAAAATACGCTTTTTGTGAATCTCGGCATTTACACACCGGGAACAAAATTGGCATTTGGCAACGCACTTCAATCCAGTAAAATTATCGCTGAAGATTATATGCAACTTCATCCAGACATATCGATCAATTTTGTGCAGCATGTGGTGGTCAGTGGATCCCATGAAGGCGAATGGCTGAAAACGCAACTGGTTGGCGGCATCGCGCCAGACATTGTTGCGCAGAACGCTGAGGTCTCCTGGCCGGATGTGTCAAAGGGATGGTACATTCCGCTGGACGAGTATCTTGAAATGCCGAATCCTTACATCGATGGCAATAAACGTTGGATGGATTCATTTGTGAATATTCCGCTGGTAAACGCAAAACGGGCGGCAGATGGAAAATTATACTGCCTTTCCATCGATGTTGTGGAAACGGCAGTCTATTATAACAAAACACTGTTTCAAAAATTCGATTTAAGACCGCCCGAAACGTGGTATGAATTCACCCGCTTGCAGCAAACATTATTGGAGAATGGAATTACACCGATGCCTTCGGCCCAAAATCTTGTTTCTGATTGGGGCCAGGATATTATTTTTGATATGCTTTATCACGACATCATCGAATATCTGGATGTGCAGCCATCTTTTGAAAATCAGAAAGCCTACATGTCGCATTACCTGACTCCCAAAGAAGTGGCTTTCCTTTTCAGTAAGGGCTTTTTCACGCGGAGAGATCCCCGCTGGGTGGAGATGCACCGCATCATTAAAGAATGGCGGAAATATTGGGCCAGGGAACTGAAGAATACAGACCCTGCACGATTATTTCTTACGCAGCGAGCCGCCATGAGCTGGGATGGAAGCTGGTTCTCACGACGTTTGATTTATGACCCGTATATGGATTTTGAATGGGGTATCTTTTACCTGCCGAAAATAACGCAAAAAACGTCAAAATTCGGGAGTGGGGCAGAAGCGTCCGTTATTGGAGGTTCGGCTGTGCAACTTCATGTCACAAACTCTGCCACGATTTACGATCATCTCGATGAGGTAATTGATTTTCTCATGTTTTACACAGCGCCTCAAAATTTTGAAAAGGTGATTAACGAGACCTTGATGTTTTTGCCGAATATTAAGGGGGTGAATGTTCCTGAAGAATTGACTCCAATTAAAGAAATATTTCAGCGTCGCTACTGTACAATCAAATGGCTGGAAAGCTTCGATCCGAAATATAAAAGTTACTGGCGGCGAATGTTTGACCTGTTTCTGAATGGCGGTCTTTCGATTGATGAATATCTGATGAAGCTGGAGACTAATTTTCAAAATTTCATCGAAGAAAAAATAGAAAAGGAAAACTGGAATTTTTCTGATTATGAAGAAAAATGGCAAAAAAACGGAATTGTGCTGGAATAAGCTTTTCCCCCTATATATTCTGCTCGGTCCCACGTTTATATTGTTGATAATTTTCAATTATTACCCAGCGCTGTTAGCGCTATTTCGCTCACTATTTGAATGGGATCTTGGAAATCAGGCCAAATTTATTGGTCTGGGCAACTTCATTGAATTATTCTGGGACCCTGTTTTTTACAAGAGCATGATCAATATTAGCAAACTGCTCATTTTCATTCTGATAGTGAATTTATCCGTCCCCCTTCTTGTTGCAGAATTGATCTTTATGATTAAATCACAAAAGTGGAGCTATCTGCTGCGCGTATTGTTGGTCATTCCCATGCTTGTACCACCAATTGTCGTGTGGGTGCTGTGGAAATTCATCTATTCCGATGCCGGGATATTGACTTCAGTTTTGGAACTCATCGGTAAACCTGAGTGGATATATGGCTGGCTCAGCCATCCGAAAACGGCATTGCTTTCCGTCGCCTTTGTCGGATTTCCATTCGCCTATGGATTTAATGTTTTAATTTACTACTCGGGACTCACAAATATCCCTGATGCCATGCTTGAATCAGCGCGAATCGACGGCGTTTCACCATTTCAAATGTTTTTCAAAATTCATCTTCCCATGATACTGACACAGGTTCGTTTATTGCTGATCGTGACGATCATTTCCGTATTGCAGGGATTCGAATCGGTTTACGTATTAACTGGCGATGGCGGGCCGGGATATGAAACCATGCTTCCCGGGTTGTACATTTTTTTCAATGGATTCACCTTCAACAAGATGGGCTACGCCTGTGCAATCGGTGTTGTCCTTTTCATTATGATGCTGACGTTTACTTTTTTAAACAACAAATACATCCGTTCGGAGCAGGAATTCCACGCATAAAAGTTGATTGTTTGAATTCAGGAAAATTAAATGTTAGGAAATAAAAATACATCTTCTCTAAAACTCATTGGATTTGGCCTTCTGGGATTTATCGTTTTTTTGACGTTTTTTCCTTTTGTTTTTATGTTAATCACATCGTTTAAATCTGTCTTTCAATTTTATCACTCCTTCTGGTCGCCAACATGGCCGTTGCACTTTGAAAATTATTCAGAGGTTTTTGCCATCATATTCCAATACATTTTGAATAGCGTTATTGTGACGCTTGCATCGGTAATTGGCGTTGTATTTTTGGGGGCACTCTCGGGATTTGTGTTTGCCCGGTTTTCTTTCCCGTTGAAAAAAACATTATTTTACGGTGTCATCGGTTTGATGATGGTCCCATGGATTTTAACTCTGGTGCCATCGTTTATGGTGGTGAAACACCTGAAATTGCTGGATACCTACTGGGTGATGATTCTGCCGTTTATTTCCGGCGGGCAGGTACTTGCAATTTACATCTTTCATTCATTTTTCGTTACACTGCCCGAAGAATTATTCGAATCGGCCCGGCTGGATGGCGCAGGGTATTTTCAGCAATTCTGGTATATAGGCGCTGCTATGAGTCGACCAATTTTTGGACTTGTGGCTATCATCAGCTCGCTTGCAGTGTGGAATAATTTCATCTGGCCGCTGGTCACAACAACTGATGATAAAATTACAGTTCTTACGGTAGGCGTTTTGCGATTCAGTGTTTCCTACAGTTACGGAAATATGCATTACGGCGAACTGTTTGCCGGCTACACAATTGCGTCTATTCCATTGCTGATAATTTTTCTTGTTGCCACAAAACAATTCATTCGTGGTATCACTGCCGGCGCTTTGAAAGGATAAAAAATATTTCTAAACAGGTTTATTCCAGTATGTTTTGTTAATTCATTTTGATTCGATTCATTCGATTCATGAATTCCATTGCTGAATTCTTAAGGTCATTGTAAAAGTTAAAAATCCCACATTACTTCTGCTCCGGATTTAAGGATTGCATCGTTTTCATTCCTCAAATATAAATATTTTTTAACATAGATTGTATTAATGTTTAGTAGATATTGACGATAATAGTTTACACACACATGTTTGACGTCTGTTAAGCTAACATGAATAAAATTCATCGTTTTATTGTAGCCTATTTTTGGAAGAGGTGTAGCATGAAAGTTAATCAGAAAATATTCGATAAAAATCAAAAAGAAGATTTTGGAAAGGACAAAGACATGGAAAAAAATTTCAACATCAGCGCATCGAATCCCAATGCAACTGTGACCGATTCAACAATGATTTTTGAGGGCATTCGATTTGTGGGGGATATTACAGGTTCCCACGATTTGTATTTGAATGGCGAAGTTGACGGCAGTGTGAATCTTTCAGCGAACATGACAATCGGCAGAACAGGAAAATTTAAAGGTGAGATTAAAGCCCAGAAGGTTATGATCGAAGGTGAAGTCGAAGGAAAGGTCGAAGCAACAGAAAAAGTAGAATTGAGGGATGGCGCCAAATTTAACGGAGACACAACATCGCCATCTATTATGATTTCCGATCAGGCATTTTTCCAGGGAAATGTGACCATGGTAAATGATAAGCAGGGCACATCGACGCAATCGAAAAAGGATAGCCAAACAAAAGATACTGAAAAAGACAAATCCACGGACAGCAAGATAAAAGTGGTTGATGATTTGAACAGCTCAAATGATCAGGATGAAAAAAGTAACAAAAAAGGCAAACTAATTGATTCCTTCAGTTAAGCCGTTGCCTGATTGTAGCAATTATTGTTTTTTAGCAGTTAAAAATATTTCACAAAAAAACCCCAATCATAATAATTGGGGTTTTTTTGGATTTATCAATTTATTAAGCCAGGGAGAAAGTTTGACTTGAAAAAGTTTGCCGAAAAGAGCAGCTTTGAAGCAATATTTTAAAATATTGTATATGAATTATCTTTCATGAGTATAAATGGTTCTTTTTTCTCATATTTGAGAACAACCTCTTTTGCAAAAATTCTCGCTTGGGTTTCCGGAATATAAATGCGGTCAATATGAACGACTTTTTCCGGGGATGAAAAGTTTGAAACACCCACAGCGCCACCAAAGTGATCGCTGCGACCAAAGGCAATGTGCAATCCCAATTTTTCATCCAATAAAATCTCGCCGGTGGGTTGTACGCCAAAGTCCTTGAGCACGCCAAATCCCAACTCTGCAATGTTTGCATAGGCTGGTTCAGCCTGAATTTTTTGAGATTCTTTTTCAGAAAAAGGACCGCTGCTGACGACTTTTTTGGCAACATTGTTCTCCAAATGATATACCACTATTTCATCATCGAATTGAACGGGCAAAAATCCGGAGGATTTGCTCGTGTCGTCCAATTCCCCTTCATAGGGCACAATATAGCATTCGCCGCTCGGCAAATTACCGGCAGTTCCTGGTTCAGGAAATCGTCCACCACTGGCATGCGAAGTTCGGTGGCGCAAATCCAAATGACAGTGATAATCTTTCGATTGATCCACCAAAAAATGGATGTCCATGGAAATTGCTTCATCCAGCAATGCTTTTATTTCAAAAACGCGCCGGTTGATCTCCTCGTAATCCAATTTCAAAGCCGGTATCATTTCAAGTGAAAAGCCCGGCATAGTGATCGCTCTGAAATTTAGCTTTTTTGCCAACAATTTTAGCGGGGCTGTCGCAGAGAATTGGGTCGGAGCAATGACCAGTTGACACGTTGAAAGAAATTCTTTGAAATCGAATTCTTCTCCTTCAACCAGCAATTTTTGTTTTGTAATATCGGAAGGATACCCGTTATATCGAAAAGCCTTTTGCGGGAGCTCTGCATTATTGCTATGAACATTCGGGTAATATATTAAATCAACAGAATCAAGCGACAGATTGGATCTAATTTTATTTAGCTTATCCCACCAATCATGCACCATCACCCGGCGATTTTGCCATTTGCTGTGGTCTGCAACTTTTTCATCGGGCACATCTACAATTATGGCCAGATGTTGATCCTCCTCGCGTAGGGAGAATACTGCCTGCATCAAATTTTCTAATTCCTGCGCTGTTAACGTATTCATACTTTTGGACTCCCGGTATTTTCATTTGATATATTGATTGAATTTTAATTTTTTTGATGTTGAATAAAAGCCGCTTTTCATGGGTTTATTCATCGATCGGTGAAAGGATGTTTTTTACCTGCTAAGATGATTGTTTGCGTTGTATCAACGTAAATATGTGTTGTGATGTTCATTCTTTGAAATACCCCGGAAATTGAAAGCTGGTAATGTACATGCAATGTATCATTCAGCGTTTCTTCCAACAATTGACTTTTCAAGTTGTGTTCAGGAAAACCATATCCATGTAAGGTTGTCTGAACTTCAATGGGTGACTCATATTTCCCAAAAATGAACTTCATATCGCCCTTATCCATATTCACCTGGAAAACCATGGGTACGTTTTTTCCCGCCAGATCAATTTTATGAATGTATTCCTCATAAACCGGTTTTGAAAATCCAAAGACATATATAAATAAAGCCACAAAAAACAATATAGCAGCCCGTTTTAACAGCATGTTCCCGCGTGCCTTCTTTTTTTGAGTCTTTTCATCATCAGGAATTTTGAGCAGATAAAATGAAAGAACCGCAGCAGCGCCGTATGTCATCCCACCGGCCCAAATTACATCTGACAGGAAATGGCCGCCCTGGGCCATTCTGGCTGTTCCGATGAAGCCCCCCATGATAAGGCTGACCAAAATGCCTGAATAAGCAAGTGCATCATTCTTTCGCCGATAAACAAAATAAATGACAATTAAAAAGAATCCCATGGAACTGTGGCCACTGGGAAAAGATTTTCCTCGTCCAGGAATACCCGGCTCCCACACTTGCCGAAACTCCCATCTTCCATCAAATTGTTCGACCTGTCTTGGACGAGGCCGGCCCCAACGATCTTTGAAAATTCCATTGACAAGTAAACCAGGGCCCAGCGTCATTGTTAATAGAATAAAAATGCAATATCGTCGAAGCGAAGTTAAACCGGGGATTAAAACGCTGAGAATCAATGCAATCAATGAGAAAATCGATAAAAGTATCGCAGGGTAGGGACCATAATCGTAGGCCCAATCCCAAATTTTGGTATCTCCCTGCGACCAGCTTTCAGTCTGCTTATCAAAGAAATATGATGCGCATTTTAGATCCAATCCGAGAACTGATATGAAACCCGTGATTAAAATCAGACAGGAAATTGCTGCAATAATTGTCAGTAAAAAACGTTTTTTAGGCATGTTGTTTTCTATGTATTTTATACTGAAAAGCACAACCGAAGGGCTGTGCTTTGAATGCGTTTGACAAGGACAATAGCCATGTTTACCGATAGCCCACCGGTCGAGGGGGTCTGGATTTGCTCACCCAATTTCTGGAAGTTGCTTTTTTCCCTTCATCATCACCCTCTGTTGTTGAAGCATCCGACATAAGAACTCGCTCTTTATTTCCACCTTTTGATATCTGAAAAGATTCCTCAGCATCTTTGATGATCTGTGAGTTCAGGCCTTCATTGGCAATTTCTTCAGTAAATTTGCGTCGGCCTTTGACAATATCAGCTAAAAATTTTACAATTTGTTCCTGCGAATAAAGATTGAATGGATTGTATTGATCAAGGTCTCCGCCTTCGCACCACACAACCTCTTCCGTGCCAAAAATTCCCGGTTGGTATTTATTGGTACCTCGTAAATCGCCGCGTTGAATCGCTGCCATCAAATGAATTGGCACACGGCTCACTTTTCGAACCATTCTCTTTTTCTTGACACCGCTTTCCATGTACGTGTCGATAATTTCACCAACGCCGCCGGTGTTGTACTGATAAAAAGCCACTTTATCGGGATATTTTTCTTTCAAGTCCATGATGATGTCATAAAATCGATTCACCTTTTTCGCGCGCGATCCAATGATAAACGGATCAGTGCCCACAATTCTTACGGATTCTCCTGCTTTATCCGGTTGCGAGGCAAAGCTGTGACTGGATTCTCCCCAGAGGTACGCCAATACGGCCTGTTCTGCTGTCAGGCGCTGGGCAAATGGCATGATCGTATTACGCCGCGTGATGAATGCGAATGCGATTCCATCGAGTTCTTCAACCGGCGGAAGGTTGATCCCTTTGGAATCGATACCAACCAGTTTTCTGCCTCGCTTGATTCTCAATTTATCCTTTCGAATAACAGCTCTGCCGTTCCCGCATAAATTCTCATCGAGAAAATCGGGATTTCCCGTGGAATCGATCATGACGTTTTCATACAGGGCGGATTTATCGATAAGCGCATAATACATAGCTTCCTGAAGCTCTTTGTCCACATCGGTCTTGACAAAAAAGCCCTGTTCACTACCGAATGCAGAACCATCCCTGCGCAGAAATACAATATCATCCTGAACAGCCTCGGTCCGTTCGCCTTTTGAATGATCCAGGCCCAACTGATGACATGACCAGGTTGATTTTCCGGTGGCCGAAAGTCCAAACAGAAAAATGCCATAACGCTTCAGTTTATTTTCTTTGGAATCCCAAACATAGACCAATTTTGTGCCGGCGTGCAATCCCAGCATGTCATGTTCGTCTGCATACCACATGGCCTGGCGGAGAAATCCCTTTTTATCTTCCCCCATATAATCAGTACCAAGCGCAATATTAAGATTATATTCAGGCAGAACAAGCACCTGCTGTCTGAGTTGGTGTTCTTCCGGAATATGAATCATGGTAAATTCCGGTCCCGGTCTATTCGTCACTTTTCCAAGTGTGTTGCCCCACATGTAGGCAATACGATAATTTTTGGGATCAGCGACCGAAACATATAAATTGCAAATTGGATTAAATTCATCGTTCTCGCCCATCTGCCTTCTCAGATGGATAAAGGGGAGTGTGCGCATTAAGTGCAGCACCTTGTGCAATTCTTCCGGAGCGCCATCAATCAATTTTGCGTGCAAATCGGTTGGGCGGGTAAGACGTACTTTTTCATTTCCAAGATATACAGTCCGCGGAGCAACCCGACTGGAGACTGCCGATCGCCAACCATACGAGCCAAATCGGGTTTTTATACCTCTCCGAATTGCAGGTTTTTTGAGTTTTTTCAATTTAAGATGCTCAATGGTGTTTCCATTCAGGAGGGGCAGCAAATTGTCGTAGAATCGTTGATATTCGTCTAAATGATACTTAATGTCGCTCATACGGAATCCCTGACGTAATTCTTAATTTTGTGTAATTTATTTTTTGAAAGGCAGAAGAAAATATAAGATATTTGCAATCAAAATGCAATAAAAAAGAAGCCAAAAGGGGAAAAGGTAGATATGAGTCAAATAAAAAAGTCCACTTCTGTCAGTAACCATTAAACGGAAGTGGACTTTTAAAGAGAGTTTCATTCTATTATTTGAATTGGTTTTATTTCGGCAATAAAATACCAGTCAATAAATCCAGATAATCCTGCAGAATCCTTGTGATCAAAAATTGTTCGCGCACCGTTTCCTGGCCATTCCGGCCGAATCGTTGAGCCAGTTCACGATTTTCCAATATCGATATAATTTTATCAGAAAAACCCTTGAGGTCATTCGGCTCGACCAGAAAGCCATTCTTACCATTTTTGATTTGGAGGGGGATGCCGCCAACATTTGATGCAACAACCGGTGTGCTCTTCCAGAGCGCTTCTGTGACAGTCAAACCAAAACCCTCACGCAAGGATTTTTGAATGATAACAGCAGATCGCCTCTGCAGCGCATTGACAAGAATATTGCTTTCATAGGTCAGGAGCACAACATCACCACTTTCGATAAGGCTGTTTGCTTTTTCTTTGACCTCTTCAAATATTTCAATACCTTCCGGGTCGTCAGTGGCCATGCTGCCACAGAGAACCAGGCGGCAATCGATTTTTTTTCTGACTTTTTTAAAGATTTCTATTACGCCAACAGGATCTTTCCATTTGTCGAAACGGGAGATTTGAGTGATAAGCGGTTTATCATCTCTAATACCGAATTTTATGAGATGTTCTGCCATTTCCTCTTCCGACAGATCCATATTTTTTGTGGTCAATGGATCAATTGCCGGCTGAATTATTTTATAATCCATTGGCAATTTATTCTTGTAATTCTCATGAGAGACAATCATGGCGTCGTACTTCAAAATGAAATTGGTAAGATAGTCCCACAATTCCTTATTCGGATTCGATAGATCCACATGGCCGCGCCAAATCCACGGTTGCCTCTTCTTGAAAAAATTGATAAGCGGAAGCGGTTGGGGATCGTGTATTATCACACAATCATGATTTACATGCGTGTAATTTGCAAAATCCTCATTGATTTGAACGTAAATTTGCTTTTTAATGTCGGTGAGATTAATTTCATCACCCTGCAGCGCATTATGAAATTTCTTTGTTGTCAGAAAAAATTCAGGAGCGCCGCGAATGATACGCCAGCCCGCTTCAAGGCCAACATCATTCATCAGGGGCACAAGGCTGCTCAAAATTTCTGCGACGCCGCCCCCGTAAAATGTTGAATTGATGTGTAAAATTCTTCTACCATACAACTTCCTTGCTTTTTTGAAGATATCACTAATTATTTTGTCTCCGGTAATCTTTCGATAGTCGTTTAAATATCTCATAGCTGCTTCACCTTTGTAAATTCTGTTAACAGTTTTCGAACTTCTTTTGAGGATTTGAGACAATAAGTCGCTGCAGATGATGTGTATCCAACTTTGACAGAATAACCATCACTCGGTATCGCTCTGAACAGATCTTCATCGGTCCAGTCATCACCGACTGCAAAAATGAAATCCCAATCATTTTCATTTAACCATTTTGATGCTGCCTTTCCCTTGTTAATTCCATAATTTTTTACTTCCACAACCTTGCTCCCCTCGAGAATTTGAAGATCCAGGTTTCGTGTTAAAATTTGAAGTGTATCCACCAGTTCTCGTGCCCGCATTTCAGCAAGACCGGGATCAGCTTTTCGATAATGCCAGACGAGTGAGAACTCTTTCGTTTCAATTAATGAACCGGGTGTTTTATCTACATAAGATTCAATAATTGGTCGTATCCCTTTTTTCCACTCCTGTTCCAATGGTTCAATCGTTTCCCAGGGAGAGCCTTTAATTCTCAACCAGGCGCCGTGCTCACTCACAATGGCAATATTTAAATGGCCCAGCCACTTCTGCAAAGTATTTTTATCCCTGCCGCTAATAACAACGACTTCATTCTCTTCTGTTTTCGACAGGGTAAGTAAAATATTTAGTAATTCATCATCTGGTCCGGCTTTGCATGGGTCTTTTGAGAACGGTACGAGCGTTCCATCGTAATCCAAAAAAATCAGGCGCTTCTTTGCCTTTGAATAATCACTCACAATTTTTTTTCTAATTTTCGCGTCAATACGTTTGGATAATAAATGATGCTGTTCATGTTTTGTGCGAAGCAACGTTTCGATAAAATCTTTTGCCCATCTTTTTACACCGTACCTCTGAAGCTTTTGCTGCATTTTTTTATTTATTTTGACTTGCTCTTTTCCCGCGAGCTCTAACGCTTGAACCAACGCTTCCTTTATCGAACGTATGTCATTGGGATTGATCATAATTGCCTCGCCCAGCTCATCCGAAGCGCCAGCCATATCGCTCAAAATGAGAACTCCCTTGCCATCTTTCTTGCAGGCGATAAATTCCTTGGCAATCAAATTCATTCCATCCCGAAATGGCGTGATTAAGGCAACATCGGAAATGCTGTACATGGCTGTAAGCATTTCAAAGGGGAAATTCCTGTACAAATACCATATTGGTGTCCATCCAAAAGTCCCATAATTGCCATTAATTCTTCCAACAAGCTCGTCAATCTCAATCTTTAATCGTTTATAATGCTCGAGTTTAAGACGTGAAGGAACGATACTTAAAACCAGTTTGATCTTCCCGCGTAAATCGGGATTCTCTCTTAACAGCAAATCAAATGCTTTCAGGCGTTGAGGTATTGCCTTGCTGTAATCCAGTCGATCTATTGAAATGATAACCTTTTTATCTTTTGTCTCTTTTTTGAGATTTTCAATATTTTTTTGAACGTCATCCTGATCGCTCGCATTGGCAAACTTATCGTAATCAATTCCCATCGGAAATGAGTCGATTTTAATAATTCTATCGTTAATGGTAAATTTTCCCAGAGAATGTTCAAGGCCTTTTAATCGAACCACTGAACTGATAAAATGCCTGACATAATCATACGTATGAAAACCCACCAGGTCTGAGCCCAAAATTCCATCCAAAATGATGTTGCGCCAGGGCAAAGTGCGGAATATTTCAAATGATGGAAAGGGAATATGCAGAAAAAACCCGATTGTAATGTCCGGAAACAGTTCTCTTATCATCTGTGGAAGCAGCATCAATTGATAATCATGCACCCAGATAATATCATCCGGTCGGGCTATTTTATTCAGTTCATCACAAAATATTGAATTCACTCTTTGATAAGCATTCCATAATCTGTCATTATAAACTGTATATTCCGTAAAATAATGAAATAGCGGCCAAATGGTCTTATTGCTGAAACCTTCATAATATTTTTCAACCTGGTCTCGCGTGAGAAAAACAGGAAACATTTTATTCTCAGATAATTTTTCCCTAATTTCAGCTCTTTCATAGTCCACATTTGTTGAAAGACCGGGCCACCCAATCCATAGACTTTCATAGGATTGGTAAAAAGAGCCGATTCCTGTCGCCAATCCGCCTGCACTCTGAGAAAATATGATTTTTCCTTTTTTCTTTGAAACACTTACAGGCAATCGGTTTGAAACAATCAATAATCGTCGCATAAAATATCCTTTCAAAATGTTTCTATATAATCTAAAAACATTTGATTAAAATTCAAGTATTAATTACATTTGATTCAGATTTGAAAATCGTTATCTGAGTATTATCAAAACAGAATTATAAAAATATTTTGTAAAACAGTAAATCATAGAACATTCGTATGAGATTCGAGCATTTTAAATTATATTTCTCTGATTAAATCGAAAATAACCTAATATGGTATCTTTTTGAATCAAAAAAAATTAAAAAATTTGTTGCAAAATATTGTAATTATCCATATATTTCGTGTTATTTAATAGCTTATAAATTTTTAATTTATTTTCCGCTCAACAACAAAGAGCATCAAGGAGGAAAGAATGGAATTATCAACGGTAAATTTACTCATTCTTATCGGTGTAGTCGTTGCCATTATTGCCTTAATTATTCTGGCATTAGCAAAGCAATATCGAAAAGTGGGGCCGAATGAAGTCCTCATTATTTCAGGTGGCAGGGCGAGAAAATTAACTGATCCTGATGGAACTGTCAGAAAAATAGGTTATCGAATGAGCATCGGTGGCGGTACATTCGTGAAGCCATTCATTGAAAAAGTTGAAACTTTGCCCCTGGATGTTTATACCCTCAACGTTAAAAGCCCCGAAGTAATCACTTCACAGGGCGTCCATATTATCGCTGAGGCAAGCGCACAGGTAAAAATAAACAGCGATGAATCTGCAATTCGAAAAGCTGCGGAACAATTTTTAGGTACAGGAGCCCAGGGAATTAAAGATGTCACTTACAGTGTTTTGGAAGGTTATGTTCGGGCTATCATCGGTACTATGACTGTTGAAGAAATTTACCAGAACCGGGATAAATTTGCTGAAAGAGTTATTAAAAATTCAAAAGTGGATTTTGACCGCATGGGGCTATCCCTGCTGTCCTTTGCTCTCAAAGACATTAGCGATACCCAGGGCTACCTGGATGCATTGGGCCAGCCCCGGATTGCACAGGTGAAAATGGATGCAACCATCGCCCAGGCGCAAACTGATAAAGAAGCAACCATAAAAGCAGCGCAGGCCAGGAAAGACGGTGATATTGCTAAATTGAAAGCAGAGATCGAAATCTCCAAAGCGAATCGGGATTTTGAGTCGCAACGCGCAGAATATCAGGCAGACATCAACCAAAAACGCGCTCTGGCCGATCTTTCCTACGAACTTGAAAAACATCGCATTGCCCAAAAAATAAAGAAGGAAGAATCACAAGTTAAATTGATTGAAAAAGAACAGGCGATCAAAATTGAAGAGATGGAAATTACGCGCAAGGAAAAAGAATTAGAAGCCTCCGTGAAGAAAACTGCAGATGCGACTAAGTATCAGCAAAAAGCTCAAGCTGAAGCTGAAGGATTCAGAATTAAAGAAGAAGCAAAGGCTCATACCGAAGCGAAGAAGCAGGAAGGTATGGCGGAAGCTGAATTAATCAAAGCCAAAGGCGAAGCCGAAGCTGAAGCCATGCGTTTAAAAGCAGAATCGTGGAAAAACTATAACGAAGCAGCGGTTTACAAAATGGTAATTGATGCCCTTCCCGAACTCGCACGCGCGGTATCTGAACCGTTATCCAAAATCGATAAAATTGTCATGGTTGGCGGTGGAGATGGAACAACAGGCGTTTCGAAAATTACCGAACAGGTTGCCCAGGTACTGGCTCAACTTCCCACTGTCGTTGAATCCCTGAGCGGTGTTGATATGACCAGTCTGTTAAAAAAATTACCAGGCCAGGAAAAGAAACAGGATAAATCAGAATAACGCATTCTCATCGTATGATTGAGAACGGATCGACTACTATTCAATAATTATCTCATTTTTTATCGTATGCTATGAAATTAATTCTAAACTATTGGAAAATCATCAAAAAACCTTAGAAGATAAATATGCTATCAAACAGAATACAGGAAATTGGATTTTCTCCAACGTTACGGATAAATGCAAAGGCGCAGGCAATGCGCGCAGAAGGTCTGGATATAATCGATTTGAGTGTGGGGGAACCGGATTTTCCCTCGCCTGAAAATGTCAAAGATGCCGGCATTGAAGCTATCGAAAAAAACCAGACAAAATATACTGCCAATGCCGGCATGCCACAACTCAAAGATGCAATTATCAGAAGAATCTACAATGATCACGGTGTAACGTATGAACGTGATGAGTTAATCATCTCCAGCGGCGCCAAAAACAGCCTGTACAACGCAGCAATGGCTGTTTTTAATAATGGGGAGGAGGCGATTATTCCTGCGCCGTTTTGGGTGTCCTATCCACAAATCGTGAAATTGGCCAAAGGGGTTCCTGTAATCTTACCCACTCGCGAAGAGAATGGATTTAAATTGACTCCGAAAGACCTCAGCAGAGCGATTAATTCGAACACAAAAGCGCTGATGTTGAATAATCCCAGTAATCCAACCGGTAGTGTATATTCCCGTGAGGAACTGGAAGAATTAACCGATATTGCTGTAGATGAAGGTTTGCTCATCATCGCCGATGAAATTTATGAAAAGCTTGTGTACGATGGATTTCGTTTTTTCAGCATTGCCGAATTGGGCGAAAAAATTAAACAGAATGCAGTGATTATCAATGGCGTTTCAAAAGCCTATGCCATGACCGGCTGGCGTATTGGTTATGCAGCAGGGCCAAAAGACATTATCGCTGCCATGGGAAAGGTCCAAAGCCACAGCACATCGAATGCGTGTACAATTTCCCAGAATGCAAGTATTGAAGCATTTGCCGGCCCTCAGAATGAAATCAACAAAATGGTTTCCGAATTCCAGCAGCGACGAAATTACATGTATTATCGTATAACTCAAATTCCAAATGTGACGTGTTACAAATCGCAGGGTGCATTTTATTTATTTCCCAATTTTTCAGCATATTATGATATGGCATTCGAAGGAAATCAAATCAGAAATTCACACGGCATGGCGTACTACCTTCTCAAACATGCCAAAGTTGCCCTTGTTCCCGGCGATGCATTTGGCGATGATAAGTTCATCCGTTTTTCCTATGCCAATTCAAAAGAAAATATCGAAAAAGCAATGGATCGAATTTCCGAGGCGATGAGCAAACTTGTCACGGTTAAAAAGTCCGTGAAAAAACCGCTGAACAATACGGTCACCAAACGAAAAACATTTGTTGAAACAGAGCCCACCATAAGCATGGAAATGCGCGATGCCTTGATGGCAGAATCCGAAGCGTTTATGACATTTGAGGGCTACTACGAATGGAATGTCAATATTGCCGGCATTGTGATTCAGCTTCGAACGAATAGCCCGCATCTTTACGATTTCTGGGTTGAAAATTTTTATCCGGCTCAACTGGAAACAGATTTGGAACCACATGCCGTTATCTATGCAGTGAACTGGATTACCGGGCGGGAACCTCGCGCGTTTTACAATCCTGAGTCCAGAACAGCGTTTTATTTCAAGTCTGCGTTTTATCCTCAATTGAGGAGCCTTGCACTGGGAATCGTGGCTGACATTACAGAACGGCTGTACGATTTGCACATGATTCGCGCGCAATCCGTGGATATTGACGGCAACGGCATGCTGCTGATTGGCCCTCCCGGCACAGGGAAAATGAATCAGTTTGCAGAACTATTAAAAAAACCTGAAATCAAACTTCACTCAAATGATGTGGTGATGATGAGATACATTGGCAACGATGCATTCGCAGACGCTGTGGAAAGGAAATTTACTGTTGCAACTGATTTTGTAGAAAAATATCCGCCAATGGTGAATTTGTTTGATAAAAGCAAGTGTGAAAATGTCATTAACTCCAAAGAAGACTGTACAAATGAAAAATGTAAGAGGGAAGATAACTGCCGGCTCGACAGAGGTGCGCCGTACTGCTTTTCCGCTTCCAGGGAGTCAATCGCCATGCTCGATCCCTACTGGCTGAATGGTCCGGATAAACATGTAAAAAGAACATCCGTGAAATGGTCGGTGCTTTTCAAAAAAGACCCAATTTCCCCGGCCATCACAAAGGTTAAATCAGAAGATGCCATAAAATTCCTTGAAGAAGGCAGAAACCAGAGTAGTTATGGCAGTATGCAAAGTATACCATTTTTCAATCCACACTTGCTTGTTAAAACAATGGATAGAATTGATATTCAAAAACGAAATTTTCAGAATTTATTCAAAAATGTAAACGTATATATGGTCAATTCAGGCATGGAATCCGCTGAAGGAATAAAGCAGCGAATTGAAGCGATTATCGCTCATGATGAAGAATCAGCTTTGAAATAGACGCTATTTGATTATTGTAGGCAACTTATAGGTGGGGCGCTCAGGATGAGCGCCCTTTCGTTTATAACTTATTCAATAAATTCAATGTCCAATCTGACTTTACGCTGAAATATCGAGTACATATCCTTCAAAAAATTTCCTTCTACATCCATTTTCACAGCCATGGTCAAAAATACATATTCTACTGGAATGCGTTCGGTATCTTTGCCCTGTCCCACTTTTTCCATTTTGTTCTTCACAGTGAAATCTTCAATGCTCACATTGTCAAATTCAATATCATTATCGTACTGATCGTATGGAGATAATTTCAATTTAATTAATCGTTTTCTGAACCCTGCAAACAAATCAGAAATTTGGAGTGTATTATTAAGTTTCGCCTCTCCCTTGAAAACCATTTTATCAAACGTCTCTTTGGTTTCGGAATTCTTCTCCTGTTTGGGCTGGAACGCTGTGATTCGCGCATCATCGAATGAGCTGCTCATTTTTCATCCTTGGTTTAAGATACAAGATTTAAGTGATTTATCCAAAATAAAGTAATAATTTTTTTAAATTGAAAGAGACAATTTAACACTTTCGAATTAATTTATCAAGTGAAATATCCAAATTTATGATAACGCACAGAAAATTTCTGATTTCAATTTTTAGCTCAGGAGTTAACTGTTCATATTTAATACTACTTCGTCAGATTCCCCTTTTTCTGTCATTTCCTCTGAACTTTACCCGGGGTACTTCCGTTGGTCGCCTTCGGTCGCCTGTATGTTTTTTACA
>CAZSBG010000056.1:0-38715 GCA_964605145.1 uncultured Cytophagia bacterium | reverse complement strand
ATGGTTGATTGACATAATTGTGCTTTTTGAGTATGATGGGTGCGGAATGCAAATATAATAGTGAATCATGTTACAAATACAAGACTTACACTATTCTATCGGCGAAAGAAATCTGCTTGCGGGAATTAACTGGGTCATCAATCCCGGAACACGAAGCGCACTAATTGGACCCAACGGCGCCGGCAAAACAACCCTGCTGCGAATTCTGAATAATGAAATCGAACATTATGGCGGAACGATTTTAAGACCAAAGAATTATCGCATCGGATACCTTCCACAGGAGGAGATTGCCATAAGCCAGGGAACGGTGCTGGATTCCGTTCTGACCGGGCAGAAAGAAATGCTTCGGCTCGAAAAGGAAATTCAAAAGCTACACCAATTATTGGACTCGCACCATAACGACCACGAGTTGCTGCTGAAACAACTGGGCGAATTGGAACAGAAATTCGAGTCATCCGGCGGTTATCGTCTTGAATCCACGGCAAAAAGCATTCTATCCGGCCTGGGATTTGCTGAAAAAGATTTCTCCCGGCCATTGTCAGAATTCAGCGGCGGCTGGCGCATGCGCGCCTATCTCTCCAGATTGCTTCTTCAACAGCCGGACCTGCTTCTTTTGGACGAACCAACCAATCACCTCGATTTGCCTTCACTGGAATGGCTGGAACAATACCTTCTTTCTTTTTCCGGAAGTATGGTCATTGTCTCGCACGATCGGTTTTTCATCGATCGGTTGGCCCAGGATATTTATGAGCTGGACCGCGGGAAACTCACTCATTTTGCCGGCAATTATCATTTCTATGAAATCGAGAAAGAGAAACGGGACGAGCTTCTCAGGAAAAAATGGGAGGAGCAGCAGGCGGAGCGGCAACGACAGGAAAAGTTTATCAATCGATTTCGTTACAAGGCTACCAAAGCCGTGCAGGTGCAAAGCAGAATAAAGCGGCTGGAAAAGCTGGAAAAGGTGGAACTGCCGCCGACGGCTCGCCATTTTGATTTCAATCTCTCCGTTGATGTGCAAAGTTATAAAGATGTGCTGACCATTGAAGATATGTCGTTTCGGTATGACGCGGATTGGGTGCTGGAAGATATCAATCTCAAACTTTACCGGGGAGATAAGGTGGCGTTGGTCGGCGTTAACGGCGCTGGAAAAACCACACTGACTCGGCTTATCGCCGGGCAGCTTGCACCACAAAAAGGAAAAGCAGGTATAGGCCAGCGCACCAAAATCGGCTATTATGCCCAGCATCAGGTGGAAACGCTGGATCTGAACGCGACTGTATACGATGAAGTGGCGTCCACTGTATCCAAATCCCTTTTTCCGCGAATACGGGATATCCTGGGAATTTTTCAGTTCAGCGGTGATGATGTGTTCAAAAAAATAGAAGTGTTGTCCGGCGGCGAGAAAGCCCGGGTGTCACTGGCCAAAATATTAATCTCACCGGTCAATTTCCTCATTATGGATGAACCCACCAATCATCTGGATATTATTTCCAAGCAGGCGCTTGAACAGGCGCTTCGCTCGTACGATGGCACGCTGTTGTTGATTTCTCACGACCGTTATTTTTTGGACAAACTGGTTCATCGCGTCTTTGAAATTAACGACCATTACATTCGGGAGTACGAAGGGAATTACTCGGATTATCTTTCCAGGCGCGAGACCGAGCAGGCTTCAAATCAAGAAAAAGAAGAGAAGGCCGCGGTTGGTTCAAAAAGCAGAAAAAGCAAAGAACAGAAGCGATTGGAAGCCGAAGCGCGGCAATCGGTGAGCAAAAAACGAAGCGCGTTGAATAAGGAAATCCATTCGCTGGAGCACGAGATTGAAGCTTTGGAATCGAAAAAAGAAGAATTGGAAGCCAGAATGGCTGATCCGGAGACCTACAAAAATGGAGAACTGGCAGCCTCGCTTCAAAAAGAATACGTCGAATCAAAAGAAAATTTGAAGGAAAAATATTCTCTCTGGGAAAATGCGAATTTCGAATTGGAAGAGATTTTGGCAGAGTTGGGCTAAAAGATTATTGCATAATGAACGTACGTGGGACACACGTATAAATTCAATGGCTCATCTAATTTTAAGAAAAGTTTTGAAAGAGAACGTTGTTTAATATTACTGAAGGAGCACATAAAATGTTTGAAAAAATCATCACACTAATTCTATCGATTTGTGTTGTATCTGTTTTGAGTTGTGAAAAAAAAATGACGGATGAGGAAATCGAAAAACGCGCAGCAGAAATTCATGAAAAAGTCCTGACTGTGGACACCCACGTGGATACGCCCATGCGACTGGTGCGCTCCGATTTTGATCCCGGGGAACGCCACGATCCGCAGAAGCGCGGAGGGAAGGTCGATTTTCCAAGAATGAAAGAAGGCGGTCTGGATGCCATTTTCTTTGCCGTGTTCATTGGCCAGGGTGAACGAACACCGGAAGGAAATGAAAGAGCAAAAGAACGCACTCTGAAAATTTTCGAGGCGATTGATGCCGCGTTGGAGAAAAACGCGGACCAGGCTGAACTGGCTGTAACGCCGGACGACGCCTATCGCATTGAAGATACTGGTAAAAGGGCCATTTTTGTCGGAATTGAAAACGGCTATCCGGTCGGAAATGACCTCTCCTCAATTCAAAAATACTATGACCTCGGGGCGCGTTATATCACACTGTGCCACACGCGAAATAATGATATTTGCGATTCATCCACCGACAGCACGGAACATGGCGGACTGAGCCAGTTCGGAAAAAAGGTCGTGGCTGAAATGAACCGGCTGGGAATGATGATCGATGTTTCGCATATTTCGGATGCATCGTTTTACGACGTGATCGAGTCATCAAAAGCGCCGATCATTGCGTCGCATTCATGCGCGCGGGCAATCTGCGATAATCCCCGAAATCTCAGCGATGATATGTTGAAGAATTTGAAAGAAAATAATGGCGTCATTCAAATGTGCATATTGAGCTCCTACGTAAAAAAGCCCGAGCCAAATCCGGAACGTGATGCAGCTTTTAAAGAATTACGCGAGAAATATAAAAATTTCAACAAACTTTCAGAGGATGAGCAAAAAGCAGCGCGTGCTGAATGGTATGCGGTAGATGAAAAGTATCCGCAAAAACTGGCGAACGTATCGGATGTGGTGGATCACATCGATCACATTGTCGAAGTTGCCGGCATCGATCATGTGGGAATCGGCACGGATTTTGACGGCGGCGGCGGCGTGGATGGCTGCTACGATGTGAGCGAAATGGGAAACATCACGCTGGAACTGGTGAAGCGCGGGTATTCAAAAAAACAGATTGAAAAAATCTGGGGCGGCAATATCATGCGCGTTATGCGGGATGTTGAAAAGACCGCTAAAAAGCTTCAGAATAGCTGAACAAGAAATAGCTGAACCTCCTGAATTCATGATGGTTCAGGAGGTTTTCACGCACACTGCAACTTTCCGGAAGAATGTTTGCATTTACAATTTTTTTTGCTTCTCTATGCTGTGGAGAGAAAAATGAAATATGCATCTTTCCGCCTGTGCCTTCGTCTGACTTCCATGTTCCGGTCTTCTCATTTTTCGCTCAGGCTAATGTTTTACCTTCAATTTTAAATAAGACCGACTTCATTTGCTGTTGGCTTATTGGAATGATTTTTTATTCAAAGCAGAATGTTTAATGATTAGAATTCAAGGCAAAAATTGAGTGCGCTATGAATTAATTGGAGATAAAAGATGAAAACAAAGGACTTGTTGAAACAATTTAAACGTAATGTTCTCTCAACTCTTGTTATTTTCTTTCTCATTTTTTCGGGCATGCTGCAGGCAGGTAACAAGAAAAAACCTGTCGATGCCGGGCAACGGCTCAAATTGTACGAACAGCATGTCGCCATGAAAGAAACGACCCTGTTCAAAAATCTGCCGTGGCAGTTTGTCGGTCCCACCAATGTCAGCGGCAGAATGACCGATGTAGACGTTGTTGCGCCCAAAGGCCAGAATTACACCATTTACGTTGCCGGCGCATCCGGCGGCGTGTGGAGAACGGTCAATGAAGGCACCACGTGGGAGCCGATTTTCGAGCACGCGCCCTCCACATCCATCGGCGATGTCACGCTGGCGCCGTCCAATCCTGACATTATCTGGATTGGCACCGGCGAGGCCAACATCTTCCGCAGTTCCATGGCTGGTAGCGGTGTGTACAAATCAACGGATGCCGGAAAAACCTGGAATTATATGGGCCTTGCCAATACACACACCATCCCGCGAATTGTAATTCATCCGAAGAATCCGGATATTGTGTATGTGGCAGCTTCCGGGCACGAATGGACGAACAATGAGGAACGAGGCGTTTATAAATCCACGGATGGCGGAAAAACATGGACCAAAGTCCTGTATATTAATGAAAAGTCCGGGGCGATTGATTTGGTGATGGATCCGAGCGATCCCAATACGTTGTATGCGGCCACCTGGCAGCGAATCCGACTCAAATGGAATGATCCCCGCAACGAAGACGATTACTCGGGCAGCGGCATTTACAAATCCACCGATGCCGGCGAAACCTGGAAGCCCATCAACAACGGATTGCCGGAAGCCAGGTTCCGAGGTAGAATTGGCATCGATCTCTGCGCTTCCAAGCCGAATGTGGTGTATGCGTTCGTGGATAATTATGAGCTGGCCGGCACTGCCGACGAAGGCGAAACTGATTCCTACGGCCGTCCCCGCGGCGGCATGATTCGTGGCGCTACGGTGTATCGCTCAGACGATGGCGGCGAAAACTGGAACCAGGTGAGTGAGCAAAATGATTACATGCTGCAGCTTTCGGCGACGTACGGCTGGGTGTTCGGCCAGATGCGCGTCGATCCGGTCGATGAGAATAAAATTTATGTCATGGGACTTTCGCTCCATGTGTCGGAAGATGGCGGCAAGACATTCCGTCGGCTGCGTGGCATGCACGCCGATCACCACGGTCTGTGGATCGATCCTGAGAACACCGACTACCTCGTCAATGTGAACGATGGCGGCGTGGTTATCTCGTACGACGGCGGCGAAAACTGGCGTTTATTTTACGATAACCTCCCGCTGGTGCAGTTCTTCAATGTCATGTACGACATGGCTGAGCCGTTTCACGTGTACGGTTCCATTCAGGATCACGGCAGCCGGCGCGGAATCGTCGATCTCAGCCGAGGCCGCGATAACATTCCTTCCGTGGAATTTGAGGGCGCCCCGGGCGGCGAGGGAAGCAGTCACGCCATCGATCCCACCAATCCTGACATTGTTTATTCGGCTGGATTTTATGGCACCATTTCCAGAACCAATGTAAAAACCAATGACCGGGAAAGGATTGTTCCAAAACCAGCCGAAGGTGAGCCCAAATATCGCGGCCAATGGGTGGCGCCATTCATCATCTCCCCACATAACCCGCTCATCATTTATCACGGAATGAATTACCTGTTTCGTTCCATGTACATGGGCAAGTCATGGGAGAAAATCAGCCCGGATCTGACCTACAACGATCCGAAAAAAATGGGCGACATTTCCTATCAAACCATTTTTACCATTTGTGAATCGCCGTTAAAATTTGGTTTGATTTACGCCGGCACCGACGATGGCCGCGCACATGTCACCCGAGACGACGGCCTCACCTGGAAAGAAATTTCCAAATCCCTGCCAAAACGGTGGATTTCGAAAATGGTTGCATCTGCGTTCGATGAAGCGACCGTTTACTTGTCCCAGAATGGGAAACGCGACGATGACTTTGCCGCCTATTTGTGGAAATCGACTGACTACGGAAAAACCTGGCAGGACATTTCCGGCAATATCCCCTGCGGGCCAATCAATGTGGTTCGGGAAGATCCCAGGAACAAAAATATTCTTTATGTAGGAACTGATATTGGTGCATACGTTTCCATCGATGGCGGCCAAAGCTGGAATGTGCTGGCAAATAAATTTCCGTCCACATTTGTGCACGACATCGTCATTCATCCCCGTGATGATATTGCGGTGGCAGCCACGCACGGTCGCGGCATCTACGCAATGGACGTGCGCTACCTTCAGCAATTGACTGCGGACAAGCTTGCTCAGCCGGTGTTCATTTACGACATTGATCCGGTGACAGTACCGAGTGAATCGCGCGGCTGGAGATGGCGAAGGCCAGACAATGCAAAAGTAACATTCTTTCTGAAAAATGCTGGAGAGACGAATCTGTCGGTTTTGGATGCCGAAGGAAATGTGGTTCGGGAATTGAAATCAAAGGGAGACGCCGGACTCAATTTTATGGAATGGGATTTAAAAAAGGAAAAACAGGAGGAAGATGAAGATGAGAATTTTGTTGAGGCCGGTACGTATAAAATTCAATTGAAAACAGATGAAGGAAAATTTGAAAAAGAATTTGAAGTGAGGAAATCGAACAGATAAAGCTGCCTTGGACACTGATGATCACGGATGAGCACTGATAAAAAAACGAATTATACTACTCACGAATTGAATTTCGGAATTTCTAAACCTTATGTCAGGGGCTGTATCAAAAGTCTGTTTTTTTAAATCTTAATATTATTCAAAAATGTCATTTTTGCGAATGTCGAAGATGCGCCTTGGCGTGCAGAAATCTCCTGACTCTGCCAGAGGGGATTCCTGAACTCCGCTTCGCTCCGTCAGGAATGACAAATATCCTCAAAGTTTAATTTCAGTACTTTTTATACAGCCCCATCCCCCATGAGAGAATGAGGAGATGCCAGTATTCACAGGCATGACAGGATAGGCATCCGAAAACCACACTGCTATCAGTAATTATAAATTTCGTGCCTTCGAGGCTTTGATGCTGTTCAGAGATATTATAAATAACGCTAACTATCCACGAAACCCGGGAGGTAATTCATGCAAAAAAGATTTAGCTATATTTTGATTCTTTTATTTCTTTTGACAATTATATCCGTAGGCAGTCCGCAAATGCCCTGGGGCGACCCCGCTGCCAGAAAAGGCACAATTTCCGATGTGAAATGGAGCGAGGATGGCAATTATCTTGAATACGTGAATCAGGGCCAGAAGTGGCAGGTCGATTTGAAGACCGGCGATATCAAAGACTTGGGTGAAGTTGAACGCGACCAGGAAAGGGCGCGACGCTGGCGATACCCGCGTACCGTAAAAATGGGAAATCGGGAAGTTCCGACGCCTTCGCGGGGACATCAATTTCTGACCGAAATTTCGCCGGATGAAAAATGGTTCGCTGTGTGCAAGGACTGGAATGTTGTGCTGGAAAATGACGCCACAGGCGAGTCCATTTCTGTGACCACCGAAGGCCATCGAAAATTCAGGTATGGCACAGCCAACTGGACCTATGGCGAAGAAATCGGTGTGCGCCACGGCATGTGGTGGACGCCGGATTCCAAAAAGCTGATTTATTACGTGTTCGACGAGCGCCCGGTTCAGGACTTTTACCTGACCGGCGATCTCACTGAAATCAATACAAAACTGCTCACGGAAGGTTATATCAAAGCCGGCGCGCCGAATCCAATCGTCTGGTTGGAAATTTATGATCTCGAAACAAAAACCAGAACCACGGTGGATGTGGGCCAGAAAGAAGCCGATCAGTACATTTACGAAATGCGGTTCACCCCGGATGGGAAAGAATTGCTGTTCAACCGAATCGATCGACATCACCACAAGCTGGAGGTGGTCGCGCTCGATCCGGTCACGGCGAAAACACGCGTTGTGCTGACCGAAACTCAGGATACGTGGCAGGAAAATTCCCCGGCCATGGTGTTTTTGGATGATGGAAAACGGTTCATCTGGGAAACTGAAAAAACGATGTGGCGGCAATTCGAATTGCGTCATCTGGACGGTCGTTTGCTCAAAACACTAACAAAGGGTGACTATCCGGCCACACGAATTTACAAAGTCGATGAAAAGAATAATTATTTGTACTTCGGCGCATACAGCGATAAAATGCCGCTGAACGAACAGCTTCATCGTGTAAAATTGAACGGAAAAGGCCAGGAAAAAGTGACAAAAAAGACCATGCATTTTTCACGATTTGAGGTGTCCCCGAATGGAGTATTTTTCACAGCGCAATATGAAAATGTGAACATGCCCCCGTCCACAGCATTGTACAAAACCGATGGCAAACTTTTCAAGGTGCTGGCAGAAGGGCCTGAAGTTGATGAAAAACGGACTGAATTGTTCACGTTCAGAGCGGCGGATGGTGTGACCGAATTGTACGGAGTGCTTCACAAACCGGAAGGTTTTGATCCGACTAAAAAATACCCGATTATTCTCAGCGTGTATGGCGGTCCGGACTCCAGGGTGGTGAGCAATCGCTATCAAAACGGAAGCCGATATAACGAACACGGGTACCTGGTCGCCCAGGTGGATAACCGCGGAACCTCAGGACGGGGCAAAGCCTTCAAAGCGATGGTCTATAAAAAGCTTGGCGACGTAGATATTGCAGACCAGGCCGAAGGCATCAAATTTCTGCGCCAACGCGATTATGTCGATGGCGAGCGCGTGGGCATTGTGGGCCATTCTTATGGCGGATACATGGCTGCCATGGGCATTGTGAAATACCCGGATGTGTTCACTGCTGCAGTCGATCGTGCCGGACCAACCGATTGGCGCAATTACGACAGCATTTACACCGAGCGATACATGAGCCTGCCCCAGGACAATCTCGAGGGATACGACAACGGTTCAGCCATGAAATTTGTGGATAATATGACCGGCAAGTTACTCATCATGCACGGCATGGTAGACGATAATGTCCATCCGACCAATGCCTGGCAGTTCATCGATGCACTGGATAAAGCCGGTAAAAAATATGAAAGCCGGTTCTTCCCCAAAGGAACCCACGGCTTCGATGGCCGCGATACCCAGTGGGAATTCTTTGATCGATATTTAACACCGGAAAGTAAATAAGTGTCTAAAGTGACTAAAATGCCTAAAGTGATTAAAATGTCTTAAGTGCCTGTAAATGCTCAATGGCATTGAAGTGCTTTAAGTTTTAAGGAACAAGTTACAATAATTCTTAAAATTGTAAAGTTCGATGGAGAATAAAGAATTCGCTAAAATTCTTGAAAAGAGAACGCTTGAGTTTGAAGTGAAAATCATTCGTCTCTCCGCGAAATTGCCTGTCACGAGCGAAGCAAAAGTCGTGAAAAATCAACTGACAAAATTGGGTACATCGATCGGAGCAAACTATCGCGAAGCAAATCGCTCACGAAGCAAAGCGGATTTTCGGAATAAAATAAGAATCTGTGAAAGCGAAGCCAGGGAAACGCAATACTGGCTTGAAGTGATTCAGCAAACAAATTGGCTCGCAGATGAAATTATTAAACCGGAACACGACGAGTGCAGCGAACTCCTGGCCATTTTTACATCCATCGGCAGGAAATTATAGAACGGAGTATTTCAATCCTGTCGGGATCTAATTTCCTTAGAAAACAGTCACTTCAACAAACTGCACACTTTAGTCACTTTAACATACTTTAATTATTTGAAAATAGGAGAACATAAATGAAGCCAAAGCACATTTTCATTACATTATTTATTTTTACCTTGGTTTTAAATCCTCTTTTTGCCCAAAAAACCGACATCAAGGTGGATGGGCAACAAATTAAAGATTACATAACCTACATGGCTGATGACGAATATCTGGGACGAAAACCATTGACACCTGAGTTTTGGGAATTGCATGAATGGGCAAAAAATCTTTTTGAGGATTGGGGACTGGAACCCGGCGGTGAAAATGGTACATTTTTCCAATCGGTCCCAATTACAGGATACCGAGGCACCTACGCATTCAGCAGAGGCACGCCTGAGATGGTTATTGATAAACGTGACTTTTTCACCAAATTTAATGACTTTTCCATTGATCATCGTTCTGTGACCGATAAAAAAATGAAAGGCGAAATTGTTTTTGTCGGATTCGGCATTTCTACCCCGGAAAAGAATCTGGATGAATACGCCAGCGTGGATGTGAAAGATAAGTTCGTCCTCGTATTCAAAGGTTCCCCGGCTGCTGTGGAGACGCCCCGGGGGTATTTTTCTCCGGAAAGCGGAGAAGAGAATGAAGTGGATTGGGAAATAGAATCGCAGGACAGCACCAAGATTGAAGTTGCCTATCAAAAGGGCGCTGCCGGAATTCTGATTTACGATAAAGAGGAAGAGGACAATTTTCGCTACCGGCGGGAACCTGTCGAGAAAACGACTTTCACACGTGATTTCATGATTGTTTCAGAAATCAGCGAGCGCGTTTTTCATTGGATCATGTGGAAAGATGACCAGGAATCCATGCGCGGATTCAATACAAGAATGAATCAGATTCAACTTAAAATAAAAGAGGGGAAAGCACAGTCATTTGCCACCGGTAAAAAGGCTGAAATTCAGGGTTTTGAATCGACAGAGTATTATGGCGAGAAATTCAATAATCACCATTGCAGAAATGTCATCGGAAAAATTACCGGCGCCGATCCTGAACTAAAAAATGAATTCATCGTGCTTGGCGGTCATTTTGACCATGTGGGCGTTCGCAATGGTCAGGTTTACAACGGTGCGGATGATAATGCCTCCGGCAGCGCAGTGGTCATGGAAATGGCACGGCTCATGAAAAAGCATCATGTGCAGACAAAACGCACGGTGTATTTCTGCCTGTGGACCGGCGAGGAATTGGGTTTAATTGGCTCCAGATATTGGGTGGACAATCCTGCAGACGGAGTGACCATGGACAGGGTCGTTGCAACCTTCAACATGGACATGGTTGGATTGGGCGAAACGATCAACGCCGGTGGGGGACTTAATTTTCCATCCATGTGGGACATTATCGCAAAAGATCAGGATCCGGAAATTATGGAAGTTATTAAGCCGCGAACAGGCGGTCCTGGCGGCAGTGACCATTCTGGTTTCATCGAATTGGGGATAGAAGCAGTGTTCCTGATTACCGGCGGCGGAGGGGGGCATCCGGATTACCATGATACGGGTGATGACGCTGAAAAAATCGATCCTGAAATTTTGAGAAAAACCGGTCAGTTTCTGTTGCAGGCGACTGTAAATTTAGGCAACGCGCCTGAAAGTCTCATTATCCCAAATCGCCAGGAATTATACGATGGATTGCGGTGGAACATTACGGCTATAAATCCTGAATTGGACGTTCGAGGAGGCTGGTCTGTGATTGACGCGGCAACGCAATCGGAAATGGCGCGACTCATGATGGAAAAAGTTAATGAGCTGAAAGATCCTGAACAAACAAGGCCGCAACGGCGGTACTATCGCAGGCGTCCTCGTCTGAATCTTGATGAGGGAGTGGCCGGTGCCCGGTTTTTCAATTTTGATTTAAATTATTTGAATGTGGCGCACAAAGTTTTGGGTTTCGGACGATTGGACGTGGCCGGTGATGATGGCGCCTGGTTCGATAAAGGTTTGACGGAGACAGGTAAAAAAGCGTTGAAGTCTCTGCAGGACAGTAGCATCGTGCTGAACCTGATTAATCCTTCAGTTGAAACGTTCAACAGTGTGCTGAAAATTGCTGAAAAACCATTCATCGTTTCCGGGATGACTGAATTTGATTCAACGCAAATTGCACTCATCAATGAAAAAGAGGTGCTGGTCACGGTGCCGTTGGCCCCGGAAAACATGGATGCATTTTGTGCAGATCTCAAGAATCTCACAAATGTGTTTGGAGATAAAGATAATATCATCATCAAGTTAGTCTCTGATGAAGGCCTGGATGAAATGAAACAAAAATTATACATGAAATTAATTAAAAACGGTTGGACAAAAAAAGAAATTTACGCCATTGGCGGGGCCGGAACTGAGCGTGGCAGTATGGGGAATTTTACCAGGTTTATGCCGCCGCGCCGATCCTGGCGTCGTTAAAAGGAGTGTTTAGACTGGACGAATCTGAACAAAAATTGATCTTTCTTTTGGTGGCATTCGTCGGTTTTGTCATATTCCTGCTAATTGAGAAATACCGATTGAAAAAATGGCATGAAGCGAATCCGCTCCGCATCACCATCTCCGGCATTCGGGGGAAATCCAGCGTGGTGCGGATGCTCGCTTCGGTGTTGCGGGAAAACGGCTCGAAGGTGCTGGCCAAAACAACTGGCTCTGAAGCCAAATACATTCTCCCCAATGGCGACGAGAATGATGTAACGAGACGAGGAGTCGTTTCCATCATTGAGCAGAAAAAGCTCGTCCGGAAAGCGGCTGCGCTGGGCGTGGACTGCCTGGTTGCCGAAGCGATGAGCATTCACCCTGAAAATCATTTCGTGGAATCGCAGCGAATCCTGAAACCGACGATTGTGGGAATCACCAATGTCCGGCCGGATCACGTAGATGCGCTGGGGCAGAGCAGCGAAGAAATTGCTTCGGTGCTGAGTTTGGATATTGCGGATAAAGCAACTGTGTTCGTCCCTGAAAATGAATGTTGGCCGGAGTTCGAAAAGGCCGCTGCAAACAAAGGGGGAAAACTGGTGAAAGTTCAGCCGGGCGAATCAGCCGGTCTCGAAATTGCGACACGCCAATTTCCGGAGAGCATCGATCTCGTTTATGCCATTGCGAAATATTTGAAGGTAAATGATAATACAATTCGCCGGGGGATTGAAAAAACAACGCACGATATTGGCCAGTTGAAAATCTGGAAATTCGCTTTGAATGGCGATGAAAAATATATTTATTTTGTCAATGGATTTGCGGCCAACGATCCGGAATCCACAGCTCAGGTTTTAAACGTTGTGAAAGAAATGCTGCCCGGTTCGAAAGAAAAAATTATGGGCCTGCTGAGCCTGCGGACTGACCGCGCCGACCGCAGCGTGCAGTGGCTTCGGGAGTTGCAGCAATCAGATTTTGGGTTCCGGCGGCTTTACCTCATCGGCCCGCACGCCAATGTGGTGAAGCGAAAAATAAACGGTGCAGAAATTATCAACGAAAAAATTCCGCATCAAATTTCCGAAAAATTGATTGCTGAAAATGAAACCGGGTCGGTGATTTTCGGATTCGGCAATTACAAGGGAACCGGCAGGGCGCTGGTGGATTACTGGAATCAGGCAGGGGAAGATTATGGGCTATGAGATATCATTTTTAGGACTGCTGATTTCCCTAATTTTCATCGGTTTGACCGGCTATTTCCCCGGCGGGATCATTGTGCCGGCTTACCTGGTTTTGTTTCTCGATCACCCGGCTCGCATCGCCGGCACACTGGTTGTCGCGTTGCTGGCGTTTTTGTGCTATCGGGTCTTTGCCCATTATTTTATTCTGTTCGGCAGAAGGCGGTTCGTCTTTATCATCCTGCTCAGCGGATGCTTGACGTTCCTTTCGCTGCAATTTTTCCCGCACATTTTTCCCGCTTCCCCTGAATTTCGCGTCATCGGCTGGGTCGTGCCGGGATTGATTGCCAATCATTTCGAACGGCAGGGCGTGCTTGTTACCAGCGGCGCATTTTTAGCTGTGACTATTTTAATCTACTTTATGGGAAAGATTGTTTATTACGTTGTTTAAAAGAGAGAATATTTGACAGGATTACAGGATAAATGAAGATAGAAAAAAAATTATCTTTGTCATCCGGTTATCCTGTCAAAAAAAATAAAGACACGTTAATTCGAAACTATCAAGTATGTTCTCTGACAGAAAACAGATTTTAAATACAAAAAAGCAACCACTGAAAACTGGAATTTTCCTGGCCGGGTGTTTCAGCGTTATTATATTGGTCATGCTTCATTTTTTTTCAGATGAAGCAACGCTGCCATATTCGGCTCAAATGCGACGCGCTTCTGAAACAATGGACAAAGCGATTTCGGCGATTCGGGAATACAAAAAAAGTGCGGGTTTCGACATAGATGAAATCGTCGATCCGAATCGCACCGGGCTGATCGGCCGGGAATACACGGAATTGACGACCACATTAGGCGATCTTCCGGCAAAGCGAACCACGACCAATCCCAATTTCGCGGCGCTGATCGTGCATATGCTGCACAAGTTAGACGTGGCGCCCGGCGACACAATCGGCATCGGCTGTTCAGCCTCATTTCCGGCGTTGATGATTGGGTCGCTGTCAGCGGTAAAAGCCTTGGATGTTTTCCCAGTTGTGATGATTTCCCTGGGATCATCATCATTTGGCGCAAACGATCCAAATTTCAACCTGCTTCATATTTGTGATGTGCTGCTGGAAAAAGAAATTATCGATGTCACACCAACAGCAATTTCGCTGGGTGGCGCCGATGATGTCGGCCAGGAATTTCCTTCGGAATTGAAAGACAGGCTGATTGAGCAGATTCAGCGGAGTAATATTCAGTTCATTTACGAGCCTGATTTTCAAAAAAATATAGAAATGCGAATGAAGCTCTATTTTCCCGATTCAACGCGCAACCGGCTTGCGGCGTTCATCAACATCGGCGGGAGCTACACGAATATGGGCCAGAATGAATCGGTGCTGCAACTCAATCCGGGAATTGTCGAAACGAAAAAGCTGCCGAACAACAGCGAAATCGGCGTCATTTTCAAAATGCTGCATGCTGGCGTGCCGGTCATTCATTTGCTGTACATCAAAGAATTGGCGCGGAAGTATGGTCTGTCATGGGACCCGGTTCCACTGCCCAATCCTGGCGCTGAAAATTTGCGCGACACGCAGTCAAAACCGAACGTAAAATTTTGGGCCATTTCCATACTATATTTTTTCGGCGTTACCATGATCATATTCTGGACGATGAATCACAAAAGAAAACAACAACCAACTCAACACACTCAACTAACTTAACTCACTCAACTGGAATGAGCGGATGAAAACTATCGATGATTTGCAGTTCATGATCGACCGCATGAATTTTTTGCACACAGTCTCGCAGAAAATATCCGAGATAAAATCGCTTCCGGAACTGCTGGATGATATTCTGGAAAACAGCAAACTGGTTGTGGACGCCGAGGCAAGCTCGCTCCTGCTTTTCGATCCGGAAGAGGGCAAACTTCATTTTCAGGTCGCCACCGGGGACAAAGGCACGCTGGTGAAAAAGTACAGCGTGGACATGGGCGCCGGCATTGCCGGTTGGGTGGCGCAGCATCAGCAATCGGTGCTGATCGAGGACTGCTACAACGATGCGCGGTTCAATCCTGATTATGATAAAAAATCGAATTTCAAAACCCGATCTATGATTTGCGTGCCGCTCATCCGCAAGAATAACCTGTTGGGCGTCATCGAGGTGATCAACAAAAAAGGCGGAGGTATTTTTGACGAGCGGGATTTGACCATTTTCGAAACCCTGGCTTCGCAGTGCGCCATTGCCATCGAGAATGCGCGGCTCATCGAAATCCAGATCGAGACCGAGGCGCTGGAGCGCGAGCTGGAAACCGCGCGGGCCATTCAGCAAAAACTGCTTCCGGCAAAATTGCCGGAATACGCGGATATTCAGATCGCTGCCCGGCTCATACCTGCCAAACAGGTCGGCGGCGACTATTACGATATTCTCAAAATCAATGAAAATGAAACCTTATTACTCGTTGCCGATGTGGCCGGCAAGGGCATCCCGGCAGCGCTGATCGTTTCCACGGTCTATTCCTGCCTGCAAACATTTCTGAAGCTGGATCATAACTCGTTCAATTTGATGACGTTTGTCGATGGATTGAATAAAGTCCTCATTGAATCGACAACGCCGGAAAAGTTCGTTTCGTTCTGGGTGGGATTGTACAATCACCAAAACCAGGTGTTGACGAGCGTGAATGCCGGGCACAATCCGCCGTATTTGTTTCATAAAACAAAAGCCGAACCGGCGGAATTAAACGCCGGCGGATTGTTTCTGGGGATAATGAATCAGAATTTTCAAAAAGAGGAAATCGAATTGGCGCCCGGCGATGTGTTAGTGTTTTACACGGATGGCGTCACCGAAGCGTGGAATGAAAAAGAGGAGGAATACGAAGAGCTTCGTCTCATAAAATTAGTGAATGCGAACGTGGAGAATTCCGCCGGGGAAATTTTGAATGCCATCGAAAAAGATGTGAACAGACACGTCGGAAACGCGCAGCAAAGCGATGATTTCACGTGCGCGGTATTGCGGGTGATTTGATTTTTTTCTGCCCGCGGAGCACACGGAAAAACACGAAAAGAGAAGCGAAATTTGTCGCAAAATAATTCGTGGCAAACCGAGGGCGATTATTGATAGAGGTGGAATAGAATCAGAAAGTCAATTTTGAATTATCCTTTTTTTCGAGTGAAATATAAATCATTCCTTACAACGATATGCACATCAATGCCTTGGAGAACGTTGTAAATCCTTTGAGCGCGTTGTGGTTTATTTTTTTGAAACAGTAAATTCATTGAATTCGGATTAAAAATAATCATCCTTTCATGAGGAACCCAAAATGCGAAAACACCATTCGTTTGTTTTAATGCTTAGTATCCTGATAATTGTCGGTTCGTCCCCGGCGCAGATGACGCCCTGGCGGTACTGGACGTTTTTGACCGAGGATCAAATGGCGGAAATCATCGGCGAGGCTTCCGGGGAGACGGCCTGGAATACTATCATGGAAACCGGCGGCTACAATAAAGATCGCCTGGCTGATGAATACAAAGGCACATTTTACGAATCCCGGTACATTTACGATCAATTGAAACAGTACGGCCTTCCCGGGGCAGAAATCGTTCAGTTTCCGGGCCGCGAGGTCTGGGATGCGGTGAAAGGCGAGCTGTGGGAAATCAGTCCCAAGCGACAGAAATTGGCATCGTATCGGGACATGACCGCCATGCTCGTGAAGGGCAGCAATTCCGCAGACGTGAAATCGGAACTGGTCTGGGTTGGCTACGGCGATGATGAGGAAATCAAACGGACGGACATCAGCGGGAAAATTGTGGTCACCGAAGGCTCACTGCGTCGTGTACACCGAACCGCCTGTCTCGATGGCGATGCGCTCGGTGTCATTGCCATCAGCGATTCGCGGCCTTATTTCGATCCGTTGCAAATCCCCTGGTCCAGCCTTCGGGGGAGTCGTGATGGTAAGGAATCAAAGTTTGCATTTTACCTCACAGCGCGAGAAGGGGAATTCCTGAAAAAACGATTGCTGCGGGGCGATAGCATCACCGTGCACGCCCAGGTGGAAACAACAATGGAGCCGTACGAACTACAGGATGTGACCTGCTTCATTCCCGGCACGGAAAAGAACGGCGACGAAGTAATTTTCTCCGCGCACCTGTTCGAGGGCATCACCAAACAGGGCGCCAACGACAACAAATCCGGCAGCGCTGCAATACTCGAAGTGGCGCGCGTGCTGCACACGCTCATCGAAGAAGGCCGCTTGCCCCGGCAAAAGCGGACGATTCGGTTCATCTGGGGGCCGGAATTCTCCGGCATCGGTCCCTGGGTGGCCGCGAACAAAGACCTCATGGAACGGACGCTGTGCAACATCAACATGGACATGGTGGGCGAGTGGCTCACCAAAAATAAAGCGGTGATGCAGATGATGCGAACCACCTACGGCAATCCCCACTACATCAACGATGTGATGGAAAATTACTATCGTTTCGTGGGCGAAGGAAATCGCGAGAAAATTCAAACGCGGGGAGGCTTCGACAAGGTGGCACATCGCATTGTAGCGCCGACCGGCTCGGATGAGCCATTCTATTATTCAATCGAGTCGCATTATGGCGCGTCGGATCACGAAGTGTTCAACGACTGGACTGTTGGCGTGCCCGGCATTATGCTGATCGCCTGGCCTGACCAGTGGTATCACACGTCCGGCGACCGCGTGGACAAAGCTGATCCCACGCAATTGAAACGGGTGGCCGTCATTGGCGCGGCGGCCGCGTACACCATCGCCAGCGCGGACGACGTCATGGCGCAAAAAATCGCCGGCGAAATTGTCAGCAATGGCACGCGACGAGTCGGGCACCAGTTGGCGATCGCTATGGATAATTTGAACAATGCAAGCGCCGAAGAATTGAATAGAGAATTTTACATGGGAAAATTTCTGATAAACGCGGCTGTGAAAAATGAATATTCGACGCTGGAATCGGTTGCCGAACTTTCCAGTGATAAAAAATTACTTAATTATACCCTGACCCGGTTCAAATCCGCCATTGCTTCGGTTGGAAACGCCCAATTGACTGCGCTCAAGGTTTGTGCGGAAGAGAAGGCGAGACAATTGAATGCCAGATTGGCCGAAGTTCAACAGAGTGAACTTGAGAACAAAGCTTCGAAAATAATTCCGAAACAAACGACGAAAGTCAAATCCAAAGGATATGGCGCGACGCGGGATTTCATCAATGAAATTCCGGAAGAAGAGCAGGACAAATATCCCTACGGCTGGCGCGACATTGCCAGCACGCGGGAATTGCAGGCGCTCATCAATGGCAAGAACAGCATGCTCGATATCAAATATTTGCTGGATATTCAGTACGAAGACGAATCCAACCTGGAAAGTGTGCTCAATTATTTTGAAATTTTGAAGCTCGCCGGGCTGGTGGAATTCTGAGGTTGAAGAACAGGTAAAGATAGAGGTCGAGATAGAGAGAAAGATTTTGATTGCGATTATGATTAGATTAAGATTATGATTAAGATTAAGATTTGAGAATTGTTCATTGCCCATATTTCTTTACCTTTGTCTCTATCTTTACCTGGCACTCTGTTACCCCAGCCAAAATATTTTACGAATTAATCCATCATTGTGGACAATCAAATAATCACCCGACACCACCCTGGAGGAAACATGGTTTTGAAAAAATATACAACATGGGGAGTTGTGGCCCTGGGGCTGTTTCTCCTTTTATTTCAAACAACAAGCGCCCTGGCACAGTTTGTTTCGCCTGAAAAATATTTGGGTTTCAAGCCCGGGGCGGATTTTCAGTTGATGACATACGAGCAAGCCATTGGCTATTTCGAATTGCTTGCAGGACAGACCGATCGGATGATTGTGCTGGACATGGGGGCCACGTCCGAAGGTCGGCGCATGAAATACGGCGTGATTTCTTCTGCAGAAAATTTGGCCCGGCTCGAACATTTTAAGGAATTGAATAAAAAACTGAGCCTGGCCCGGGGCGTGTCCGAAGCTGATGCGATTGAATTGTCAGAGGAAGGCAAAGCAATTGTGTGGATCGATGGCGGGCTTCATGGCACCGAAGTTGCGCCGGCGCAATTACTCCCGCAGTTGGCCTATGATCTGGTGACGATGGATGACGCCCGCACCAAATTTATTCGCGAAAACGTCATCGCGCTCATCGTCTTTGCCAACCCGGATGGTATGACCATTGTTTCGGACTGGTATATGCCGAATGTGGGCACGCCGTACGAAGTCAGTCCCATTCCCTGGCTCTATCACAAATACGCCGGGCACGACAACAACCGCGATTCGTTTGTTTCCAATTTGATCGAAACGAAGAATATGAACATTGCCACATCCCGGGAGTGGTTCCCGCATATTCTGTACAATCAGCACCAGACCGCGCCATTCCCGGCGCGAATCTGGATTCCGCCGGATGCCGAGCCGACAAATCCCAATATCCATCCCATTATCATTCGCTGGAAGAATTTGATCGGCGCGGCCATGGGCAAGGCGTTCGATGAAGCGGACCAGCCAGGCGCCATCTCCCGCGTTCATTTCGATACGTGGTACCCTGGCTATGCCACCCAGGTGGTGGACGGCCATAACACGGTGTCCATTCTCACGGAAACCCAGCTTTACCGCTATGCCACGCCCCAGTTTTATCACCTGCGCGATTTCCCCCGCGAGCACCAGGATTTGACCAAGGGCGTTTTTTATCCCAGTCCCTGGCTCGGCGGCTGGTGGCGCATCGGCGACGCCGTGGAATACAACTGGACTGCCTGCATGGCTGTGCTGGAAACTGCGGCCAAGTATCGCTTCGACTTGCTGTTCGATAAATGGCGCATTGGAAAGGATGTCATCGATCGGTTTGCCGGCGAGCCGCCGTACGGCTGGATTGTCCCGGCCGACCAGCGCGATCCGTATTCGGCTGACAATCTCATCGATAAATTGATCATCACCGGCATCGATGTTTTTCAGGCGGAAACCGGATTTGTGCACAACGGGATTCGATACGCCGAAGGTTCGTACATTATCCCCACCAGTCAGGCGTTCGGACTTTTTGTGAAAAATTTGTTCGAAAAGCAGGACTATCCGGATCTGCGAAAATACAAGCACCTGTGGCAGGGTGTGGTCGGTTCAGCCAAAATCAGTCGCGAACCAATTTCAGCCTACGATGGCGCAGGCTGGACGCTTCCCGTGCAGATGGGCGTGGATTTTTCTGAAATCACTGCGCCGCTGGATGTACGGAAAAAGCGAATTACCGATGCAGTTTCGGCGAGTGGAATGGAAAGCGGAAGCGGCAATGACATTATCCTGTCATCAGCCGATAACGGCAGCTACATCGCGGTGAACAAAATTTTGAACGACGGCGGCAAGATAAAACGCGCGACTGAAAAATTTACTGCGGCTGGCAAATCGTTCCCTGCCGGTAGTTTTTTGGTTGAAGCGAAACGCGTGAAGCAGTTAGATTTGAATCAAATATTGATCGATGCCAAAACAGTGGGGCATCGGGGGGATGCGAAGGTTGCAACGACAAAACTGAATCGACCGAGAATTGCCCTGTACCGATCCTGGACTGCCAGCATGGATTTCGGCTGGTTAGCGTGGATTTTTGAGCAGTTCGCGTTCCCGTTCGATTCGCTGACCAATGCGGATGTGAAGGCTGGCGACCTCAATAAACGCTACGACGTGATTGTGCTGCCGGACCAATGGACCCGCTCCATCATCGACGGGCATAAAAAGGGGACCGTCCCGCCCAATTACGCAGGCGGTATCGGTTTGGATGGGGTGGATAATCTAAAAAAATTTGTCAAAGCCGGTGGCACGCTGGTGTGCAATGAAGCATCGAGTGATCTCGCCATAAAACATTTTTATTTTCCATTGAAAAATGTATTGGCCAAAGTCAAGCCGGACAGCTTCAGCAATCCCGGCTCGATTTTAAAAATGACGTACAAAACGGATCATCCGTTAGCCTATGGTTTGGAAGATAACGGCTACGCCTATTTCGGCCGCGGCTATGTGTTCGAAACGATTTCGGATTCAGCGAAGAGGGCGCAGAAGCCAAATGACAAAGCGCCTCAAAAGGACAAGAAGCCGGCGCCCAAAAAAGAAGTCTCGCCCAAATATATTCCCATCAAGCCGGTGGAGGTGGCGAAATTCCCGGACGATTCCCTGCTTGTCAGCGGCTGGATTTTGGGAGAGCAACTCATCCGAAGCAAACCAACCATCCTGGAAGTTCCGTACGGAAAGGGCAAAGTGGTGCTGTTTGGTTTCAACGTGCACAACCGCGCCCAGGCTTTCGCAACGATGAAGCTGCTGTTCAATGCGATGTATTATTAATCGGAATGATAAGACCAATCAGCCTTCGACTCCGCTCAGGCTGACCAAACTTCTGTCACGGTGAGCGGAGTCGAACCGTGAAAGTGAGTGGATTACTCGTTCCAACGCCTGAGCGTCGGAACGAGAATGTTTGCTGTGTATCCAGGTTCCTCGCTCCCACGGTCTTCGTGGGAGCGGTTTTACCATATCCGAATGCAGACATGAGGCCTTCGCATGAAAGAAAAAATATCTCCCGAGCTCGCCCGAAAAATCGCCCTCAACGCACAACTGCCGGATGGCCGTACCGCATTGCCGGAAGCTAAGGTCGGCGTCGAGATGGCGATCAAACATTTGGGTTACGTGCAAATCGATCCCCTGCAGGTGGTGCAGCGGACGCATCATCACGTGTTGTGGACGCGCGTGCCCGGGTATCGCCCTGATCATCTCCATGAATTGCTGGCTGTCGATCGCCGTATTTTCGAGTATTGGGGGCATGCCAATTCTTACATTCCCATGGAGAACTACCGCTACTTTCTCCCCAAGATGCGCAATTTTGAAACTCCGACCACGCCGTGGGGAAAGCACATGCTGGAACGGTGCAAAACAAAACTGGAGCCGGTTTTGGGGAGACTTCGGGCCGAAGGCGCCATGAAATCTGCAGAATTCCCGGCGGATGACCCGAACGACAAAAAGGAGCGGGACGCCATCAAAACAGCGTTCGAGTACCTGCTCTGGCGCGGCGATGTGATGATTTCCGCGCGGAATAATTTCATCAAAGTCTACGATTTAACCGAGCGCGTTCTGCCGGAAAATATCGATACCCGTTTCCCATCGGAAGAAGAATCAGGGCAGTTTTTCGTGCGAACCGCGCTGCAGGCATTGGGCCTCGCAAGTGAAAAAAATATTCGGCTTTTCATGCAGGCGGAGTCGGCGAGGGACGGGCATTTTTCGTCATCGGATAAAAAAGTGATATCACAAATACTCAAAAATTTGGTTGAAACCGGGGAGGTCGTCCAATTCGAAATTGGGAATGAAAGTAAATCGCCCTATTTTGGATTCTCCAATGTCCTGGAAAAAGTATCGTCGCAGGAAAACGATGCTCAGTCAATTCATCTCCTTTCACCGTTCGACAATCTCATCATCCAGCGCGAGCGGTTGAAGATGCTGTTCGATTTTGATTATACAATGGAATGTTACATGCCGGCCGCAAAGCGCAAGTTCGGCTATTACGTGATGCCCATTCTGTGGGGAACGGAATTTGTCGGGCGATTCGATCCCAAGGCGGATCGAAAGACCAGCACGCTGGTCATCAATAATCTGGTGTTCGAGCCAGACTTCGCCATGTTCGACACATGCCTGCCGGCATTGAGCGCGAAGTTGTGGGATATGGCCCGGTTCAATGAATGCGATAAAATCCAATTGGAAAAAGTTTGGCCTGAGAGGATTCTAAAGGAGCTATCAATTCAGCTTAAACGGTTTCAAAGTTAGGTACCTCGATTTCATTTTAAAAGTAGGATGCTGATGACACAGATTATCCGGATTTTTCTTAAGATATAAATTCTAAAACATAAACACTATTTTAATTGAAATTTCCTCAAAAATTAAACACAAAGATTAGAAGAATTATCGTACTAAGTTGCTTTTCAAATATTAAGAATTTAAAGAATGAATCTTTTGTGTATTTAGCCTGAATTATTCACAAATTTCAAACAATAGATATTTAACTTAATGTTATGAATAAAATTAATCAGATATATGAAATTTAACAAAGTTAGATATAATGAATTCGGAATTAAGCACCATTCAGGCTATCTGGATTCCTTAATGCATTATAATGAATAATCCAGGTTAGTGTGTTTCGTGGGAAAATTTTTTTCTTAGTCGTTAGCATGTCAGTTTATCAAAAATAAGGGAGAGAATATGCTATTTCAAAAAAATAAATTTGATTTGTATTTATTAATCATTTTTTTAATGATTACCGCGACTGTTCTCACCGCAGCCGAAAAACCGGTGCTGCACGGCAAACACTGGGTGGCGATTACCGGCAAACCGCTGGCGGCCACGGCCGGGGCGCGCATTTTCATCGAGGGCGGCAATGCTGTGGATGCAGCCTGCGCCATGCTCGCTGCCACGTGCACCATGTTCGATGTCATTAGCTGGGGTGGCGAAACCCAGGCGCTCATTTACAATCCTCACACAAAAAAAGTGATTGGGGTGAACGCACTGGGTGTTGCTCCCACCGGCGCCACGCCTGAGTTTTTCAGGAAGAAATATCCTCAAGCAGATTACCCGCCGCAGTACGGCCCCCTGGCTGCGGTCACGCCCGGCAATCCCGGTGGATTGATGGTGATGCTGGCGGAATTCGGTACGTTGAGTCTGAAACAGGTGTTGGCCCCGGCAATGGAAATGGCCGAAGGCTATCCCATGGAGGAAGAACTCACGCGCAGCATCGAGCGGAATAAAAAGCGGATCAAGGAATGGCCGTATTCAAAGAAGCTGCTGCTGCCCAATCTCGGCGCGGAGCACGAGGCGCCAAATCCCGGAGAAATTTTTAAACAACCGGATTTGTTGAACACGCTGCAGAAATTGGTGGATGCCGAACAGGAAGCCTTGTCCAAAGGGAAAAGCCGCAAGGAAGCCATTTACACGGCGTACGATCGCTTCTATCGCGGCGACATCGCCGAGGAATTCGCCCGCGGATGCCGGGAGCAGGGCGGACTCATCACCAAAGATGATTTGGCCAACTGGAAATATTATTTGGAAGAGCCGGTGAAAACAACGTACAAAGGCATCGAGGTATACAAGCTGACAAGTTGGGTGCAGGGACCAGTGTTGCTGCAAATGCTCAATATTCTGGAAAATGTGGATGTAAAATCCATGGGACTCAATAGTGCACGTTACATTCACACCCTGTATCAGACCATGAATCTCGCGTATGCGGATCGTGATTTTTACTATGGCGATCCTTACTTCCCGCCAGAGGAACCGATAAAAGGGCTGCTCTCCAAAGAATATGCAAAGGAGCGATTCAAACAAATCAATTGGGAGAAGAATGATAAAACCGTGAAGCCGGGCGATCCCTATCCATTCGAAGGAAAGAAAAATCCGTTTTTGGATTTACTCAAAAAGTGGAAAAATACTGACACGGATCGTTCGAAAAAAATGAGCGCCGCAGAATTCGATGCACATGAGGCAACATTCTTTAGCGGCACCACATCCATTCAGGCGGCGGACAAGGCCGGATGGGTGGTATCGGTCACGCCGAGCGGCGGCTGGATTCCTGCCTGCATTGCCGGCAACACCGGCATCGGCATGAGCCAGCGCATGCAGAGCTTTGTGCTGGATAAAGCGCAGAATCCGTTCAACGTGGTTGCCCCGGGCAAGCGGCCACGCGCCACGCTCACGCCGAGTCTGGCGTTGAAAGATAGCAAACCGCTTCTCTCTTTCTCCATTCAGGGAGGCGACACACAGGATCAGAATTGCCTGCAATTTTTCTTAGATGTGGTGGAATTTGGCATGAACGTGCAGGAAGCGTGCGAGGCGCCGAACATCGTCAGCTACCAGATGCAGAGTTCATTTGGCAAGCACGAATCCAATCCGGGAAGGTTGACGCTCCGAAGCGACGTGCCGTCCTGGGTGAGGGATGAATTGGCCAAAATGGGCTACGATTTACGATTCAGGGAAAAAACATCAGGTCCCATGACTGCCATTTATTTCGATTGGGAGCACGGTTCGTTCTGGGGCGGCGCCAGCAATTACGGTGAGGATTACGGGATTGCGTGGTGAGATTGAAAAATGAATTCTGAATGTTCTAATCAATTAATTTTTACTTGCAAAAGTGAATAAAAATGTTACTATTATATAATGATTAAATTTTAAAAAATCTGTAAAACGTTTCAGGAGGTGCAATGGTTAGATTTTCCCGTACCAACGGTTTTACTCTGCTATTATTAATTCTCACTTTTTGTTTGATAACCAATCCCGCGTTAAGTGATCCTCAACAGAAACGCTCGCTAACTCACGATGATTACGATTCCTGGAAATCCATTGTCTCGATGGAAATTTCTGCGGATGGAAAATGGATTCTTTTCCTGGAAACGCCACAGGATGGTGATGCAGTTCTTGTCGTGAAAAATGTGGCGGATGGACGGGAGTTTCGCCAGGTTATCGGCTATAGCGGCGAGGGCACCAATGCAGAACGCGCAGCACGGGCTGAATTCACTTATAATGCAAGTCATGTGGTTTTTATGATTTCCCCGACAAAAGCGGAAATCGACACCGCCAAAAAGTCCAAAAAAGAAAATAAAAAAGGAAATAATGATAAAGGCAAAAAAAAGCTTGGCATTATGAATCTTGGGGACGGCGCTGTGGTTGTGGTGGATAGCGTGAAAAGTTTCGAACTGCCGGCAGAAGCTTCCGGGTGGGTGGCATATTTAAAAGAAGAGCCGGCCAAAAAGGATAAAAAGAAAGATGAAAAAGGTGAGGAAGAGGAGAAGGAGGAAAAGAAAACTGAAGAAACCAAAGAAGTGAAAAAGGAAAAAGCAAAAGCCGAGGAAGAAAAGGAGAAGAAAGAGAAAGAAAAGGAGAAAAAGAAGAAGTATGGCACAAAGCTCGTCCTGCAATCGTTGAGTGATACAACAAAAACCGAAGTCGAATCGGCGCTGGAATGCCGCTTCACCAAAAGCGGAAAATACCTGCTTTACATCGTTTCCAGCAAGGAAAAGCCGGAATCCGATGGGCTGTATTCGTTCGAGCCATCTAATGGCGCGACCCATGCTTTGATGACCGGCAAAGGAGATTATAAGCGCTGGCAATTCGACAAGGAAGAAAACCGATTGGCCTTTGTCACAGATCGCGACGATCGCGAGGCTGATGAACCGACATTCAATCTTTACGGATGGAAAGTCGGGAGTACAAGCGCAGAATTGTGGGTGTCGCACAAAAGCACGAAAAACTTCCCGGACAGCATGGCTGTGAGCGATAAATCGGAAATCACGTTCAGCGACGACGGAAACGTGGTCATGTTCGGGATAAAGGAAATTCCGAAACCTGAAAAAGAGGACGAGGACGACGATGAAGAAAAGAAAGCAAAATTTGATTTGTGGCACTGGAACGATCCATATCCTCAGCCTCAGCAAAAAAAGATGGCAAAGGAAGTCCGTGAAAATACCTGGGAATCTGTATATTTCATAGATAAAAGTCAGTTTGTGAAATTAGCGGATGAAAAATTGCCGGATGTGCGTCTCGCCCGCGATGGAAAGATAGCCTATGCCGTGAATCCCTGGCCCTATACGAAGCGGGTTTCATACTATGGCACATTCAACGATTTTTACGTGATCGATCCGAAAAGCGGGGAGCGCACGCTGGTCAAGAAAGATAATTACGGTGGCGCCAGAATTTCTCCGAATAGCAAATATATGTACTGGTATGTGGACAAAAACTGGTTCGTATATGATATCAAAAATAAAACGACCAAAAATGTAACCGGGAAACTGAGTGTGCAATTCGATTTGGAAGATTGGGATACGCCCAATCCCCCCCGGAGTTATGGCACTGCCGGCTGGACCGACGATGATAAATCCATTCTGATCTACGACAGGTACGACATTTGGGAAATCAGCCCGGATGGCTCAAAGGCGAGAATGATCACCGAAGGATTTGGCCGAAAAAATGATCTGTCATTTCGCTATACGCGGCTGGATCCGGATGAGATCACAATCGATCCATCCCAGGATTTGCTGCTTTCTACAACAAACGCAGAGACTATGGGCTCCGGCTTTTTCCGCGATCAAGTGAAAGGTACTGCCGAACCGGAACAATTGCTGATAGCTTCAAAAAGCTTTGGCCGCCGTATTTACAAGGCAAAAAACGCAGAAAAACTCATGTTCACCCGCTCCAGTTTCGATGAATACCCGGATGTGTGGGTGTCTGATATGGACTTGAGTGCGCCTGAAAAAATCACGAATCTTGGAAAACAAACGGAATCTTTTACCTGGGGAAAAGCAGAGTTGAGAGATTTCAACAGTTCGGATGGCAAGCCACTCAAGGGCATTCTCATTAAACCGGAGAATTTTGATGCGTCGAAGAAATATCCGCTGATGGTGTATATCTATGAAACCCTGCATTCCATGATGCATCGGTTCCGCAATCCGTCTCCCGGTTCGTCCATCAATCCATCTTACTACGTCAGTAATGGCTACATCATCTGGATGCCGGACATTGAATATCATACCGGTTATCCAGGAAAAGATGCGTTGAAATGTGTGTTGCCGGGTATTCAAATTCTTATCAACGAGGGCTACATCGATGAGAAGTCCATAGGAATTCAGGGGCATTCCTGGGGCGGGTACCAGATTGCGTACATGATTACCCAGACCAATATTTTCGCGGCCGTGGAGGCCGGCGCGCCGGTGTCCAACATGACCAGCGCCTATGGCGGCATTCGCTGGGGATCCGGCATGGTTCGACAATTTCAATACGAAAGAACACAAAGCCGACTTGGCGGCAGCCTCTGGGAGGTCCCGTTGCGGTACATCGAAAATTCTCCAGTGTTCTGGGCGGACAAAGTCCAGACACCAATTCTGATGATGCACAACGATGAAGATGGCGCAGTGCCCTGGTATCAGGGAATTGAGTACATCATGGCGCTTCGTCGTTTGGGGAAAGAGGCCTATATGTTCAACTACAATGGTGAAGGTCATGGTTTGCGAAAGCGAGTCAATCAGAAAGACTGGACGATACGTATGGCGGAGTTTTTTGACCATCATCTCAGGGGTGCGCCTGCGCCAAAATGGATGACCGAAGGCATTAAAGCCTGGGAGAAACAAGAAAAGGAAAAGTAGGTCTGAGTCTCAATAGCGAAATTTAAAAAAAACATGGAACAGCCATTTTAAAGCATGATGGTTGTTCCGTTATTTTTAATAAATGAAGAATGTTCTTTCATAGCAATCTATTTATTATTTCAGGAGGAGTTAATGGAGGCAAAAAGTTTAGTCGACATGTTTCAGCAGGTCGTCAAAAAGCACGGTGAAAAAACATCGCTGATGCAGAAAATTGAGGGAACTTATCAGGGTTTTTCCTATGCCGAGTTTGGAGAACGCGTCAAAAACTTTGCGTTGGGACTGGCTTCTTTAGGGATAAAACACGGAGATAATGTGGCAATGATGTCCGAAAACCGACCGGAATGGCCAATCTCTGATTTGGGAATTCTTTCCATCGGGGCGACGAATGTGCCGCTTTATCCCACCATTACAACCGAACAGATTGAGTACATTCTCAAAGATTCGGAAAGCCAAATGATCATCGTTTCCAGTTCGGATTTGTTAGAAAAGATACTGGAGATTTTCGATAATCTGCCGGATTTGAAAAAAATCATTTACATGGACGATGGCGCCCTGGATAAAGATTTTCTCATCAAGTTTGATGCGGTGTCTGAAATGGGGAAGGTATTTGCCAAAGATAATCCGACTTATTTCGATGACGCTGTTCAAAAGGTGGAGCCGGATGATTTATGTGGAATCATCTATACTTCGGGCACCACCGGCGCGCCCAAAGGTGTAATGCTCACGCATAATAATATTCTGTCCAATGTGTTGGCTGCGTTGTCCGTTATTCGCGTGGACGAAACCGATTCACTGCTGTCATTTCTGCCGCTGTGCCATTCTTTCGAGCGAATGGCCGGGCAGTACCTGGCCATTACTGCCGGTGCAACCATCGCCTACGCGGAAAACGTGGAAACAGTGGCTGACAATCTTGGCGAAGTGAAACCAACGCTTATGACAAGTGTGCCCCGTCTGTTTGAAAAAATTTACGCGCGGGTCATTGAAAACGCGGAAGCCGGTTCGCCCCTGAAAAAGAAAATATTCTGGTGGGCTATCGGCGTGGGTGAAAAATATGTCGAAGCCAGCGCCAAAGGCAAAGTGTCCGGCGGCTTGAAATTCAAACATAACCTGGCGCACAAACTGGTGTACAGCAAGCTGCACGAACGAGTTGGCGGGAGGCTGCGTTTCTTCGTGTCCGGCGGCGCTCCGCTTTCCAAAGAGATTGCTGAATTTTTCTATAAAGCCGGCATCCTCATACTGGAAGGTTATGGCCTGACCGAAACTTCGCCGGTGATTGCGGTGAATCACGAGCAAAAATTTCGCTTTGGCGCGGTTGGCCCTGCAATTCCCGGCGCGGAAGTGAAAATTGCCGATGACGGCGAAGTGCTTACAAGAGGACCGCATGTGATGAAAGGATACTACAAAAAACCGGAAGCCACTGCAGAATCCATTGACAAGGACGGCTGGCTCCATACAGGTGATATCGGCATTCTGGATGAGGACGGTTTTTTGTACATCACGGATCGGAAAAAGAATATCCTGGTCACATCAGGCGGGAAGAATGTCACCCCGGCCACCATCGAAAATCTTCTCATCACAAGCCCGTATATCGAGCAGTCCATGGTGATTGGCGACAAACGAAATTTCCTCACTGCGCTCATTGTGCCCAAATTTGAGGCGCTGGAAAAAGTCGCCGCGGAAAAAGGCGTGACATTTTCGTCGAGAGAAGAACTCCTCAAAAATGATGTGATTTACAATGTTGTCAACGAGAGTATTCAGAAGGTCACTGAAAACCTGGCCAGGTTTGAGCAGTTAAAGAAATTTACGATGCTTCCCAAAGAATTCACTGTTGAGGACGATGAAATCACACCGACACTCAAAGTGAAACGTAAAGTTATCATGAATAAGTACGCGGATATTATTGAAGAGATGTACGATTAGGATTTTTTTATGGTTGACACCACGATTTTTCATCATGTAGCAAACGATCCTCACGGATATGCAACAGAGTGGAAAAAGAGAACCGGCAAAGAAGTCATCGGTTATTTTTGCACATACGCGCCTGAAGAATTGATATTTGCTGCCGGGGCGCTGCCATTCAGAATTTTTGGCACGACCGGACATATTTCCGAAGCAGACGCGTTTCTTCAGGCGTATTGCTGTTCATTGGCCAAAGGCGGACTGGAAGAGGCGCTCATTGGGAAGCTTGCATTCCTCGATGGCGCCGTGTTTCCGCACACCTGCGACACCATCCAGCGGCTGTCCGATATCTGGCGATTAAATGCCGGCTTTGCCCTTCATTTCGATGCTGTGCTGCCGGTCAAGCTCAATTCACAGAGCGCGAAGGATTATGTGGTCGATGTGTTCAAAAAATTCCGAAACGATTTGGGGAGCGGTATTGGCCGAGGCATCTCGGATCAGAAGCTGAAAGAAGCCGTTGCCGTTTACAACAGGATTCGGGGATTGTTAATCGAAATATACAAGCTGCGCAGTGTAAATCCCGCGTTAATTTCCGGTGGCGATGTGTATGCCATCATGAAATCGGCCATGGTGATGGATCGCGAAGAATTGGCCAAACATCTCACTGATCTTGTGGAAGAATTGAAGCGAAGTGATTCGGCCGCTTCGACGCGGCGGGGCAAGCGAGTGTTGTTAGCCGGCGGAGTCTGCATTTTCCCGAATATTCATGAAATTATCGAAGCGGCCGGCGGCCATGTTGTCTGGGATGAATTGTGCACCGGGTCCCGCTATTTCGATGGCCAAATTCAGGAGGATAACACGCCGGTGTCCGCCATTGCGGAGCGTTATTCGACCCGAATCATTTGCCCGGCGAAACACACAAACCTGACGTCGCGCGGGGAAAACCTGGTGAGCCTGGTTCGGAATCATCGCGCGGACGGCGTGATTTTTCTTCTCCTCAAATTCTGCGATCCCCATGCATTCGACTATCCTTACCTCAAGGAATACCTGGACAACGCCGGGATTCCCAGCCTTCATCTTGAAATAGAACAACAGCTCCCTTCAGACGGGCAGGTGCGGACACGGCTGGAAGCGTTTATGGAGATGGGGTAGGGGATTGGTGTAATATTGTAAAAGGAAAGGCAACGCGGATGACGCGGATTACACAGATTTTGACGGATTTTAAAATCAATAATGAGAAATATACCAGTCAAGAAATTAGGAGGCGATCAGGGCTATAATAGCCTATTACAAAAGAAATAAATTTTTTTAATCCGTCAAATCAGTAAAATCTGCGTTCAATCAGCTATTTACAATGGAGAGTGAATGACCCCCAAACGAAAACCCATCGATCCGGAAAAAGAAAAACGAAAAATCAAGTCCGTCGCTCAAATGAAAAAAATCATGAAAAAGTATTACTGGCGGGCGAAGACAGCGAGGTATTTCAGAAAAAAGGTAGCGTGGATTACCAGCGGCGGGCCGGTGGAGCCGCTCATCGCCATGGACGTGATTCCGGTGTATCCGGAGAATCACGGCGCCATGATTGGCGCCAGCAAAATGGGCGTGGACCTGTGCCAGATTTCCGAGGAGATGGGCTATTCGCGGGACGTGTGCTCCTACGTCCGCTCGGATATTGGCAGTTCTGCCACAAAAGGTGGGCCTATCGGCGGGCTGCCCAAACCGGATTTCCTTGTGTGCTGCAATAACATCTGCGGCACAGTTCTCAAATGGTACGAAATTCAGGCGCGAAAATACAAAGTGCCCTTATTCATTTTTGATACGCCGTTCATCCACACGGAATTTTCAGCCGAAGCCAAAACCTATGTCCAGCGGCAGATGCAGGAATATATCCAGTTCTTGGAAACAGTGTGCAAGAAACAAATGAACATGGATCGCATGCAGGAAGTGGGCTTGCTTGCCATTCGCGCGCAGAAACTGTGGCAGCAAATTCTCGATTGCCCGGCCAACAAGCCGGCGCCCATGACCGCGTTCGATGCGTTCTTTCACCTGGCGCTCATCGTTACGCTGCGCGGCACACAAACTGTGGTCGATTATTACGAGCAGCTTTTGGCTGAAATGAAACAGCGTGTGGCCGATGGCGTCAGCATGGTGCCTGATGAAAAATACCGTTTTTTGTGGGATAATCTTCCCATCTGGTACCGCGTGCGCTGGCTGTCCGAAAAAATTTCCGCCCACAACGCCTGCCTGGTTGCCGACACCTACACCTCTGCGTGGAGTGGCGTGGTGCATTTGCTGGATGAGGACAATCTGCTGGATTCCATGGCTTTGGCCTACTCCAGCGTGCATCTCAATGTGTCCATCGATCAGATGTTCCGGAAAATCGCGGCCATGACGAAAAAATACGATGTGGACGGCATCATCATGCATTCCAATCGAAGCTGCAAGCCGTATTCGTTTGGCCAATACGATTTGCAGAAGCTCATTTCTACGGAGCTGAACCTGCCCACGCTCATCCTTGAAGCGGACATGGTGGACGAGCGAAGCTTCAGCGAGAGCCAGATCGAAACCCGCATCGACGCGTTTATGGAGACTTTCAAATGATTTCACAGCGACGGAAAGACAGTTCAAAATTTGGAGGCATCGATATCGGCTCCATTACAACAAAGGCGGCTATTCTCTGCGACGGGAAAATATCGGGCACAAAAGTGATTTTCACCGGGTACAACGCAGAAGAAGCCGGGAGAAAAGTATTTCGCGAATTGCTGGATGAACTCGGAATCGATGACGCGGACATCAAAAACATCGTCGCGACCGGGTATGGGAGAAACAGTGTGGCTTTTGCGCAAAAAGCCGTCACGGAAATTACCTGTCATGCAGCCGGGGCGCGGTTCCTCAATTCGAAAATCAAAACGATCATCGATGTGGGCGGTCAGGACAGCAAGGTTATTTCGCTGGACGCGAACGGCAATGTGAAAGATTTTGCCATGAACGATAAATGCGCGGCCGGCACCGGGCGATTCCTCGAAGTGATGGCGCGCGCGCTGGAAGTGAACCTGAATGATTTTGGTGGATTTTCCGCGCGGGCTGAAGCGCCGTCGAAAATCAGCAGCACGTGTACGGTGTTCGCGGAGTCGGAAATCATTTCGCTCATCTCCAAAGGGGCGTCGCGCGAGAACATCATCGCAGGAATCCACGATTCTGTAGCATCGCGAGTGATGTCAATGGCGAAACGAATCGGCATTTCCGCGCCGGTCATGATGACCGGCGGCGTAGCGAAAAATGGCGGGGTGGTTCAGGTGCTGGAGCGAAAGATCGGGGAGAAAATTCAGGTTTCGGTTTATGCCCAGGTGAACGGGGCGATTGGCGCAGCGGTGAAAGCGAAGGAGATTGGTTGATCTTTTGGTGAAATTGCTGTTGGTTGTTCGCGTCCTGCATTTTTTTGTTATTTGTAGAAAATTACAAAAAACAAAATTCAAATGCCAAATAAATTCCAAATCTAAAAATTCAATTTTCAAACTTTCTTAGTACTACATAGTCAAATTAAAAATGGATTCAAAATGAAAGGCAATATTTCCCTACTGTTGTCATTCCCGTACCACAGGTATGTGACCGAAGGGAATGCCTGTGGTACGGGAATAACAATGATTATGAAATACTGCCTTGTTTTTCGAGACATTTTTTAATCTGACTATGTCGTATTATTCAACTTTAAAAAAAGCTTGATTTTATCATCGGGATTGTTTATATCAGATGAGAAAAAATATGGGGCATGGATGCCTATTTAGATGATATAAACTAAAATAGAAAGATAACTTCGCGTTTTTGAGTCTTCGAGGCTGAACCGTTTGAAAAAAATGAGGAGGTGTTGGTATGCCGACGCATAAAATTTTGACGACGACGGTGGGTTCGTACCCGGTTCCGGATTGGCTGGCTGCGCTGCCAAGCGAACAGGCAGTGATCGATGCGACGCGGGTGGTGATTGATATTCAGCGCCAGGCCGGCATTGACTTGCCCACGGACGGCGAATTGTCCCGGTTCGATGTGAATCACCCGGAAACCAACGGGATGATCGATTATTTCATTCGACCGCTGAAAGGCATTCGCAGCGATATAGGGCGCAGGGACTGGATTGAATTTTCCAATGTGAGGCAGATGGGATTTCGTGCAAAACCGGCCGGGGTCGTGGAAGCGGAAATCGATGAGGGCAGCCTGAACCTGTTCGGCGATTGCCAGCGAACTATGGGCATTGCCGGGAAACACATCAAATTTACGGTGACCAGCCCGTACATGTTAGCGCGAACCCTGCTGGATAAATTTTACGGTGATTTTGAGGCGCTCAACATGCGTTTGGCTGAAGTGTTGGCCGAGCAGGTTGCAGAGCTGGATAGCGATTGCGTGCAGGTGGATGAGGCGAACATCACCGGGAATCCGGCCGATGGTCCGTTGGCAGCCAAGGGGATCAACAAACTGCTGGATGCGATCAAAGGCGAGAAGGCGGTTCATTTCTGCTTCGGTAATTACGGCGGCCAGACCATTCAGAGCGGGAACTGGAAGCAGTTGATCGATTTTTTGAATTCGCTCCGCGCCGACCATCTTGTGCTGGAATTGGCCCATCGCCCGGAAGATGATCTGGAAGCGCTCAAGGAAATCGATTCCCGCATTACACTCGGCATTGGGGTGATCGATGTGAAAGTGAATCATGTGGAAACCCCGGATGAAGTGGCCGCCAGAATCGAACACGCCGAGAAAAAGCTGGGCAAAGGACGCATTGGCTGGGTTCATCCGGACTGTGGATTCTGGATGCTGAAACGCTCGGTGGCCGACCGAAAAATGGAAGCGCTGGTGAAAGGGCGTGACTTGTATCTTGGAAAATAAAATGAATGAATTATATTTAGGAGAAAAATGATTTATAAAACCTATGGAAAAACCGGTATTAAATTATCGACAATCGGATTTGGCGGCATGCGGTTCGAAAACCAGAAAGATGTGGACGCGTGCGCATCATTGGTGAAAGCTGCGTATGATAGCGGAATAAATTATTTTGACACGGCGCCGGGATATGGCAAGTCCGAAGACCTGTTTGGTGTAGCGTTGAAGGAAATGAAGAAAACGCGGAAAGAAAAGCCATTTTATGTATCAACCAAGTCGGCTCACGAAGATCCGGCGAAGCTTCGGGAAGAGTTGGAATTTTCGCTGAAACGGATGGATCTGGAATATATCGATTTTTTTCATGTGTGGTGCATTCTTACGCTGGATTCCTATCTTCGCCGAAAAGCAAACGGAATCATGAGGGAATGCGAACGAATGAAGAATGAAGGGCTGATCAAACATATTTGTGTGTCAACCCATTTGACAGGAGAAGATACGTCAACCATGCTCAGCGACTATCCGTTCGAAGGCGTGCTGCTGGGCTATTCAGCCATGAATTTCTCGTACCGCGACGCCGGCCTCGATGCGGCGCATTCGTTCAACCAGGGCGTTGTGGTGATGAATCCATTGGGCGGCGGAACCATTCCCCAGCACAGGGATCGGTTCAGCTTTGTGAAAACCCGCGAGGACGAAACCGTGGTGGAAGGCGCGCTTCGGTTTTTGATCAACGATCCGCGCATTACGGTGGCCCTGGTGGGCTTCAGCACGCAGCAGCAATTGAAAGAGGCGATAGATGCGGTAAATGGATTCCAGCCGATAACTGCCGCAAAAATAAATGGTATCCGCAGCAGTCTCAGCGAAGCGTACAACGAAATGTGCACCGGCTGCCGCTACTGCGATTCCTGTCCCGAGGGCGTGCCGGTTCCCAAAATGATGGAAGCATACAATTATTATCTCCTCAGCGGCGATGCGAAGCAGATGATCGACCGTCTGAAATGGCACTGGGGCATCCATCCTGAAATTGAAAATTTTACCAAATGCACCCAATGCGGTCAATGCGAATCGCTGTGCACGCAAAAATTGCCCATCATCGAAAGGCTGGAAACGATCCGGGTTGAGGTCGAAAAATTTATTGCTGAAAATCCGAAAAGTTAGGTCACCATTATCAATTTTCAATTAAAACAATTTCAAAAAAGATGAGAAAATGCAGATGAGAAAATTTCGAAAAATTTTTAGTTTGATCTTTATTACACTGCTAATCTTTTCCTGCGCTTCGGATTCGACGATTGAGTTCGCATGGCTCAGTGATGTCCATGTTGGCGCCACGACCGGCGGGGCCGATTTGAGCCTGGCAGTGAGCGATATCAATTCGATGAAAAATCTCGATTTTGTTGTTGTGTCCGGCGATATCACCGAGACCGGCAAAGGCGATGTTCTGGAAATGGCCAAAGCGATTTTGGACAGCCTCGATATTCCGTATCATATTATTCCCGGAAATCACGATACAAAATGGTCAGAATCCGGCGCAACGAAATTCCCGGAGCTTTGGGGCAACGATAAATTCAATTTTGAGTATCGGGGGATTCGATTCATCGGAATGCACCAGGGCCCGATCATGCGCATGGCCGACGGCCACTTTTCCCCGGAAGACCTGCGCTGGCTCGATTCCCAATTGGGGGAATTGAAAAACAAAAACCAGCCGTTGATTTTTGTTACACATTATCCTATAGATTCCTCAGTCGATAACTGGTTCGAATTTCTGGAACATGTAAAAAAATATAATACCGTCGCGGTGTTATTTGGCCATGGCCATCGAAATAAAAGCTACGATTTGGAGGGAATCGCCGGGCTGATGGGGCGGTCCTCTCTTCGACGTAATGAAGAACGGGGAGGTTTCAATATCGTCCGAATCGGCTCCGATAGTTTGCGATTTGCGGAGCGCATCACCGGTGCGGAAACGCTGCCGGCCTGGCACAGTGTGCCGCTGCATCCCGTACCAGTTGAAAAAGACACGGGCAGGTTTGAACGTCCTGATTTTTCCGTGAACCGGCAATGCCCGCAAGTGGAAGTAAAATGGCTGTTTGATACCAAATTTACGATTGCTTCATCGCCGGCAGTGGCCGATGGAATCGTAATCGTCGGCAACAGCGAAGGAACCGTGTTCGGGCTTTCGCTGGAAGATGGCTCGGACCGCTGGCGATTTCAGACTGGGAACAGCGTGTATTCGACTCCTGCGATTTCCAATGGCAAAGTCGTTTTCGGTTCAACTGATAGCCATATTTACTGCCTCGATGCACAGAGCGGGGAATTGAACTGGAAATTCAAAACCGAAGCGCCGGTCGTTGCTGCGCCGGTCATTGATTCTGATCGTGTTTTTATCGGCGGTAGCGATGGAAGATTTCGTTCCATTGATTTGGGTACAGGGGGAATGGTTTGGGAGTATTCCGGCATTGAAGAATTTGTGGAAACGAAGCCGCTGGTGTATCGTGATCTTGTCATCTTTGGCGCGTGGGACACGTTTTTGTATGCGTTGAAGATGAGCGATGGCAGCCTTGCCTGGAAATGGTCGAACAAGAATTCGTGGAAACTTGTTTCCCCGGCTGCGTGCTGGCCGGTGGCTGCGGACGACAAGATTTTCATCGTCGCCCCGGACCGCTACATGACTGCAATCCATGCGGAAACAGGCGAAACCGTGTGGCGCACAAATCGATACAAAGTGCGCGAGTCGATTGGAATTTCCGAGGATGGAAAAACCGTGTTCGCCCGATGCATGGAGGATACGGTTGTGGCGTTTTCTACACTTTCGGAGAAACCTCAGTTGCGCTGGGCGAGTCATTGCGGCTATGGTTACGATATCGATCCGTGTATGCCGGTGGAGAAGGACGGCCTGCTGTTTTTCGGAACCAAGAATGGATTCGTCTTTGCGCTGGATTCAAAAACCGGCGAGGTGAAGTGGCAGCATCGCGTGGGAGTGGCGCTGGTAAATACCGTTGTGCCGCTGGATGGGCATCGTGTTTTGTTGACGGACATGGACGGAAGGGTGATGATGATTGCTGATAATTGAAAATGAATTATTGTGCAGTTAGTGGTTTGACTGTTTAATATTCTCTATCGCTTGCTCGATGTTTGATATGAAGAATTCAGCGTTCGAAAACTGCGCATGAGCGTCTTCTTTTGAAATTGACACATAATCGCCATAATCACTTTCTTCTCTGAAATCTTTGGAATTCATCAAAATTCGTCCCGGACTTTTGTCGACTATGTTGGATTTCACAAAATGCTGATTGAATAACGATATGATGCCGGAATGTTTTCGACTATCTAATTTCTTCAGAGCAGGAATTGCTTTTGCCGCAGTGAACATAGCATAATAGGAGCGCGACAGAGAATCTTCAAATAATTCCTCCTGAAAAAGTAGCTGCGCGGAATGAAGTTTCGAATGCGCTTTCTCAAGGCGATATTTGACAAGATCGAGATGGTATTCGTTCATAACTGAATTCCTTCTCGCTTGATGTTCTCGAAAAAGGGGCTATCCAACTGTTTGTTCTTTTCCATTTCATCGACAGAGAAAATTTTTAGTGAAATTTTTGGATCATACTCCAAATCAATTTGCAGGAGAATATCATAAATTTGTTCTCTCAGGCTGTAGTTTTTTTCTTTCACTACAAGCAGAATATCGATATCTGAATGGGCCGAAAAATCGCCCCTGATTTTTGAACCGAAAAGTTTAACAGATACCAGGTTCTTTCTCAACAGGTCTTTAACCTGAATTATTCACAAATTTCAAACAATAGATATTTAACTTAATGTTATT
>CAZSBG010000055.1:0-39510 GCA_964605145.1 uncultured Cytophagia bacterium | reverse complement strand
ATAACATTAAGTTAAATATCTATTGTTTGAAATTTGTGAATAATTCAGGCTAAAAAAAGACCTGCTTAAACTTCTCATCAATCGGCACCGGCTTGCCTTCGGGATTGATGAAAACCGCAGCTAATTCTGCCGCGAATATTTTTTTGCCGGTTTTTTTGTTGAAAATATCCTGGTTGAATTTAATGCTGGTTCGCCCGGTCTCCATTCCCTCCAATGTGACTTCCAGTTCATCGCCCAAAAACGCCGGGGCTAAATATTTTAAATTGGCTTCAACGATCACAACAAATTTTCCATTTTTGATGAATTCTTCAAAAGGCAATCCGATCTGCTCCATCACAGCCACGCGGCAGTATTCCAGGTAATTCAAATAAACAGCATAGTTCACGTGTCCCTGGGCGTCGAGTTCGTACGATCGGACTTTAAGCGTTTGGCTGTATTTTTTCATTCGTTCCTCTTTGGGTTTACTTTTAAAAAATTGAATTACCAGTTCACAGAGGTCGCGAAGAAAAACAAGAGAAAAAGATATATTTCCCTTTGTGTTCTTTGAGTGCTGGTTTAGTAGTGTTTAGAATTATTCAAAATTATGAAATGAAACGGGACAGCTTCAAAATTGTTCCGTCCTTTCGATTCAGTTCGACATATATAGACGGTTCATTTGAGAAATTTATTTTTTCAATCCGAGAATTGAACAGGTCTTCAGTTTGCCATGCTGTTCCGGCGAACAATGCACAGTTCAGTTCAATTTTCGAGCTTTTGAATTCCTCCCCGTTGTTCACGACAATGAGGAAATAATTGTTTTCATTCCGCTGAAACAGGGCGGCATGAATGTCCGCGGTTTTGCATAAACAGTAAACAGGGATGGAAAACCTTCGGTGAAGGGCACGAATTATATCAGCATTTGGCGCGCAGCCAATAAAAATGAGATTCCCATCTTTCATTTTATGGATATACCCGATAATGAATTGATTTCCGACTTCGAGATTTTCATGGAATTCATTTTCTTCGGCAATGAGCTGGGAGCCGACATCCTCTTGCTGGATGGCAACAATCGGCTCTCCGTTGGCCTGCCTGATAAATGAGACCGAATCAAAAATATTGATTGTGCGTTCATCGATTTTGAGTTGAAAATGCTTTGCCGGTGTTGAGCCATCCGCCGATTGAAACGGAAGTTCGGAATTTCGATTTTGTTTTTCATCTCTATCCGGAAATGTATTGAAAAAAACAGCCGTGCCCCCATTTTCGAGAAATTGAATTAATTTTTTCTGTCGTTCCCGGCTGAGCCATTCCGGGCCGGCATAAAACAGCAGTCTGGTCGTCGCGTCGCCTTTTAAAATATCATAGCTTTGGAATGAAATACCGGAATCGTAGACCGATTTTGCTGCGCTGTTTTTCTCCCCCATTTGTTCTGAGAAGAAATGGGTTTCATCTTCGGTGATGGCTGTGTGCGTTAATTTGGTCAGTTCTGCAGGCTGAATTCGGTTGAAAACTTCCACAATTTTTTTCATGGGTGCAAACAGCTCAAATCGTTTGTATCCCCGGGAATTAATGGGCGAATGGTACCAATTATCACGCCCGACAAGCATGTACCAGTTCCAGCCGACAATGCCGGCCATCAACGCGGTGAGGCACATAAGACGATAATGATTGGAAGTAAAGCTGCCGGTTTTGTAACTGAAGTTGTGCCAGATCCCACATTCGAATTCCGGGATGTAGGGGACCTGCGTCACAGCGCTGGCATAGCTGAGATTTCTGAAAAAAGAAAGATGTTCGTCCGGCGAGGCGTGAAATTCATTGCTTGGATACAAATCAACGCCGACGAGCGGATACTCCACCCCCATCACCCGCAGGTTCTGACTGATGCAATTCAAGATGGTATTCAAATAAATTGGCACATCGACGCCGGTGTTTCGGTAGGTGTCGACACACCAGCGAGCGATTTTTTTCGAGCACCAGTATTGAAATTCCTGGAAATCGATGGCGCGGATTTTTTCACCCGGGTCATTTCGTTTTACACGGATGGTGGCTGATGCTTCAGAAAATTTTTCCAGCGAACTGTGCCAGGATGAATTCAGGGCTTCGATGGCTCCATATTTCTCCTGCAAAAATTCCTGAAAAGGTCCGTCACCGCCGTAAACTCCCAACTGATCGCCGTAATTTCGAACAAACGGATCGATTTCATTATCCGCCTGGAGCAGAATAACCGGGCCGCCGTTGGTGAATAAAAACGGGCGAATTACGTCAGTGACCTGTTGAATGTATTTTTCCGCAGACGTTAAAAATTCAGGATGAAGCCGATGGAACGGCGCCACCCGCTTCGGTATGCCGGCCTGCGGCCATTCTGAATAAATATACGGCCCGGGCCGTAGAATTACCTTGAAATTTTTTTTCTGACAAAGTGAGAGAAATTCGACCAAATTCCGCTCCGGAATAGTAGCGCCGGTGAAGTCGAATATGTTTGGCCCGTATTCGTGGAAATCCCAGCACACGTATGTGGCGACAATGGTCAATCCCATTTCTGCGATTCGGTCGAGGCATTTTTCCCAATAATAAGGCTGCAAGCGCCAGTAGTGAATTTCGCCGCTGATGAGCGGAATGGTTTCGCCATGCATAAATAGTTTATTTTTTTGAATGGATATTTTTTCCATAATCCTTCATCCGGTTGAAAAATGAGTCGCCCGCTTATTTTGTTGACAGGAATAATATAATTTGTTTCCGTCCAATTGTCAACAAAAATGTAAAATTGAGTTCGGCGTCTTTGAAGATGCAACAACTTACATCATTGTAATCTCATTGTTGAAATTGAAACTTGATCAAGTAATTTCTAAATCGGTATATTTTTAAAATAAATAAGACATTAAACATAAATAAAATAATGCAAAAATCATGGTATGAGAATTGCAAATAATTGTTGAATCGATATAACGTCGAAATTCAGCATCATTGGAAACACTTACAAACTGCATCGAGGAGGATCGACAATGATAAAGTTCCTGTTTAAGCTATTTGTAGTATGGCTGGCATTGCAATCAGCTTTGGGGTATCTGCGAGAAGAAGAGATCATTCATGGTTCTATTGAAATCAATTATCCGGTATTACAAAGAAAAGTGCTGGAAGTAATTCCAACAGAGCAAATATCAGAAGCCATCATTCATCTGGTGACCAAAAAACTGAGAGACGCGCTTGATGCCGATGAAGAAAGAAGCTTTTTGATTCACAGAAAAAAAGATAAAAAATCATCAACAGTTTTTCGGGAAATTGTCCACGTCGTTGACTGCGGTGATACACTTACCGATCTTTCGGACCGGTATGGTGTATCGTGGAAGGTGATTAAAAAGATAAATCACATTGAAAATAAAGATCGGCTCCAGGTTGGTCAAAGACTGAGAATCCCATCCCGTGTGACTCATCTGACATAGCAGAAAAATAATTTGCCAAACGAACACAATTTCAGGCATGGTCATTTAAAAAAAAAGAAATATTTGTGAATTTATTGATTTGGATATTTTAGAATTTTTATAATGTAACCAGAAAGTAGATTTCTCTGCATTCGCTGCTGTATATCTCTCCGGGATTATTATTTTCAGAATTGAAAAAATATTATTTTCTACATATCAGTTTCATTTCAAAAAACCCCTGGTAGTCAATTTTTATCTTGATTTTGAAAGTATAAAGCTGTATATTTATTACAATTTTCTTGTATAACTGGAGGGCTTTAATGGGCAAGATTATTACAATTGCCAATCAAAAAGGTGGCGTTGGCAAAACAACGACAGCGGTTAATTTGTCAGCTTGCCTTGCTGTTGCAGAGTATCCTGTTCTTCTGATTGATATCGATCCACAAGCAAATACGACCAGTGGCCTCGGCTTCGACGCTAAAAAAATTAAAAAAGGCATTTACCATGTTTTAACCAAGGGGGCTGAAATTGATGACGTGATCATCAAAACAGACCTTCAATATTTGGATTTACTGCCATCGAATATGGATTTGGTTGGAGCGGAAATTGAACTGGTGTCCGCAATGTCGAGAGAAAAAATTCTTCAAAGCATTCTTCCAAAAATACGCGATAGATATAAGTATATTTTTATTGATTGCCCGCCTTCATTAGGATTGTTGACATTAAATGCCATGACCGCATCAGATTCAGTACTCATCCCCATTCAATGCGAATATTACGCTTTGGAGGGATTAAGTCAATTGCTGAACACAGTGCGGCTTGTGCAGAAGCATTTGAATAACAAACTGGAAATAGAAGGTGTTGTGCTAACAATGTACGATAGCCGCCTTAACTTATCGCGGCAGGTTGCTGAAGATGTAAAGCGGTTTTTTGAGAAAAAAGTCTATCAGACCGTGGTCAACCGTAATGTCAGAATAAGTGAAGCACCAAGTTTTGGGAAACCCATAATTCTGTACGATGCTGTTTCGACAGGATCCGAAAATTATATGAGCTTAGCTGAGGAATTTATCAAGAATGGCCAGTAAACGCTTAGGCAAGGGCCTTCGCGCTTTGATACCCGATATCCCTGAGGAGGAAACCGAGGACCGAAAAAGTTCGATTCGGGAAATTGAAGTGCCAAAGATACGTCCAAATCCATTTCAGCCGCGTGAAAATTTCGATGAGACAGCATTGGAAGAACTCAAAAATTCAATCGCTGAAAATGGCATTATTCAGCCAATTACGGTTCGGCCGGTCGATGATGGATTCGAACTCATCGCTGGCGAAAGAAGGCTTCGTGCAGTAACCTCGCTTCAGTTGGAGACAATTCCCGCGTATGTGCTGAATGTTGAGAGCGACGAAGACATGCTGGAGCTTTCGCTGATTGAAAATATTCAGCGAGAAAATTTGAATCCAATGGATATTGCCCGGGCTTATAATCGTCTTCTCGTTGAGTGTCAGTTGACCCAGGAGGCTGTTTCCAAAAGAGTCGGGAAAGAACGTTCAACAGTGGCAAATTTTTTGCGTCTGCTGAAATTGCCGGACCGTATTCAAGAAAGTCTTAAATTTGGCGAATTAAATATGGGACACGCCCGCGCCCTAATTACAATCGACAATCCAGAACTGCAAAATGAAATATGGCAAAAAATCGTTAAAAAGAATTTGTCTGTAAGAGAAGTTGAACGGCTCGCGAAAAAAGGTCCGAAGAAAAAAGAATCCACCCCCAAGACTCAGGAAAAACCATTTTTCATCCTTGAAGCCGAGGATAAGCTGAGAACATCGCTGGCAACGCAGGTGAGAATAAAACATGGTAAAAAAGGGGGGAATATTGAGATCGAATATTATTCAGATGACGATTTAGAGCGTTTGCTGGATATTTTACAATAATTTTATGAACCAGGTTTTACAGTAAAAAATATCTGTACAAAATGAATAAAAAGAAAAAAAACAGAAAAGAACATTTATCCATATTATTAATCCCCGATGATTTTTCCGATCCATTTAGTTTCAAAATAAAGATACGAACCATTAAAATTTTGGCGGTGGTCGCATCGCTTTTGGTTATACACATATTTGTGGGCGCTGTATTTTATTATAAATTTTCAGTGACAAACCAGTATCGGAAACAATTAGAGCGGGAGAATATCAATCTCAAAGAAGACAATCGCCAAATTTACACACTATGGGATAAAGTCGAGGAACTCGTCCATTTCTCAACAAAAGTAAGACGCGCATTTGAGGTGGATAAAGGCTTTGAGGTGAGCGATCGTAAAACCGCCCAGATAATGAATGATTTGAGAAATAATATCAATTTGCTCCCGGAACAAATGCTGTACAATGGCGATCAGGAAATGGAAGTACCTGCTCAGAAAAAGATTGATTTTTTAACCCGAAAGAAAAATAATTTTCATGAATTTGCTAATAACATCCCCACGTATTTGCCAGTGGAGGGATGGCTTTCAACAGATTTTCGTAAGAACGATCTGGCAAAGCCCAACCATTTCGGGATTGATATTGCATCCAGCAGAGGCTCGTTCATCAATGCAGCAGCAGATGGCGTAGTGATTTTTGCCAATTGGACCGATGATTTGGGCAATCTTATGATCATTTATCATTTCAATGGTTTTTTAACTTTTTATGGCCACAACCAGTTGTTGTTGAAAAGAGAAAACATGTATGTGAAAAAGGGAGAGCCCATAGCGCTTTTGGGCAATTCCGGCCGGAGTACAGCGCCACATCTTCATTACGAAGTCTGGAAAGATGGTGTTCCGGTTAATCCAAAAGATTATTTACTGAAATTCTGAGTTTAACCTGAATTATTCATGTAATTATACTAAAATTGATTCAATTACCTGATTATTATCAAATTGAATAATCAATTTATTTTAAACTCAGTTTTAGACGTAAAAATGTACTAATCTCTATATTCAGCACCATTCAGGTTATCTCGATACCTTTAGCAATATAATGTCTATTATCGAGGTTAATTAGTATTTAACTTAAAAATCGTAGCAAAGGAGAAAAACGCGGTGGGTAAGAAAGACGACCAGGCAATTGCACGTTCCGGCGATTTAAACACGATTATCGGAAAAGGCTCCTCAGTGGAAGGTTCCATGAGAGTGGAGAATAGTATTCGAATTGATGGTAGAATTAAGGGCAACGTAACCACGACAGATTCCCTGGTAATTGGAAAAGAAGGTGAAATCGATGGTGAAATTGTTGCCAAAAACGCCATCATTGGTGGAAAAGTAAAAGGGAAAATTAGCGCAACAGGTAAAGTCGTGCTCGAAGCGAAAGCAACTTTTCAGGGAGAAATTAAAACTGCTCGCTTAGTGATTGATGACGGCGCTGTCTTTGATGGTCAATGCACCATGCAAGAAGATGGAAAAATGTCATTTCAACCAAAATTGAACACCAATGACACAAAAAAGGGTTTTGGCAGCTTTAAAAATGACAAAAACTCGTTTGGTGATAAAAAGAAATAATTTTTCCATCAATTTTTAATAATTTGTAATATAAGTCCTCTCGTAGCTTTCAATTGATACGCCATATGTGAAGTGCATCCATTATCGAATCGATTGAGAATTGCGAGAGGATTTTTGCTTTACTCTTATACAAACAATACATTAAATTTAATTATCCTGCTAAATACAAGCCTGAATTTCTACTTCCCTCAATTCTTTCATGTTTTAAGTGATAAAGTTACAAAAAATTAATTGATTTTTTATTAATATTATTCTGCATAATAAAAATTGATTTGTACTAAAGAATCAGTAAAGCATGCCGAAATATTACTATCACATATTCTGTACAGCCGTAATTATTTTAAATTATTACAATTATGAAAAAAACACTCGTTTGCTTAGCTATTACAAAAATTTAAAAAAACTTTTATTGACTAAGAAGAAAAAATGTCATATAATTAGTAGGTGTTTTGGATAAACATCTATTTAGAACCTGAAATTTCATTCAAAAGAGCAGATTATGAGAAAAAATAATGTCGTCTTAACTGTGTTAATGTTGCTCATTTTTGGTGCAGCACTTGCTATTTTCGCTGTTCCTCCTGCCATGAAATCCGGCGCGCCTGAAAAGAAATCGGCCGGGGAAGAAATTTATATTGATTTCGAATCGCGGCTGCGTTTTTACCTGGATTTAAAGACAAAACGTTTTCTGAGAAAAATGGCAGTAAAAGAGGCGGCGTTACTGGAAATGATTCGAAATGTCACCGATGAAGTCCAGGCTCGCGGCAAAACCGGCGCGCGCGAAGGAGATTTTGGTTTCGATCTGGTTTACGGAAAGAGCAATCAGATTTTGGCAGAGTTCGATGCTGAAATTGAAACGATTAAAAATATTGTAAAAGAACTGGATAAACTGGAGCGCACGATTCAGCGGATGGACGATTTGAAAATGCTCAAAGAAGTGGAGCAGATAAAGGACGGATTGTTGTCAGCGCTGGATGACCAAAAATTGGCCACCAAAAAGTTGACAAAGCAGCAAGTCGCCAGAATGATTGAAGATTATTCCAGTGAAATAAATCGTATTTTAAAAATTTATGAAGACATTGAGTTGTTCCAGAAAAAGGCCCGAGGTATCGGCGATACTCAAATTGTGAAACAATTAGACATTCAGAAACAGCGCGTCATTCAAGTACTCGAACAAAGTCGTATTGCCGGTGCAGCGCCGGAATCGGTTGTTCAGAATTATATTGAAGAAGCAGCGTCAATTGTAGAGATTTTGAAACAGATCGATGAATTGAATCAACAAGTTGGCGCAGACTCAATCTTTAATGCGGATGCTGAAACTGTCCGGGATGACATCATTGCCAGCGTCGATGAACGAATATTAAAACTTTTTGGTTATCAATCCGGGAGCGACTTCAGCGGCGTCACTATTTCGGAATATTTCAACGCATGGAAATCCGAACGCGTCGCCGAATATAAATTGAAATTAGCCAAATACCAGATTGTGCGTGAAAGCCTGATTAAATCTGCCACTGCCAAAGAGCGAAATCGCATGCTCGAGCGGGAGATTACCAATGCGCTGCTCGCGTATTCTGAAGAAAAATACGAACTCTCCGAATTGTTATTCAAAAATATTTACGAGACATACGCATCGTACTACCCAAATCTGGATGGCGTGATTTTTTACCGGAGTGAAGCGAATTACGCCAATCACTATTATGATGCTGCCATGAGTGGTTATAAAAAATTAATAAATAATTTTTCAGATTCACAATATGTCGGGCAAAGTTATCTCCGCCTGGCCATGATTAATTATACCTATGGTCTGAATTCAGAATTCCTAACGTATTTTGATAAGGCCAGGCAGTCCACAGGGATTGAAGCAGAGGATCTGAACAAGCTTCATTATATTGCAGCTCATTTATATGTCAAGGAAAGAAGATTCAAAGATGCTGAGACTGTCCTGGAGAATGTTAAAGAAGGTTCAAAATACTATATGGCGGCCCAATATTTGCACGGCATCGTTTTGACAAATCTGGAAAAATTTACACAGGCAAAAAATGTTTTTGAGAATCTGACAGATCAGCAAAATTATCCCTGGACCGACCTCAATACGTCGATTATTCGCAACGAATCGTTATTGAAGCTGGGCTATCTCCACTACCAGCGGGGAGAATTTGAAAAAGCCAGTGCCTATTTTGATCAGGTTTCCAAAGGGTACGAGGGATACGATTCGAGTCTGTTAGCGCAGGCATGGACAAATCTTAAACAGGGCGAATATAATAACGCAATTACAAAAGTAGATTTAATTTGCAATAATTATTTGTTATCAAATTACACCTATGAAGCGTTGGTACTGTCTGCCCATTGTAAACGAATTCAGAAACGAAATGAAGAAGCGATAGAGGATTTTCGGTACGTTACGAATGCTCAACATGTGCTCAACAGGGTTCAGGAATACAATAAGGAAAGAGAGCATATTTTGCAACAACTGGACGAACTGGAAATTCTGGAATCACAAATATTGGAGCATCAGAACGAACGGCTCTACCCTGAAGTCGTGCGAATCAGGGACGTAATTAACGATGCGTTAAGGGCATTCCGATATCGTGGCGCAGTGAGCAGCCGGTTACTGGAAGAATATAATGATGAACGAAAAATACTGGTCCGCCAGATTGAAGAATTTGAAAATATCATTGCGTTTGCAGAAGAACGCGGCGATAAAAAAATGAAATCCGATGCATTGAAGCAGCGGAATCGATTGGTGTCCGTTCTTGAAAATTATCAGCTCGAACAGTCGGTTTCCGGGGTAAGTTATTTTATGGATTATCCTCTTGCGACAAAAGAGGGCGGCATTATTTATCGGCGGGGCATTGTTCAAAAATTATTGAATGAATTGTTCGTGGAAAAACAGCGGGTTCAGGATGATTTGCAGATTGTAGCCGAATTGATGTCCTTAAGCGAAAACCAAACACGCATGGATGCTTCAATTGATTTGGAGATAATCGGTGAAGAATTGCAGGATCTGCATAATCAGTTGAATCAATTTCAGGTATGGCTGGCAAATCACCAGATCGACGAGGTTAATACGGATACAGAACGATGGGCTGATCTATCCGGTTTTGGACTGAGCGATTTGAATTACATGTCGTATCGGGAACGAATAAATAAAATTGCCAGCTATTCCAAAAACCTGAATGAGATAGACACCGTTCTAAAAGAAAAGCGAAACAACCTGGAGCAACGGATTTGGCGTTTTGATAACGAAGTGAAAACAATTCAAAAAGAAATGGAGGCCGAAAAAATCCGTTTGGAAAAATTGGAAAAGGAAAAGTATTTCCAGGAAATCTACTTTGAAACCAAAACAAAAGAAATTGAACAGCAATCCGCGATAGAAGGATTGGAGGAGTTGAACCTCCTGAATGAAAGTGGGAAGGAATTATAAATTAGGGTATTCACCCAATAGGGATGGGATATGAAAAAAATAATCATTATTAGCCTGTTTTTGGGGATTTTATTTTCGTATCAACAATGTTTTGCGCAACAGGATCCGAAGGTAGAGAGCGACCGAAAAGTCAAAGTCGATTCACTTTTAGACACCTATTCGATCGAAGATATTCTGAAATACCGCGAATACTATCAGAACCAAATTGAAGAAGTAAAAAATGAAAAAATTGCGCTGCGCAAAAAAGGGATTCTCGATGCAGAAAAATTTCTCGAAAATAATCCTGAGAGCAAGGTTCTTGATAAAGTAATGATGCGTTTAGCAGAGTTGTATTATGAAGAGGCGGAAGACCAATTCATTCAGGAAATGCAGTTGTATGACCAGAAACTTGAAGAGTTGGAAAACGCGGACCTCGATTCAAATTTTGTTGAACCGGTGAAAAATTTTGATAAGACGCTTGGGCTTTACCAAAGAATTATCGATGAATACCAGTACAGCAAACTTGTCGATGATGCCATGTACAACAAAGCGTTCATTTTGGAAGAGACCGGCAGTGTTCAGGATGCCTTAAAAATATATAATGAAATTATCAGTGAATTTCCGGAAAGTCGGTATGTGCCCGAATCCTTAATGCGAATTGCAGAATATCATTTCAATCCACCTAAAAATGACATTGATACTGCGATCAATTATTACAAACAAATTTTGGAGTACACGGACAGTCGCAAATACGACGAAGCCCTGTACCGGTTGGGATGGTCTTACTATCGAAAAAGTGAGTATCCGGAAGCTGTTTCGTATTTCACTCTTTTGGCAGATGATGTGCATCGGGCCGGGGAAATCGATCCTGAGCAGAAATTTACCAATCCTGTCTTGCGAGATGAATCCATCGAATATATCGGTATCAGTTTTCTGGAATATGGTGGAGTCGACCGGGCAGTTGATTATTTGAACAGCATCGGGGGCCGTTCCTATGGAGTTGACATTTTGAGGAAAATCGGCGATGTTTATATGAATGAAAAGGAAATGTATGATAAAGCAATTGAGGCCTATCAGACATTGCTGAAAATGTACCCGGATGATGAACAGGCTCCGTCCACCCAGGAAAAAATTGTGATGTGTCATCGTCACAGAAATGACGATATGATGGCGTATATTGCCAGAGACAAACTGTTCAATCAATACAAGCCGGGCAGCCCATGGTGGCAAAAACATGATGAAGAGAAATTGCGGGATGAAGTCTATGCTATTACAGAACGGTCGTTGCGCGATAATATAAATTTACTTTTTCAGCGGGCGGAAGAAGCAAATGATAACGACCTTTATTTGCAGGCTGTAAATGACAGCCGGAAATATCTCAAGGCATTTCCATCGGACAGCAGCGCGCCGCAAATTCATTGGAACATGGCCCTGACCATGGACACGAAACTTCAGCAGGTAGATCGTGTATTTGAAGAGTACATGAAAATTTCGGATTTGTACTGGAACAGCAAGTACCAAAAATATTCAGCGGAAAACGCAATTGCGCTGGCAAAAGACGCTGTTGAACAGGATACGAGCAGAAAACAATTCGAATTGTCAGCAACCGTGGATGATTTACAAAAAAAAGCAACCAGTGTGTTGGATGCGCTGGAATACAAACGTATTGAATTTTCAGATAATGAGAAAAAGCTGTTGCGGGCTTATAACAATTATATAAAGCTATTTCCACATGAGCGGGAAACAGCGACGATTCTTGCCAACGCTGGCGCTTTGAATTACAACAACAACAGATTCCCTGAAGCGCTGCGTTATTTTAATACCATTATCAAGCACTTTCCTGAGAGCAAAGATGTCGATTATGCCAAATATACGATCATGGAAAGCTATTTTGGTAAACGTGATTTCAGAAGCGCTGAAATAATAGCCAGAAAATTGAAAAATACCGAGGGGATCGATCCTGAACTGGCGGAGAAAGCGAAGAGCAGACTGGCTGAATCCATTTTTCTTGCGGCTGAGGTTTATGCCGATTCAGCCGATCATCTTCAGGCCGGTAACGAATACCTGCGCGTTGTCATGGAAGTTCCCAATGCTGAATTCGCCGATTTGAGTATATTCAACGCCGCCCTGGAATATGACAAAGCAAAAGAATATAGTCGCGCCGTAGAAACCTATAATTATCTGATTGAGACGCGGCCTGAATCCAAATACCTGCTGGATGCGATGAATAATTTGGCTATTGATTATGGTGAACTGAAAGAGCATAAAAATGCAGCATTGACGTACGAACGCCTGGCTGTCGCTTCCAGTGATTCTGGGCAGACTCATGATGCCTTGTTCAATTCCAGCCTATTCTTTGTGAAAGCTGAAGAGTGGGAAGACGCCATTCGAATAAATCGACAATTTGTGGAAAAGAACCCCGGTTCACCGGATTCAGACGATCTGTTTTATGACATTGCCACATATTATTTAAAGCTCGACGATCTGGATAAAGCGAATTCTATTTACGGCGAATATGCCCAACGGTATCCGGATTCACCTCGCGTGATTGAAACTTACTTTCATCGTGGTGAATATTACCGAAACAAAGACATGCTGGCTATGGCGAAAACCGAGTATGAAAAAGCTGTGGCAAAGAATGAAGAATTCAAAACGAATAATCTGGAGCAAAATGATTATTTTGCCGCCGAGGCTTTGTTCCAGTTATCCATGCTCCAGTTTAATGAATTTAAAACAATTGAGTTTCAACTCCCTGTTGCGAAGATGGAGCAAGCGAAGAAAGAGAAACGAGAATTGTTAATTCAGGTCGTGGATGGTTTCACCAAAGTGGCGACGTTTGGAACACTCCGGTTATACGAGGCGACTTACAATATTGGTGCAACGTACGAAGAATTCGCCAGTAGCTGGGTGCGGCAGGAAATAGCTCCCATGGAAGAAACGCGGAGAATAGTCACCCAGAAAGAAATAAATGAGACCTCTGCTGAGCTGTACGGAAAAGCAGAAAATTCTTACAAGCAATCCGTTCGAATTCTCAGTCGTTTGGCTGATGAGTATGAGCAATCGCTCATGACGGATACCACGATGATGGCAGATGCAGAATTAACGAAGATCGTTCAGGAAGACAGCACACTTCGTGTGGCGCGAAAATGGATTGATAGAAGCAAAGAAAAAATATCTGAAGTCATTTATGATATTGCAGAACTCAATTTTTCAACAGTCAACGCATTTCTGGAAGCACCCATTCCCGAAGGACTTGATAATGTCGCTGAAATGGAGTACAGAAAGCAGGTGCTGAGCAAGGCTATTTTTCCATTGATTCAGGAAATTGTCGAAGCGCATATTCGAAATGTTCGTGAAGCCTGGAATCTGGGACTTGAAAATCAATGGGTGAAATTATCACGTCGCAAGATTCTCACAACGAATAACTTGCTGGCTTCTGAATACAATGCATTGGCGCAGAAATCTCTGGAACTGTACAAAGAAAGCGTTGAAAATTACATTAAAACGACCGAACAGGGTGGCACTGCCGGGGGGATGGATGCATTGACCATTGCGGATCAAATGGCCAACCTGATTGATTTTACCCGTGCTTTTTCCAGTGTAACAGTGGAAATCTATCGGAAAACACTGGAACGGGCTGAAGAAGAAAATATCAATGATCCCAGCGTTTCTGAAACAAAGGAAAAAATGCTCAAAGATTTGTATACGATTACCCAAACATGCGGTGAACTAAAGAAAAAATCCAAGGCGAATCGAAAAAGGTATGAGCAGCTTTTTAAAGAGACGGATAAGATAGAATATGAGGACGCGCTGTTCACATTTGAGGATAACTATTTTTCATTCAGGGAAACGAACCGGGAGTTGCTGGAGATTGGATATCAGATAACTCAGGATATGGAAATTTCCAATCAATGGGTGCCGAAAATTTTATTGGCCCTTGTTCAGGTAAATCCCGAAGAATACAGCAAACTACTGGATCTGGAATCGTCTCTGGCGCAAATCGTAACGGATGATACCTGGAAAGCCACGATCGAATACAACGAAGGATGGGTGAAACCAAATTTTGAAGATGAATTCTGGAATACGGTCCAGATAATGGAAGATAATTATCTGTCCTCTGAAAGCCCTTCATCTGTCTGGCTTTCCATTATGGATACACTGGGAGTCGTTCATGACACAACATTTGTAAACCAGCCTGCTGTCGCTGACCTTGCCGGGCAGGATAGTTCGCTGCAAGCTGCTGTATTGCCAGATTCTCTGGCGGCTGACTCCACCGGGCTTAAACAAGAAAATGAATATCTGGTAACGACAAAACCGAAATTAGAGCGGGTTCCTGCAGATAGAGTCTATTTCAGAAAGAAAATTTCAGTTATTGGTTTACCGGTTTCTGCCGATATTAAATTAAAGATAGATGATTCCTATAATTTATTTATGAATGGCGAATACGTCGCTGCTTTTGTATCCGAAGATTCAATAACAGCAAATCAGGAACATTACCATGATTTAACTGATATTCTGGTTGAAGGCGAAAATGTTCTCGCCGTTGAAGGAATTGATAATGATGGCAGTGGAGGCGGTTTGGCAGCAGTTCTGACAGTCAAGTCGCTGCCCGGCTGGAATGAAAAGAAGCAGCAAATTCAGATTGAAACAAGCGACATAAAAATTAAAAAGAATCTGGTTATGGATAAATATATTATCATGTATTAAAAGGTGGTGTTTCATGGCACGATTGAAGATTACAAAATTTAGTTTTCATTCAATATGGATGATTATTTGTTTGCTCTTTTTCATCTTTAATCAAGTGAGCGCCCAGGTTACAGATTCAGCAAATGTTTCTGTGGCAACCCAGGATTCTGCCATGCAGGTGATGAGCGATTCCATGATCACGATGGGGGAAGAGATTCAGCTATTGGAAATCAGTATTGAAGCAGTAATAGAGAAACCACGCGTGTCGATTCTCCCAAAAAGAGTTGAACCGGCTCTGGGTGAAATGGAGTTCGTCGACAGATCGTTTGAAAAAGAGCTGAAAAGTGTTCCTGGCAAACCAATGGTCAACGATGAACGACTTTTTACACCGAAAAAGATTGAAAATTTAAGAAGAAAGCTTCTCTTGAAGAAGAGAGAATTAGAGAAAAAGTAATACAAAAAATTAAAAAAAATTGACCTTCCCTTTCATTTTGAGAAATTCATGAATCACGAACTGCACCCTTGGAGCAATTTCCGGGGAAGGTCTTTTAATTTTAGCAATTCACTTTGAAATTAATTACATGTATCTTAAATCAATGATGGAGGTAGTCTGATGGCTGAAGTTTTAAAAAATTTTAGTACAACATCAACGGGATGGGCATTTATGTGGGCATTGCTTGTTGCTCTAATTTTTATGATTGCCATTGCCATTGAACGAGCCTATTACATTATGGTCCGTTCGAATATTAACGCACCGCGATTTATGGCCGAAATTAGAAAATTGGTGAAAGCCGGTGATTATAAAAAAGCGCTATCCCTGTGTAATTCAGCCCGAAATAAAGCTTTGGCTCAGGTGGTGATGGCTGGATTAAAAAGAGTGAGTGAAAGTGAAACCATTGATTTCCGTTCAATACAAAATTCAGTGGATGAAGGCACTCTGGAAGTGATCCCAAAATTGCAGGAAAGAACTGGTTATCTGGCAATGATTGCCAATGTCGCTACATTGCTGGGTCTGATGGGAACGATTTACGGACTTATCGGCGCGTTCAGGTCTGTATCTGCCCCGGGAATTGATGCCACAGAAAAATCCAGAATGCTGGCAGCAGGTATTTCCGTTGCAATGAATACTACGCTGACAGGTTTGAGTATTGCGGTGCCTGCAATTCTCGTTTATACGTTTTTGCATAACAAAACCGTCAAAATCATTGATGAAATTGACGAACACACAGTGAAGTTAATTAACTTAATTACAGGGAATCAATAAAAATGGCTTTTAGACCGTCATATCGAAGCAGCTCAAGCTCAGATGAAGTAGAAATAAACATGACTCCTGTGATGAATTTAATGGTGGTATTAATCCCATTACTTTTATCATCTGCGCAGTACATTAAGATTGGTGTGATTGATTTGAACTTGCCGCCTGCAGTCGGAACTTCAGTGAGCCATTTGGAAGCGCCTAAAGAGACAGAGAAAAAACTGGATCTGGCCATAACAATCACGGATGAAGGTTTTTTCATTTCCAGTTCGCTGGCCATTTTAAGAAGTACAGACGGCGAAGGGCCTTCTATTCCTTTGATGGAAGATGGTCAATATAATTATGAAGACTTATCTACTAAATTATATGATTTGAAAAAGAAGGCAATGGGGAGGTTCGCGGATACGGATAAAATTGTAATCCAGGCGGAGCCGGAAATTAATTACCAATTGCTGGTGAATACCCTGGATGCATCGCGTTCTATTTCAGTGGAAGGAAAAACCTATTCCCTGTTTCCTGAAGTATCTTTAGCTGCAGGAGTCGTTTAAAAGTAAATTAATTTGAATCTTTCGAGTAAATGGATAGTAATCGGTTCAGATTGGTTTGCGGTTAATAAACAAGGTAGAAAAAAAATTTAAATTTTTTTGGAGAAGCTAATGGCTTTTATACCTTCTCGAATAAAAAAACATGACACAAATCCAGGGAAAGTGAGACTCAATTTGACCTCAATGATGGATATGTTTACCATCATCCTGGTATTTTTGTTAAAAACATATTCCACGGAAGGAATGCTTATTCAACCATCAGAATATTTGACATTGCCTTCGTCAACGGTTGAACAATCACCTGAAGTGGCCCTGGATTTGGTCATTTCCAAAGAATGGATCATGGTGAACCATGAACCTGTTGAAAAGGTGAATAGTGTTCAAAACCAGAGTAGTTTAATTATCAAAAACCTTCAGGATAAATTACATGTTTATGCTCGGGAAGCCAAGCGCATGGAAGAGTTGTACGGAACTAAATTTTCCGGCAAAGTGACCATACAGGGGGATAGAGAAATTCCGTACAGTTTATTAGTGAAGGTGATGGCGACTTGTGGAAAATCTGATTATCCGAATATGCGACTGGTTGTGTACAAAAAGGGAGATTAATAGAAGAAATCATGAAATAAATGGATGAGGTTGATGTGAACAATCAAGGTATGAACCCGCCGTTACAAAAGAACGGTGACATCGGTTCGGATGCGCGCGTACCCTCAAAGGATAAATACGCGAATGGATATTTTCCAAAAGAGTTCGAACGAAAATGGGGTGAAGTGATAGATAAACGATATTTTACCATATTGTTAATCACCTTTATCTTTCATTTTTCGATCGCTTTATATTTTACATTTAATCCACCCGATACAAGCGTGAAACGCGCTGACATCGATCGGATTCAAAAACAATTTGCCAAGCTGGTTTTGGAAAAAGAAATTGTTGAAGCCCCGGTTGAAGAAGCAGAGCCGATCCCGGTCGAAGAACTCACCACCGAAGGTGCCGGAACAGGTGCTGTTGGGGAAGGTCAGGGTTCTGGCGGTGAAAGTGAAGAGGCAGCCGAGGAGCAAGCAACGGAGACAAAGGTTGCGACTGTGGAATCGCGACGCGCAGATCATACTTCCGGCGCCGAAAAGCGCAGATCATCTCGTGAACAAATATCCAAAGAGGTCAGCTCGAAAGGATTACTTGGCTTACTCACTGGAAGTGGGGATGCTGCCCAGGGCGAGGGCGTAGCAGACGTGTTAGGCGATGCAGGCAGCAGCCAGGGCAATCTTGATGAGGTGCTGGGCAACCTGGATGGACTGAAGCGATCTGGAAAATCCACAGCCGGTAGCGGAGGATCCGGTTCAGGAAGAGGCAACCGTAGTCAACGCGGTGGACGCGCAACAGGCGGCGGCGGAATTGATGATCTGATCAGCAGCAAGGAACAGGCTAAATCAACGAATATTTCCAGAAAAGGAAATATTGTCGTTGAAAAAGTTTCTTCCATCGCTGATGAAAGAGGTGTCAAATCAGAAAGTCGTGACTCCGATAAAGTCTCTGAAATTATCAATAAGCACAATGCCGCGATTCAATATTGCTACCAAAGAGAGTTGAAGCAAAATCCTGAACTGAAGGGAAAACTGGTGGTTCGTTTTACGATTACGCCAAAAGGAAGCACAAAAAATATTAAAATATTATCCTCCACACTGAACAATCCCCGCGTGGAACGATGTGTGATCAGTCGAATCAGAAGATGGGACGATTTTGGCGCCATCGATTCTTCAAAAGGGGACGCCACATTCAGGCAGGTTTATACATTTGGATATTAAGATTTTCTGGTTGTTGAGTCTCATAAATTAAAAACATCTGAATCTGAAAAAGAATGATTCAAAGAAGTCGTTGGTAATTTTACCAGCGACTTTTTTTGTATGAGAACCTGCAAAAAAATACTTGAATTCAAATAGAAAAAGTTATGTATTCAATGATTGATGAAATAGCGCTTAATGGTAAAAATGAAAATTAATTTTCAAAAATGGGCCATGACCAGGGATGAAAAAGAAATTTTTATCAGAACTACTAAAATGCTATTGCTTTTTCGATTTTAATTAATTAAATTGATTGCTTTGATGTTCGAATAAAAATTCGGCCGGGATCATCTACAGGGAAAAATCATATAAAGAGGGAAATTCAATTGAGGGAAAATCAATTTCAAAAAAGAACGCATCATTGTGGCGAATTAGGGGCTTCACAGGCAAATGAAAAAGTGGTTCTGCAGGGATGGGTTTCGCGGAGGCGGGATCATGGAAATCTAATATTCATCGATTTGCGGGATATTCATGACGTCACTCAAATTGTTTTTGATCCCGATGAAAACGAGGCCGTATATACGCATGCGAAAGAACTAAAACAGGAGTATGTGGTTAGTGTTTTCGGTCAGGTGCGACTGCGTCCCGATGGGATGGTGAATGAAAAAATGAGAACCGGTGAAATCGAAGTATTGGCCTCAAATCTGAAAATATTGAATCATGCCAAAACGCCCCCGTTTCTCATTATGAACGACGTGGATGCAACAGAGGAACTACGATTTCGTTATCGTTACCTGGATTTGCGGCGGCCGGAAATGCAAAAAAGTATTATCGTACGTCATCGGACTTACCAGATTGTCCGTCGCGTTTTGGATGAGCAGGGCTTTTTGGAAATTGAAACCCCATTTTTAATGCGCAGCACGCCTGAAGGCGCGCGAGATTTTATTATCCCAAGTCGAATTCATCCCGGGAAATTTTACGCGCTGCCACAATCACCACAGACCTATAAGCAGGTGTTGATGGTTGCCGGGTATGATAAATACTTTCAAATTGTGAAATGTTTTCGCGATGAAGATTTTCGATCCGAGAGGCAGCCGGAATTTACTCAAATCGATATTGAAATGTCATTCGTAGATGAACAGGATGTTTTCAGCGTCACAGAAGAACTTGTAAAGAAAATATTTAAAGAAGTCTTAAATCACGGACTGGTATCACCGTTTCCCGTATTAACGTACGACCAGGCCATGGAAAAATACGGGACCGATAAACCTGACCTTCGTTTCAATTTGGAAATTGCAGATATTAGTGAAATCGTTGCAGACAGTGATTTTAAGGTGTTTTCAGGCACTGTAGCAAATGGTGGGATTATTGCGGCGCTAAATTTGAAAGGACGAGCAGATTATTCCCGAAAAAAAATCGATGAATTGAATCAGTTCATTGTGGAGTTGGGCGGCAAAGGCGTTTTGACTGCCAAAGCAAATGAGGGCGATTTCGAGGGCTCGTTCCGTAAATTCCTGACAGATGAGATGGCAGCCGCAATCACTAAAAAAATGGATTTGGAGCCGGGGGATTTGCTTATCGCTATAGCTGGGAATCGTTTAACAACACTTCAGTTACTCGGGCGATTGCGCGCCAAATTGGGGAAAGACGAAAAACTGATTGATGAAAGCCAATATCGTCCCCTGTGGGTCACGGATTTCCCCTTGCTGGAGTTTGATGATGAAGAGCAGCGTTACATTGCCATGCATCATCCATTCACGTCTCCGAAAACAGAAGATGTTGGGCTGTTTGAGAAAAATCCACTTGACGTAAAAGCAAGAGCTTACGATCTGGTATTGAATGGATATGAGGTTGCCGGTGGAAGTATCAGAAATCACATATATGAAAACCAGATGAAAGTATTCTCACTCTTAAAAATTGATGAAGCAGAAGCGAAAAATAAATTTGGTTTTTTGCTGGATGCCTTGCAGTATGGCGCGCCGCCCCACGGCGGAATCGCTTTTGGTTTCGATCGACTTGTTATGATTCTCGCAGGAAAAAAATCCATTCGCGATGTGATCGCATTTCCAAAGACAACCAGTGCCTTGTCGCTGATGGACAATTCACCTGCCGCAGTAGATGAGCGGCAACTTAAAGAATTAGGTTTAAGGATCGTAGATAAAGATTAGCATTCACAAAAAAACAGGTGAATCGAATTTTTTTCTTGACTATTACTTTTTTTTTTGTTATTATTAAACGATTTATTGGGTTAAAACATATAAACTTGAAAAATTTGGTAAAGTTCGACAATATAATAAAATCATTTATGAGAATTGCTGAATGGAGGGAAAAGGGGTTTCCAAATTTAAGCGATTTATTAACATTACGGAAGGAGGTGTTACCTTAATGCGAAAGATGATGAGGACAATCATCGTACTTTTTTCAGTAGCATGTTTAATTCTTTCTATTTCTTTGACTGGGTGTACAAAGCATCCAAATGAAGAACAAAGACAGGCACTGGAAGAACAAAAAAAGGCAGCTCTATCTGCAGAGGAGCAGTTAGCAGAACAACAACAAGTAAAAGCTGATCTCGAACGAGAGTTAGCAGAGAAGAAACAAAAATTGGAAGATGCCAAGAGCGAAAAAGAAGCTGTAAAAAATAGGTTAAGCGGCATGTAAAATTTTTATCAAAAAATTTCATTTGGAGGAAAATTTAAAATGAAAAATATTCTTAAGATGGCTGCCGCCTTCGCTCTGGTTCTTACCTTTGCTTTTTCATTGACTTCTTTTGCTCAAGAAAAAGAAATGACAATGGAAGAGTATAATGCTCAGATGGCAGAATGGGCAAAGAGAGAAGCAGATGCCAAAGCGGCTACAGCTCAGGTTAATCAAGAAATTGAAGATCTGAAAAAACAAATCGCCGAAACCGACGAAGCGATTGTCAACGAATGGCAAGAAATCTACGCTTTAGTCGGCACTGACGAAGCTGGTGTGAATGAATTCCGTTCTCAATTAAATGGTCTCGAAGGTGAAGTCGATGGTTTGGCAAGTCTTTCACCTGAAGAGTTGTTTAAAAGACGCGCCGAAATCGATGCGCTCGAAGAGAAATTGAATGAATTCAAATCAAGCAAAATCTCAATGTTGAGTGAGATGCAGGATAAACTCGCAATGATTGAAGGGAAAATCGCTCAGTTGCGTGCAAGCCTTCCGAAAGCAGACTTTGATGAATATACCGTCATCAGGGGTGACTACTTATGGAAGATTTCAGGTAAAGCTGATATTTATGATGATCCCTATCAGTGGATGCGAATTTACACATACAACAAAGACCAGATTAAAGATCCGGATTTAATTTTCCCGGATCAGATTTTCAAAATTCAAAGAAGCTGCGCAGATAATGAATATCTCGTAGTAAAGGGTGACTGGTTGGCCAAAATTGCAGGCAAGGCTGAAATTTTTAATGACCCGACTGCATGGACCAAAATTTTAGAAGCCAACAATGATGTCATTACAGATCAAAATTTGATCTACCCCCATCAGGTTCTTATTCTGCCTGAAAAATAATCTGGTTGAAAATTGGTCAACAAGTTTGTATTCTTTTTAAGATACTAATTTGCTTACATGTAAAATATCCAGAAATTAGAAAAGCTCTTAGGGATTGGCGCAAGCCAAAACTGAGAGCTTTTTCTATTTATTTGAAACTGCCCGAAATTCGTTGTGAGATTAAGTAAACTTTTATACAAGAATCCTGAAAAGAAAAATTCCTTTTCAGGAAGATTACTTTTTTTCCTGATTCATGATTGTCAGATGAAACTTTATTTTAAGAAATATATTTAATAAAATATTATCAATTTGAGTATACTTTAATAGGAATTTGTACCGATATAAATATGGAAGTTCAGCGAAAAATTACATTGCGCGGGGTGGACCAACTCAAGTTGTTTGGTCTCAATGATAAATATTTGAGAATGATTGAAAGTAAATTTAAAAGTAAAATTATTGCCAGAGGGAGCGAAGTTACACTAATAGGTGAATCTGAAGAAGTCGCCGCCATTGAAAAAATATTTGCCGAATTGATCCAGATTCTTGAAAAAAATGACCAATTAACAGAAAATGATTTTACGACGGTGATGGAAGTTTTAAGTACCAATCATGGGCCGGTCAAGCAGTCCCAGGATTTATCGTCCGTCATACTTTACACAAAAGAAGGATACATAAAGCCAAAAACAGATGGACAAAAATTATACTATCAATCAACACAAAAAAACGACATCGTCTTTGCCATCGGGCCGGCTGGTACAGGCAAAACATATATGGCCGTAGCAATTGCATTGTCTCAATTGCGTGATAAATTTGTGAATAAAATCGTCCTCGCCCGTCCCGCAGTTGAAGCCGGAGAGAGTCTCGGTTTTTTACCGGGTGATTTGCGGGAAAAAGTGGACCCGTATCTTAAACCGTTATATGACGCGCTCTATGATATGGTTATTCAGGCAAAGCTGAAAAAATACATGGAAAATGGTACGATCGAAATAGTGCCATTGGCATATATGCGGGGGAGAACACTGAACAACGCATTTGTCATTTTAGACGAAGCGCAGAATACATTTCCCAATCAAATGAAAATGTTCCTTACCCGATTGGGATTGAATTCACGTGCCATTATAACAGGTGATATTACACAAATAGATTTACCCAATAAAAAACAATCAGGTTTGGTTCAAATACAGGATATATTGAAAGGTATTGAGGGGATAGATTTCATTTACCTTTCAGATCGGGACGTTGTACGACATCGACTCGTGCGTGAAATTATCAAGGCGTATGATAGTTACAATAATGGAGTTCCTAAAGAGAATGTTAAAAATGAAAAGACTATAACCGGAGTGGATAACAGTGAATAATTTGCTAAAAAAAGCCCAAGGCGCATTAAAGCCCCAACAAAATGGCAAAAAGGCCAAAGGCAGTAACGGCAAGAAATCCAATTTTTTAGACAAATATATATGGGCATTGTCCATTTTAATACTGGTGATATTTTCGATATCGCTGATGTTGCCGCGGGGAAGATCATACACTTACAGTGATCTGAAAGATGGGGAGGTGTATGTCGGTGACGAAATTCTTGCTCCATTCACTTTTGCGATTAATAAAAGTGAAGAAGAATATAATAGCGATAAGAAACGTGCGGAACAGGAAATTTCATCGGTTTTTACCAAAGATGATAGCATAAGTTCCGCCCAGCTTTTTCTATTGGGAACATTTTTCGATTCATTAAAGGTGATTAATGAAAGATCTGATGAGGACTCCAATCAGAAGGATCTTGCACAATTGCTTCAGGATTATAAAATCATACCGGATGAAGCACTTCTTACGCTTTTAAAATCGATTGAAAAAGCTCAGATTGAAACATTGGAAAAACAATTGATGCGGGTTGCGCGAGATGTGTATTCCATCGGGATTCTGGATTTGCAGAAAGACCAGATAAAAACAGTTGACAATCGGATTACCGTGGTCACCGATAGTGAGGAGATCATCGAAGAGGTCGACCAGCTCTATGATATGCAAGAGCTATCTGAAGCAATTCTCGAAAAAATAAGGACAGCTCTGCAATCAGATGAGATCAGGACAAAAGCTGGCTACCAGATCGTTTTTACATTTCTGAAGCCCAACGTTCTCTATAACGCTTCGGAGACAGAAAAGCTCATCGCTGAAAAAATAAAAAATGTGCCCCTGGCAAAGGGAACGGTACTCAAAAATGAACGGATCATCGATCGTTACGAGCGAGTCACCAAAGATCACGTTGCGAAACTGAATTCGTTAGCCCAGGAATTGGCCGAACGCGAAGTCGGACAAAATGATTTAATTTTAATTGTGCGTTTTTTCAGTAAATTTTTGATGATCGGGCTGGTTATCTCAATTTTTCTCCTGTTTCTGGTTTTTAATCGATTATCAATCATTAAGGATCTCAAAAGAGTCATCCTGTTAGCTGTAATATTTTTGTTGGTCACATTTTTATCTCATACAATTATAAACCTTGGGCTTTCTCCCTATCTGATTCCCATTACCATTGGATCCATGCTGCTGACAATCTTTTTCGATTCTCGTGTAGGATTTGTTGGCACAATTGTCCTGGGAATATTGATTGGCTGTTTAAGAGGAAATGAGTTCAATATTTCTGTGGTCTCAATTTTTGCCGGGACGATTTCAATTTTATCAGTCAGCCGCATTACCAACAGGCGCTGGTTAATGAATTCAATTTTCTTGATCATTGGCTCGTATCTTTTTTCAATCACAATTATGGAATTGCTCCGATATACACCATTTCAAATAATATTGAAATATTGGGGTTATGGTGTAATGAACGGATTAATTTCTCCGCTGCTGGTGTATGGTTTGCTGGTTATTTTTGAATATTTTTTCGATATTGTTACTGATATGCGCTTGCTGGAGCTCTCGGATTTGAATAGTCCTTTGTTGAGAAAATTGTCATTTGAAGCGCCCGGAACGTATCATCACAGCTTGATGGTGGGCAATCTGGCTGAAGCAGCAGCCGAGTCAATTGGCGCCAATGCGCTGTTGGCCAGAGTCGGCGCGTATTATCATGACATCGGAAAAATGGAGAAGCGAGAATATTTTATTGAAAATCAAATGAAGATGAAGAATCCTCATGAAAAGCTTTCTCCATCCATGAGTTGCTTAATTCTAATCAACCATGTAAAAAAGGGCCTGGAGCTTGCTAAAAAGCACAAGCTACCCAAAGAAATTCGGGATTTCATCGGGCAGCATCACGGAACGAATTTGATTTCCTATTTTTACAACAAGGCGCTGGAAAAAAATGATGGCAAAGAAATTGATGAGTCCAATTTCCGCTATCCCGGACCCAGACCAAAAACCAAAGAAACAGGAATTGTAATGCTCGCTGATACAATTGAAGCTGCTGCACGAACGCTTAAAGACCCGTCCGCAAGCAGGATAAGGGGGATGGTAATTTCCATCGTTCACGAGCGATTCAGAGATTCGGAGCTGGATGATTGTCCACTTACATTACGCGATCTGACAAAAATAATTGACAGCTTCGACACCATTTTATTGGGAAGATTCCATGCACGAATTGAGTATCCGGATCAGGACGAAAAATTAACGCCTGCAAAGGAGAAAAAAGCGAAAGAAAAAAATGCCGAAGTTCAAAATTAATGTTGAAAATGTGGTCAACATTCCGACTGCGGATAAAAAGCAAGTCAGAAAAATTACTGAATTGGTTTTAACGAAAGAAAAAATTACCCATGCAGAACTGAACATCGTTCTGGTGGATGATGAATTTATCATTAATTTGAATAAAGAATATCTGAATAAAGAAACGACCACCGATGTGATCAGTTTTCATTTTGAGGAACCACCCGATCTTACGAATCTGGAAGGTGAAGTTTACGCAAACATTCACCAGATTAAGAGGCAGGCGGAGGAATACGACGTCGAATTTGTCAGTGAACTTCACAGAATAATCATTCACGGCGTTCTTCATCTTATAGGCTACGAAGATTCAACGCCCGCCAAAAAAAAGGTAATGACAGAAAAGGAAGATTACTATTTGTCATTGTTGAATTGAACTTAATATAGGAGGCATTCCTTCATTTGGAAAGCGAGCCGTTTTTACAACTGTTAATATTTTTCATATTATTATTGATGTCTGCTTTTTTCTCGGGCTCTGAAGCTGCGTTTTTTTCCTTATCCAGGGAAATGATTGACAGATTGCGTGAAAGCAGATCGAAACATTCTTACAGGGTAGTCCGCCTGCTGGAAAAACCTCGATTTTTACTCATTACCATCCTCGTGGGCAACACAATTGTCAACGTCGCTGCGGCATCCGTCGCTGCACTGTTTACGAGCGACTTGAGTCATCAATATCAGTTTTCTGAAGATGTTGCTATTCTTCTGGAAGTAATTGTTGTCACTATCGTCTTGATCATCTTCAGTGAACTGACACCCAAAATATTTGCCGTGAAAAATTCCTACAAATTTGCCGCGGCGGTATCTATTCCAATTCGAATAATAAGTGTTATGTTATATCCCATTGTCGTTGTTCTGAATAATTTTCCAGAGATTTTCACCGGGCTTTTTGCGACCCGTATTAAAAAACATCTTTTGTCAAAAGAAGAGCTCAAAACCCTGATTGAGGTAAGTGAAGAAAAAGGGGCCCTCGAAGAAGATGAAAAGGAGATGATCCATTCCATCCTCGAGTTCACAAAAACCACAGTTCGTGAAATTATGGTCCCGAGGATCGATATGGTACGTGTTGAAAAAAATACATCGCTCGAAGACCTCATTGAAATTATCAACCAGAGAGGTCATACGCGAATTCCCCTGTATGATGAAAAAGTAGATAACATTCTGGGAATTATCCATGCTAAAGAGTTGTTGCCCTTCATTGGGGATCGCGCAAAAAAGTTCGATCTCGTTTCGTTAGCCCGGCCCGCATTATTTGTGCCGGAGAGTAAACTCATCGATGAACTCCTGAAAGATTTTCAGGTAGAAAAACAGCATATGGCCATTGTCGTCGACGAATACGGTGGCACGGCCGGGCTAATCACGCTCGAAGATGTCATTGAGGAAATTGTCGGTGAAATACAGGATGAATATGATATAGAGACCCCATTAATTAAAAAAATTAATGAAAATACGTTTCTCGTCGATGCAAAAATTGATTTGGATGAATTGAACGAGGAATTGGGCATTAACCTGCCGGATGATATAAGCTACGAGAGTTTGGGAGGGTTTATTCTTGACCTGACAGGCGCTGTTCCCTTAAAAAAACAGGAAATAAAATACAATGTCTATCGGTTTATCATCGAAAAAATTGAGCGGAATAGAATTGTTCAGGTGCTTATCATACGAGAAGAAGAACAAAATGAAGATTTGACAAACTCTGAAGAAGATGAACAATTATAGATCCAGCCGTGAAACACTTGGCCTGTTTCAAGCAGCCGATTCCTTTTGGTTGAAAAAAAGCTTGACAAAATTGAGAAAATTTCTTAATATAGGGTCAATTAAATTTTAAAATAACATCTTGTTCACCAATTACTTGTACAGCGTTTCTGAATTATTCAGGGGAGGTTATCATGCAGAATATGTACTTCGATGTGCGAGATATTTTTCGCTCCACCCGTATCGCGTTAAGCTTGCAGCGAATATGGATTCAGTTTGTCGGATTATTTGTTGGATACCTGGGGTATCTTGTTTTTACTTACCTCAGCTTTTTGGTTGCTGGGCAAAATTTTGGCATGGCTTGGAAAAAGCATGGACTGTTTCCCTGTATTTTTACAGAATCACAAAACTGGATTGCTGTATTCGTTTACGCCATCGGTATGCTCTGGCTTGTTATTGTTTATTTATTGTCGGCAACGGCTGTCTCCCGGGCAACGTATATGATTTCCAAAGGCAATCACTTTTATACCTGGCGCGACGCCATTAAATTCTCCTTTAAAAAGCTTGGCTCTGTTATTCTTTCACCACTATCAATACTAATTTTAATTGGATTATTTATTCTGGGTGGCGCTGTTGTTGGCTGGTTAGGCAAAATTCCTTTTGTGGGAGAATTCGGCGTTACGTTGCTTACGATTTTTTGGTTCATTGCATCGCTTGTTATTGTATTTTTTGCTTTGGTACTCGGGGTCGCTTTAATTCAGGTGCCGGCAATTCTTGCCACCACCGATGACGATGCTTTTGAAGCGGTGTTCCAATCCTTTTCCATTGTATGGTCACAACCCTGGCGGTTTGTGATCTATGAAGCGCTTTCCGGGGCCATGGCTGTGATTGGGTTTGTGCTTCTGGCGATCATTTCCAAAAATGCATATCTGGTTATGGACAGGATTTTCAGCAATACAATGGGTGTGGATTTCATCAACATTGCTTCTCATGGCATGTATATTTTGTCCGTATGGCTGACCCATTCCCTGCTCTGGATTGAGTCGCTGTTTGGCGATTGCTCCAGCCTGTTTTATTTCAGCCGCGAGTTCGATCCACTGCAATTAGCACATGGCTATCATTTTGTGGCGTCATACATCTTTGCGCTGTGGATGTTATTTATTGGCGGGATGATTTTTTCCTATGGCGTGGCGACACTCAATGTTGGTAATACGTTGACCTATCTGATTCTGCGAAAGAAAAAGGATGACGATAATTTATTAGAACGTGAAGATAAAGAAGAAGAAGAGGAAGAGGAAGAAATAGAAACGAGTCAAGATGAAAATACACCAGATTCTAATGAAGAATCAGAAGAAAAATCTTCCGAAGATGAATAATTATGAAAATATAAATATTTGGAATGAAAATTCTAACATATTTTTAATCGAGCGCATACGTTCAATTTTTGGATAATAAATGGAAAATACCATCTTCAATTATTATGGGGATGGTATTTTTTTTTGATATATTGCAATCATTGCATGTCGTTAGATTCATATTATATTGAAATGGTTTGCAGAAAAGATGATGTGAACAATGGCACTTAACAAAAGGTAAACGAGTATGCCAATAAATCAGTTGCGAAAAGATCCCATTTCCGGGCGCTGGACGATTGTTTTGAAAGATGATTTCAAACTGGAAAAGCTTATTCTGAACAGCAAAAATACTGTAAAGGAACCGAAGAGTGGTATTTGTCCCTTCTGCGAAACAAAAGAAAATTTGACGCCGCAAGAAATAATGGCGCTTCGGAAAGAGGGGTTCCCCCCTAACGGAGATGGCTGGAGAGTTCGGGTTATCCCTGACAAGAATCCCGTGCTGCAAATTTACGGCGATATCAATAACCGTGGTGTTGGTTTATACGATGTGCTGGATGGCATTGGAGCGCACGAAATTGTCATTGAAACACCACAGCATTATGAAGCCCTGGCAGACCTCGATCCTGACCATATCACTGAAGTACTGTGGACCTATAAAGAGCGCATCCTGGATTTGAAGGAAGATGAGCGGCTTCGATATATCATGGTTCATAAAAATTCCGGTGAAGCTGTTGGTGAAACAGCGGAACATTCATATTCATTTGTCATTGGCTCACCCATAACGCCGAAGCGGGTGCGGGACGAATTGGTGAATTCGAGAGAATATTATCAATTCAAAGAGCGTTGTGTTTTTTGCGATGTCATTCGCCAGGAAAAGATGACTGAAGAGCGCATTATAATCGACGATGGATCATATCTGGCGTTTGCTCCGTTTGCCTCCCGCCGACCTTTCGAAGTGTGGATCGCTCCCCAAAAACATCAAACGTTTTTCGAGCAGGAGGCGGAAATTCTTGGTCTGGCACATGTATTGAAAACAGTGCTGAGCAACATGTTCAAGCTGCTGAATAAACCTGATTATACCATGGTTTTGCATTCCGGACCGAATATCAAGGCGGGGAGAAAACGGGGGTACTGGCAGACACTGGAAAAAGATTATCACTGGCATATTGAAATTACACCGAGGCTTCGCAGTTATACCAGCTTCGAGGTAAGCGCCGGTTTCCCGGTAAATTCCGTTGCTCCGTATCGGGCCGCAGAATTATTGAGAAATGTTAATTGATATAAGTTCAAGTCGGATAAACCAGATATTACAAAATTCAATAACTAAATAACAAGCAAATTGCTATCCCAATTTCTAAAAAAATCAAATACGAAAAGGGCCATTTAGTTCTGCATTTTCCAATAAAGTTTCTAACCTGGATTATTCATTGTAATGCATTAAGGAATCCAGATAGCCTGGATGGTGCTTCATTCCGAATTCAGTATATCTAACTTTGTTAATTTTCATATATCTGATTAATTTTATTGATAACATTAAGTTACATATCTGTTGTTTGAAATTTGTGAATAATTCAGGCTAAATTGATTTTTTATTTTTGGAATTTAATTGAGTTTTGATTTTTATAATTTTTCTGCCAAAGATGTTCAGAATTTGAATTTTCAGCCACTAATAAAATATGGAATATTCCCAGAATAAAGAACCTTCCTATATTGCGCTTCATCAGTCGGGTGAACTTGAACGTCGCATTAAAACACTGGTAAAAATATTGAAACGTTGCACCCTTTGCCCCCGCCGCTGTCAGGTCAACCGGATAGACGGAGAGGTTGGCTATTGCGGCGCAGGGAAGACGCTGAAAGTGTCGAGCGCATTTTCGCATTTTGGTGAAGAGCGACCGCTGGTTGGCAGAAAGGGGTCCGGTACAATATTTTTAACGCATTGCAATTTACGATGCAGCTTCTGCCAAAATTATGACATAAGCCATCAGGGCGTTGGAGAGGATATGGCCTTGGAGCAATTGGCGCATGTCATGGTGTTTTTGCAGGAACAGGGATGCCATAATATCAATTTTGTTACGCCCACGCATTATGTCCCGCAAATTATTTCTTCGCTGCCGGCTGCCATCGATTTGGGACTGAACCTGCCAATAGTTTATAATTGCGGTGGTTATGAATCGCTGGAAGTGATCCAATTGCTTGAGGGAATTGTGGATATTTACATGCCGGATGCCAAGTTTTCTAACAACGAAATGGCAGGCCGTTTTGCTGATGCGCATGATTATTTTTCGATACTAAAATCCAGTTTGAAGGAAATGCACCGGCAAGTAGGCGCGTTAAACATTGCAAAGGATGGTGTGGCTTACCGGGGCGTGCTTATCAGACATCTTGTCATGCCGAATGATGTGGCCGGCTCTGAAAGAATTATTGAATTCATCGCGAATCATATCAGCAGGGACAGTTATGTGAATATTATGAACCAATACCGTCCATGCTTTCAGGCGAATCATGATTCTTTGATAAACAGAACAATTAGAGCCGATGAATATCACAACGTAATCGAAATGGCTCAAAAATACGGTTTGCACCTGGGTTTCTAAATACAAAGAGGAGGGTACGTTGAAAAGAGATCATGCGGCGCCAATTCTTGAGATGAAACAGATAACAAAGAAATATACTGGCGTCACTGCATTGAATTCAGTTGACTTTACGTTGCGAAGCGGAGAGGTGCATGCACTGGTCGGAGAGAATGGCGCTGGAAAATCGACGTTGATAAAAGTCCTTGGTGGCGCAGTAAGAAAAACGTCTGGTGAAATTTATTTCTCCGGGAAGAAACAGGACATTACCACTCCACTGCAATCACAATCTTTGGGCTTAGCCATTATTTACCAGGAATTAATGCTTGCCCCGGACCTTTCTGCCGCTGACAATATTTTATTGGGTCGATATCCCAGAAAGTGGAAGTTGTTTGTGGATAAAAAATCTGTTTTGAAAAAATCCAGAAAAATTTTGTCCATGCTCGGATCGTCGATCGATTTGAATGTCCCGCTCCATTTATTAACCATTGCAGAGCAACAAATGGTTGAAGTGGCAAAGGCGTTGTCATTGGATGCGAAAATTATTGTCATGGACGAGCCCTCGGCTGTGTTGACGCCGCATGAACTGGATAAACTATTCGATGTGATCGAAACGCTGAAGCGTCAGGATGTCTCGTTCATTTATATTTCTCATCGCCTGGATGAAGTATTTCGAATCGCGGACAGAGTCACTGTGCTTCGGGATGGAGAACTGCAGGGTACAAAAAACGTGGCCAATGTAGATCGGAATCAAATAATCAATATGATGGTAGGCAGAAATATTGAAACCTCACATCGCGAATCTTCTAAAAAAAGGCATGATAAGCCAATACTGGAAGTTGATGGGCTGCACAGCGAATTCCTCCGAAATCCAATAAATTTCAAGCTTTTTAAACGTGAAATTCTGGGAATCGCCGGTCTTGTGGGCGCCGGGCGATCTCAGGTTGTCAGGGCACTCTTTGGTGCAGACCGAAAGACAGGCGGCCAGATTTTCATCAACGGGAATCCGGTGGAAATTCATTCGCCGGCAGATGCGGTTCGCCATGGACTGGGATTTGTACCTGAGGATCGGAAAAATCAGGGATTAATGATGGATTTGTCCGTAGCAGAAAACATGACGATCACGAATCTAAAAAATTATACACTGGGCTGGTTCATCAAAAAGAAACCGGAAAAGACCGCAGCAGAACGGCTAATCCATCGGCTGAAAATAAGGACACAGTCGATTTATGAAAATGTGACCAGCCTGAGTGGCGGTAATCAGCAGAAAGTGATAGTAGCGCGTTGGCTGGATACACACGCGAGCATTATAATTTTTGATGAACCGACCCGCGGCGTCGATGTGGCAGCAAAAAGTCAAATCCATTCTCTTATCTGGGAATTGAATGAACAGGGCGCATCAATAATTATGATTTCTTCAGAATTGCCTGAAATAATGGAAATGAGCGACCGTATTATTGTAATGCATGAAGGAAATATCACCGGCGAATTGGATTCTATGGAAGCCACAGAAGAAAAAATAATTACCCTGGCGACAAAGTGAGGCGAGAAAATGAAAGCAAATCTGCTTATGAGCATGTTGTTTTGTCTGGTTTTTGAGGGGATGATTCCTGCTTTTGGCTTGGGACAGGAAAAGGAAATCACTTTTTCGGTGAGAATCGCGGAGTCATTGATGAAAGCGGACGAGAAAATCTATCTCGCCGGCAATGTGATGCAATTGGGGAATTGGCGGGCTGATGGCGTTCCGATGAAAAAAATATCAACATCCCGATGGGAACTCACATTAACATTTCCGTTAGGAGAACGACTGGAATACAAATTTACGCGAGGAAGCTGGCGCAGCGAGGAAGTCATGGCAGATGGACGGGTTCCCGGTAACAAATATCTGATTGTGCGAAAAAATCGATCCGTGGAACATACTATAGAAAATTGGAAGGATTTTCGTTTTGTACCCATCGGTGGCATTACAGGTCAGGTTGAATATCATAATATTTTTTTTCCTGATAAATTAAAAAACGAGAGGACAATAATTGTCTGGCCGCCGCCGACATACTTAACCGGCAATAAACGTTATCCGGTACTTTACATGCATGACGGTCAGAATATCATCGATCCGAAGACGTCATATTTGGGAATTGACTGGCAGATGGATGAAACTGTGGACAGCCTCATCCAGCAGGGAAAAATCGAAGAAATTATTATAGTCGGTGTTTACAATACCGGGGATAGAATGTTCGAATACGCGGATACTGAGAAGGGGCGCGCTTACATGGATTTTGTTGTTCATGAGGTCAAACCTTTCATCGATCGGAATTATCGAACCAAACCCGACCGGGGAAACACAGCGATCATGGGTTCTTCAATGGGCGGTCTTATTTCATTCTATCTCGTTTGGAGATTTCCACAATTTTTCAGCAAGGCCGCCTGTTTATCAACCACCATTCATTGGAATAACGGAGCCATGTTCAGAGAAATTGAAAATTTTAATGGACCGAAAAAAAATATAAAAATCTACTTTGATAATGGAGGTATTGGCTCCGAGGGAAAGATGACACCTTTTTACCGAAATATGAATGAGTTGCTGGTTTCAAAAGGTTTTGAAAAGGGAAAGGATATCGATTATTTTTATGATGAAAAAGGTGATCATTCAGAATCCTCATGGGCGAAACGAGCGTGGCGCCCCCTCATGTTTTTGTTTGCAAATGAATAAATCCTTTCTATTTGAAACAGCGAATCATGGCTTGGCCTTTTAACCTGAATTATTCACAAATTTCAATCAAAAAATGTTTAAATTAATGTTATTAAAGAAGTTAATCAGATATATAAAATTTAACAAAGTTAGAGATAATGAATTCGGAATTAAGCACCATTCAGCCTACCTGGATTCCTTAATGCATTACAATGAATAATCCAGGTTAAATATTCAGTGTGAAAATTATCATTTTCCGGTTCAACCAATATGTTGTTTCCCGGTTAGTTTTTTATGTTTGGAGATTGATCCTGAACCGCTGCAAGCGCGATTTACCAGTATCTTTTGGCCTGAACAGTTCATGATTTTTAATTGAATCTTTTTTCTTCTCCAATCATCTAAATATCAGGAGGCTGAGAATGGAGAAGAAACCTGAAGAAATAATAAAAGAATATTGCGGATGTGTTGAAGAGCGAATTAATTCATGTGCAGATCAGCAAGTCGCCATGATTTTAAAAGAGCGACTGTGCTGGGAATTAAAAATCAATTGTAAAAGCGAAATTGTAAATAATTTCATGACAAAATATGTAGATGATCTGATTAAGTCAAAATTTCATGACTGAATTAAGATAGATGGAAAGCATTACAAAAAATATAACCATTGAAGATTTAATACAGGAATATCCTTTTGCGGTGAATTTTTTAATGGAAAAGCATATTCGATGTATACGTTGCGGTGAACCAATTTGGGGAACCCTTGAAGAGGCGGCAAAGGAAAAAGGTTTTTCCGATGATCAAATAACAGAAATTGTAAATGAAATGAATCATAAGATTACAGAACGATAGAATGGTTCGTGCTGAGGAGGTTTAATGAAAGCGAAAATTAAGCAAGTTGATGGATTAATACTCGTGGGAAAAGGTGCATCAAATCACTGGTTACCAATGGATACATTTGAAAAATTCGGAGGCACCGACGCAGCAACCAAACCAATGGAACTTATTTTGATTGGATTGGGTGGCTGTACATCGATGGATGTGCTTTCGATTCTCAAAAAGAAAAGAACCCCCATCAAGGGTTTTGAGATGGAAATCGATGCAGAACAAGCGGAAAATTTCCCAAAAATATTCACTAAAATAAATGTAAAGTATATTTTTTATGGCGACAAATCCAATATAAAACCTAAGGATATCGAGCATGCTATGGAACTTTCAGCAAATGTTTACTGCTCAGTTTCCGCCATGCTGAAAGCAACAACCGATATTCATTATGAATATGAAATAAAAGACGCGTGATGGTATTCGTTCATAAATTGTGCTGATTAGGCGATATTCAGAATAATTCTGGAACTTCCTTCAAATAAAACTTGTTTTTTTCAATTTAATTTTTTATTATTCTAATTGATAAGAACAGTGGAAAAAGGAGTATGATAGAAGTTTCAGAGAAAGAAATCATTCGCAAGGCACAGAACGGTGACCGAACAGCCCAGGCAGTCATCGTTGAAAAGTATGAAAAAATGGTGTATAACCTCGGGTTGAAACTGCTGAGTAATCAGGACGCGGCTGAATGCGTTTTGCAGGAAACATTTTTAAAGGTGCTTCAGGCGCTGCCGAAGTTTAAAGAGCGGTCACAATTGTCAACGTGGATTTATCGCATTGCGACAAACCAGGCACTGATGCGGCTTCGGAGTAAAAAGCGAGAACGAGCATCGTTTGACGATAATCTTGATGATGATAGCAAGGATTATTCCGCATTTATCAAATCGTTCGAAGCCGGCCCCCTGGATGATGTGATCAATAATGAGTTAAAAGAAAAAATGGATCACGCCATCGAACAATTGCCCGAAAACTATAAAGCCGTTTTTGTTCTCAAAGATATCGAAGGCCTGGCATTGAAAGAAATTGCAGACATGCTGGACCTATCATTGCCGGCCGTAAAATCGAATTTACATCGCGCGCGAGTTTTCTTGAGAAATAAGTTGTCTGAAATTTGGAACTAAGCAGATGAGTGTATCGTGGACTGCCTTAAAACGTTAAATAAAATTTGTGAAGAACTGGGCGAAGACATTGACGGAACGCTCTGCCAGGAAGTGCAGGAGCATTTGCAAGATTGCCCCAAATGCTGCGCTCACGTAGATTCCATACGCAAAGTTGTGTACCTTTTCCAGAGATACGATCAAGAAGATGTGCCGGAGAAAGTGGATGAAAGATTATGGAAGGTATTGAATCTGCGAAAACCGTGTGAATAAGTGAAGTTTTTGTCCATTCTCTCAACCTCACCAAACACCCCCTGAACATTTCTCTTGACATGAGAACAAATATTTTGTATATTCTTCTTATTATATTTCCCCATTGAACTTTATGATTTTTAAAGAATAAAGCTCTCCGAAAAATAGATTATCAAAAAAAATGCAACAATGAATAAGTGAGGTATCTTGAATCAGTCCTTTGAACCGATACGTGTTAAAAAGATTGCACTTGGGTCGGACCATGGTGGCTTTGAAATGAAGGGAAAGCTGAAAGATTATCTGATTCAGTCCGGCTATCAAATTGAAGATTGTGGCACATTCAGCAAAGAGTCGGTGGATTACCCTGTATTCGCATTAAAAGTAGCTCAACAAGTGGCGGAATCCCAATCCGAACGCGGAATCATCATCGATGGCGCTGGCATTGGATCTTCTATGGTGGCGAACAAAGTGAATGGTGTACGAGCCTCGCTTTGCTACGACCAGTCGACTGCGCGAAACAGCCGGGAACACAATAATGCCAATGTGCTTACCCTGGGCGCCGGTTTAATCGGGTTTGAACTTGCCAAACAAATTGTGGATGTCTGGCTGACAACCGAATGCACGGTAGATAGACACTTGAGACGAGTTGCCATGATCGATGAAATTGACCGGGGGAATTTTCGTGAGTTCCAGGCAAAAATTTCCACAATGCCGGCCGGAGGAGAAAATTCGGTCGGAATATCCGAAGCAGATCTGGCAAAAATCATAGAAAAAGTGACGTCCACAATTCAGGCGCAGGGTGGCTCGATTGTACAGTCCAGTTGTGATAGCGATCCCTGCAATGGCTGCGGCCAATGCGCGGATAAAATTCCGGAAACGGTTCGGGAAATAATCAATGTCGGAGCAACCCGAATTTCCCATGCTCCCGGCGGATTTGGTTCACCTCAGGATATTGCGGGGTACATAGACCACACGTTACTGAAACCGGAAGCCTCGAAAAAAGATATAGAGTCGCTTTGCCACGAGGCGGCTGAGCACGTTTTTGCCTCGGTTTGTATTAATCCGACCTATGTATCCCTGGCCTATCAGATATTGAGAGGGACGCCGGTCAAAGTGTGCACCGTTGTTGGATTTCCTCTGGGTGCTCACGCCTCCGATATCAAAGCGCAGGAAACACGGCGGGCGATTCGCGAGGGCGCGAAGGAAATTGATATGGTGATAAATATCGGCGCGCTGAAAAGCGGCGATGAAGACCAGGTTTACAAAGATATTAAAGCGGTTGTCAACGCATGTAATGATGGTTATGCGATATGCAAGGTGATCATCGAGGCTGCGCTGCTGACAGATGACGAAAAAGTGAAGGCGTGCGAGTTGGCAAAAAAAGCTCGCGCTCATTATGTGAAAACATCCACCGGCTTCGCTAAAGGCGGGGCGACAGTGCACGATGTGGCATTGATGAGCCAGGTGGTGAGTGGAACATCCATGGGTGTAAAGGCTGCCGGCGGAATTCGATCCCTGGAAGACGCCGAGAAAATGATCCAGGCCGGGGCGACACGCATTGGCGCCAGCGCCGGCGTGAAAATCGTTCAGGAAGCAGTGAAAGCGAATTGATCATCTGACCGAGAATGAAAATGGAAAACATTTTTTTAGCTGGTGAAAAAATTTATCTTACCCCGGTCGAACCGAACGATGCAGTATTTTTAACCTCCTCTGAAAATGATCCGGATGTTCGCCACGCGCTTTTCCTGGCGTTCCCTGTTGCACGGGAGCAGCAGGAAGAGAAAATCCACACTTACACCTCTTCCAAGGATTCCATTGTGTTCACCATTCGGGAAAAGCAAACCAATAAGGCCATCGGCCAAACTGCATTTTTCCGGCTGGATTTTATCAGCCGCGCGGCAGTGTTCTATCTGGCGATACTGAACAAGTCCTGCTGGTCCAAAGGTTATGGCACGGAAGCCACCCGGCTCATGGTGAATTACGCTTTTAAAACGCTCAATTTAAATCGAATTCAGCTTCACGTGTGCGCAGAAAATACGCCGGCAATAAAAATTTATCAAAAACTGGGATTTGTCAAAGAAGGAATTCTGCGACAGGCCATGTTTCGCGATGGCCATTATGTTGATTTTTGGGTCATGGGAATTTTAAAGGAAGATTGGATAAATCAATCAGAGTAGAAGCGATTGAATAAGAGATATATTTTATTTTGCTAATCTCCCGCTCATTCAACCGGCTCAATGACCGCCCGCATCGAGCCTTTGGATCGTGACAATCGCCAGTCAGCCCCATAATTCAAAATTTGATCCCGTTTCAATTCCGCCCGTTCTTTTGTCGTTGTATCCACAATAACTCGCCCGTAATGATCCACAGTCCACGCCATGAAAAAAGCCGTGCTGCTCGAATGGCCGAATAACTGCATCAGCATTTCGATCACATAGTCATAGGTGTGATCATTATCATCAAGCAAAACGACATGATACTTCGGTATTTTTAAAGGCGATCGTTTCCGTTTTTTTACGGTCTTCTTCGTAATTTCAGGAGGAGTAATTGTCTCATATTTTGGCTGCATGGCGATTGAACTAACAAATTTATATTTGACGTTATTCAATTACATGAACTTTCAAATGAGTGCGATATTGTTTTGAATGATAAATAGTATGAACAGCTTTTTGAAAATCTGATTCATCCGTATGGTAAATATCCGTAAACTTTTGTGGATTTCTGTCAATGACAGGAAACCAGGAACTTTGAATCTGCACCATGATGAGATGCCCTTTTTTGAAGCAGTGATTTTTATCTCTCAAATCGAATTCAATTTCTATGATTCTTTGAGGCTCCAGCGACTCCTGTTCTTCAAAACTGTTGCGATATTTTGAACGAAACACCTCGTGAAAAAACAGTGAGAGAAAAAACCAAAGAAATTGAAATGATGAAAAAGAAAATGATTTTCAATTTTTTCATTTTATGCCTTTGGGGTTTTGATGAATTCTTAAAATAGAAAAATCGTGTGAAAATGTCAAGAAGAATAAGCGATAAAACCGCAAGGAATGTTTTCGATAGACGGATTTCAACCACAAAATGGTTTTCATTTCCGAAGAGAAATAAATGTGAATAATAATAATATATATTTAGCCTGAATTATTCACAAATTTCAATCAAAAAATGTTTAAATAATTGTTATTAATCT
>CAZSBG010000054.1:0-40026 GCA_964605145.1 uncultured Cytophagia bacterium | reverse complement strand
AAAAATGTACTACTCTCTAAATTCAGCACCATTCAGGTTATCTCGATACCTTTAGAAATATAATGTGAATAATCGAGGTTAGAACTATTTTTTGAATAATCCATGTATCCACGTATATATTTTTACATCTCACGCAGTTACATCTTACTTTTATTCATCATTAAAACAGCACGAACCTTTTCACTTTTTAATTCTGAAAGGAAGAATATGCTAAAAAAAATCTCAATTGTTACCATCGTCATGGTGTGCATTTTGATTGGGTCCGGCTTTGCCGAGCCGAATCCCAAAAATATGTCAGGGAAAATGGCGCCTCAAAAAAGGTCTGAGGCATCTTTGACAAAGCAGTTATCGCTTTTTGTGGATTACGGCTATTTTCAACCTTCGTTGAAACAATTGAATGACGGTATCGCAGCCCTGAATACGCGACTACAATCTTCGGAATTTGTAAACCAATCCGGTAGTCTGGCAGAAACTGGTGGCGAACCTTATGTGAATTTTGGCATGAGATACTTTTTCAGGCCGGATTTAAGTCTTTCTTTATCAATTGGCCATTTAACGACAGATGTGGAAAATAGTTATCATGCGGAAATTCAGGACAAGGAGCCAATGTGGCCGGACAGGGATATCAATATTTCTCATTCTTTGGGTTATTCAAGTGAAATTCGTATCAATCCTGCCCTGTTTACACTCCAATACAGTCTGCCGTTTTCTCCAATGAAAGATCAACTCGATCTGTATGTTGGCGGTGGTTTGGGTTTTTATTTTTCATCCATTGTCAGCGACGTGGACTGGAAATATGAATCTGAGTATTCGAACGGCAAGGGAATTTTCGCAGATAGCGTGGAAACATACTCCTCGGATTTGCTTGCGAATGTCCGCGCGAACGCGAATCCTCTGGGGTACCATCTCGTGTTAGGTGGGAATTTTCAGATGGGTGTTCTCACTTTTCATCTGGAAATGACCTACAATTACGCAAAAGCCAAAATTGATGAAGATGAATGGCTGTTTTTCACGCAGAAACAGTCGTATCAAGATGCCGTTCCGGAAAGCTATTTTGAAGAGTTGAAGATTGATGAACTGGATTTTGGCGGTTTTCTTTTTAAGGGAGGCATTGGTTTTACATTTTAATAACCTTCATAAAATTTCAGGAGATATGAAATGCGAAAGCTTTTGATACCAATATTGCTGTTAATATTATGCACCTCCATGAGTTTATATGGAGGGACAACCGGCAAAATTGCCGGTGTTGTAACCGATGGTGAATCGAAAACACCATTGCCCGGCGCGAATATCATTATTGAAGGTACAATGATGGGCGCAGCCACTGATATGGAAGGAAATTATTACATAATCAACGTGCCGCCCGGCACCTATACGGTGAAAGCCAGTATGATGGGATACACCAGCATGATTGTACAGGAAGTGCGGGTAAAGATTAACCTGACTACAACCCTGAATTTCGAACTGAAGCCCACCGTGTTGGAAATGGGCAATGAGGTGACCATTGTTGCTGAGCGTCCGTTGATCCAGAAAGATATCACTTCGAGCCGATCCATTATTGGCACACAGGAAATTAAGGAAATGCCGGTGGAGAACTTCTTCCAGGTGCTGGAATTGCAGGCCGGTGTTGTTCAGGGAAGCGGCGGCGCCATGCACGTTCGGGGTGGTCGTTCCAACGAAGTGACCTACCTGGTGGATGGTATTTCGGTGACCGATCCCTATTCTTCCAGCATGGCCGTTTCCGTGGAAAATTCAGCCATTCAGGAGCTGGAACTGGTGAGCGGAACATTCAATGCAGAATATGGTCAGGCCATGTCCGGTATTGTTAATATTGTCACCAAGGAAGGCGGCAAACAGTTTTCCGGTGAATTGAGAACGTATCTCGGAGACTACATCAGTAATCATGAAGATATTTTCATGAATATTGATGAAGTCAGCCCGTTTGCCATTCAGGATTATCAGGCAAGTTTAAGCGGACCTGTTCCGTTTACAAGCGGTAAGGTGACGTTCTTTGCGTCAGGCCGGCATTATGATACGGACGGATATCTCTATGGCGTGAGGCGATACAGCCCGGCAGATTCCAATGCATACCCCGGCGATGATCCTTCAGATTGGAATGTCGAAGAGACAGGTGACGGTGAATATGTGCCCATGAGTTCTTATTATAAAACCACCGGTCAGTTGAAACTGGCCTACAGCTTGCAGCCGTCCATGAAATTTACGTATAATGTGTTCGTGGATCAATCGAAATCCAAATCTTATTCTCATAAATTCAAATACAATCCGGACGGGCGCTCGACCAGCTTTGGAAATTCACTGAACCAGATTCTTACGTGGACCCATACGCTGAGCCCGAAAACCTTTTACAACCTGAAATATTCAAATATCTGGAATTACGGGAAATCTTACGTGCATGAAGATCCCTATTCCAGCGAATATGTTTCAGATAAACGCTTCGACAGAGCCGGCACCTACCAGTTTTATATGGGCGGCGCCAGCCTGGGGCATTATTATCGAAGCACGCTGACCAATATTTATAAATTTGAAATCACCAGCCAGATCAATAACTCGCATCAAATCAAAGCCGGAGCAGAGTTCCGATGGAATAAGCTTTTCCTGGATAGTTACGGCCTGCTCATCGATCAATCCACAGATTGGCGGACTGAAATTGGCGATGTGACCATGTTGTCCCATGATCGTTATACAAATTATCCGAGAGATTTTTCATGCTATATTCAGGATAAAATTGAATTGAAAGACATGATCGTGAACCTGGGATTGCGATTTGAATACTTCGATCCCAACAGCAAGCTGCTCACAGACATGCGCGATCCCAATTTGTGGAAGCCGAATAAGTACGAAATTTTAGATGCCATTTCAGACGGCAACTCTGTAAGAGTGAAAGTGCCGGTGCGAATCGATCCGGTAACCGGAGAAAGAACGATTATCGATCCGAATACCGGCGAACCGATGGGGTCTTCTCATGATCAAATTCGCCTCCTGGTGCTGGATAGTGACAAACGCGAATCTGCACAATTCCTTAATGACGTCACTTTGGTAGATACAACCAATGGCCAGCCCATCAGCGTTGGCGCCATGAGCTGGTTCAAGGATACGTCGCCAAAATACCAGATTAGCCCGCGGATTGGCTTTGCCTATCCCATCACCAATCGCGGCGTAATCCATATTTCATACGGCCACTTTTTGCAGATTCCTAACTACAGCTACCTGTACGCCAACCCTGAATTCGAAGTGAACCCGGGCAGCGGCATTGCTTCCACGTTGTTGGGAAATGCCGACCTGGAGCCTCAGAAAACAGTGAGCTATGAAATCGGTTTACAGCAGCAGCTTTCTGAAAATATTGCGGTGGACATCACCGGTTTTTACAAAGACATTCGGAATTTGTTGGGCACCGAAATTTACAAAACCTATTCACAGGATTTGTACGCGCTTTATATCAACCGGGATTACGGAAATGTGCGCGGAATTACCGTGGCATTTAAGAAGCGGTATTCCAATTTTGTTTCCGGCGCGCTGGATTATACATTCTCAATTTCAGAGGGAAACGCGTCCGATCCCAATGCGGCATATTATGACCAGCAAAGCGGTCGCGAGGCAGAGAAACAGTTGATTCCGCTGGACTGGGATCAAACCCATACCATCAATATGTCAGTGAATATTAGCAAACCCAGGAACTGGGGCATCAGTTTCATCGCACAATACGGCAGTGGATTGCCTTATACGCCGACAAGCTCCGGCATCCAGGGTTTCCAAAATCTACAGACGGTTTTTCAAAACAGCAACCGCAAACCCACACAGTTCAATGTGGATTTGCGCATGAATAAAGAGCTGTATTACAAGAATCTGCAATTCTCTTTGTTCTGCAATGTGTATAATTTGTTTGACATCAAAAATGAGGACTACGTGTACTCTGACACCGGTCGTGCAAATTATTCCATTACCCAGCTTCGGACAACAGACACACCCGGTCCGAATACTGTGGATGAATATTTCACACGACCCTACTATTACTCATCGCCGCGAAGCGTTAGAATGGGTATAGCAGTTGCATTTTAGGACGAATGATTTCAAGAAAAAGTTATTTGCGTGTTTATCATAAGATAGAGAAAACAAATAAAAAGTATGTTGTTGATTTTTCAAGCAGATTATGAAAATGAGCGACATGTTCCAGTTGAACATCTCTACCCTGCATTATTTATAATATTTTTTTCGGATGCAGGATAACCTGAATGGTGCGCATTTTGAAAAAATGGTGATAAAATTAAGTTTATATTCTGAATTTAAAATAAACATTTAATACTGAAAATATTAGTTCAATTTCATTCAATATTTATGAATAATTCAGGCTAAATAAAAGGTAATTTTGTAACGGAGGTTTTGGATGTCAATAAATAAGAAAATAACAGGATTTGTTTTAACAATCCTCTTTATTTGTGCCATACCGGCGTTTAGCGGAGGTGATAAATCCACATCCCGCAAGTCGTTGAAAAAGCCGTTCGGGCATGAACATCGTAAACAGGGAATCCATGACGGAAATAATATTCTAACCATATTCTTTAACTATGGCGACATTGGCAACTGGTGGGGCGATTCCAACCGGCTTCAGTCCGGTATTTTCCCGAAAGGTTCCGGCCACAGCTATTTTGCTGAATTTACGCCCCTGGTTGGCGCGGAAGTGAGAGACGTTAATAACCAAATACGACGAATATTCAGCGATGGGCTTGGCGACGTGGGACGAGCCGATATGGCCCCGGGTGGTGAATACCAGTATTGTTTCGAACCGATCCCGGGTTACGCCGATGAAACTCAGGATTACATTGCCATGTACGATGGCCAGGGCTCCGAAGACAACGACGGCCCGGATGGCATCCCGGCTCACATGGGATCGGTAGATGACGATGGCAAGCCGGATAGCTGGCCCTGGATTTGGCCGGATCGGCCGGATTGGGTGAATCCGCAGAGCGGCATTCCCTACTGGAATGGCCAGTACGGGGCTTACAATCGCGCCTCTCAGGAGTCCTACTTCCGCATGAATGACGATGCGAACGATGAGTGGGATTTCTTCCCGGATCCACAAGACTCATCAAAACGCGGTTTGGGCGTTGAGGTAGAGTCTCGCGGCTACCAATGGTCCGATCCCGCTGCTGAAGATATCATTATTTTTACGTACTGGATCACCAATACAGGCAAAACACATTACGATAAAGTGGTCTTCGGAATGTACGGCGACGCGGATGTTGGTGAGCAGGTCGACAACAGCGACGACCTTTCCGAGTTCAATAAAGATCAGGATATTCTTTACCAGTGGGATAAGGATTTGTGGACTCCGGCCGACGGCGGATTCAGGCCCGGTTATTTTGGCTGGAAATTTTTAGAATCCCCGGGTAACCCCAATAACGTGATCGATGATGATGGAGACGGCCTGCCGGGCGCCGATGGCAATCCATGGGATGAAAGCCAGGAAGACGGCATTGATAATGACGGCGACTGGGATCCCCTGATTGATGATATCGGCTCCGATGGTCTTGGTTCGGAACATCCTGATTATCCAGGCCCGGACAAGGATGGAACTGAGGGCAATGGTGTGCCGGACCGCGGTGAACCCAATTTCGAATACACCGATAACGACGAATCCGACCAGATTGGTCTGACAAGTTTCATGAGCGCGGACTGGAAAAAAACGATTATTGATTTGGCTGACGATCAACTCACCTGGCAGCAAATGATACCCGGTACATTTGCCACGGCAGCGAACGAGGTGGATATTGTTATGCATTATGGGTCCGGTTACTTCAGTCTGCCGCCGTATCCCGATCCTAACTCACGCCGAAAATTTGCAATCAGTATGGTGATGGGCGTCGACCGCGACGACCTGGTACGAAACGCTTTGACCATGCAGCAAATTTACAATCATGATTATAATTTTGCAGCCGTTCCGTTGAAACCCAATGTAACAGCCGTCACCGGTGACCAGCAGGTTACTCTTTATTGGGACAAACGAGCCGAGGGTTCGCGCGATCCAATATATGGATATGACTTCGAAGGGTATGTTATTTACCGCGCGACAGATCCCGGTTTTCTGGAAAGCTACATCGGAACAGATACCTATGGCAATGCTTCGTTCAATAAACCCATTGCACAATTCGATCTGGATAATGGGCTGATTGGGCCGCACCCGGTGGGGCGAGACGGAATTCAGTTCAACATGGGCTCCGATACCGGCTTGAAATATACGTTCGTTGATTCGGGACAGACATGGGCCGGCCCGGTTGAAAATGGCCAGACCTATTATTATGCTGTTTGTTCTTACGACAAAGGCTATTACGACAATTTTTACGAAAAAGGCTGGTCTGACCTCGATAGTTTGCAGGCAAAAGCCCCGGCCGTGTGTGAAAAGAAAATTCAGTTCGATGCCAGCGGTGTGGTAAACTTCCTGGATCTGAATACAGTGGAAGTGGTTCCCAATTCACCGGCTTCAGGATACATACAACCACCGGATTTGACCATTGACAATGGTTGGGTAGAAAAAATTGAGGGCGAAGGCACTGGCAGTATTACCATCCAGCCACTGGACCCAACCAAAATCGCCGATGGCGCGCAATATGAAATCGTGTTCGATGACAGCAGTCATTTCATCATGGATGGCAACACCAAAGTGATTACGGATACAACCTTTTTTGTGAAAGATATGCGGCGTTACACCGAAACCGTTAAAATCGATACAGAATGGGTGCTGTTGAAAAAGGATCAACTGGTTCCTTCATCCACAATTGTGACATTACCGGGGCAAAGCACCGAATACCAGATCGGTGTGGATTATGAAGTCGGCTTTGATGTGGGAAATTTCAGAGCGCTGCCCGGTGGCGCCTTGCCAGTCAGCGATGGCGGGGAAACGCAATATGCTGAAATTAGTTATCAATACTATCCAATTTACGATAGTCCTTACATTAAAGGTCAGGATTACAATGACTATTTTGATGGCTTGCGGGTTTTGATCAGAAATGACACGCTCAAGGCAAACAATAGTCAAAGTGGATGGCTGCAGGGCGATGAGTTACAGTTTTACATGGCCCAATACGACCTGATTGGCCCCAATGACCCAATCCCGGAAGCCAATCTGACACAATCAAATTATGAGTTCAATGTAACGCTCTATTCAAACCAGGGTGTACGCGTGCCATACGATTATCATCTTGTATTGTACGACTCCATAGTTGCAAAATCGAAGAATAATAAGCTGGCCAACTTCAGAATGTTCAATATAACAACAGGTGACACATCAGAATTTGTATTCTTCGACACAGATAAAGACTCGATGCTGTCCAGTCAGGATTATCTCACCCCGGCAACCTATGTCAACAACCGTGTACGAGGGACATGGCAGGTGAAATTCTGGGAACCTGCAGATATTATCGTAACCCGTGATTCCCTCGATGAAAACGGAGATCCCGTGGAAACTGCTGAGGGAGATATTCGGCAGGTCGTTATCGATACAATATTTGTTGAAAAAATCCCGCCAAGTCCTGGGGATATTTTCCATATTGCGGTGGACAAACCATTCACCAGCAATGATAAATTCACATTTACTGCCAAAGCGCCTTATATTGATTTTGAAGTGGCGCATTCTCAGGAATCATTGGAAAAAATAGCGGTTGTACCGAATCCATACGTAGTTACCGCCTCGTGGGAACCGCAACATTTTTATACATCCGGTCGCGGTATCCGGAAAATTGATTTCATTCACTTGCCAGCCAAATGTACCATTAAAATTTTCACAATGCGCGGATATTTGGTGGATACCATCGAGCACGACAGCGCCATCGATGACGGCAGTGAATCATGGAACCTGGTTTCCAAAGATGGAATGGATATCGCCTACGGTGTTTACATCTATCATGTCAGCACACCGTCCGGTGAGAGTTATGTCGATAAATTTGCGGTGATCAAATAGCAAGGAGGTTTTGAATAATGAAAAAGATTATAATAGCATTAATTTTCGTGAGCCTGGTCGGTACCAGTCCTGTAATCGGACAGGAATTCGTATCAGACGTTTCCAAGGTCGGTACAACGGCCGCTCCTTTTCTTTCCGTTGAAGTCGGAGCGCGGGCAATTGGTATGGGCGGGGCGTTCGTCGCATTAGCCAACGATGCCACTGCCCTGTACTGGAATCCGGCTGGAATCGCACGTCTGAATGGTATTGGTGTGACGCTCAATCATACCAATTGGCTTGCCGGAACATATTTTGATTATGCCGGGGTCGCTCTTTCACTTGGCAGTGTGGGTTCCTTTGGATTGAGCTTCACGTCACTGACGATGGAAGATATGGATGTTCGAACCATCGCCTATCCCGAAGGAACCGGCGAAAAATTCGGAGCAAGCGATTTCGCCATTGGTACAACCTATGCCAGGAACCTGACCGATCGATTTTCCGTTGGTTTTACCGCGAAATATATCCAACAAAAATTGTGGCACATGAGCGCATCCAGTTTTGCGTTGGATATTGGGACGATTTTCACAACCCAATTTCGGGGCATGACAATCGGTATGAGCATCAGCAATTTTGGCAATAAAATGCAGATGATCGGCAGCGACACCCAGATCCCTGTAGACATAGCCCCGGAAAAGGAAGGTAACAATAATAAAATTGTCGGAAATATGAGAACAGAGCGTTGGTCCCTGCCCCTCATTTTCCGCTTTGGCGTTGCAATGAATGTCATCGAAAATTATAATTACAGATGGACCATTGCATTAGATGCCATGCATCCCAATGATAATACAGAATATGTCAATGTCGGCACTGAATATGCTTTGAAAAATATGGTCTTTTTGCGCTGCGGGTATAAAAATATGTTCATGAAAGATAATGAAGAAGGATTGACCCTTGGCGCCGGTCTCGCCTATTCGTTAGTTGGAAATTTCAGGTTGAAAATTGACTATGCGTATGCGGATTTCGGTATTCTGGACAATGTACAGCGTTTCAGCCTGGCATTGGAATTTTAAAAACATGACTTATAATGTACAATCAAAAAGCTCCTTTTCAACAGGAGCTTTTTGATTTTTTAGCAATATTTTCTCCACTTGATCCTGGATTTAATAATCGCACAAAATACCCTATTGGGGTTATTGATATTTATCAAAAAAATCGATTTTTTAGATGTGAAAGTAAATCTAATGAAGAACTGCATTTATTCACCTTGATTGAGATGATATAGTGGTTGTTGTGCGAATTCTAACTTTTGCGGAACCTTTGATACTCCTCTATCCAAATAAAAGTTTATTCGTGTTAAAAAAAAATGACGCGCTATTCGAAAAATATCATCGGTAGCGCATTGTTGTTTTCCAATATCTTGCTGGTAAAATATCCACTCGAATAAGCTGCCAGCATTCATTTAAAACATTTCTTCCAGCACTTGAGTTTGTCATAAGTTTTAGCAAAAAGATGCACGCCAATGTGAAATAAATTGCACGATTATTTAGAAGGTCATATATGAGTCATCTGTTGAGATTGTTCGTTATTTAATAATTAACAATATTTTATATTTTGATAATGAAAGATAGTTTCATCATCAGAAAACTGGCATAAATTTTGTTATATATTTATATGCAATTGATATTTCAAGAGTTAACTAATAAATTATCTGCAAAATAAAAAGGGCTTTACTGAAAGGAGGTGAATTCAGCGCTGTTTTCAGTTGTTAACAATTCAAAGTCATTGTGAAACATGAATAGGAGGGCTTGTTTTATGCGCAACATATACAGATTTGTTGCTCTGTTTCTTCTGTTAGTCTTTTGTCTGACACCCCTGGTGTTTGGTGGCACGACGGGAAAAATTTCCGGGTCAGTGAAAGATAAACAGACTGGCGCCCCGTTGCCCGGGGCAAGTGTCGTCATTGAAGGCACTCAAATGGGTGCGGCGACTGATATGAGCGGTGATTATTTCATCATCAATGTCCCGCCCGGAAAATATCGCGTCAAAGCCATGATGATGGGGTATAAAGCGATGATCGTCACTGATGTGCAGATCATTGTGGATTTGACGACCAGAGTCGATTTTGAGTTAGAAACAACGGTAATTGAAGGTGAGGTGGTGGAAGTGATTGCCGAAAAACCGTTGATTGAAAAAGATGTCACCTCGTCGTCCACTGTGACAACAAGCGAAGATATCGACAAAATGCCGGTGTCCACATTTCAGGAAGTATTGGTGACCACAGCCGGCTTTGTTGAAAGCGGCGATGGTGATACCAGATCGTTTAATGTGCGCGGTGGCCGGACTAACGAATTAGCGTACATGATCGATGGATTTTATGTGGAAGATCCGCTATTTGGCGGTATGGGCAGCGACGTTGCAAACGTGGGTATTTCGGAATTGGCCGTGCTGACCGGTACGTTCAATGCCGAGTACGGCGAAGCCATGTCCGGTATTTTGAACATCGTAACAAAAGAGGGGCGCAGCAATTATAGCGGCCGCGTTCGCTTCCTGACCGATAAATTTGTCAATCCGCATGAAGTTGAATATCTCCAAAAATACCTTGATGAAAACGGACGTTGGATAGATAGCGATGGAAATCTCGTAACGGGGAGTAATAATCCACAATCCACGCCGGGACAAAATATTTACGATCCGAGGTTTTGGGAGCATAGAACAGAAAAAGTGACCGATTACAACACATATCACACCGAAGCTGATTTCAGCGGACCCATTCCATTCCTGGGTAGTGAAAATACATTTTTCGTGGCCGGCGATGCATTGGATACGGACACGTATCTCGGCTGGACAGGTCAGCCATATAAAAAAGAACGTCGTGCCAATGCGAAAGTCGTATTTCGTCCGCTGAGTCCCGTCAAACTGACCCTGGGCGCGGTAGGCGGTAGGCAAAAATCTAAACTTTACTCGCACTCAAATAAATATGTCCCGCAAAATACAGGAACGAATTACGATAACAATTATATGCTCAACGGAACTTTGATGCATCAGCTCAGCCCAAGCACGTTTTATACAATAAAATCATCTGTTTTTTATACGCATCGTTCATATTACAGGTATAAAGAAGAAGATTTCTTCAGCATGCAGGACGAAAATGGAGAATGGCAAATACTGAATGAAAACGGTGAATATACTGGTCTGGCAGATATTTCTCCTTCTGACCAGGAATATGAATTCAATAGTGTGTACTGGAATGCAGGCGATTCGGTCTGGACATCCGGTGGGGGAGCCACCTGGTCGAACCGGAAAAATACAATCATTTCCGGCAAATTTGACCTCACCAGCCAGATCACAAAGGTCCATCAGGTTAAATTGGGATTTGAACTGAAGCAAACCGAGCTCGATTATCATTATGTCAGCGGCCCATACCTGGCTATTCCCGGCGTTCAAAAATATAGGCATAAACCCATCGAAGGTTCTGCCTATCTCCAGGATAAAATGGAAATCGAAAATCTGGGGATCGTCGTAAACGCAGGTGTCCGCCTGGATTACATGGATACACGGGCGAAATATCTTGTCGATCCTCATTCGCCAACAGAAGAATATGTTGCCGATCCCTTGACTGGCGAGAGAACGAAAAATCTCGTGGATGCTGAAAAGAAATTGTATATCAGTCCTCGTCTGGGATTTGCACATCCGGTGATGGATAAAGCGGTGCTCCATTTCGCGTATGGACATTTCTACCAGATTCCTCAATATTCATATTTATTCGAATCCGAGAACATGGATGACCAGTATTATCCATTTCCTAATATGGCTATCTATGGTATTTACACAACCCTGGGAAATGCAAACCTCAAACCTGAAAAAACCATTGCCTATGAATTGGGCATCGAAACAAAATTGGCTGAAGATGTCTCCATGGATGTTACGTTCTACTTCAAAAATATTTATGACTATACCACCTACCGGCGCTATAAGGCCGTTCCTGTACAGTACCATCGGTTAATCAACCAGGATTATGCCAATGCTAAAGGTGTGGAGATTACGCTGAACAAACGATTCTCCAAATATTTCGGCGGGCAGCTCAATTATACACTTTCCAAGGCTGAAGGAAATGCATCAGACGTAACCGATAGTTATAATGATTGGTATAGTTTTTCCGTGAATAAAACCTATCCGCCAAAGAAAATGGTCACTATGGATTGGGATCAGACCCACACTGTGAATTTTATGCTCGATTTCGGAAAACCGGGCAACTGGGGTGTGAACATCATTGGTAACTTTGGCAGCGGTTTGCCTTACACTCCCCTGAGCAGCCGAGGTTTGAGAATCGATGAGCCGAACAGTGCACGGAAACCGTGGACCATGACGGTGGACTTACGCGCGACGAAAAAATACACGTGGTCCGGATTCAAATTTACGCTTTACACGGATTTTACGAATATCCTCAATAAGAAAAATGTGTACACTGTTTACGGTTCAACAGGCAAACCTGATGTGAATGCTAACTGGGATTATTCGGAAGACTGGATTAACCGGCCCTATTTTTACGGTACGCCAAGAACATTTCAGGTTGGATTGTCTGCCGGATTTTAATGAAAATGAAATATAAGTAATGGAGGAAAATACTATGATTAAAAAAGGACTTTTCCTATTTTTAATCATCGCCTTTCTTTTTAGTTTACATTCTGTGCTATTTTCACAGGCACAACGAGGCATGACTAAATATGAATACTATCAGGAGCTGAGCCAAAAATATGGCGAAACTCCAATAAAAAAACTATCTAAACCAGGCGGTTTCAATGATCGGAAATATGGCATGTTCGATGTCGGTAAAATCGGTCTCGAGATAAATAATGCCAATACATTGGGTTACAGCCGTGAAATGCTGACGTTTGAATATCCAATCGGTACAGGAATAACATACCAGTGGTGCCAAACCCTGTTGGTGGGTGGAATTTTAAATGGTGAGAAAAGGGTGTCCAATGGTGGAGTGGGTATTTTTCAGCAAATCAATGAAGGCCATTTCGAACCAATGCCCGGCTACGATTCCGGCATTGGCGATAATGGTTTCGCATTGAGCAATAAGCCAAATTCATGGCCATCGGATTGGCCGGACGATGTTGGCCCAATTGGCGTAACCGGTTTTCCCGGCGTGCGCGAAGATGGTGAAGTTGCCGGCGACGCTGAAGGTATCTGGATGGCGACGGACGATTGTGAAGATTGTCAGCAATTAAGTCCACTGCATATTAAGAGCTTTGGTCGCGCCATTCAGTTTTCCAGCCTGCTTGCGGAAGATATGATCGTGTTCAAATACTATATCACCAATACCGGCACAGATACGATCAAAGATTGCTACGTGGGTATTTACACGGAAATGGATTGCCCTGAAGAAGGTAATAACGAATGGGAAGACGATTTTGCAAAATATATTTCTGCAGATGAAGATTCAATTCTGGGTAATTTCCTGTATATTTGGGATGGCGATGACAAGGCAGAGGGCTACCTCGAAAAAGGTGTCGCCTGGCAGGGATTGAAAATGCTGGAAACACCCATTGGCCCGGATGGCAATGAACTGGGTCTGACAACCCTGTCCATCGCAACATATACGGATTTTTACGCGCTTCCAACACAGGCTGATATTTATGATGAGTTGACCATCGGCATCGAATCAATACACAATGTGGCGCCTCACCCCAATGACTGGACGCAGACACCGAATACATACGGTCCGGACGTGGCATCCATTCATGCGGCAGGTCCATTTGATTTTGCCCCTGGTGAAACCGTAACGTTTACATTTGCCAATATTTTTGGCGTCAATAAAGCAGATTTATTGGCCAACACAACGCTGTGCCAACTGTTATATGATAAAAATTATAAAACTGCAAAACCGCCGGAAGAGCCCCATCTTAAAGCGGTTGCTGGTGATCAGCGTGTGACTTTGTATTGGGATGCCGAACCCACCGAAAGCTCGATTGATCCGCTCACCGGAAATAACAGTTTTCAGGGCTACCGCATCTATCGTTCCACAGATCGAGGACTTTCGTGGGGCGATCCAATCAATAATTCATTGGGCGCGCTTGTCGGTTATGTACCATTAGCTCAATTCGATTTAAATGATGGTGTTACCGGAAGCAGCGTTGTAGATCCATATTTTCATTTAGGAGACGATACAGGGCTTTCCCACAAATTTGTCGATCGGAATTTAAAAAATGGTGTGGAATATTGGTACGCTGTCTGTGCTTACGATGGTGACGACGCATCCGGCGATCTGATAATCCCGCCTATGGAAAATTCGCGTTTGTCCAATGCCTCACTTGCAGGGGACAACACCATTTCTATTATTCCACAAAAGAAGCCTGCCGGATACCAGGGGCCGGTGCTTTCTGCCAGCCTTAGCGGAGTAACCACTGTGGAACTATTATGGGAGCTATTGGATGAGACCGCCATTGTTGATAATGTCTACACCATCACAATTGACGATGCGAGTCCAGGTGCGAAAAGCTTTTCGGTTTATGACAGTTTGAAAAATCAAATAGTACTGGAAAATTGCACGAATTTCCACGGGGAAGAAGGTACGCCGGTGATCGATGGATTTCAGTTGATGATCATCGATGAGGATGGGATCTTTTTCGATAATACCCGAAGCTACTGGGCAACTACCGATGGTGATACCAGCGACTGTAACTGGGAAATCAGCGGTTCGCCGACACAGAATTATCCCTATGATTATGAGGTGCGATTCAATGCGGCTGGAGATACGGCTTTTTATCCTCCAACCATGGTTTTCCCATTCCAGATCTGGAACGCCACGCTGAATCAACAGGCAGACCTTGCAGTGTTCGACAGAAATCCTGCCGACACAACCCAGGACATGCTGGATAACTGGACGAGCGGAGACGTAATCAAATTAAGAGAAAATCTCGACGGCCAGACGAAATTTACGTGGCTCGTTACATTGGATAGAGCGCCGGCAATGATTGACACCGTGATCAACGATGTGGATACATCGGTTGTCGATCCGAACTGGGTGGAAATACCGCCGCAACAGGGGGATATTGCGAAAATATTTTCGACAAAACCCCTGACATCGGAAGATTCCTACAAGCTCGTCACTCGGAAGGCGTCTTATGAAAATGCAACAGCAGACGATCTCGATGCGATATCAGTGATTCCAAATCCATATATTGTCACCTCTGCCTACGAGACGCAACCCTGGATAAAGGAGTTGCAATTCCACAATTTGCCGGAGGAATGCGAAATCAGAATTTTCACCGTTTCAGGCGAGTTGGTGCAGATTCTACATCACGAACCAAACGATGACGGGTATCGTGGTCCTTCTGTTCAGGCCTGGAATTTGTGGACGTACAATCAACAGGAAGTCGCCTTTGGCGTTCACATTTATCACGTAAAAGCCGAGGGGATCGGTGAAAAAATGGGTAAATTCGCCATCATAAAATAAGACGTATTCAAAAGTGTTACTTTTATCGGAGGATAAAAAATGATTAAAAAATTTCTATATATTGTTTTGTGCCTCCTTCTAATTGCGCCTCTGGCATTTGCCGGTACAGATAATACCGGAACTTCGGCTGCCAACTTCTTGAAAATCGGAGTGGGCTCCAGGGGCAATAGTTTGGGAGGTGCATTTGTTGCCCAGGCAAACGATATCACTGCACTTTACTGGAATCCGGCCGGGATCGTCAATATCACGTCGCTGGAAGTGGGCATATCTTACACGGACTGGATTCTGGATATCAATCATAACTTTTTGGGCGTTGTGTATCCACTCGGTCGTATTGGAACCATTGGCGTGAGTTTTGTATCTTTGTCCATGGGAGACATGGAAAAAACCACCCCGCTGCAACCGGATGGCACCGGGGCATACTTCAGCTCCAGTGATCTGGCGCTTGGACTCACCTATGCCAGACAATTGACTGATCGTTTCAGGGTGGGCGGTACAGCAAAATACATCCATGAATCGATTAGTTTTTCTTCAGCCAGCACCTTTGCCATTGACGCCGGCACTCAGTTTGATACCGGTTTTCATGGATTGAAACTCGGCATGAGCATCAGTAATTTTGGCGGGAAAATGACCCTGAAAGGAACCGACCAGATGGTAAAAGCGGATATCGATAAAGTCGTTGAAGGGAATCCGGAAAAAGAAGCGCGTCTGGAAACTGAAGGCTGGTCCATTCCGCTTGTTTTTCGGTTCGGTTTATCCATGGATGTGTTGGAGCGTAATGAGTCGCGCCTGACGTGCAATCTCGATTTCAACGATCCGAGGGACATCAATCCCTACACAACCTTTGGCGCTGAATATGTGTGGAATAATATGCTGTCCCTCCGCGGCGGTTTGATCTATCGCCCGGATGATTTCGACGAAGAAAAACTGATTAAAACTGAAGAACTGGAACTCATTTACGATTTAAAATTTGCATTTGGCGCCGGGTTTTATTTGACCATACCCGGCCTGGATTCAAAAGTGAAAATGGACTATGCCTATTCCGATTTGGGATTACTCTCATCGGTGCATAGTTTTTCATTCTCATTCGGTTTATAAGAAAAAATAATCTATCGAAAAAGGTGGTATTTCGGTTTGGATGAAATACTGCCTTTTTATTTTTATGAAAATGCGTAGAGAGAATCTGATCTGGCGTGATAAATTTACTCGGTGAGTTAGGCCGATAAATGAAGAGGTTTTTGATTTTGGTTATTGGATTGGCTACAAGCACAAGCGGAGAATGGGAATCGTTATACTATCTCCCAACTGCTAATTGCTGTGCCTGTTTTCCCTTTGATGCGAGTTCACAGGTCAAATCAAATGATAAATTTACAGCGTTTTAATTCCTGAAATTAGCGAAATTAATGATAGACTCGTTTACCGATGAGGAAAAAAACAGTGTCTAAAAAATTGCTTGCTTTTTTAATTTTCTTGTACTTAGCTAATTCTGTAATTTCACAGGAAGTATTCAAAAATGTGGAACAAAAGAGCGCTGCATTCCGGGAAATTCTTCCGGATGAATTGAAAAAGATATACAGTGAAATTTACAATCCAGAAGAAAAATCGCGCTGGGAAAATAAGTACTGGAAACTCATGGATCCCACCCCGACTACAGAACATAATGAATTCTATGAGGAATTTTTGAAGCGTTTCGCCTATGCCAGCGAATATTATTCGAATATCATAAAACCGCTCTATCTGGATGACCGCGGAGTCTATTATCTGCGATATGGCGCCCCGGATGAACGAGTCACCAGCGTGGGCGTTGGCAAGGCATATAATGACAATGAAACATGGGCCTACTATCGGTTGAATTTATTCATAGATTTCGTCGATCAATTGGGTTTCGGATACCGCGAGGTGCCCAGCCTGTTGGACGCGGTGAAATCCGGTCCGTTAAATCAGAAAGCGGTCATCGCAGCGGATCTTTACACAGAGCGGGAAGCGTTGCATCAAAAATATATGGACTTCCGCGACGTAACATCGGCTCGGGCCGGGGGAGAAGCCCAGACCATGTTCATGAAGCACTCCGGCCAGTTGGATGCCGAGAAAAAGATTGTTCTCGAAACCATTCCCCCTGCAGAATTCGATTTTGAGTACGGCATGAAACAATTGGATGCGCGCATGGCCAGTTGCATTTTTCGGGGGGATAGCGGCCGGTCGCGAATGGAATTGTACTATGCGCTGCCGCTCAATCAGCTCGGGTTTCAGGATGGCTCACAATTTCCCTTCGAGACCATCGTGGATAAACAGTTGACCCTGATGGATAAGGATTTTGAAATTGTATTGAAAAACCGGGAATCCCTGATGCTGGCAGCGCGGAGAAGGCAGGAAATCGAAAAACGTATCTACATCAATCAGCATAATGAAACCATCGCGCCGGGATTTTACAACCTGGCGTTGCAATTAAAGAATGATCCCGGCGAACGATTGGCAATTCTCCGGGCCCAGGTGAATATTAAAGACTTCTCCGGCGATTCGCTGATGCTCAGCGATATTCAGCTTGCTGCACAGATCAAAGAGGGGATTACCGGACGACGAAATCTCAAAGCAAACAACCTTTTGGTGGTCCCGCATTTGGGCCATATCATCAACAAATCCAGACCGATCAACATTTACTTTGAAATTTACAATCTTTCATTGAATAACACCGGACAGGCGCGCTATCGGGTGGCGTACGAAGTCCATTCGGTGATCCGGGATAAAACTGTGTGGACATCCATGGTGGAATTTATCTCGCGGATTGTGGGTGGTGATGCTCAAACAAAAGAAACCATCGGCAGCTCGTTCGAAACCTCCGGCGCGGGCGAGTTCCAGCAAATATACCTGTCCATCGATTTCTCAAAATTCCCTTCCGGCCCGTTGCGGCTCGTGGTGAAGGTGACTGATTTGGAGAACGGTGAAAACGTATCCGGGGAGAAGCGGTTTATTTTGAAGTAGCTGAGGTTTTCGTGCTATAAATATGAAATTATGTGTATTAAAATAATGTAACTGTTCAGCCACGAGTCTCAAAGGCACGAAGAAAAAGATACATGTAAATTGTCGATTCTGAAAAGCTGAACCTGGTTTAAAAAAAATGAATATCACAAGCGGAATGTAAAAACGTGAAATGTCAAACGCCAGACGTGAGACGGCCTGCGGAATGTAAAATGTAAAATGAAAAATTAAAAATGACCGAGCAGCAAGAAATAATTTGGCACCGAAATCAAAACCTTCCAGAAAACACGATCTCTCAATTTTTAATCTTTAATCTTTAATTGCTTTCCCGTCTCAATCTTGAGGTTGCTGTTCCTGTACCTCAAAAATTCCCGCTGCGACTTTGGCAAGTTTCAAAACTGATCATCCAAAACCAGCGCAGCCGAAATCCCGAGGTCGTTCCATCCGAACTTAAATTAAGCCTTTCAAAACAGCACACAATCTCGAATCGGTCGAATCAAAATTTTCGGGACTCTATTAAGCAAGGCAATGTTTCAGACCGTGGCCTTTTTCCACCCTTAAAAATCAATATGTTAAAATACCCGATTACCTAACCCCCTGTTTTGGATCAATTATTTTTTTTAAAAGTGACTTAACTTAAGCGTTTTTTTTGCCTTTTTTTAATGCTAATTTCAATAAAACCTTAGGTGTCCAATTTTATTACCTAACCCCACTTAGCACAATTTATATACTTATCAATCAATAAATTAAAAAGATAGCATACTAAAATAAGTGCTTTTTTAAATGCATGCCTTCGGTTAGGTAATTTTTGATTTATGTCCTTATTATAATAAAAATTATGCAACATGTCAAGCGTTTTTTTTATTTGCTTTTTATTTTTCCGGCGTAATAAAGTTGGCCAAAATACGGAATTCAACGTTACCAATCTCATCTGCAAAAAATCACTTCCAGTATTTGCTGATAAACTCCTGCACTTCCGGGATGCCGCCCTGGAAGATCAAATATCCGTTATGCGGTTCTCTATCTGTAATTTCCCCGGCAATGGGTGTTAGCATAATTTTCTTCACTTCCTCCAAATCCGATGTTTGGCCCAAAGCCCAGCCCAGTTTCACGTATGCGACTTCAGGGAGCATATTTGCGGCCGGGATCACACCTAATTCCATCATATCGCGGCCGGTGTCGTAGACATACATTTGCACGTAGCCCCACAGGGTTTGCACGGTCATGTACAATGCTACTCCTTTTTCAGTGGCGCGTTTCAATGCCGGGTACAGCGGTTTATTCACGTGGCCCAGGCCGGTGCCGGCAATGACAATGCCCTTGTACCCGTTGTCGATGAGCGCGTCGATGATGTCCGGCTGCATATTGGGATAATAATAGAGAATGGTCACTTTTTCTTCGAACGCCGTGTTGATAGTGACGTCTTTGTCTTTGCGTCGGCGCTTGTAGTCATCGCGGAGATGCACGAAGCGGTCGCGGCTGACCATTGCCAGCGGGATATCGCCAATGGTGCGAAACGTGGACCGGTAGCTGGAATGCATTTTGCGAACCCGTGTGCCGCGGTGCAGCAGGTCGTATTGATCGCTCGTGGGACCGAACATGCACACCATCACCTCGGCGATGTCGCCTTCAGCCGCACTTTTGGTGGCATTGATGAGATTCATGGCTGCATCTGAAGACGGCCGGTCGCTGGAGCGCTGGGAACCGACCATCACAATGGGCACCGGCGAATTCTGCACCATGAACGACAGAATCGCTGCGGTGTGGTGCATGGTGTCTGTGCCGTGGCCAATCACAATGCCGTCGACGCCTTTTTCAATTTCCCGGCTAATGGCTTGCGCTGTGCCGATCCACTGGCTTGGCCCCATATTTTCACTGAAAACGCCGTACAGTTTTTCGGTTTCCAGGTTGCAAATATCGGCCAATTCCGGGACAGAGCCGTACAATTCGCCCGGGGAAAAAGCGGGTATCACGGCCCCGGTTCGGTAATCGAGGCGACTGGCAATAGTGCCCCCTGTTCCGAACAGCTTCACGCGCGGCTTGTTCGGTTCGTACGGAAAAGCCTTTTCCGGGATTTTGTAATTGGCTTTTTTGTAGCCCTTCTCTTCTATCTGCCTGATGGTTTCCACCGCCAGCCCGACGTTGTACCCGTTGCGCAGCTTCAACACGATGTGATGGTCGTCCGCGGTTTCAGAGCGGGGAAGAATAATTCCGGAAAAATCGCCGCGTGTTGTGTGGACTTCCACGTCGCTCCACACCCGAACGGATGATTTTTTCAGCGTGCTCAGCGCCGGTCCGCGATAGCCTTTGTATGTATCATTGTCTGACATGTGTTTTCCTTTTTTTGTGTTGCCTCGAAGTCTCTAAGACGCGAAGTTTTTTACAACAAATCATATTAATCGACACTTCATTAAATTTCAATATTCAATTTTATAAGCGATTTTTTTTCTAATTGCTTTGAGGCTTCGAGTCTTGGCGGCCTAACATTTTTTTCACAATTTCAATCACTTCCACCCCATTTGCCCGACCGCGAATCTCGTCCATGATCAGGCCCATAAAATATCGCTGTTTTTTCGATGGATCGACAAATTCTATATTTTTCACTTCGTCGAAAACTTCATTCACCTTCTCGTTGATCTCATCCGCTGAAATTTTCTCATACTCCTGAATAATTTCTTCCAGGGGCGAATCTTCGTCCAATAAGTCTTTGACAATAAATGGAATCCCTTCTTTCACAATGCGTCCATCTGCATACGCCTGAAAGATTTGCTCGATCATCTCATTTGTCAATTTCTCGACGGGTAAATTCTTTCGCCCAAGGTGTTTCAAAAACTGGACTAAAAACACCGCGGCTAATTTGGGATCGACCTTTACTTTTTCTGTCAATGCATCGAACAAATTTGCGCGGCCGTTGAGCAAAAGCCCGTCGATCAAGATTTCGTCCAGGCCCATTTTCTCGTATTTTTCGCGTCGGTTCCACGGCAGCGGCGGCATGGTCGCCCGAATGCGCTCGATTCGCTCCTCTGTCAACGCGATTGGCGGAAGGTCAGTGTCCGGGTACATTCTGTCCGGCCCGGGTAAAATTCGCTCGAACCCGGTGGTGCCGTCCGGCAAATCCTGGCGCGTTTCGCTGGGAATGCCGACGATGGCTTCCTGCGCGCGAATGGCCGCTTCCTTCACCGCCGTTTCCACGTCGTTGGGTTCTCCCCATGCGATGATCAGCGCATCCACCGGCTGGAAATGACTCATTTTTTTTATCTTCTGCCAGAAGGTGCTGCCAATATTTTCGTCCACTGAATCGGAGTGAATCATATTTGGCGTACTATCGAGACAGGCAATGATACGGAGGCGATCGGAAATTTCTTTGGCAAAAGTTGTTGCCGGCTGAGTGGGATGCTTCAAAATATCTCGGAAGCGAGGCAGCTTCACGCATTTAATTTTAGACGTTCGTGTAATGACCTTTTTGATGGGCAGGTAGCTGGTATTGCGCAAAATATCGGTCACATCATAGAATTCCGGTTTGAAATTATCCGGCGTCAGTCCGCGCGATTTCAGTTTCTCCCGAATATCCAGCAATGCTTTTTGACGACCGGCTTCATTGTGAACCAGTTGCGGAATGAGGGGAATTCGCGCCACGCCTTTGATTTCCACGCGCGTGCCTCCGCGGATACTCACGTTGACATCCTGCCGGGCCGCGCCGATGCCGCGATTCACCCTGCCGGTCGCACGCGTCAATTGACGAATGAGCTGAGCCACGTCCGCCACTTCCAGCGGCGTGCGCATATCCGGATAGGTCACCACTTCGATGAGCGGCATGCCCAGCCGATCCGTGCGATAGGTTCGCAGATGCCCGACATCGCTGACTTCGCGGCAGGCATCCTCTTCCAGCCCCAATTGAATGATACCGATTTTCCGGTTTTTGTACGGTATTTCCCCGTCAATGCCGAGAATGGTGGTTCGCTGGAATCCTGTTGGAATGCTGCCGTCGAGGTACTGCTTCCGGGCGATGTGCAATTCGCTCACCACGTTGCATTTCAGGAGCAGCGTAATTTCCAGGGCAATATCCAGCGCCTCTTGATTCAATTCGAAAGGTGGCGCATCGTCCATTTCGTACGTGCACACAGTGTCGTTATTCAACTGATACACAATTTCTTTTTTAGTTTTGAATTCCATCAGCGCAGTGCCGTCGTATTCACCCAACTCGGATAACGTAGGGCGCATGTGACGCAGAATTTCAGCATCGTAATTTTCATCGTAATGCCCGGCCGGACATCGACAGAAAAGCTTCCGTTGCGTATGCAATTGCTGATGAATTTCAAGCCCTGCTTTTAAACCTAATTCAGCATAGTCTTCCGGGGTCATTTCTTCAAAAGGTTTGATCATTTTTTGGGTGTGCTCCTAAATTCAAAGTGGTTGCTGGATTGCAAGATTAAAAAATACAAAATTGGGGGGAAAATGTCAAGCGATTAAATGAAGAAAAAAATATTATTTCGGTGATTGTCCTAATTTTATTATGAAAATCTTTCATGCTCCCTAATAAAAAAAACCGACGGAAAGTTGCCGGTTTTTATTGGAATTTTATACTCATTGTTTTTGATAAAACGAAAAAACGCTCCGCCACGAAGTCTCGAAAACTCGAAGTGTTGTTAAAACCTTCATTCGAAAACGGTTGGATAGTTGTAGTCAATTTCTTTAATGGCAAGCCGCACGTACGAAAAATCACCGGATTCCAGTTTCCATATTCCCTCGCCTTTCACAGGAACCCGCACGCCACCGAATTCTCCGTATTCCTGCGTGGGCGTTGCCCATTTTTCGAGACGAAATGTGCCGCCGCCGGCGTCCATGTAACGTTCTGCCGTCATATTTACGAATTCGCCGCGTTCTTTGAAATAGAAAACCGCAGATGCAGTTACGTTTTTGTAGCTCATGATCGCTTCAGCGGAATTGGCATCGATAGCTTTCCACTGGATATAATCGCTCAGCGCTGCCGAGGGGAACCACATGATTTCGTTCAAAAATCGAAGCAGCGTGCCCTGGTTTATTTCCGGGCCGGTGGCATCGGCAATTTTGAACAGGGATAAAACTTTGATGAGCATGTTCCCTTTTCCATCCTGATATTTATCCCTGCCGGTGATGGAAAAAAATGGGGCTGCGTCCATCTTTGTGTACCAGATGAAGGCCGGCGGATTCACCGTGTAATATTCGGTCGCCTGAAATGGCATCCACGTTCCGCCCGGTTTGGTTCGAAAAGCGCCTTCCTGCTTCAAACGAACCGCAACGGTCCGCTCCCGGCCAATCACCTGCGACTGACGCAGCCATTTTTGAACCGGCTCCGGAAGGTGGGCAATATCCTCTACTGTCACAATATCCGAAGCAGTATCTTTGATTTGCCCGAACATCGCCGTCACTTCCCGCTTCACCTGGCGATCGAACATCTTTTTCCCAATGAAGCTGGCAAGCGCTATTCCGGCAACGATGATAATGAGCAGAAGAAGAATTATTTTTAAGATGGTGGGCATAGTTTTTTCCTGATTTTTTAACAAGTGGAATTTTTCGGATGCAAAATATTAACCAATGCGTTGGCATAGGTCAACACCCCGGTTGTCCAAAGGACACCGGGTGTGTTTACACCCAAAAATTTCAATCCGATTTGAGCACCCGTTTACCTCCCCCGCAAAAAAAAGAAAACGGATTTTCAATTTCGGTCGGACAACGGAAGATTTTCCAATAACCACGATTCAATGTTTATTCTTTTATCCGTGTTCAATCCGTGTAAATCAGTGGCTAATAATTGACAATACTAATAAATCTGCGGCGTTGTAGTAACGCGCGGCGCCATGGGGCCGTCGATTTTCATCAATTCCCAGATGGGATCGTTTCGCAATCGCAGGAATTTGAAGCCATAAAAATAAGGCCGCGTGGCGTGTAACTTTTTCTCTTCGGGACTTTTCTCTCCCATATTGTTCGCCCGGAGCGATTCATTGTATGCAATGATTTTCTTATTTTTTCGCTCGACCTCTTCATTGTAAATTCTTCGCTTTTCATTGTACTGAGCCGCGGATTCGTACAATCCCAGCAGCGGTTCCTCTTTCACTTCCGGCGGCGTGGAATGCAGAAAATTCACAGTCCCATCGTCGCTTTTGGTGATGAGCCCGACATGCCCCACCCATTTCCCGGTTTCGTAGCCGCGGACAATGTTGACGAAATCGCCGGGCTGCAACCGGTCGATGATTTCCGGCAAAAGCTGGTACGGAATGTACGACCATTCCAGCGTGTCGGCAGGGATGGTCTGCCCCAATTCCCAGCGGGAGAAAAAACGCGCTTTGTTTAAAACGGTCGTGTCGTAAACTGCTTTTTCCCCGGCCAGCTCTTCAGTCATGTCTTGCACGAGCCAGCTATTATTCACGTCCCAATCGAATTCGGTGTAATGATTGCGCGTGGTCACGCCGATGTAGCCGTTTTTGTAGCGAATTCGCTGCAACATGGTGAAAAAGCTTTTCCAGTCGTACGAAAGCGCCATGGCGTAAATATGCTCGCTGAACACAACGCAATCGCTTTTATTCAAATTGAAGAGAGGCTGGGCATCGTAAATTTCAAAGGGGAATTCGCCCAGGAGGAAAATTTCGTAGGGCTGGCCCAGGTTTTTCCGGGCGAGATGCTGGACTCGCTTCCGCAAATCAGGTTCAGACGCTTGAAGATAGCCCAAATAAACATCCAAATCCCGGGGAGTGAATTTGTAAAGCGGTTTGGATTTGAGCTGTTTGAGGTGATCCGATTCAATAAGAAGCAGGTCAGCCACTTTCCTGTCCTCATCCGAAAGGACGAGGCTTTTCCATTTGGGCCGCATTATGCCGCAGCTTAAAAACAGGAGAATCGATATGCCAATTAGCGTTATTTGAAAATTCCTTACTCGCATTCATTCCTCCAATTCTTTAGATATAGATAGCAGGTAAAGGTAAAGAAAGATAAAGATAAAGATTACGGTTACTATTCAAATATGTATTCTTGCCTCAAAGTCACCGAACCACGAAGTTACACGAAGATGTCAATTTCTTATTCATTTTTATTTCTACTTTGTCAAATTAGATTAAAACAACGGGTAGGTCAGTGGCCTCTACCACTGACTATGCACTTCAACAAACTTTGAGTCGTTGTTTCAGATAATTTCATCGCTAAATTTTTATTAGAACAAAATAAAATGGATTTCTCACCAGTGGCAGAGGCCACTGGTTTACCCAAATTTTAAATGTGACAAAGTGGAATTATAATTTGAAATTCAATTTTGTTTTAAAACCAGATTCAAGCTTTTGAGAATCGAAAATTTTAGCTATTACCTTTTCTTCGTGTCTTTCAGACTTCGTGGCTGGTTTATACAACTTAAGAATAAAGTGAGGTGTTCTTTCCCTTACCTTTATCTTTGCCTTTACCTTTTTTTCCTCTGCCTTTACCTTTTCCTGCTCCTCCGCTATTTTTCCAAAAGCTGAGCCAGTTTGTACAGATCCATATCCAGGCTCTTGCGATTGGCCAAAATCACTTCGATGGGCATGGCCGTAATCCGGTTTCCCACAATGCCGACCATCTTGCCGCTCTCGCCGGCCAAAAGCTGGTCCACCGCGGCAGCGCCCAAACGCGTGGCCAACAACCGATCGAACGCTGTGGGAGAACCACCGCGTTGAATGTGACCCAAAATAGTCTCCCGCGTTTCAAAACCTGTTTCTTCGATGCGCTCATCCAGGTATTTTTTGATGGCCCGCGTCTGATGTTTCGCGCCTTCGGCCACCACGATGATGCAATGCGTCTTGCCTTTGATGTAAGCGTCTTCAACCACACGCTGCACGTCTTCCAGTTCAAACGGGATTTCCGGGATGCACACCATTTCCGCGCCGCCGATGATGGACGTGATCAACGCTAAATAACCACAATTGCGCCCCATAACCTCCACCAAAAACGCCCGCTGATGCGACGACGCTGTTTCCTTGATTCTGTCGATGGCGTCCAGCACGGTATTGAGCGCTGTGTCCACGCCAATGGCCATATCGGTGCCTTCGAGATCGTTATCAATTGTGCCGGGCCCGCCAATGACCTTGAAGCCGGCTTTGTGCAGGGTGAGCGCCCCGGTGAGCGAGCCGTCGCCGCCTAACACGACCAGCCCGTCGATGCCTTTGCTGTTCAAATTTCGCAGCGCCTGCCGCTGCCCTTTGGGTGTTTTGAATTCTTCGCTTCTCGCTGTATGTAAAATGGTGCCGCCCCGCTGAATGATGTTACTCACCGACCGCTTATCCAGCGGCTCGATATCGCCATCGATCAATCCCTGGTAGCCGCGCATTACGCCGTAAGCTTCCAAACCGCGGCCAATTGTCGTCCGAATCACCGCCCTGATAAACGCGTTCATTCCCGGCGCATCACCACCACTGCTCAATACTGCAATTCGTTTCATAATTCCTTCCTGTACATTCTGTTTCTGTTATCTTTTTCGTTTCTTACATCATTTATTTATAAGTAGTTCAAGATGCCATCTATAACTACATTTGGTTTTTAAAATCCCAAAGATACAAATATTAATAACTTGTTGCAAGGATTATTTTTCGAAATTGAAATCCGATTGTGCCAAACTTCACCGCTAACACTTTGATCAAATCCTCAAAAAAAACTTCATTTTACATCTAACTCGAAAATTTTTCTTGACATTATTTGAATAACGTGTATATTCATTATTATATCCTTTACAAAATCCTTTAACAAAATGGAGAATCGCATGAAGCCATCCTTCAATTTTCGCTTGTTGGTTTTTCTCTCTTTATTCTTACTTCTTTCTTCATCTTTGATCTTTGCACAATTCAACCCTGACATATTTTCCGGCATGAAAGCGCGCAGCATTGGGCCGGCCGGCATGAGCGGCCGCATTGGAGATATTCAGGCGGTGGAGTCCAATCCCAACATTATTTATGTGGGCGCTGCCACCGGCGGGCTGTGGAAATCCACCAACGGCGGACTCACGTGGGATCCAATTTTCGATGACCAGCCGGCCTCGTCCATCGGGTCCGTTGCCATATTTCAGCAGAATCCCGGCATCGTATGGGTTGGCACCGGCGAGGGCAATCCGCGCAACAGCGTGGGCGTGGGATACGGCATTTTCAAAAGTCTCGATGACGGCCATACGTGGCAATTCCTTGGCCTGGAGAAGACCGAAAAAATCCACCGCATTGTATTGCATCCGAATAACCCGGATATCGCATACGCCGCTGCCCTGGGAACCACCTGGGGCGAGAACCCGGAGCGGGGCGTTTTCAAAACTGAGAATGGCGGAAAAACCTGGAAGAAAATCCTTTTTGTGGATGAAAAAACCGGGTGCGCGGATCTGGTCATGGACCCGGTCAATCCCAATAAACTTTTCGCGGCCATGTGGGAGCATCGCCGCTGGCCGTGGTTTTTTAAATCAGGCGGCCCGGGAAGCGGACTGTACGTGACCTACGACGCCGGCGAAACCTGGAAAAAGTTCACTGAAAAAGATGGCATTCCCAAAGGAGAATTGGGACGAATCGGCATCGGTATTGCCCGAAGCAATCCTTCGGTGGTTTATGCGTTAATTGAAGCCAAAAAAAACGTCTTGTGCCGCTCCGAAGATGGCGGGAGAAAATGGCGAATTGTCAACCAATCGAATAATGTCAATCCAAGGCCGTTTTACTACGCCGATATTCGGGTCGATCCGCAAAACGAGAATCGCATTTACAGCCTGCATTCGCGATTAGTGGTGAGCAACGATGGCGGCCGCACGTTCGAGCGCAACCGTTCCCGCGTGCATTCCGATCATCACGCGCTGTGGATTCACCCGCAAAACGGGAATCTGCTCATCAACGGAAACGATGGCGGCGTGGCTTTCAGCTACGACCGCGGCGAAACATGGCGGTTCGTGGACAATCTTCCGCTGGCCCAATATTATCACATCAACGTGGATATGGAAATTCCCTACAATATTTACGGCGGCATGCAGGACAATGGCTCGTGGCGCGGCCCCAGCGATGTGTGGGAAAACGGGGGCATTCGGAATTATCACTGGGAAGAAGTCGGATTCGGCGATGGCTTCGGCACGCTGAGCATTCCCGGCGATCCCCATTCCGGCTACAGCATGTCCCAGGGCGGTTATCTGATGCGGTTCAATCTCGTTACAGGGGAGCGGAAAAACATCCGGCCGGCAGCGCCGGATTCCATCGAGCTGCGGTTCAACTGGAACGCGGCCATTGCCATCGATCCGTTCGATGAAAATTCAGTCTATTACGGGAGCCAGTTCCTGCACAAAAGCACGGACCGCGGGGAAAGCTGGGCCATCATCAGTCCGGATTTGACAACCAATGACCCGGAAAAACAGAAGCAAAAAGAAAGCGGCGGTCTCACCCTGGACGTAACCAACGCGGAAAATCACACCACGATTTTCACCATTGCGCCCAGCCCGGTGGACAAAAACATGGTGTGGGTTGGCACGGACGATGGAAACGTGCAGGTCACGCGCAACGGCGGCAAAACGTGGGACAATGTGGTGAAGAATATCCCCAAACTGCCGGCCAACACGTGGTGCTCGCACATCGAAGCGTCGAAATTTGACGCCGGTACCGCCTACGCCACGTTCGACGATCACCGCCGCAGCAACTGGGAGACCTATATTTTCAAGACCGATAACTTCGGCAAAAAGTGGAAAAGCCTGGCCAAGAATCCACCCGGGAACATCGATTTGGCCAAAGAGCCGTGGGGCTTTGTTCACGCCATCGAGCAGGACCCGGTTCAAAAAGGACTGCTTTATCTGGGAACCGAATTCGGCCTGTACATCAGTTTTGATGATGGCGAAAACTGGATGAAATGGAAACACGGCGTGCCCACTGTGCCGGTGCGAGCCCTCGTCGTTCATCCGCGCGACCACGATCTGGTGCTGGGAACACACGGCCGCGCTGCCTTTATTCTCGATGATATACGCCCCTTGAGAACGATTTCCAAAAAATTGACTGAAAAGCCGCTCCATTTATTTGATGTGCCGTCAGCGTATCAACATGAAACCAAAGCTGTCGCCGGCTACCATTTTCCGGCGGATGCAATGTTTGAGGGAGAAAGCAAGCCCTATGGCGCCATGATAACCTATTATATCAATCCTTCGCTGCTGAAGGAAAAAAAGAAAAAAGCTGAGAAGTCGAAGGAAGATTCAAATGAGAGTGTTAGAGGCCGACGGAATAGTGAGCCGAAGATTGACATTGAAATTCTCGATGCCGAGAACAATGTTATCCGGAAACTGGAAGGTCCCATGAAAGAAGGCATCAACCGTACGCAATGGCGGTTACGCCGTGACGGATTCCAGATGCCCAGCGTGTCCGGACGGAGGCGTGGTGGCTACAATCCCCCCGGCCCGGAGATTCTGCCCGGAAAATATTTTGCCAAAATTAACGTGGGCGAGCACCAAATGACCAAACCGGTGGAGGTGCTGGCCGATCCACGTATCGAGATTGCGCTGGAAGGCTGGCAGGAAAATTTTGATCTGCAGGTTCGAATTGGTGAAAAAATCGAAATTATCACCAAAGCCGTGGAGCAAATCCGCGACGCGGAAAAAACCGTGGACACTGTTTTGGAGCAGCTCAAAGAGAAAAAAGATGATTCGGCCAAAAAACTGAAAAAGCAGGGAGCCGATCTAAAGAAAAAATTGGGAAAAGTGGCGGGCCTGTTCGTGAATCAACCGGGAGGCCCCCAGGGTATAAGAAGACAGGACAATGTGAGCCGCAATTTGTGGTCTGTCTACAGTTCTCTCAGGTCGTCGTGGGATAAGCCAAATTCAACCCAGCTAAACTATTTGAGACAGGCAGAGGAAAAGTTGGAGCAGGCGCTGAAAAAATTTAATGAACTCTTTGAAACTGATTTTCCTGAATTTCGTAAAAACGTCGAAGCATCTGACTTTACGCTTTTTCCAACCATTGAAAAGCTGAATATCAACTGGAAAAAGAAAGAGTCGGAAGAAAAATAGTGTATGAACGAAAACACTATTATTAGTCATTTCGATCCCGAAGCTTCGGGAGAGAAATCTGCTTAACCACTTGTTTTTAATGAAATCCAGATTTCTCATTTCGCTTCGCTCCATTCGAAATGACAGTTGTTTGTTACGTTTTTACACACTCTGGGTGTCGAGGTGTGACTGAAAATTAATAACTTACCACCCTTCGACTCCGCTCAGGGTGACAAAATGTTTCCATTTCGGGCAGACGGTTAGTATTAATCATGCGGATGAACCGTCCGAAGCAAATTGGATCATCCGCACTCCTATAAATATGTGAACAAAATTTATGAAATGAAATCCATCGAAATTTTTAATGACATGATTTTGCTGTGAGGCGAAAAATTTATATGACGATCTACTTAAAGCTCCAATTCTTTTTTTTATTCCTTTTGTTATTTCTCCTTTCTTCAAACCAGGGTTTTTCGAATGAAAATCATTCCACACAAATAACTGGACAGGTTCGCGATAAAATCACCCGCGCGCCGATACCCAATGCCAACATTTTCATCGAACAATCAAACATCGGTACCATATCGGCCAACGACGGCCGCTTCTTGCTGGAAAACATTCCGGAAGACCCGGGTGTACTCATCATCCGTCATATCGGCTACGATGAAAAGAGAATCACCTTGAAATCCGAAAGGAAAAAAGTCAATCGATTCAATATTTTTCTCACACCCAAGGTGCTCGTATTTGACGAATTAACATTCACATCCAACCGAAAAATTGAGAACTTGTTTCAGAGTCAGCAGGATGTTGCCATTGCCAGCCGGGACAACATCGAGCGCCGCACTTCGCCCAATACCGCAGATGCGCTCAGGGAAATTCCCGGCGTGTTAGTTCAGAAAACAACAGCCGGGCACGGTGCTCCCATCATTCGCGGGCTTATTGGCAAGGACGTGCTGCTGCTGTACAACGGCATTCGGTTGAACAAACCCACGTTCCGGTTCGGCGGCAACCAGTACATGAACACCATCAGCGCCGAATCGCTGGATCGCATCGAAGTGACCAAAGGCCCCGGCTCGGTCATGTACGGCTCCGACGCCATCGGCGGAATCGTGAATATGATTTCAACGCCGTTTGCCGTTGGCGAGGCGCATGAATCTCATTCGACAACTGTATCCATGCGATATGGCACTGCGGATAAATCCGGCCTTTTGCACGCCGGCTATTCAAATAATTTTGGCCTAATTTCATTTTCCGGTGATGTGTCTCTGAAAAAAATCGGTGATCTGCGCGCTGGGAGTGATGTGGGCGCACAATCCCCCACCGGCTACGATGAAGTCAATGGAAATATGAAGCTTGGTTTTCACGTGAACGACCGAACCAAAATTTTGCTGGATCTGCTTTCAGTTCAGCAGGAAGAAGTGCCCCGGTTCGATAAATATGTCACCGGCCAGTATGAACAGTATTTGTACGAACCGCAGAACCGCTATCTGGCAGCAATGACAATAAAAACACGGCCGGAAAAAATGAAATGGATCAATTCGCTGGACTGGAATCTATCTTATCAATTAGAAGAAGAAGGCACCATCGAACGCAAGACCGGCAGCGAGTTGCTCACCAAAAACAGAAATGATCTGACCACGCTGGGCTCCTTTCTGCAGGTCAATTCGGTGTGGCGAAATAATCATGTGCTCACATTTGGATACGAATTTTACTACGACAAGGTGGAAAGCGGTCGAACTGTTGAAGTCGGGAGCGCCATTGAAAAACAGCGCGGAAATTTCCCGGATGGTTCCACCTACCAATCCTTTGGCCTATTTGTGAATGACGATTATATCGTGACTGCCAATTTCGATGTGACGTTCGGGCTTCGCTGGAGCCGGATGCATTTGTGGTCACCGCTGGAAGATCAGTGGGGCGATTTTGAAGACACGTTCAGCGACGTCACCGGAACCATTGGGCTGAGCTACCGACCAACGCCCAAGCTCAACCTTATCGGCCGATATGCCAAAGGATTCCGCGCGCCCAATTTCAATGATTCGGTTGTGCTCAAGGTCTCCAACTCCGGCGTGGATGCGCCCAGTCCCGGGCTGAAGCCGGAAAAAAGCCACGATTTCGAGATCGGCGCCAAATTGAATCATGAGCGTTTCAGCGGCTCTGCCTTCCTGTTTTACAACCGCCTCGTCGATTTGATCGACCGCTATGCCGGCGCCTACAACGGTCTGGATTTTTACGATGAAAACGGAAACGGCCTCCGCGGTGCAGATGAAGTGCCCATTTATCAAAAACGAAACGCGGCCCGGGCTTACATTGCCGGCTGGGAAATTTCCGGCAGATATCGGTTGAACGCAACATGGAGCCTCTCCGGCGCGGCTTTCTGGACGTACGGACAAAACGAAACATTCGACGAACCCATGAGCCGCATTCCGCCGTTTATGGCGACGGTCAAGCTTCACTTTACACAGGTGAAGCGATTCTCGCTGCAAGGCTATCTGCGGGCAGCCACGGCCCAGGACAGGCTCTCCACCCGCGACATCGACGACAGCCGTATCCCGCAAGGCGGCACCCCCGGCTGGAGGACGCTCAATTTCAGAACAACATACGAGTTACGCCCCGGCCTGAAACTGGATTTCATGTTCGAGAATATTTTAGACGAAACCTACAAAGAACACGGGTCCGGCGTGTATTCACCGGGAAGAAATCTGGTGGTGGGCATTCGTTTTCAGGGATTGTAATTGGTGAGTGGTGACTGGTGAATTGTGAATAGTGAATTGTGAATGGAGAATTAAGAATTTTGTCTGGTTAAGGATCACACCCCGGTTGTCCCAAGGACACCGGGTGTGTTTTTCCAGTTTGCGGAGAGAGTTAAATAGTGATTTAAAACTGTCACTTAATTCCCTGAATTTTCACTGATCGCATCCTATTTTCCAGTTCCCAATTCCTATTTTCCAGATATCATTTGCTATGGCTTCCTCCGCGCCTTTGCGTGAGCTATTTCTTTCTACCACTTTAGTCACTTTAATATACTTTAGTCACTTTAGTCACTTTAATATACTTTAGTCACTTTAGCACACTTTAGCACACTTTAGTCACTTTAGCACACTTTAGCACACTTTAGTCACTTTAGCTCACTTTAGCACACTTTATCCTGCGATTTCCAGAAAAAATTTAAATAACATAAATTTTTCTCTTGACATTCATGTTCAATCCTGTTATATTTATTTAACCTAAATTTACACGTTACCTGCGATTTCCCTGTAAACCACGTTGCCCGAGCAAATATCCAAAAGGAACTGTAAATGACGGCTCACATTGCCACTGCCAAACCAAAACTCCCGGACGAAGTCCGTTCCGCCCTGCGTCTGCGGCATTGCAGTCCCCGCACCGAAGAGGCGTACATCCATTGGATAAAGCAATTCATATTTTTTCATGACATAAAAAATTCCCGGGAATTTAAAGATGAATTATTATTTTTTTTAATATTCTACATTCTGATAAAATAGATATTTTTAGGCGGGATATCATACTGGTTTCCTTATGCTTCATAATTTATTTTAGAATCACACGTAATATTCGAGCTTTTATAACCGCACTTAATTGCGCGTAACTCTAACTGCGGGGTTTATGGGTTAGCCATAAGAAACCAGGGCAACATGATGACAGACATTCACAGGATATCAGTAATGAATGCATAACCGCTTTGCATGGAGGAGATGGGCATGACAAAGAGAAATAAAGACAGGACCAAGCCTGCCGGCTCACACCAGGGGCAAACGAAAACCAGCATGCCGCCGGAGCCATCCGGCAATGCCGTTGACGCGCAGCCAAAGACCAACCGCCCCGCCGGCAGCTTCCCCATCGTGGGCATCGGGGCTTCGGCCGGGGGTCTGGCGGCCTTTGAAGCGTTCTTTTCCGGCATGCCTGCAGACTCTGACCCGGGCATGGCCTTTGTGCTGGTGCAGCACCTGGCCCCGGATCACAAGAGCATCCTGACCGACCTGATCCGGCGCTACACTCGTATGCAGGTCTTTGAGGTCGAAGACGGTATGGCGGTTCAGATCAACTGCGCCTACATCATCCCTCCCAATCGTGACATGGCCTTTTTGAACGGCACGCTGCAACTGCTTGAGCCGGCGGCCCCGCGCGGCCTGCGACTGCCCATCGATTTCTTTTTCCGGTCCCTGGCCCAGGACCAGCGCGAGCGAGCTATTGGCGTGGTGCTCTCGGGCACGGGCAGCGACGGCACTCTGGGGGTGCGGGCCATCAAAGGCGAGGGCGGCATGGTCATGGTCCAGAACCCCGCCTCCACCGAATACGACGGCATGCCGCGCAGCGCCATCGCCACGGGACTTGTGGATTACGAACTGCCGCCAGCCGAGATGCCGGCCCAGCTCATCGCCTACACGGCCCATGCCTTTGGCAAGCCGCCCCGTCCCGCTACGCCGCCTCCCAAGACTGAGAGCGCGTTCAAGAAGATCTTTGTCCTGCTGCGCGCCCAGACCGGCCACGACTTTTCGCAGTACAAGTTTTCGACCATCCAGCGCCGCATCGAACGGCGCGTGGCCGTCCACCAGATCGAAGCCATGGATGGTTACGTCAAGTTCATCCAGCAGACGCCCGAGGAAGTGGAGGCGCTGTTTCGCGACATGCTGATCGGTGTGACCAATTTTTTCCGCGATCCCGAAGCCTTCAATGCCCTGGAAGAGCAGGTCATCCCCGAGCTTTTCGCAGGGAAGAAAACGGATGCCACGATCCGCATCTGGGCGCCGGGGTGCTCCACCGGCGAGGAGCCCTATTCCCTGGCCATTCTGCTGGCCGAACGTCAGGAGACGCTAAAACAGAGCTTCAAAGTGCAGGTCTTTGCCACGGACATCGACAGCCATGCCATTGCCGCGGCCCGTGCCGGCATCTATCCTGCCTCCATCGCCGCCGACCTCACGCAGGAGCGGCTGGCGCGCTTTTTCACGCCCGAGCCAGGCGACAGCGCCTACCGCATCAACAAAGGCATTCGGGACATGCTGGTTTTTTCGGAGCAGAACGTGATCAAAGACCCGCCCTTTTCCAGGCTGGACCTGATCAGTTGCCGCAACCTGCTGATCTATCTGGGCGGTACTCTGCAAAAAAAGCTCATCCCGCTGTTCCACTATGCTTTGAACCCCAACGGATATCTCTTTCTGGGGACATCCGAAACCGTGGGCGAGTTCGGAGATCTCTTTGCAGCGCTGGACCGCAAGCAGAAGATATACCAGCGCAAGGAAGACCTTATCGGGACCCAGCGCGCAGGCCCGGGGCGGTTCCTGCCGCCCATGACGACGTCCGGTACAGCGCATCTACCTACAGGCGATAAGACAGTCTATCCCCGAAAATTGCCGCTGCGCGAGCTGACCGAACAGGCCCTGCTGCAACAGGTTGTCCCGGCCGGGGCGCTGGTCAATGCCGGGGGGGATATTCTCTACCTCCACGGCCGCACCGGCATGTACCTGGAACCCGCCCCCGGGGAGAGCGGACCCAGCAACATTCTGAAAATGGCCCGGGAAGGATTGCGCCGCGACCTGACCACGGCCCTGCACAAAGCCGCGCAAACCAGAGAAACCGTGCGGCGCCCGGGAGTGCGGGTGAAGACCAACGGCGACTTCACCACCGTCAACCTGATTGTCCGTCCGGTGGCCGTTGCCCTGACGGCCTCGCCCGAGCCGCCCCTGTATCTGGTCATTCTGGAGCCGGCGCAGGAGCCCATGATCGGTGACAGGTTATCATTGCCTGATGGGCAGGCCGGCAAGCCGTCATCAGAAGCGCCGGCCGGTGTGGATGCCGACGACCGCATCGCGGCGCTGAAGCAGGAGCTGCGGGCCAAGGAGGAGTATCTTCAGACCGCCAACGAAGAGCTGGAAACGTCTAACGAAGAACTCAAGTCGTCCAACGAGGAAATGCAGTCGGTGAACGAAGAACTACAATCCACCAACGAGGAGCTGGAAACCTCCAAGGAGGAGTTGCAATCGGTCAATGAGGAGCTGGCTACGGTCAACGCCGAGCTGCAAACCAAGGTGGCCGATCTGTCGCGCGCCAACAACGACATGAACAACCTGTTGGCCGGCACCGGCATCGCCACGGTGTTCGTGGACCACGCGCTGCGCATTCTGCGCTTCACCGCCGCCGCCACAAAAATCATCAACCTGATCCAGAGCGACATCGGCAGGCCCGTGGCCCACATCGTCTCCAACCTGCCCGGCTACGGCAACCTCAAGGAGGACACGCAGGCAGTGCTCGATACCCTGGTACCCAAGGAGGCTGACGTGCAGACCTCCGAGGGCCGGTGGCACACCATGCGCATCCAGCCCTACCGCACCATGGATAACGTCATCGAGGGCGCGGTGCTCACCTTTGTGGATATCACGGCGGCGCGAAGACTTCACGAGGCGCTGCGGGTGAACGAAGAGCGGCTGCGGGTCGCCCTCAGCGCTTCTTCCATTTCCGTTTTCAATCAGGATATGAACCTTCGCTACACCTGGATTCACAACCCAACCCCTGGCTTGACATCGGAACAGATCATCGGAAAAACCGATGCCGACCTTTTCCCGGAACAGGAGGCCGCCGCACTGACGGCCATCAAGCAACAGGTGTTGGCAAGCGGAAAAGGCGCGCGGCAAAACGTCCAGGTTACCATTGCAGGCAAAACCGTTGTACATGACCTGATGGTCGAACCGCTGCATGATGACGCCGGCGCCGTGGCCGGGATCACCTGCGCCTTGATGGATGTCACCAGGAAACAAGGCCGGGAGCGGAGGGATTCCAGAACAAACCGGACTTTGCCCTCTGAAAATAAGGGAGAGAAACCATGACAAACCAGGATAACCGATCCAAAGACGCCGCGGATTTGCGGCAGAAGGCCGAAGCGCTCGCCAGGAAACTGGCATCCCGGACGCCGGAAGACAGCGCGGCTCTCTCGACCGGGGAAATCCGGGAAACGCTCCACGAACTGCGGGTGCACCAGATCGAGCTGGAGATGCAGAACGAGGAGCTTCGCACTGCCCAAGCCCAGATCGAAGCCGGACGGGCGCGCTATTTCGACCTCTATAACCTGGCCCCGGTGGGCTACGCCACCGTCAGCGAAAAAGGACTCATCCTGGAGGCCAACCTCACCGCCGCCACCCTGCTGAGCGTGAACCGAGGCGCGCTGGTCAAGCAGCCGATCTCCCGCTTCATCCTCAAGGATGACCAGGATATCTACTACCTGCACCGCAAAAAGCTCTTTGAGACGAGCGAACCGCAGAAATGCGAACTGCGGCTGGTCAAACCGGACGGCGCACGCTTCTGGGCGCATCTGGCGGCAACCGCCGTTCAAGCGGAAGACGGCGCGCTGGTCTGCCGAGTGGTGCTGAGCGACATCACCGAACGCAAGCGGGCGGAGGCGGAGCATGAAAAACTCCATGCCCAGCTCACTCAGGCCCAGAAGATGGAGTCAGTGGGCCGTTTGGCCGGCGGCGTGGCCCACGACTTTAACAACATGCTGGGAGTCATCCTGGGTAACCTGGAACTTGTCCTGGACCGCATCGGACCGGACGATCCCCTGCATGCTGACCTGGAAGAGATTCGGAAGGCCGCCCAGCGCTCCGTCGACCTCACGCGCCAGCTCTTGGCTTTTGCCCGCAAACAGACCATTGCGCCCAAGGTGCTTGATCTCAACGAAACGGTGGAAGGTATTCTCAAAATGCTGCGACGGGTCATCGGTGAAGACATCGCCCTGGACTGGAAACCCGGCCAGGGTCTCTGGCCCGTTAAGATGGACCCCGCCCAGATCGATCAGATGCTTGCCAACCTTTGTGTCAACGCCCGGGACGCCATCGCGGGTGTCGGCAAAATTACCGCAGAAACGCGCAACACCGTCTTGGATGAGGAATACTACGCCCAGCAGGCGGATTTCACAACGGGCGAGTATGTGATGCTGATCGTGAACGATGACGGTTGCGGTATGGACTCCAAGACTCTCTTGCTCCTCTTCGAGCCTTTCTTCACGACCAAGAAAATGGGCAAGGGAACCGGCCTGGGGCTGGCCACGGTGTACGGCGCGGTCAAACAGAACAACGGTTTCATCAATGTCTATAGCGAGCTGGGCCGGGGGACCGCCTTCACCATCTACCTGCCGCGGCATGCGGCCCGAACGGAGCCCCTGCCGAAACAGGCCCCGGTTCAGACGGTGCCGTGTGGCCACGAAACCATATTGCTGGTGGAAGACGAACCGGCGATCTTGAAAATGACCACGATCATGCTTGAGCGTCAGGGTTACACCGTGCTGGCGGCGAGTTGCCCGGCCGAGGCCATCAGCCTGGCCAGAGAACACGCCGGCCGGATCGATCTGATCATGACCGACGTGATCATGCCGGATATGAATGGCTGCGACCTGGCCAAAAACATCTCATCCATCTGTCCGAGCCTCAAACGCCTGTTCATGTCCGGCTACACTGCCGACATCATCGCACAACACGGAGCGCTGGACGAAGGCGAACATTTTATCCATAAGCCGTTCTCGTTAAAGGCGTTAGCGGAGAAGTTGCGCGAGTCGCTTGAAGGCTAAGATGTTGATTTAACACCCTATTATGGCGAGTCTAGTAGGCGGCTCCAGCGGTTACCCACTGGAGTGCGCCTCTGGAATCGGTCGAATCGGGGTCGGACCTAGCTCACTCTTTATTTTTCAATGAATTAAGGCTCTGAAAATATGAAAATGGGGGTTTAGAGACATCATTTTAGCATCAAAATGAAATGTTTAAATCAAGGTAAAAAGATGCCAAGAGCAAACAGATATTTTATCCCTGGCTATATATGGCATATTACACATCGATGCCATAAAAGAGAATTTTTGCTCAAGTTTCAAAAAGATCGCAAACGATGGCTCGGGTGGTTATTTGAAGCTAAGATACGCTTTGGACTTCAAATATTAAACTACACAGTAACATCCAATCATATTCATTTGCTTGTCAGAGATAGTAGTGGTGATGGTGTAATTCCCAGATCTATGCAATTAGTAGAAGGCAGAATGGGACAGGAGTATAATCAAAGAAAAAATCGTAATGGCGCTTTTTGGGAAGATCGTTATCATGCTACTGCGATAGACAATGATGATCATTTAATCCAATGCATGAAATATATCGATTTAAATATGGTTCGAGCTGGCGCTGTTAATCATCCCAAAGAATGGGTGAATGGTGGTTACAAAGAGATTCAGAAGCCAAAACAGCGATATAGTCTTATAGATTTGAAACGATTACCGATTATATTTGGTTTTGATTCGTTAGAAGAATTACAGAAAAAACAAAAATTCTGGATCGAAGAGGCAATGAATAATGGACATTTGGAAAGAGAAAGTAAGTGGTCTGAAAGTATTGCAGTTGGAAGGAAGTCTTTTGTAGAGGAGGTTTATAAAAAACTGGGTTATAAAGTAAAAAGTAGAAAGATCACTGAGGGGGAGGAATCATTCGTGATAAGAGAGCCGGTTGCTTCGTATAATACTCATTTTGGGGGTAAAAACGAATCTCTAAGGGTAGAAAATACTTATTACTGGGATTTAAGCTTATAAATATCAATAGTAAAGATAGGTCCGACCCCTGATTAGTCAATTCCATCGCCCATTTTTAATGGGCAGGTTAACCGTAAGGCATACTGTTGGTG
>CAZSBG010000053.1:0-41227 GCA_964605145.1 uncultured Cytophagia bacterium | reverse complement strand
GGTCACATGCCTGCAAAGTTTCATTATATTTTTAAATGAATGCAGACTTTGCTTTAAGTCGCAGATCCGCCATCTTTTTGGAGGACGGGAATCTCCTCGTGATTTAGAATGAGATTCCTGTAAAAAACATACAGGCGACCGAAGGCGACCAACGGAAGTACCCCGGGTAAAGTCCAGAAAAAATGACAGAAAAAGGGGAATCTGACTACGTAGTACTAAATACGATCTTTATTAAATTGAAAGCATATTGCCTCAAATTTTAAGTAAAGACTGAATTCCCGCCATCGACTCGTTTGAACGCGAGTTCCGCATAAAGTTTGTTCTCGTTATATAGATACACATTAGCGATTGGTCCTCGAAATTTTATTTGGCTTGAAATTAAGTTTATTCAATTCAAAGGTATCGGCTCAGGAGATCAAACAAAAAAATTGAAAACCGGCGGCATGATAATTAGGATTTTCTGAAAAAATGGAATACTTTTACAGGAATAAAATGAAGATCGACTTCAGAAAATATGGATATTTTTTATGGTGCATCATAATCTGTGCGGTTGCGCCGACGCTCGCTGATGAAACAGGCGCGCCGGATCCGAATTTTGGTCAATTTTTTATTGCAGGGCGAAAAGAGGTGGCAATCGATGGCAATCTCGATGAGTGGCAGACCCAGACCCCGGTGTTTCTGAATCAAAAGGAGCAGGCCAAATATAGCAAAGAAGACTGGAATGGACCGACCGATTGCAGCGTAAAATTCTGGATTGGCTGGAATGATGATGGATTCATCATCGGCGCCGAGACGATCGATGACTCGGTAGCATTTCCTTTTAATAGTCACAAGGGCTGGTCCAATGACTGCATCCAGTTCTGCGTGGATGTCCACGATGACAACGACCAGAGTTATTACGCCAATGATGATCATGAATTCGTCGTGACAATGAACGATACCCTGCCAACTGTTTATGAGCATTCCTATTCTGAGCTGCGCGAGTCCGGGTATCGCGATTTTCCCTGTCAGGTGATTGTGGCAGGCGACACCATCCGCTACGAAGTGTTGATCCCCTGGGCCGGTCTGGGAATCATCGGTCCGTTCGCCGGCATGCATCTGGGCGTATCGCTCGTCGCGTTCGATAATGACGGAGCCAATTTCCGCGGCTGGATGGAGTGGACCGCCGGCATTGCCAATAAAAAATTTACCCTGCCGTATGCCAATGTGCTTCTGTTCGATGAAAAAGCAAATATTGTACAGGCGATTCCGACACAGTCATTTTTATCTGTGAGCGACTCCCTGGTTATCTGGACGTATACGAGGTATTACCGGAGAAGTGTGTCCTATCGTCTGTTTGAAAATGATGAAACCCTGTTTCGTGAGAAAACGCCGGTGAGAGGGAAACAATGGAAGCGCATGATCATTGCGCCGAAATATCTCAAATGGGGCACACTGAAACTGGAAATCAATTCTACGAGAATTTCTCGTCACTTTGATATTGCCATCTGGTCCAAAGAGCGAATTACCGAGCAAATCAGTTATCTCGTTCAGCAGGTGTCTGTGCTGAAGAATCTGAAAGGGATCGACGCGTCGGTGAACAATCTCATGAAATATTGGGTGGACTGGCTTCAGTCCAAATTTGTTTCGGCTGAAACTGATTTCGATTATTTCGATGTGATGAACCAGGCCCAGAAACGGATTGAGCAAATCCCGAACTTTTTTATGAAAAAGCAGGTGTTTTATCACCGGGAATACCGCATCGTCGAACGAATGTATTTCTCTGAAAATGAGAATACCATGCGCCGGTATCTTCTCTATTTACCAAGAGAATTCGATCCCAAAGAAAACTACCCGGCGTTTGTGTTCCTCCACGATTACCAGAAAAATGAAGAAGAGAGTGCGCGCGAAATCGGTGAGATATTGGTGGAAATGGATCGAAACATCATTGGTGTTTTTCCGCGGGGTTATCCCCAATTTGGACTTTCCCGGGTCTCGTTGCAGGAAATCAAATTCTGTCTCGATGATGTTGAAAAAAAATTTCCAATCGATACACAGAAATTGTACCTCGCCGGCGAAGGTCTTGGCGGACACGAGGCGCTTTTGCTGGCGCTTCAATCCCCGGATCGATTCGCTGCCATCACCCTTGTTGATAGCAAAATAGATACATCGCTCGTGAACCAAAATATCCGTTTCACGCCGGTTTGGATTTTCGGAGAAAATAAAAACGAGGTGACCAATCATTATGTGATTCATAAAATAAATAAATTTAGAGGCAAAGCTGGCATCCGTACGGTCTCGGAACAGGATATTAAAAACGCGCATGAAATTTTTACGCGGAACTATTTCAGTTGGCTTTTGACGCAGAAAAAAGATTCCCGTCCTATAAAAGTAGATTTTACGCTGGACCAGTTACATCCCTCCAAAGTCGCATGGCTGGAGGTGCAGGCTCAAAAAAACTATTATAATCCGGCCTCCATCGACGCTGTAGTCGATTCCCATCGGATTGTTGTGACAACCAAAAATATTCAGACAATTGCAATTCACGCGGACCAATTGCCGGCAACGATAAAATTTCCGTTTGAGGTCATCATCGATGCTTCCCCGGCAATACAATTTCATGAAGAGACGTCAACATTAGTATTCCAAAAAAGGGAAAAAGAGTGGGCTCAGAAAGAAGATGCGGTCATCGCCATGCAGAAAACTCGGCAGCTCATTGGCCCGTTGTCCAACGTCTTCAGCAGCCCGATTAAATATGTGTTTAGCTCAGCTCACGATTCTGCCAATTACAATCAATTGACACGTAAGCTTGTCCGGGAAGCCAGCCGGCGCGGCCCCAATGTATTTCTAAAAGACCAGGTAGTTGCGGATACTTCAATTGTTAAACAACAGGTCAATTCAAATCTGTTCATCGTGGGCAGTTCGGAAGCAAACGTTCTGTTTGAGAAGATCGCGAATAAAATGCCCATGGTGGAGACTGAACAAGGAATCAAGTTCGGTGACTCGCATTTTTCAGGCATGGACAAGGCTGCATTCTTCATCTATCCCAATCCGATGAATCCTGATTTTCTGGTGATGGTCTGCCTGGCGCCAGCAGTCCGGGGACTGCAAAATATCGAAAAGCTGTTCGATCTTCATTATTTCAATCGAATTTATGAATATGATTATTTGATTGTTGAAGATGGCGTGTCCAAACAGAACAGTTATCACTGGGTGGATTTTGGCTATTTCGATGAAAACTGGGGAACTCCCTGGTTTCAGCCAAAGCTGAGGAAAGGTCCCAAAAACTGGCTTGCCAATATTTTATTGGGCATGGACGCCAACCAGTTGTCGATCAACAGCAACTGGAGCGGTGGTGGCAAAGGGAGTTTTACCTGGAAAGTCTATTCGAAATTCGAATTTGAATATAAGAAGAAACAATACAATTGGAAAAATATTCTGTACTGCGCCTACGGCCAGATCTCGGTTCAGGAAAAAGAGCAATGGACCGTGCCGCAAAAGTCCAACGATGTCATTGACTTTGATTCCGAATTGAAATTCACGCTGGAGCGATTCATCGATCCCTACATTGCTTTTGCGTTCGACACCCAGTTCAGCGCCGGGTATCATCCAAAAACCAAGGAATTGGTGTCGCGATTTGCCAATCCAGTAAAACTCTCCCAGAGCGCTGGGATTGCAAAAAGTCTGAGCAAGAAGAAGAAGTTCAAACTGACGACACGTTTGGGCTATGGCGCGCAGGAAGTGGTCGCAGAAGATGTTAGCCTGAGAAAGTTGTGGACCGGCAATGAAACAAAGTGGATGAAAATCGATGGCGGTGTGGAATGGCTCACTGAAAGCAAATCCGAGTTCAATTCAAGCATCACCTGGACCAACAAGCTGAAACTGTTTCAGGCAATATTTTCATCCATTAGCGAGGAAAATGATCCGGACAAAAACTGGCGGCAACTGGATATTTACTGGGAACAGATGTTCACTGCCAAGTTAACTCAATACGTCCTGTTCAATGTGGTGATGAAATTCAAGTACGACCGCGATACCTCCAAAGGCGGGCAATTCCTGGAAAATGCCTCGCTCGGGGTGAGTTATAAGTTTAAGGGGATAGCGTTGTAGGTTTAATAAATCTAATCTTGGAGAAATTACATAGCACCTAATAAGTTTAAATAGATTTTTAAGCTATGGAAATTAAGGTTGCTTTTAATTTATCTATAAGCTATATTATTATTGTAAGATAAAAAATTGAGTAACTAGCTAAGATTTAATCTAAGGGAAGTGAATGTTTCCTGGTTGGTGGAATTGGGACTTCACATTTGGAAAAACGGATGGTGGATCGTGGATTCAATGAGGTCGATGTGCGCATGATGTTTGAAAATGCAATTGAATGCATCAGGGATAATGTAAAGGGACGCTGGTTGGTCAAAACAAGGCATAAACAAAAAAACTGGGCAATAATTGTGGAGCCTGATGTTGAAGAAGAAGTAATCGTCGTGATAACTGCGTTTCCAGTTTATGGAGAGATAAAATGATGGACAAATATTTAGAAATAACATACAGAAAAGGAAAAATGTTAGCAGCTTATTTGTATTTACCAAGAGAAATCGGTGAGAAAAGCTTAAGAACAGAAATTTTTTCTGATGGTGTTCTAATCGATTATGGAAAAGAAAATCATCCAATAGGCGTCGAGATTGTTGATCCTAAGAAGATAGATTTTGAAATAATTAATCGTGTTATTTTGAAGCTCAGAGAATATTCTGTGCAAGAAATAGATTTTGCTCCTCTTTTACCAGTATAAAGAATATAAATTGAGTACAACAAATCAATGGAAAGAGCAGAATAAGAGATTTAAAAATTAACTCATCTCTCCCATCAACTCCATAAAAACAGCCGATGCAACAATGCCGGCAGTTTCAGAGCGCAGCCGTCTCGGGCCCAGGGTGAAACTGTAGAATCCATTGTCCCTGGCCATTTTCGCTTCTTCCGGGGAAAAGCCTCCCTCCGGGCCAATTAAAATAATTGCGGATTTCATTTGAAATGATTTCTCTTTTAAATCGGCGAGAAGGGCGGACAAACTTCGCGCGCCGGGCGATGGATGGGCAATCAGCCCGAGGGTGAGAGGGACTTTTTGCTGAATGATGTCTTGCAGTAATTGTGGTTTATGAACTTCCGGCAAAAAGGATCGCCCCGATTGCTTCATGGCGGCGATGGCAATTTTCTGCCACCTCGTTACTTTTCCATCCGCTTCTTTGATCACCGAATTTTCGCAGATGGCCGGGATGAACGCCGAAACGCCCAGCTCCGTTCCTTTTTCAATGATCAGCTCAAATCGGGCGCTTTTGAGAATGGCCTGGGCCAGGATTAATTTCACATTGGGTTCGCCGGAAAAACGCGCACGTTTCTGAATTTCGCCCCGCGCTGAATTTTTTCCCACGTCGGTCAAAACCACAGTGTACAAATTTCCTGCGCCATCCACCACTTCGACAATGTCCCTGGCTTTCTTTCGTAGCACGCGGGCAAGGTGATTGAATTCACTCCCTTTTATTTCCACAATCGGGGGAGCAATGAGGGCTGGTTCCACATAAAAGTATTCGCGATGAGACATTTATTTTTTCCTGAAGATTTGATTTAGTCTGAAGGTTACTGTAAATAGGGCAGATTAAAAAATACAAATATCAATAAAACAAATAACAAATAAATTACAACATCAAAATCCAAAAATATTAAACGCATGGTTGGCTGACTGTTTAAGCATTTTCCGGCAAGGTTAAAGATTAGAGTTTTTGAATTTGGTATTTATTTGTCATTTGAATTCTGTCTTTTGGAATTTTCCAACAAAATGCACAAAACTTAATCTATAAAACATTAAAACGCCATCACCACCTCCGCGATAGCCTGTGGTTTCCATTTTGTATCGAACGCGCATTCAACCCGGAAAATATCGATGTAGGGCATGTGGAAATGCAGCCCGAGGCCAAAGCCGGAGTTGAGTTTATCGCCGGTCAAATTTTCGTCCTGGTACCAGACCGCGCCGGAATCAAAAAAGATGACGCCGCTGATTCCGAATTTCAGATTGCTGGAATAGTCTTCGAAGCCCGGCACCGGCTCGGTGTCGATGTATCGAATTTTCATCAGCGGGAAGCGAAGCTCTGCCCCGCCGAAAACGAGATTTTCGCCTTCGAATACGTCATAAAATTTCCCACGAATTCGTTCGCCGTAGCCAAAAAATACGCGGCTGTAGCTGGGGATGTCGCCGGAGGACAAATCCGTAGCCGCGCGCAGAGCCAACGTCACATTTCGGCTCAGCGGCTGGTAGCGGCGAATGTCCGCGCCGTAGCGGTAATAATCAATCCATTCGTCATTGCCCACGCGTTTTCCCCAGAACAGTGTTTTCCATCCCTTGTGGGGATATTCCTTCAAATCGCGGTCATCATATTGAAGGTCCAGGCGAATGGACGGGAGATAATCTGTGCCGGAAGGCGACAATGTCAACCCGATGTCCGGCGGCGCTGAAATTTCCGTGTAGCCCAACGTGAGTCCCAAAAAGGTGAAATGTCCGAACCGCTTGCCGATGAGCCAGTCTACGCCTTTTCGTTTGTCTTCATAATCCCGCAGGTCGGGGCTCTGGCTTCTCACCTTGCCACTGTAAATGGAAAAATTGGTGAACAGCTTGAGCTTGCCCAAAAACCACGGATTGCGGTAACTCAGCTTGAATTGGGGATTGTATCCAAACGCGGCGGTGAAATTCAGCAGAATATTTCGGCCCAAAAAATTATACCACAACAGCTTACCGCCGTAGGTGATTTTATCCCAGCTACGTTCATTCAAATAAAGCACCGGGATGGGAAAAACAAACCACCGCTCGAACACGGTAATGAGCAAAATAGCGTGTTCCGATTCCCCGATAATATCGAATTTGACGCGCGTGAACAGCGCCAGGCTTTGAATGCGTTTGCGCCCGGCCGTGATTTCAGCAAATGTGACCGGCGTGAATTTTTTGAAGTGCAATTCCCGAAGAATGACATCATCTTTGGTGACCTCATTTCCGATGATATCGATTCGTGAAAATGAGAAAGTGGTTGTGTCCGAAGCGATACTCTCGTCCACTTCCACAGCGTTCACATAAATTTGCCCAAAGTTGTCCTGTGGATTCACCACTAAAAAACAAAAGATGAAGAATATTTTTTTTAGCATACCTGTTTCAATTCCCGATTCATGGCAATATTTGATTTAATGTTTTGAGCCTCGCGTTGATTCATTTCACGGATTGTTCGGAATGGCGCGCTGCAATTGTTCCCACACATCCTGCATCGCTTTTTTCACATCCTCTTTTTTTTCAATCTCCAGCGCAGCTTCCAATTCAGGAATACCCAAAAGATGATCCAGCTTCAAAATGAGAGTTGCGGCTGTTTTCCTGATATTCGGATCATCGTCGCGGAGACGGCCGGGCAGCCACTGGAAAAAGTCGCGGGAGCCCATATCAGCCAATTCATTCATGGCGGCGAGCCTTTCGGCATTGTTCGGGGCGTTCAATTTTCGCAGCGAAGTGGATTCTTTTTGAGACCACTCTGCCTCAAAAATGATCTCATCGGTGAAATGATCCGGCTTCACAAATAACGGCGAATATTCTATCGCCTCTGCCTTAGCGACCCAGCGAGCCATTCGCGGAATCATCCACCGCGCTCCCGGCGTGGATTCCGGGTGCCCTGCGCAGAGAATCGACCTGCCCTTGCCAAAATTTGAGCGCAACAAAAATGTGGTGCCTGGCATAATCCCTTCAGAAGCATTTCCATTTAAATGAACATCAGATTTTGAGATCCCCAGCGCTTCATAATCGTCGATTTTCGGATTATCGCCAGGGGTCAGCAGCGGTCCGTTGGCATAATAGCACTGGATGATATTTTTTTTGCCATATTCTTTCAGAAAGTTTGAGCCGGTTTTTGTCAGTTCAACATTCACAAGGCTTTTGCCCCGCGCATAGTGCTGACGGTCAATCACATGCGCATCAGCCACGCCCAAGCGCCAGGCGTAATCCGGGTGGTCGGATCCGAGATATGCCCCGGCGCAAATGCCCACGTACCCGCCGCCGTTTCGCACAAACTCCCGCACAATTTTTCGCCCCGCATCTCCGAGACTGGCCGATTCCTTGCTTCCGCTGCCTCCTGGAAAAATGATCACGTCAAAATTATCCAATGCATGGGCAACAATATCAGCCCCTTTTACAGTGCCTGTTTCAATTTCCGGATCGATTTCGAGCGCGGCAATGGTTTCGCGGACGCATTTATCCGAAGCGCCAAAATCGGCATACACAGCAGCGCGAATGGGCTTCACCTTCGCATTTATATCGTGCCGGACTTTTTCAATTGCGGCGAACGCTTCGGCTGCCATGCGATTGTGGAACGCTGCCACTTCTTCGGATTTGGGATAATTTTCCCGCCATTGCGCCACCATGGCGTCGGTTTGTTCGAAAATTTTATCTTCGGCCGCAAAAGTGACATCCCAGATTCCCGGGAGAAATTCTGTTTTTATGAATTGTTTTTTTCGGCCAAAGTCATAATAACATTTATTTTTGATATCGAGCACGGCCGAGCACAGGGGGCTTCGTTTTTCACCGTCCAGCGATTCGGCGGTTCCTTCGGCAAGAATCCAGTTTGGCACTGCAACCGAAAAGACCGGCTCGCCCAGGATGGCCCAGAATGTGGTGAGCGATGGATTCTCATCCGGGCGAACGCCGTGGAACAGCGCGACCGAAGCCGTGGACCAGCGATTTATGGTGGCGTAGGTGTTAATTGTCCCGCGCGGATTGTCCCCGATTTTCTCTTTGACCGGAATTGAATAGGGTTTCCCGTTTTTATCGGCCATATCGCGGGCAGCGATTCTCAGCACAAATTTATAATCCAGTTTATTGCGAAGTGCGGCTTCCTTCCAGAGCTTATCACCTCGCAGGTAACGAATCTTTCCGCCATCGCCGCCGCCTGTTTCAGCAAAATTTGCGCGGACAATGTAGCCGTGAGGCGCAACATCCGGGTCGTTGGCATCGAATCTGGTGTATGAAAAATTGCCGGTTTCAAAAAAAACAGCGCCGCCGAACGCATCGATCACGCCAAAATTTGCACTGGTTTGACGGCCGCTGGCGTTGGTGTCAATCAGATATTGTTCGAAATCATCCACAGTGACGCACGTTTGCAGCGCAGCTTTCATGATTTCGCCGTTGTCCGGGCCGAATTCGGAATGGCCCTTCAAATCACCGGACGCGGAATTCATAATGCAAAATCCCATTTCATTCACACCGGCCCAGGCAGTTTTGGAATAGCCGGCAGTTGTCAGCGCCAGGTATTTGAATCGCCCGTCTTTAAAATAAGTAACCTCATTGTGAAGGGCGTCGGTGTCGCGATTTTTCCACAACAGAGGACGGCCATCCATCGTGGCCGAGCCGCTGGCAATGCCAACCGTGCATTCTTCCGGTAAATCCCGACTGATAGCAGAAATCGGGACCAGGAACAGGCAGAGAAAAAGGGCGATTAAAAGTTTGCGCATTGTTTTTTGTCCTCCAAAATGGATGATATTATTGTTTTTTTATTGACTTTTTTATTGAACTGTTTTATATTGATTAACTGATTATTTTAAAAAAAGATAATAAACTAAATGAAAAAATGCAAGCAGTTTGAATGAAAAATTTAAAATGAGTGACCCAATAGTGCAATGGCTGCTGGAAGGCGATGTTTCCATTCGATGGCACACGTTGCAGGACTTGATGAAATCCGACGCAGAAACCGTGAACTACGAACGGGAAAAAATTGCACAAATTGGATGGGGCGCGAAATTGTTGGCCTTGCAGGAAGCGTCCGGGATGTGGAGCCGCGGCATATACACACCAAAATGGACGTCCACCACGTACACCATGCTTTTGCTCAAACGGCTTGGTCTTCCGCCCGATAACCCGCAGGCGCGAAAAGCGTGTCAGTTATTATTGGAAAAAGGAATTTATTCGGACGGCGGAATCAACTATTTCAAATCAATGGATCACAGCGAAACCTGCGTCACCGGGATGGTAGTTTCACTGTTGGCTTATTTCGAATATCCGGATGAGCGAATTCATCAACTCGTCGATTTTTTGTTGAGCCAGCAAATGGCGGACGGCGGCTGGAATTGCCAGTCGTTCGAAGGCGCGCGCCACGGCTCGTTCCACACAACCATTATGGCGCTGGAAGGCTTGTTTGAATATGAAAAATTCTATGCCGGAAAATATTCAGAATTAGCTTCGACCCAGCAACGTGGCCGGGAATTTTTGTTGGTTCACCGACTGTTCAAATCGCACCGAACCGGGGATGTCGCCAAACCGGTATTCACGCGAATGTCGTTCCCGCCGCGCTGGCATTACGACATTCTTCGCGCGCTCGATTATTTTCGGGAAGCGAATGCCGGGCGTGACGAACGGCTCAGCGACGCCGTCGAAATCGTGAAAAAGAAACAGGGCAAAGACGGCCGCTGGCCCCTGCAAAATCGCCATCCCGGCCGAACCTTTTTTGAAATGGAAACCCCGGGCCAGCCCAGTCGCTGGAATACGCTGCGGGCGCTTCGCGTTTTGGACTGGTGGGAAGAACGATGAACATTTTTTCGAAGCGGCGCGCCTGGACACTGGTTTCAATTTTGTTCATCACACCCATTGGATTTTACAGCAAATTCTATCGCGGTCCGGCAGCTCACTGGGTGAACAACTCGCTGGGCGGCCTGTTTTACGAAATTTTCTGGTGCCTGGTTTTGTTCTTCATTTTTGAAAATAGCAGACCGTGGCTGATTGCAGCGATCGTGTTTGTCGGCACGTGCGCGCTGGAATTTCTGCAACTATGGCGCCCCCCATTTCTGGAATACCTGCGCGGCTATTTTTTCGGCGCAACGATTTTGGGCACATCGTTCATCTGGACGGATTTCCCGTATTATGCAGCCGGCAGCGCTACCGGGTGGCTTTGGATTAAAAGGATTAGAGATAATACCTGATGTATGATCGCTCGGTATATGTATACCGAGCGGAAAATGAATTTTGTATATTTATGCTGCTGCATTAAAAACGAAGGTCCATTGGGTGACAAACGTCCCTGTTCATTTCCCGTTCTGGACGGATGTCCAGAACGATCTAAAGATCATCCGAACGAATTGAGAAGATGAATGATTAAAACTCCGAACAAAGAACAAAACACACAAACCTGCCCCAACTGCGGCAGCGAAACAGACGGTAATTTCTGCGCCAATTGCGGCCAATCCACCGCTGATGTGAATATTTCTGTGAAGCATTTCTTCAAAGATTTTTTGGGCGATTATTTCACCTTTGACTCCAAGTTTTTCAGGAGCATCATTCCGCTCCTGATTCGCCCGGGTTTTCTGACCAATGAACACACTGCCGGGCGGAGGGTTCGCTACATCCCTCCCATGCGGATGTACATTTTTATGAGCGTGATTTTCTTTTTCATTTTGTCCACGAGCAGCCACAAGTCGGACATGGTTAAATTTACAGAAAAATCAGATGAGGCTGATTCGACAGCCGTAGTTTCTGAGTCGTTTCCGATGGAAACTTCGGCTCTGCTTGATTCGATAGGCGTGACCGAAGCCCCGATGGCAGGTTCAAATGCGCAAATGGATTCATCGATGAAAAAGGGAGCGACAGATTCCACGGGCGTCATAACAGACAAGGTGATAAAAGCAAGCAGGAACAAAGAAAAATTCAGAAGTAATTTTGTCAGTAATTTGCCCAGGATGATGTTTTTTTTATTGCCGGTGTTTGCTCTCATGTTAAAACTCGTGTACGTTCGCTCCAAAATACTTTATGTGAGGCATCTTGTTTTTTCGCTGCATTTTCATACGTTTGTATTTTTCCTGTTATCGCTTTTTGTTTTCATTTCAAACTTCATTAAAGACATATCACCGGAGACAGGTGGATTTTTAGGCAGAGCCATTTTAATTTGTATGCTGGTTTACCTGGTCATCGATTTGAAAGTTGTCTATCGGCAGGGCTGGTTAAAGACAGTGGTTAAGCTGGGGCTGCTGACTGTCAGCTATGTTTTTTTGTTGGGCGTTGCAATGATTGGCGTATTTATTGTTTCGCTGGCTTTGATTTGACATGGGATTTGGTGGGGGACAAATGTCCAGAGCGATCGGTCAGGGATCCTTACCCAAAACGATCGCTCGGTATATTCATGCCGAGCGTATAAATAAATCAGCATATTTATGCGAAACAGAGGAAATAATTCGAAAGGAGCATTTGTTGGGAAGATACCGCATTGATCCTGAGAGAACTTCGATTTATTTCTGTACGTGCACGATTGTCGAATGGCTTTGCGTTTTCAAAGAGGAAAAGTATTGCAGGATATTAATAGATAGTCTGAATTTTTGCCGCCAAAATAAAGGCCTTAATCTATTCGGATTTGTGGTGATGTTAAATCATATCCATCTAGTCGCTTCAACAAAAAATGAAATTAAGTTGTCAGATGTGATGAGAGATTTCAAGAGACATACGTCAAAACAGATTGCAGCGGAACTTGAAAAAGATAGTGAGAAACTGATTTTATATGTCTTCAAAAAGGCTGCTGAAAAAAAGGGGCAAAAAGGAAAATATAAAGTTTGGACAGACGAATATCATCCGGAAGCCATTTATTCAGAAAAATGGTTTTACCAGAAAATGGAATACATCCATAACAATCCCGTGAGAAAAGGTTTTGTTGTCAAGTCAGAAGATTGGAAATATAGCAGCGCAAGAAACTGGATCTTAGACGATCATTCGGTATTGAACCTGGATGTGGAACTGCTATACGAAATTTGATTGAGACGGTTTAATGTCGAAATTTCTGTTTGCATTTGTTAATGGGACGAATGTCCCGGTTCATTTCCCGCTCTGGACGAATGTCCAGAGCGATCGGGTATCACGGTCTGTGCTGACAAAGATCGCTCGGTATATTTATGCCGTGCGGGAAATAAATCTGCATATTTATGCGAATCATTTGAACAATAATTTTAGGGACGAATGTCCCGGTTCATTTCCCGTTCTGGACGAATGTCCAGAACGATCGGGGTAACTTAACCAAATAAGCGAGGTGAAAACATGAAAAAAAACATCACTCTCTTTGCTTTTCTAATTCTCTTTATTTCGATGTTTTTTAACACGACCACCGCTGACGAGGGCATGTGGCCCATGAGCGAAATTCACAAGCTCAATTTGCAGGAAAAAGGCATGAAGCTGAAGCCGCTGGAGTTATACAATCCAGACGGCGTCAGTTTAATTGATGGCATCTGCAAAGTGGGCGGCTGCACCGGGTCGTTTGTCTCACCCAACGGATTGATTTTGACGAACCACCACTGCGCGTACGGCGCAGCGCAATCGGCCAGCACCGAGGAGCATGATTACATCAAAAACGGATTTTTAGCCAATAACCTCTCCGAGGAAATTCAGGCAAAGGGCTACACGGTTCGGATCACGGATTCGTATCGCGATGTGTCGAAGCAAGTGCTCAGCGTTGTCAAAGGCGACATGGATTTGGCTGAGCGTACCAAAGCCGTGGAAAAGAAAATAAAGGAGATCGTCAAAAAAGCGGAAAAAGATAATCCCGGCAAACGGGCCGATGTATCGGAAATGTTTATCGGGAAGACTTATGTGCTGTTCATTTACACCTATCTCAAGGACATTCGCATGGTGTACGTGCCGCCACGTTCCATCGGTGAATTCGGCGGGGATGTGGACAACTGGATGTGGCCGCGCCACACCGGTGATTTTTCGTTCATGCGCGCTTACGTCGCCCCGGATGGTTCGCCGGCAGATTATTCCCCGGAAAACGTGCCATATCAGCCTAAAAAATATTTGAAGGTCGCCCCGGAAGGCGTGAACCAAGAGGACTTTGTTTTCATCCTCGGTTACCCGGGACGAACCTACCGGCACCAGACTTCATTTTACATGGCCTACGAGGAAGAAATTCGCATGCCGTACGTGGTTCAATGGTACCAATGGCAGATCGATTTGATGCAGAAAACGGGCGAGTCGGATCGGGCGGTGATGCTAAAACATCTCTCACGGATTAAAGGGCTTTCCAACACCGAGAAAAATTACCGGGGAAAACTCATTGGATTGAATCGATTGAAATTGGTAGACCGCAAGCGGGAGGAAGAAAAGGCGCTGCAGCAATTCATCGAAGCTGATACCGAAAGGAAAAAGATGTATGGGACTCTATTGAGCGACATCGGGGCAATTTATCAGCAAATGCGGGATGAAGCAGGCCGGAGTCTGGTATTGGGATATTTGCTTCGCAGCTCCAATTTGCTTAACTATGCGTACAGAATTTACGAAGCGTCCATCGAGCGCCGAAAAAATGATGTGGATCGGGAATCAGCTTACATGGACCGAAATTTTGACCGTACAAAACAGCGACTTTTTCTTTCTCTGAAAAATTATTACGAACCCACCGACAAGATCATTCTTAAAGAAATGCTGATGCGGGCGGCCACGTTGCCGGAGGAACAAAAAATTCCTGCTATTGACGAAATTGTAAAAGGCGAAACCAATGCTGAAGCGGCCATCGATAAATTCATCGAACATGCGTACAAGCAATCAAAGCTGATAAAAGAAGATTTTCTGGAGGAGGCACTGAATAAGAAACCGAAGCAGATCGAAGAAATGGATGATCCGTTTGTGCAACTGGCCGTTCAGCTTTATCCGACCTATCAGGAACGCAAGGAAAAAAGTGAAGCGCGTCGCGGCGCCATTGATAAATTGTACGCCCGGCTCATTGATATTAAAAAGGAATTTTTGGCCAAAGATTTTGTACCGGATGCCAATGGCACACTGCGTCTGACTTATGGCCGCATCCGCGGGTACTCCCCGCGCGATGCGGTGTATTACCATCCCATTACTACAGTGCATGGCGTGATGGAAAAAACGACCGGGGAAGAGCCATTCGATACGCCGGAAAAATTAATTGATTTGGTGAAAAAACAGGATTTTGGCCGGTTCAAAAATCCGAAGCTGAACAGTGTGCCGGTGGCGATTCTGTACAACATGGACACGACCGGCGGCAATTCCGGAAGCCCGGTGCTCAACGCAAAAGGTGAACTTGTCGGCATCAATTTCGACCGCGCTTTCGAAGCCACAATAAATGATTACGCGTGGAGCGAAGATTACAGCCGCTCCATTGCCGTGGACATTCGCTATGTCCTCTGGGTCACGCAGAAATTTGGCGAAGCCGGGTATCTGCTGGAAGAGATGGGGGTAGAGTAAAATTTAAAGATTCAGGACGAATAAGCAAAGTCATTTTTCCCTGGATAAATTGTAGTGAACGAATATATTCGTTCACTACATAGTGTCTGGACGAAACTTTCGGTATTTGTATGCCGAGCGAGTAAATGAATTGAGCCTATTTATGCGAATTGTCCATTCTGGACAGATGCCAAAACGATCTGGAATATAATAAAAATGCTAATTTTGCTGTTTTGTTAAACAGTCAGACTCAGGAGGAAAACCTTAATGGCCAATAAATTCACCATTGTTTTAATTATTCTTTTAGTGCTTGTCGGACAGGCGCTATCTCAAAAAGCGAATTTTGGTCTTGCCGAAAAGTTCACTTCTAAAAATATGAAAAAAATGACTGGCTCTACATCGGTTCGGCCCAACTGGCTTGAGGATTCGGATATTTTTTGGTACGATTATAAAACAGGGGACGGTAATTTCTATTACATTGTCGATCCTTCAAAACGGTCGAAAAAGCCTCTTTTTGATAATTTCGACATGGCTTCCAAATTGACAGCGCTCGCGCAAAAGCCGTACAATCCAAAAGATATTCCGTTGAATAACATCGATTTTAAAAAAAGCAAAACAACGTTCACATTTCAGGTGGATAGTATTAAATTCAAGTATAATGTTGAAACCAAAGTTTTGAAACGTTTGGGCATTGTGAAAAAAGATTCGCTCAAAGCGTACAATCGATTTGAACGCTGGGCCAATTACTCGCCGGACAGCACGTGGATTGTCTTTGCCAAAAATCATAATCTTTTCCTCATTAAAACAGAAGATTTGAAAGCCGAAAAACCGGACACGAATAAAATTGAAATTCAACTGACCGAAGACGGCGAGCGATGGTACAGCTACGCCTGGTCCAGCGGCGATACAACAAAGGATAAACGAACACGCGCGCGGACGCGATGGTTCAAAGATTCCAAAAAATTGTACGTCCTGAAATCTGACCAGCGCAAGGTTGAGGATTTGTTCCTCGTGCAATCGCTGGGGAAACCGCGGCCAAAATTGCAGACCTACAAATACACCATGGCCGGGGACAAGGAGCTTCCCAAACAGGAACTGATTATTTTCGATGTGGAAACCCGCAATCGCGTCACCGTGAAAATCGATGAAAAATGGAAAGACCAGGCCATCGGCGGCACGAATACAGTCAAGGATTCGGACAATATTTATTTCATTCGTCGCGACCGAACCTACAGCCAGTTCGATGTGTGCCGCGCCAATGCCCTCACCGGCGAAATGGAGGTGCTGTTCACCGAAGTGAGCAAACCTTCGGTGACAGACAATTACAATTCCCTGCTCGTGCTGAATGGCAAAAAAGACCTGGTCTGGTGGTCGGATCGGGACGGCTGGGGCCATCTCTATCATTATGACACTCACGGCAAATTGATAAACCGAATGACCAAAGGCCCCTGGGTTGTCGGCCGCGTCGCTCACATCGATTCCACCAAAGGGATTTTGTATTTCCCCTGCTACGGAAAAGAGCCGGGCAGGAATCCCTATTATGATTATTATTACAAGGTTGATTTGAAGGGGCGAGGCCAGAAGCTGCTCACCCCGGAAAACGCCAGCCATTCGCTCTCCATGTCCAAATCCAGCAAGTATTTTGTCGACACCTATTCCACCATCACCGAAGTACCGAAATCCGTGCTGCGCGACAGTGACGGCAAAGTCATTCTCGAATTGGAAGAAACGAATATTTCCCGGCTCATGGCTGCAGGTTGGAAAAAGCCTGAACCGTTTGTGGTGAAGTCTGCCGATGACGTCACCGACCTGTACGGCGTGATGTGGAAACCATTCGATTTCGATCCGGAAAAGAAATACCCGATCATCACCTACGTTTATCCCGGGCCGCAGACCGAATCCGTGCCCATTACCTTCGGACCGAGCAGCCGCGGAACCCTGGCGCAGTTGGGATTCATCGTGGTTTCCGTGGGCGCGCGAGGCGGCAGTCCCAAACGTTCGAAATACTATCACAGCTACGGCTATGGCAACAACCGCGATTACCCGCTGGAGGACAACAAGTACGCGCTGGAGCAATTGGCGCGGCTTCATCCTTACATGGATATTGAAAAGGTGGGAATTTACGGTCATTCCGGCGGCGGGAATATGACCGCGGCGGCCATGTTCAAATATCCTGATTTTTACAAGGTGGGCGTTTCTTCTGCCGGAAATCACGATAATAATATTTACAATACCTGGTGGGGCGAGTCCCATTACGGCGTTGAAGAGGTGAAAAAGAAAAAGAAGAAAGACAAAAAAGAGGACGAGAATCAGGAAGAGAAAAATAAGGAGGAGAAGAAACAGCAGGGTTCGGATGACCAGAAAAAAGAAAAAAAAGATAAAAAAGAAAAAGAGGAGGAAGAAATCGAATACCGCGCCCGGTACGACACCAACGCATCCATTGCCAAAAATTTGAAGGGCCATCTGCTGTTGATTCACGGTGAAATTGACAATAACGTGCACCCGGCCAATACGTTGCGCGTGGTGGATGAATTGATCAAGGCCAAGAAGCGGTTCGATTTTATGCTGCTGCCGGGCAAGCGACACGGTTACGGAAATTACAACGCGTACGTGGAGCGGCTGCGCTGGTATTACTTTGCCGAGCATTTGTTGGGCGATTACCGCACCGATGTGGATATGGGGGATTTTTAGAGGGTTCAATCAACCATGATCGTTCGGTATGTTTATGCCGAATGATTAAATGTGCAATCCATTATTAGTTATTAGACTTGTCTAGTTCTATTTTAGAGGTTAGTATAGATAAAATTGCTATTAGAGTTTTTATGCATTCAATTTCAACTCTTGGAGGCAGAATATGCGGATTATTAAATTAAGTGAAAAAATATTTAATAGCTCCAAATCAATTACTAATTATTTTACTAATGATTTAATTAAATCGGTTCCGCCAGGTAAGTTTAGGTTTACTAAAGGTAGAATAGCTAAAGATGGGATAAGGCCAAACGAAAAAATATTATTTTCCTATAAGGGTACAATTTATTACAAAGCTATTTCACTATCTGGTCGCATTAAAAATTCGGATAACTACTCATCAATTTATCCGTATTATTTTCAAGTTGATACAAATTCAATAAGTTCTATTAAGATAAGCCTACATGAATTTGAAGAAAAGTATCATAAAATAGCTAAAGATACTAAATCAATAGTACAATCACAAGGTTGGCCTAGTATAAACAATGAAAATTACGAAGATATTTTATGGAACTATGTTTAAGGAATACTAACTATGCGTAATACAAAATATGCTAGAGAATTAGCTCGTGCAATTTATTCTTGGCCAGATTCAGAAGCAAGACTTGAGAGGCTTTTCATTAAAGCTCGTGAAAGGGATGAGATAAGATTCTCTTGGTGGCGGAATAATAGATTGCTTCCACGACCACTTGATGTAACTGAAGACGAACTTTTCGACCTATTAAAAGAGGCAATGAAGCAAAATGTTTTTTCCAATTCCTTTTTATTAAGATTAAAAGAATTAATAGAAACAGTCTAACTGACTGTTAATAATCCGATCGACCAGGATATTTATCCTGGTCGCAGAATGCAATCAAACGAGTGATAAATGGATAAACATCCATTTTCAAAAACCGTCCTGGATAAATATCCAGGACGATCGGAATAAACACGAAAATCAGGAGGACAAAATGCACCGAAAAATTTTATTCGTTTTATTGATGATGGGTCTGGGACTAAGCGCGGCTTTTGCCGGGGACACTCATCCGTTTTCCATTCACGACATGTTAGCCATGCAGCGAATTTCCGATCCCCGGGTATCGCCGGATGGAAAACAGATCGTGTTCGGATTGCGCACCACCGATCTGGACGCCAATCGCGGCCGCTCGGATTTGTGGCTGGTAAATGTGGACGGCACCAATCTCCGCCGACTGACATCGCACCCGGCCAGCGAATTCAACGCGCGCTGGTCACCGCGCGGCAAGGTGATATGGTTTTTGTCGACCCGATCCGGTTCGTCCCAGGTGTGGCGAATTCGAATGGATGGCGGCGAGGCCGAACAATTCACGGATTTGCCGCTGGATGTGGGCAATTTAGTGGTGTCGCCGGATGGAAAACATTTGGCGTTCACCATGGAAGTGTTTGTCGGCAAATGCATGAATTGCACCAAAAAGAAATTGGACAAAATCGCTGCAAGCAAGGCGACCGGCATGATTTACGACCGCACGTTCATCCGCCACTGGGATACATGGAAAGACGGCCGGCGCTCGCACCTGTTCGTGATGCCCACAAGCGGCGGTGATGCGATCGACTTGATGACTAACATGGATGCGGACACACCCTCCAAACCGTTCGGCGGCCCGGAAGAAATCGCATTTGTACCGGATGGAACGGGACTGGTCTTCACAGCGCGCGATGTTGGCAAGGAAGAACCGTGGTCAACGGATTTCGATTTGTACTACGCGCAAATCGATACGTCGAAACCGATTACCTGCCTGACAGAGAAAAATGAAGCCTGGGACACCGGCCCGGTGTTCTCGCCTGACGGAAAAACGATGGCCTATCTTGCCATGACAAAACCGCGCTACGAATCCGATCGTTTCAGAATTGTGCTTCATTCATGGGCTGATGGAGCGAAACGAGTGCTCACGGAAGATTGGGATTTTTCGCCATCCTCCATTGTCTGGGCGCCGGATGGCAAAACCATTTATGCCACGGCTGCCAATCTGGGCCAGCGTTCGTTGTTTGCCATCGATGTGAAATCCGGAAAAGACAGGATTGTGGTGCGCGATGGCTCCATCGGTTCACCATCCCTGGCCGGGAAACGGCTTGTTTATGCCATGGATAATTTAAAATCGCCGGTGGAATTGTATTCCGTGAAACCGGACGGCAAGGATATTCGTCCCATCACCCAAATCAATGCCGAAAAAGTTGCAGCCACTAAAATGGGCGACTACGAGCAATTTCATTTCCCCGGCTGGAGCGATGAGCGAGTGTACTGCTACGTGGTGAAGCCGGCCGATTTCGATCCCAATAAAAAATACCCGGTGGCGTTCCTCATTCACGGTGGACCCCAGGGTTCATTCGGTAATCATTTCCACTATCGATGGAATCCCCAGGCCTATGCAGGGGCCGGCTATGCTGCGGTTATGGTCGATTTCCACGGTTCGGTGGGATACGGCCAGGCGTTCTGCGATGCCATTCGCGGCGACTGGGGCGGCAAGCCGTTAATTGATTTGCAGAAAGGTTTGGCCGCGGCGCTGGAGCGTTATCCCTGGATGGACGGCGAAAAAGTGGGCGCGCTCGGCGCGTCGTTCGGCGGATTCATGATTAACTGGATCGCCGGCAACTGGCCGGACCGATTCCGCTGCCTGGTCAATCACGACGGCAACCTGGATGAACGTTCCGCCTATTTCGATACCGAAGAATTGTGGTTCCCGGAGTGGGATCACGAAGGCACGCCGTGGACAAATCCCGAAGGCTACGAGAAACATAATCCGGTCAATTTCGTTAAAAACTGGAAAACTCCCATGCTCGTGGTTCATGGCGCTCTGGATTACCGCGTGGTGGACACCCAGGGAATTTCCACGTTCAACGCGTTGCAGCGATTGGGCGTCGAAAGCAAATTTCTCTATTTCCCGGATGAAAATCACTGGGTGCTCCAACCACACAATTCGATTTTGTGGCACGACACCGTCATCGGCTGGCTGGACAAGTTTTTGAAATAAGTCCTTTTGATGGATTGTAATTCGTATATGCGCCACTGATTCAAGCGGATGAATTCGATTTTCGATGGTGGATATTGGATGGTCGATATTTGATTTTAGATATTGGATGTTCGATTCTCGATGCTCATCCGCGCGAGAGTTGGTTTTTTGAGAGTGACATAAAAGTATTGAAACTGAGAAATGTACAGGGATAAATTATGTCTGTAAATAGATTTGTGTTTATGAGTATGCTTCTTTTGATAATTGTAGTGTTTGCTTGCAGTGAAAATGATAATCCTGTTGCAACCTATCCGGATGTGGATCGGAAAGACAAATTGCCGGCCGATATTACGAAGCGCGGCCCGGAAACAGACCAATATCCGGCGGCACTGCATTCTGATCAATTTGAAAATCCGGTCCCGTTGCCGTATGCGATTAACACGGAAGGCGCGGAAGATTCTCCCTTCATTCTGCCGGATGGCCAAACGCTGTACTTTTTCTTCACGCCGGATGTCCGCGTCGCACCTGAAAAGCAACTGTTGGACGATGTGTCCGGTGTTTGGGTGGCGCACAAAACCGGTAATGTTTGGCAGGAGGCTGAAAGGGTGTGGTTGCAGGAACCGGGAAAATTGTCACTCGATGGGGCCGTTTGTGTGCAGGGCGGTGAAATGTGGTTTGCTTCGGCGCGGGAAGGTTACACCGGCGTGAATATGTTCATCGCTGAATGGAGCGATGGGAAATGGACAAACTGGCGGTATGCCGGAGACCGTTTGATGAAAGAAATCCAGATTGGCGAAGTGCATCTTCACAATGATGATCTGTACTTTCATTCTGACCGCGCCGGTGGAAAGGGCAATTATGACATTTGGCTGACCACACGGAATAACGGCGCATGGTCCGACCCGGTCAATATTGACTCGGTAAACACTGAAACAATGGACGGTTTCCCTTATGTTTCGTCCGATGGAAATGAATTGTGGCTGACGCGAACTTATAACGGCACGCCAGCCATTTTTCGCTCTGTGAAAGTTGAGGGAAAATGGGCTTCACCTAAATTGATTGTATCGCAATTTGCCGGGGAGCCAACACTCGATGACGCCGGCAATCTCTATTTTGTTCATCATTATTTTGAAGACGGCGTCATGATTGAGGCGGACATTTACGTCGCATACAGGAAATGATTTTGATTGTGTATCGGGTAAAAGCTTGCTGCCGGCGCAGCATTAGCCGGGAGCGAGTGTGTATTTATTTTGAACTTGTGAATTGAAAGATCGATACTTTAGAATTTAAGTGATATGAGAAACAGATGAATGGAGCCTGAAATGGATGTGCATAAATTAGACAGAATTTTTAAACCGCACCGAATTGCGCTGATCGGTGTGGGACCCAATCCGCAGAGCGTTGGCGGGAAAGTGCTGAGCAACCTGGTCGGCGGAGGATTCCGCGGGGTGGTATACCCGGTGAATCCCACCAGCGAGGCCGTGCTGGGAATCCCATGTTACCCGGATGTGAAAAGCCTGCCAAAAACACCGGATCTGGCCGTGATTTGCACCCCGCCGCAGGACGTGCCGGATATTGTCAAACAGTGCGGCGAGGCCGGCATTCTTGGCGTGATTATCATTTCAGCCGGGTTCCGCGAAGCCGGCGCCGGGGGCAAAGCGCTGGAGGAGCAGATTTTGGCCCAAGCCCGGCGCTTCGATGGCATGCGGATAGTCGGGCCGAATTGCCTGGGCATTATCGTTCCCGGGCTGAATTTAAATGTGAGCTTTGCCGGCGCGCTTCCCCAAAAGGGACATGTTGCGTTCATCTCCCAATCCGGCGCGTTGTGCACCTCGGTGCTGGATTGGGCGCTGGAAGGCAAAATCGGTTTTTCCAATTTTGTTTCCATTGGAAATACTTTGGATGTTGATTTTGGTGATTTGATTGATTATTTTGGTGAGGACGAGCAGACGAAATCCATCATTCTTTACGTGGAATCGATTACGGACGCCCGAAAATTTATGACCGCGGCCCGCGCCTTCGCCCGAACCAAGCCCATTGTTGCGTACAAGGCCGGGCGCTTCCCGGAATCCGCAGAAGTGGCTGCTTCACACACCGGGGCCATGGCTGCTGAAGACGCGGTGTACGATGCCGCGTTCCAGCGAGCCGGTCTGGCGCGGGTGTTCGATTATGGGGAGATATTCGATTGCGCCGAACTCATTGGCCGGCACAAAATTCCGCGCGGTTCCCGATTGGGAATTGTGACCAATGCCGGCGGGCCCGGCGTGATGGCCACCGACGCGCTGATCGCAGCCAACGGCGCCCTTGCCGAATTGTCCGATGAAAGCATTGCCAGGCTGAACGAAAACCTTCCGCCATTCTGGTCGCATGGGAATCCGGTGGATGTGCTGGGAGATGCGCGTTCCAAGCGAATTGCCAAAGCTGCACAGATCGTCATCGACGATTCCAATGTGGACGCGGCGCTGGTGATTCTCACGCCCCAGGCAATGACGAATCCTACTGCCACGGCCAAAGCCATCGGCCAGCTTTCGGAGACGACGACCAAACCTATCCTTGCCGCGTGGATTGGCGGGCAGAGCATGCGCGAAGGCGTCCGAATTCTCAACGACGCCGGGGTGCCCAGTTACACCACGCCGGAGCAGGCGGTCGGCGCTTTTATGACGCTGGTGGCCTACGCCCGAAATCTGGACAGCCTGTACGAAACCCCGCGCGATATTCCGGTGCGTTTCCCTGTGGATCGCAGCAGCGTTCGCGCGCAGTTCGAGCCGCTTTTTGCAGGCAAGGGTTCGGTGATGTCCGAAGAGAATTCCAAAGCCCTGGTTGAAGCGTACGGAATCCCGGTCACAAAACCGATGCCTGCGAATTCGACCGATGAAGCCGTGGCGATTGCCGGGCAAATTGGCTATCCCGTTGTGCTGAAGATTTTGTCCCCGGATATCAGCCACAAAACCGATGTCGGCGGCGTGGTGCTCAATGTGCAGGATGACTCCATGGTTCGTTCCGCGTTCGAACAGATTCTCCACAATGTTTCGGAAAAAATGCCGGGGGCTAAAATCGAAGGCGTCACGGTTCAACAGATGGTCAGTCAAAAAAACGCCGTTGAAATGATACTCGGGATTAAAAAGGACCCTGTTTTTGGAACCGTAATTTTGGCCGGGCTTGGCGGAATTGCCGCTGAATTATTCGGGGATAAAACCCTGGGCCTGCCGCCTCTGAACGAACGGCTGGCTCGCTACATGCTACAGTCGCTGAAGGTGTGGCCGCTGCTCCAGGGTTATCGCGGGCAGCCGCCGGTGAATGTGGAGCGTCTCATCGAGGTGCTCATTCGGCTGTCTTACCTGGCTGCGGATTACCCGGAAATCAAGGAGTTGGACATCAATCCGCTGCTGGTGACTCCCCAGAAAGTGATTGCGCTCGATGCCCGCGTCATCGTCGACCGTGAAGTGTTGGGTAAACCCATGAAGCCTTATGCGCACCTGGCGCTGCGTCCGTATCCGGAGGAATATGTTCGAAAAACACAATTGAAGGACGGGGCGAAAATCACCCTGCGGCCGATAAAGCCGGAAGACGAACCCTTATGGATGGAGCTCCTGGGAAGTTGCTCACGGGAATCCATTTACCAGCGGTTTCGATATTTCTTTCAGTGGGCCAATCACGAAGTGGCAATGCGGTATTGTTACATCGATTATGATCGGGAGATTGCTATCGTTGCAGAAATCGAAGAAGCCGGCGAACACAAACTGTTAGGTGTGGGCAGGCTCGTCGCCGATCCCAACCTGGAGACTGTCGAGTACGCCGTGCTGGTCGTGGATGCCTGGCAGGATCGCGGATTAGGCAGCATTCTCACGGATTATTGCCTGGACATTGTGAACCGGTGGGGCATCGAAAAAATCGTCGCCCAGACAACGTCGGACAATCCGAGAATGATTTCGGTCTTCCGAAAGCGGGACTTCGATATTAAACCGGATGTATCCAGTTCCATGGTGGAAGTAGCTAAAGTGTTGACTTAACCTGGATTATTCATTGTAATGCATTAAGGAATCCAGATAGCATGAATGGTGCTTCATTCCGAATTCATTATATCTAACTTTGTTAAATTTAATATATCTGATTAATTTTATTCATAACATTAAGTTAAATATTTATTGTTTGAAATTTGTGAATAATTCAGGTTAAAAATGAGGTTTTTCCTCTGGTGTATAAAAATTCCATAATAAAAATAAACAGAGACTGAGCCAGGAGTACAGAATGATGAAAAAAAATTTTTCTATTTTCCTCTGCGGCTCCATGGCTGAAACAAAGTATCATTCAAATTTAGATTGGTGGGTATGTGATGTTATTAATTATTTGGATTTTAATACTTGCAGCGAGTCTGACAGTATTAATAAAATCGTCAGATTATTTCACTGATTCCGCTGAATTAATCGGCATAAAATTTGGCATACCGGGATTCATTGTCGGCGTGACCATTGTGTCGGTTGGCACCTCATTACCTGAGTTGCTGACCGGGATTGTGGGCGTTATCATGGGCTCTTCAGAAATTGTCATCGGGAATGTGGTCGGTTCGAACATTACGAACATTTTTCTGGGCCTGGGCATTTTGCCTCTGGTCATTGGATATTTCACCGTGGATAAAAATCTGGTGAGCGTCGATTTGCCCATATTAATCGGTTCCACATTTCTCATTGCCATTACATGCCTTGACGGAGAATTTACGCCTATCGAGGCGATGTTCAGTCTGGCAGGATTTGTTGTTTATATCGGTTATGCAGTTTCCGAGCACAATGAATTTAAGAAAAAAACAGTGGAAGATAAAAAGAAAGCCGAACCCATCGGTGCGAAAACGATTCTCATTTTAATCGGTAGTTGCGTCGGACTCTATTTCGGTGCAAAATACACCGTTGAAGCCATCATCAAGCTATCTGAGATCGTTCAGATCGGCACAGAAATTATCACGGCAAGCGCGGTCGCCCTGGGCACGTCCCTGCCCGAAATTATTACCAGCGCCATTGCCGCGCGTAAAGGAAAAATTGAAATTGCCGTTGGCACGTTGCTCGGGTCCAATATTTTTAATGCATTCGCCATCATGGGAATTTCCGGGCTGGTGGGAACGCTCACCATTCCTGCGAATATGACCGGCTACGGCATTTACATGCTTGTGATCGCCACCCTTATTTATTTTTTTATCACACTGGACAGGGAAGTGACCAAGTGGGAAGGCTGGCTTTTAATCATTTTTTACGGAATTTTTCTGTTCAAATTATTTGCCTGGGCCTGATCGAGAATTGTATGAATGATTAATACTACTTAATCAGATTACCCTTTTTCTGTCATTCCTGTATGTTTTTTACAGGAATCTCATTCTAAATCACGAGGAGATTCCCACTAAAAGCATGCGGGAATGACAATGATATGGGAATATTGCCTTGTTTCTCGATACGTTTCTCAATCTGACTAAGTAGTATTAAGATACAGGCTCAATTAAAATTGGGAACATGGAACCTTTCGGAGCGTAATATTTTATTACCTTTGACAAGAAAACAAATCGCAAGAAGAAAGTGAGGATCTCGTAGTGAAAAGCGCTCATATCTCGCAAACATTGATAAAGAATTTTCAAAAGGATTTTTTGAAGCATCCCATGAATCGCGTTCTGCAAAATGCGATTATAAAAAACGGTATTCAATCTGTCTCCCGTAATAACGAATCCACCATTCTGAATCGATACTCGTTTTCAGAAGAAATAAAAACTGAAAAGATTACTAATCAGCAGAAAAGCGGCCGCTGCTGGTTATTTGCCGGACTAAATACATTTCGGCAGAAAATTTCAAAAGAATTGAAAATCAAAGATTTTGAACTGTCGCAAAACTATCCCATGTTCTGGGATAAACTGGAAAAATCCAATTATTTTCTCGAAAATGTTCTGGACACGTTGGACGAAGATATTTACAGCCGGGTGTTTATGTGGTTGCTGGACGCCCCGGTTCAGGACGGCGGTCAGTGGGACATGTTCGCCAATCTCATAAATAAATATGGTGTTGTACCCAAAGAAATTATGCCGGAAACCTTCCATAGCGGCGATACCACGCACATGGATCGGTTACTGACGTTGAAACTGCGCGATAATGCTGCTGAACTCAGAAACCTATATGGCGAGGGCAAAACTAAGGAAGCGCTTCGTCAGCGCAAAAATGAAATGCTCAGTGAAATTTACAGGATGATCGCTTTTTTCCTGGGCGATCCTCCCACCAAATTTGATTTTGAATTCCGCGATAAAAATGATAAGTATTTTCAAATCCTGAATTTAACGCCGCATGACTTTTTCGAAAAATATGTCAAGCTGAATCTGGATGATTATATCAGCGTGATCAATGCGCCAACAGATGACAAACCATTCAATCGCACATTTACGGTCAGATTTTTGGGTAACATGAAAGATGGAAAAGACGTCCTTTACCTGAACGTGGACATTGATACCATGAAAAAAATAACGCTCGCGCAAATCAAAGATGGCGTCCCTGTCTGGTTCGGCTGCGATATGGGAAAAATGCTGGACAGCGATGCCGGGATTATGGATTCGAAATTGTATCTTTACGAAGAAGCGCTGGGCGTTCCCTTTGGATTGGATAAGGCTGGCCGACTGTTGTATGGGGAAAGTCAATTGACGCATGCAATGGTGTTCACCGGGGCGAATCTTGTCAATGGCGTGCCGAACCGCTGGAAGGTTGAGAATAGCTGGGGGGAAAAACTTGGCAAAGAGGGATATTTTGTGATGAGCGACGAGTGGTTCGATGAATTTAACTATCAGGTTGTCATCGATAAAAAATACCTTTCGGATTATCTGATGAAGGCCTTGGACCAAAAACCGATCGTGCTGCCACCGTGGGATCCTATGGGTTCGCTGGCGCTAATGCGATAAGATTTTCCCTCACGAACCACACGGAAAAGTGATTAAGAAATTTTGAGTCATTTGATAATGCTTGGATTGTCCAAAAAAAAATATAATCGGAAAATTTAGGAGATAACATGAAATTGAAAGTATTTATTTTATTCTTAATATCTGTGTTCATCTGGCAAAGCGCAGATAATTTTACTTACGCCCAGGTGGATATTACCGCTGAAGAACTTCGCGGTCACATTAGGTTTCTTGCGTCGGATTCGCTGAAAGGCAGAAAACCAGGGACAAAAGAGGGCCGAATCGCTGCCGAGTACATACGCGATGACGTGCTCGAAAATGGCCTGACGTCAATGGGCGAGGATGGATTTCAGTATTTTGAGGTTGTTACATCTGTGGCGCTGGGTGAAAAAAATCTATTAAATTTCAGCGGTTTTGAAGGGACATGCGAAAAGGATTTCATTCCATTATCATTTTCTTCAAATGAAGAACTCACTGCTGAAGCCGCATTCGTTGGGTATGGTTTGGATTTTAGTGCGGATAGTATTGAGTGGCGAGATTATGACAATGTGGATGTCAGCGGAAAATGGGTGATCGTTTTGCGGGGTTATCCTGAAATAAAAATCCAGCCTGAAGAATTTGAAAAACAGGGTTTATTGCATAAAAAGATTTTGGTCGCCAAAGACAAGGGTTGTGCCGGTATTCTGTTCGTCAGTGGCGAGAAATTTGACCAGAAAGATGAATTGATGGATTTGTATTATGAACAGGGCAAGTCCAGTGTGGGCATTCCGGTGATTCACTTAAAGCGGGAAGTTGCAGATAAATTTATTGAGTCCACAGGACATACCATTGCCAAACTGGAAAGCACCTATCTCGAGAATAAAAAGCCGGCAAGTTTCCTGGTCGATAATGAACTTACGGCAGCCGTGGAAATTGTAAAAAATGAAGTGACCACGCAAAATGTGGTTGCCATGCTGCAGGGATCTGATGAACTGCTCAGGGATGAATATATTGTGCTTGGCGCGCATTACGATCATCTCGGAATGGGCGGTATGGGCTCAGGCTCCCGCCGTCCGGACACAGTGGCGGTGCACAACGGCGCTGATGATAATGCATCCGGTGTGGCCGGGATTCTCGAGATCGTTGAGAAACTGGCTGCTCAGGAAAACAAGCCGCGACGAAGCGTCATTTTTATTGCGTTCGGTGCTGAGGAAATGGGGACAATCGGTTCAAAATATTTCAATAATTATCCGCTGGTGGATTTGAAAAATATCAAATACATGTTTAATCTGGATATGATTGGCCGAATGGACATGGAATCTAAATCAGTTTCAATTAGCGGCACTGGAACAGCGGAAGGATTAGATGTCATCATTACGTCGCACGCGGAAAAAGCAGGCCTTAATGCAAAGCAGTCGCCGGATGGCTATGGTCCTTCAGATCATGCGCCTTTTTATATCAACAATATCTCGGTGCTCTCGTTCATGACCCGGATTCACACGGATTATCACACACCGGCTGACGACATCGACAAAATTAATTTTCAAGGCCAAAAAATGGTTTCTGATCTCGTATATTCATTGATCGCCAATTTGGCCAACCGACAGGATGTGTTGGCTTTCAAGGAAGCCGGCCCCAAAAAACAGGCTGGCATGAAACGGCGTTTCAAGGTTACACTGGGGATTATGCCGGATGTTGTTTCCACGGATGTCAAGGGCCTGCGCGCGGATGCTGTGTTGCCCGGTCGTCCGGCTGCGGATGCAGGTATGCAAAAAGGCGATATCATTGTCGCGATGGAGGGCAAACCCATAAACGATATTTATGAATACATGCATCGCCTATCAGATTTCGAGGTCGGCCAGCGAATCAGCGTTGAGGTATTGCGTGATGGCAAAAAGGAAATATTAATTGTTGAATTATAGCGTTTCAGAATAGGCTCAATTGTTGACATAAAACCTGAACCTGAGTTAGTTTTAGGAGAATGAATGGGAACCATTATAGATTTCGCAAATCGTAATTCAAAGCTCACAAGTATCTTGCTGTGGATTTTAGCCGTCATCCTGACCATCGGTTGTTTTATGTACCAGGATAAGACCGGCCCAACCTATCCCCTCGAAGGCGATATGAACACGGATAAAGGCAAGGTACATTTTAAATTTTTGCGCAGTGAAATTATCGGCATTGATTTAAAAATTATGCTGCTCGATCCTGTTCCGGAGGGAATCACGGGGTATGTGAAATATCGTCGCTTTAAATCGCACGACGATTGGTCGATAATGCCCATGGAGAAGGGGACGTTTGAATTCACGCGACGCGGCCAAACCGAAGCAGTCGAAGGATGGGGCGCGGAATTGCCCAGCCTGGAAGCTCGCGCCGGAAAATATGAGTTCTTTGTATACATCGATGACGGTGGGGAAGAGCCCATTTCCGTCACCGATGAAAAACCGATTTACGCGCGGTACAAGGGCGCAGTCCCGCACATGGTGTTGTTGCTCCATATTCTGGTTATTTTTGCATCCATGGCGTTGGCGATTCGCACCACGCTGGAAGCGGTTATCGATGGAAAATTCAAGGGGAAATTGTGGGCGACGATAATTTCGTTCCTGGTCGGCGCATTTATACTTGGCCCCATCGTTCAATGGTATGCGTTCGGCGTTTTGTGGTCCGGTTTTCCGCTTGGTTTTGACTGGACCGATAATAAAGTGCTTCTGGAATTGGGATTCTGGCTTTTTGCGCTTTATATGAACCGTGGGGAGAGGCGAAATCGATGGTCAGTGTATCTGGCAGGGGTTGTAACGCTTATAGTATATTTTATTCCCCACAGCATTTTTGGTTCAGAATACGATTTTAGAACCGGCACCGGCCGCGGAACGACTGGGTAACGGTGCGGAAATTATTTTCCGAAAAAATTATCAATAAAAGGGCATCCCTGTTTTGAGAGATGCCCTTACATTTTTTGGAAAAAACTATTCCAGTTTTCGGTTGATATATTCACCATAATCTTTCAAAGTTTGATGATATTCATGGGCTATCAGCGGGGAGGAAATGATGAAGTCCGCCGAAGCACGATTGCAGGCAACCGGGATATTGTACACCGCGGAAATTCTCAACAGCGCTTTAACGTCCACATCGTGCGGCTGGGGCTGCATCGGATCCCAGAAAAAAATGAGGATGTCAATCTTGCCTTCGGAAATTAACGCGCCCAATTGCTGATCCCCGCCCAGAGGACCTGACTTCAATTTTACAATCGGTTTAGCCTGAACCGGATTTTCACACGTTTCAAATTTTTGCTGCAACACTTTCTCTATCAATTTTCCTGTAGTGCCGGTACAAATAATCTGATGTTTCATCAGGATATTGTAATTCCATTCCACCCACTCCACCAAATCTTTTTTCCGATTGTCGTGAGCGACCAAAGCCAGATTTTTTATCTTTTTCATGTTCTTGTCTCAATGTTATTTTGGGAAGAATAAAATACCAATCATTACCTGGAAAAGTTTATCTGAAATGGTTCAGCCAGCTTTTCTTTCCAAATATCTGGAAGCGGGGAACCATCTTGCTTTTTGAATCCATATTTCTTGAAGGCTGCCAAATCAATCGAAACCGTGATGTTCTTGTTATCAGTGTTTTCAGGCTCGAATGCCAGCGAACCGGAATTGCCATTGCCGGAGATTTCCGTGTGCAGCGAAATGGTACCAAAAGTCGTGGGCAATCGATCCAGTTTTAATATGGCTCCGGTGTAAATCCAGTCCTCCGGCATGCCATGGAGCAGGCTGAGATGATTCTCCCGTTCCAGAATTAACAGATGCCTCAGCAACCGAATGAGCTGCGCATTTGCATTGGTTTGCGGGATGTCCCCGCCGGTTCGGGTTCCTTTTCCCTTTGGCATTTGTTCTTCGGCCCAGAGCAATGTCGGGGATGCGTGATCGGCAAGCGCCATGAGCGCCTTTTGCGCCCTGTCAGTCCGACCCACCCACAGTTCAGCCAGGCCCCGGTGCGCTGCAAAAAACGGCCAGACGCCTCCTTTGAGCCAGCCGGTGTCCAGCGCTAAACCCTGCACCAGATTTTGGTTGAAGATTGAAAGCATTCCCTCGACAAATGGTTCATCCAGTCCAAAAACTTTTCCCGGATAAACGGCCTGACACATCGGCGCCTGTCCGCGTTGGGGATCCGGGATGGTTTCCGGCTGCATCATTTTGATGGGGAGGAATGTGTTGCCGCGCGCATCCATACGCATGTCGCGTTTCGCTGCCTTGTGGAACGCGGCTAAAAGTTCGTTGTACTCGTTCTGCCATTCCCTGGCCTGGTCAGTTTTGTTCAACAACATCGCAGCTTCGTAAGCGCTTCTGAATCCGATCAAACCCCAGTATACGCCGCTGTATTCCGCATTGACGCCGCCAATACCGCCATCCGTAAGGCCGGGAGGCACCAATCCATAAAACGGCGCGTTCGGACTTGACAAGGTTTGTTCGCGTAATTGCCGATAATGCGATACGGCTTTTTCCATAGCCGACCAGTGATTTTCCAGCCAAGTTTTGTCCTGCGTCAGCAAGGCGAACCGATGAAGCAGCCAGATGAAGTGCGCTGTTTCTCTGTGCAGCAGAGAAGGCGTCATAATCACGATTCGTCCCTCATGACTCTGGTGCTGAAGGAAACGATCCACGGTAAATTGTGAGGATTTAAAGTCACCCACAAGCATCGCTGCATCCGCATCCCAGATACCATCGCTCGCCCAAAATCCGCGATAAACTGTAGGCCCCGGCTGAAACTGGGGATACCCATCGACAATTTCGCTGACCTGCTGCAATACTCGAACACTGGATTCGAATAACGCCTGCATTCTCGGCTCCGGGAGTTGAATCCGATTCCAGTGCAAATTCGTATCATTTTCCCAATATTCAACTGAGTTTTTCAATTCAGCCCTTAAGTCAGGGAATTTCGAAATGGTATTGACATCGATATTGCCATGAAAAGTAACGACTTCGATGGTTTTTGTATTCGGGGCAAATTCTGCCTCCCAACCGTTTTCGGTCTCAATGAATTTTTTTGCCTGCGGTTGTGTCGCAATGAATGGCTTTTGATGCGAGTAGATGAAACCATTCTCCGGATTGAAATCAAGTTGCCGGTGTGTATTGATTCGTAATACAGGAATAAAATTTTCTCCATTGAATTTGGTCACTAATGCATCCCGCCTCCCCGGGAATTTTTTGAGCTGTGGTTCACGGCCGCAGTCCACATAAATTTCTGCTTGTCGAGTGAAGTCCCCTGCGATGAGTTCCGAATGCGAAATTTTCATATTTTCGGGAAAAGTCCAGATAGCATTCAGCAAAACATTGGGATCCTGAGTGGTTGGAGATGCTTTCACTTCGATGGAGAGTTCTCCATTGCCGTCCATATCAAGGGCATTGAACAGGAACACCTGAGGCTCATTCTGGTCGCCGGAGACGAGTAGATCGATGGTTCTCGTTGGAGCGCCTTCGACCTGTAATTCCATGACGCGTGTGATTTTCCCTTTAACCCGATAACTGTCGCAGAAACCCAGGGCCACAACTTTTTGGCTATTGGGAGGCACATCGAGGTGATACCGAATCGGGCGATTTGTGCCCCACGCAACGTTTTCGAACGCGGGATCTGCCGGTTTGTTCGGTTGCGCCCAGGCAACGCAGCCGACCAGGCCTGAATAGCGTTTTGCTGCAAATCCTTCATTGGGATTTTTCGGGATTTGATGAATCCGCGAATCATAAAGCGCAAATGATTTTTGCTGAATAGAAATATCTCGCCCGGCAAAGTCAGTTATCACAACAGGGACTCGAGGAGAATGCAAACGCTGATTTTTCACATCGAGATTGCTATCTTTTATCCCAACGGAGATCGTTGTTTTCGGTCTGGCGTAAGGCCCGGGACCAAAATCATAATTCAAAGCGCCCAGGTGATCGACAAGACTTTTTTGCCAATCATTCACAAAACAGATCGGCGTCCGCCATTTTGCCGGTGAATATGGGAAACTCATGTCCTGTGAATTGCTTGTGCTGCTAAGAAGAATAAAAACGATAAAAAATAAGAAAACTTTTTTCATATTAACTCCAATCTGAAAAATTAAAGACCGTGACGCAATCCTTCCATCACGCCTTTCACCCATTCCTGATCAACGATTTTTCCGTTCTTCACAGATACGATACCAAAACGGCTTTTCCAGACTATTTCAATATCGCCGTCTGAAAAAGGCGTTTTTTGGGCGGCCAGGTTCAAATATGAACTTAAAATGTAATGCGTGCTATTCGGCATGTGAACCTTCAAAACAACGGCCCAGTCGCGGTCTTCGGAAACGTATATTTTTTCGATCTTTTGAATAATGCGCTTTCCTGAATTGGGTTCATAAATTCCAACAAATTCACTGCGGAGATTCTCTCCTTTTCGACGATTGAAAAGCGAGAATTTTTTCCGATCTTTCATGCTTTTCAATCGTTCTCCGGGAGTGAGCGCTTTGTAGATTTCACAATTCGGGAGATCAGAGAAGTGGCAATACAAAGAGATGCCATCGTTCCATGTCCATTCCGCACTCCAGGGAGCCGAGGTATTGGCAACTTCAATGTCGCTCAATTCAGCGTAGGCGTAATCATTGCCTTCCAGTGATTCTGCTGAAGTGAGATTGAGCGATCCGACTTGAAGCGCGTCGCCTTCGCCATGCAGGGCAAAATCATGTACGGATCCGCCTTTGCCGCGGAAAATATCCACGGCGTAAATGTGGCCTTTTTCTCCATCGACCAGGGCGATCTGCCGGAAATAGGGCTCGCATGTGAAACGGTAGGCTTCCCAGGCTTCGGCTTCGCAGGCAGAGAACAAATCGCCGTGATGAATCCAGTTGGCCACGCTGTACGGCGCGTACTGATTGTTGGTGTCCACGGTGAGTGTGTTATGCGAGAGTGTTTTGAGGTACCAGTTGATGCGCAGCATTGTACTGAAGGAAGGATACCCAAAATCGGACAGCATTTCCCGACCGTTGGCAAATAAAATCGTACTCAGCGCATCGTAATGGGTGTGAGGACTGGTGTATTTGTGGTGATGCAAAGTGAACACAATCTGATCCGCGCCTTTTCCGCGACGCAGCATGGACAATCCCATTCCATCGAAACGTTTGCTAATTTCTGGGATGACGACGCTGGTTTGAAAGGATTTCATCTTTTGGTCGATATTCGGGTTCCGGTTGAAAAGGGAATAGAGGTCGCCGTTTTCAAGCAGTTTTCCTTCGTGGGCCTGGTTCGCTTTTTCGAGCCAGTCTTCATCGCCGGTCCAGTTGTAAAGCGCTTCCAGCGGCATGGGATCAGGCTTAACGCCCATACGGCCGTCATTCACCGGGGGCAATGTCCCGTCCGGAAACCGCAGATCCAGCATCACTGAAAAAATATTCCCCAATTTTTTGATGTTTTTCATATTTAAATTTTTGTACGGATTTTCGCCCCGGTACGAATCAGGATCGGAATAGCCATCCAGAATTTCCACGGTTTCGCGAAGGGGCCGAATGGCCATGTTGTGATAACCCGGCGCGCGTTCGAGCCAGGTGCCATCTTCGAAAAACAGCTTGTCCACCAGCGCGAAATAGCCTTCTTTCGGATCGAGCGCCCAGGCGATGGCATCGTGATTTTCAAGCGTGCGGCCAAGCATGGCAACGCCGGCATAGCGGTATGGAATGTCATTGGAAATTCCCTGGGTCGGCTTCACCGCAGTGAGAAAATCCAGTCCCACCTGAAACAGGTTTGATTCGATGAACGCTTTATCTTTCTTACTCAACGCGCTGCTGTGGTAAATGGCGTCATACGTTTCAGCGCAATCCTGCAGGGTGTGGGCATCGGTGTAATGCCACATGCGCAATTTGCCGGCCCAGCCAAATGGATCCGGCTCAAATCGAAAATTGTCGTGAATGCCGAAGCCGGGATACACTTCTGCCAGGCGCTTCAGTAGCACAATGGCTTTTTTGGCGTATTTTTCTTTTCCGGTGACCACATAGACAATCCCGAGATTTTTGATCCATGTGTAGGCATAGCTATTTTTATGGAAAAATATCAACTCCCGAATCGGGTGCACTTTCCCGGTTGAATCCCGATAAACCGGATGGGGATGAATCTTGCCCTGCGGATCAATGACGTTGAATGTATCGTTTTCCCTGAAATGTTCGACCGAAGTGATGTTGTTGCAATAGTTGCATCGCAGTTGGTCCGGTTTTTCTTTGGTCCAGTGCCAGGTGTAGTCCTGCCAGTGATGACCGCAATAGGGGCAATCGCATTGACTGATTGGCGTAAATTCCGAAAACCAGGCCCGCAGATTGTCATCCGGTTTTGCGGCAGCTTCGTCAGCGGACTGGAGTGCTTCTTCAAAAATATATTTGGCCCACTCATATTTTTGTATGTTCGCTTTGGCCGTGGCGATCTTCTTTTTTGTGTAATAAAATGGATGGGGATGTTCTCCAAATTTTTGAGCGAACAGAGAATTCAGAAATATTATCTGAAAAACAAGAAATAAAAAATACTGCCTCATTTTCATGAAAATAGCCTCAGTGGTTATCTTGAAATTTTTATCAATAGCTCGATGAATCCAACTTCACTTTTCCCCGGAAAATCCAGTAAATGCTCACCGTATATGAAATCACCAACGGAATTCCAATGAGCGCGATGATGAGCATAATTTTCAATGTTTTCTGTGACGACGCAGCATTCACAATGTTCAGGCTGTATGCCGGGTTAGTGGATGAGTGAACCAAATCCGGAAAAATGCCGATTCCAAAAATGGCCATTAATGCAATCACGGCAGCGCATGATGAGAGAAACGCCCGGAAATCGCGGCCATGGATAATCTCCCGCGGGATATTGGCAATGGCCAGCATATTCAGAAATGGTAGAATAAAAAGAACAGGATACATTTTGAAGTAGGCGACCATGTGCGGCAGATACATCAGCGTGATCATTGTCGTTGTGATGTAGCACAGAATGAAAAAAATGATTGTGTTGTTCACCCAGCCTCTGATTTTATCGTGCAATTCGCCCTCGGTTTTCATGACAACATAAATGGCGCCGTGCATCATGAATAACGCGACCGTTGTAATGCCGATAATAAGCGGGTAAAAATGAAACAGGCTCCAGAATGAGCCGGTGAATTCGCCTTCTGCATTCAAAGGGACGCCGAGAATGATATTGCCCAGGGCAACGCCCAGCACAAAACTGGACAGAATGCTGCTAAGGCTGAAACTGATGTCCCACATTTTTCGCCACCATTTCATGGGTTGTTTGCTTCGAAATTCAATGGCGACTGCGCGGAAAATGAGGCAAAAGAGAAAAATCATAAACGCCATGTAAAATCCGGAAAAAATTGTGGCGTACACCTTGGGGAATGCGGCAAACAGAGCACCGCCGCCGGTGACAAGCCAGACTTCATTGCCGTCCCACACCGGGCCGATGGAGTTTATCATAATTCTGCGTTCGTCATCGGTGTTGGTGAATAAATGAAGCGCACCCACGCCCAGATCGAAGCCATCGAGAACTGCATAGCCGGTGAACAATGCGCCGACCAGGATAAACCAGATTGTGTTTAAATCAAGTGTGATATTCATGCGACATGTCCCTCCTTTATTGACTCATCTGTCGGTCCATGTTGAATTTTTTCATTCAGCAGATAAATGAATACAGCTAATAATAACAAGTAGATAATGCCAAAAAGAACAAGCGAGGTAATGATTTCGCTGCGCGATACTGCTTTCGAAATTCCATCGGACGTGCGCAGTATGTTGTAAACAATGTATGGTTGTCTACCGACTTCGGCGGAGAACCAGCCCAACTGGTTTGCAAATTGGGGCCCGAGCACCGAAAACACAACGACCCATAAATACCATTTAAACGAAAATAATTTCTTCCGCCACCAGAGGAAGAGTCCGAGCCAGGAAATGGCAATCAAAAGGGTTCCGATAATCACCATGCTGTGATAGGTTTGAAAAACGATGTTCACCGGCGGCCTTTCGTCCTCCGGAAAGGCGTTCAATCCGACAACAGGATGGTCCGGGTCGCCGTGCAGGAGGAAGCTAAGCAGCCCGGGAATTTCAATACCGAACTGCACCTTCTGTTCTTTTTCATTGACCCAGCCAAACAGGTGATAGGGCGCGGCTTCGTATTCCGGGAAATGCGCTTCGTAGGCCGCCATTTTTGCCGGTTGGTATTTTTCAACGACGATGGCGCTGTAATGCCCTGTGCCCAATTGCAGCACTGAAGCCAGGGCGCCAAAAATCAGGGCGATTTTCATGGAACGTTCGGCAAATTCCACATGCTTTTTCTTCAACAGATAATACGCGCTCACGCTGAGCACCAGAAACGCCCCGGCCTGCCAGCAGCCGGCGATGACGTGGCTCAGTCTGTCCACGGTGGAGGGATTGAAAATCATCTCCCAAAAATGGAGAATTTCCGCCCGCGCTTCAGCGCCCTGACCCACGATGTGATGCCCGGCCGGGGTTTGCATCCACGAATTGGCGACCACAATCCACACTGCGCTGAAATGAGCGCCAAACGCCACCATGATCGTTGAAATGAAATGCGTTCTCGGCTTCACTTTTTTCCACCCGAAAAGAAGAATCGCTAAAAATCCGCTTTCCAGGAAAAAGGCGAAAATACCTTCGGCTGCAAGGGCGCTGCCAAAAACATCGCCGACAAATCTGGAATAGGAGGCCCAGTTGGTGCCGAATTGAAATTCCATGACAATCCCGGTGGCCACGCCCAACGCAAAAATCAGCCCGAACACGCGCACCCAGAAATGTGTCATCTGGTGATAGATTTCGTTCTTCGTTTTCAGGTACAAGCCTTCCATGACAATGAGCATCACGCCCAGCCCGATTGTCATCGGCGGAAAAATATAATGGAAGGCAATGGTCAACCCGAATTGAAGGCGTGAAAGAAATATTGTGTCCATTTGATTCTCCTAATGTATGACAATAGGTTTTTTTTCACTAAAGTCATAATTATGATTGTTCATGATTTTGTGATATTATAGAATAAGTATATGTGAACTTTTTCGTGGATCAAAAGAAAGCATTCATCGATATAAGCGCCAAATTTACTCACCGAAAATATATGAATGAGGCTCATCCCATGCATTTCCGTTAATTTAGACCGAGATTTTATTATGCTTTTTTAGGGAGGAAACAAAACAATGGTTCAATTTGAAGGTAATATAAAAAAGAATTGGGAAAATTTCAATCAATCTTTTGGATTTTTTTAATTTATTTAAGAGATCCCACGGTGGGGCTTATCATTTAATCGTGAATTAAATATACACTGAAATTTTTAATTTGCGCTAAAACGTGCTTCCCAATAGCGCGAAAACCTATTTTGCCTTCCAACGGGATGGGTTCCGGAATTTCATTCGAATCGATGAACCCTCCAGCAAGATTGCCATCGACTTCCATTTGCAGAAACGGGCCGGATTTGATAATTTTGATATGATACCATTTTTCCGGTTCCTTGCACAAATCCGGTTGTTGCGCCATTAAAAAAAGTCCCGGATTGCGGCGCCAGTTGCTCACACCGGTGTGCGTGCCGTCGTCATCATAGCGGCTGACACTGACATGATAACTGCGAAGATTTGGATTCGTCACATAATCTGCAAAAACGCCCTTTCGTTCCGGTAAATCAGAAATCATATCTTCGCCGCGTCTTCCCTGGCTCGCAATGAAATTGATTACGAGACCGTTGGTGGTTAAAACACGTAAGTCATATTCGATGATGATGCTGTCGGGAAAATCCTTCTTGCAAAAAGCCATGCAGCCGGCGCCGCCCTGGGCTGATCCGACGCAATTGATTTGCATGATATTTTTTTGAGGTTGAGAGAGGAATCCAATTCCTTCGTGATGCCAGTTTGAGAGATTTTTAAATCTATCCTGGTAGAAGAGCGTCCCTTTAATTGCTGTCTGTTTTTGAACAATCGGCCTGCCCCACGTTTTCGGGGAATGTGTATCGTCGGATGCTGTTTCAAGAGAATCTCTCAAAGCAATTAGTTCTTCAACTGATTTCAGGTCATCGGTTTTCCTTTGACAATTCCCATTTGAAGAATTAAGCAATTGGAAAAATAGGAGGATTGCAAATAAGATGATTTTTTTCATTTTTTTTTCAGAGGTTTTTATTAAAAATTTAGCCTGAATTATTCACAAATTTCAAACAATAGATATTTAACTTATTGTTATTCATAAAATTAATCAGATATATGAAATTTAACAAAGTTAGAGATACTGAATTCGGAATGAAGCACCATTCAGGCTATCTGGATTCCTTAATGCATTACAATGAATAATCCAGGTTAGGTAACTTTCCAGAAACTTGAATCTTGTCACGATGTTTTTCCCGAATGTTTTAATCGGGAATCTATTAATTTTACAGAATTTGAAATTCAATTCAAAAATTTAGCGCCTGGCGAATTATAAGTTTTTCATATTGAATTAGGTTCGATGTGTCACCGAATCTCGGACACTATTCAGCCACCGAGTCACAGCTTGCTATATTATAGAAAAAAGGTATTGCCAATAATTAAAAAAATGGTTACACTACAATCAGTAAAACAAATAGTATGTTGGTTTATTCACCGAAAAAGGAGTATAGCCATGGAAAAAATACAAAATAAAAAACGAATATTCAACCAAAAAAATCTTCTTGCAACTGTTGATATTGGCAAAGAAACGAACTATGGATATATGCGCTGCTTCGATGGCACCGAAGTCAGGCCATTTAAATTTAAAAACAACCATGTCGGATTTACCACATTTTGGCAAAACCTTTGCAATTTGCGAAAGGAAAAAATATTGACGCATGTTGTCGTTGGCATCGAATCGACTGGCTGCTATGGGATTCCGTTTGTTCATTTTATAAAGGATAAAGATGTTGAATTGGTCTATGTCAATCCCTATCATACCAAAAAAGCAAAAGATATCCAGGGCAATTCGCTGAATAAAACCGACAAGAAAGACCCGAAGGTCATTGCCGATATCATAGAATTGGGCAACTAGCTGCGGGTCGTGACCCCGCAAGGCGTGGCTGCTGACTTGCGCGAATTGGTCCATTCTCGGGAGGATGCCATGAAAGAGCGCACCGCTCTGTTCAATAAAATATATGTAACTTTCAAGAAACTTGAATCTTGTCACGATGTTTTTCCCCGAATGTTTTAATCGGGAATCTATTAATTTTACAGAATTTGAAATTCAATTCAAAAATTTAGCGCCTGGCGAATTATAAGTTTTTCATATTGAATTAGGTTCGATGCGTCACCGAATCTCGGACACTATTCAGCCACCGAGTCACAGAGAAACGGAGAAAAATTCAATCTAAAATTGCCATCAATTTTTGTAAATAGGATTGCCAAACAGTGAATACTTACTTTTTAACCTGGATTATT
>CAZSBG010000052.1:0-41332 GCA_964605145.1 uncultured Cytophagia bacterium | reverse complement strand
ACTAAGAAAAAATCAAGGGCCAAACGTGCTGCAAAAAGCTAACCGGACGTTACTGCATTGATGTATGATATTTTTGTATTCCACTCCAGAAAAGTTTTTCTCAGAACCTGTAACTCTATTTTATTTCTCATTCCATGGATTAACTCAATATAACTGACAACTGACACAAAAAAGCCATTTGGGCTACCAATCAGTTCAAAAGCTTTTTCATTGCCCTTCATGTACCAGATCAGCACATCGGTATCAATTATCATGAATCCGCCCTTTTCGTTTGTCCCTGACAAATTTATCAACATTTTCTACCGCATCATAATCTTTCCAGATTCCGAACAATTCAGGTCGTATCTTTTCTGCTTTTTTTTCGGTGATAATAGGAACAATTTTCGAGTGAGGTTTTCCCCTATACCTGATGACTACTTCCTCACCACGCGATACAGTTTCCAGAATTTCTTTTGAAAAAAACCTTATATCTTTTGCAGTTGCTTTCATTGTTGCACTTGTTGATTTGACTTGTTTTAAGTTTATACTTTGAAATGCAAACATTCAAACATTAATAATCAAGAAGAAAATTATCAAATTTCATTCGATAGAAATCGTTTATTGGTTATTTTTATTTCGGCATGGGTAAAAATCTATCCATTGTAAATTGAAATACTTTTTTAATTCTACTTTGTCAGATTAAATAAAACAGCGGGTAGGTCAGTGGCCTCTGCCACTGACTATGCACTCCAAGAAACTTTGAGTCGTTGTTGAAGATAATTTCATCGATTTTTTGTTAACAGACCAATATAAAATGGATTTCTCACCAGTGGCAGAGGCCACTGGTTTACCCAAATTCTAAATGTCACAAAGTAGAATTAAATAAGGAAGGATTTTATTTTCCCGCCGACACACATTTTTCGCTTGCTTTTAATCCCTTGAGTTGGTATTTTATCTTTCACCAACAATCAAATTCAATTCAACAACCTCAACAAATCGGAGTAAATTTAATGCACAAGTTTCATTTTTCACGCCTGAAAATATTATTTATTTTGCCCTTCATTTTAATTATTTTTGTATCCGCAAACTTCGCTCAACACAATAACGTTCCGGAACGAATCATTTTGAATCTCACAGATTCGCCGGAAACCAGCATGGCCGTCACCTGGCGAACCGGGCCGGATGTTTCCAATGCGCAGGCTCAGATTGTGTTGACCACTGCCGCGCCGGATTTGGAGAAAAATGCAACGATGATTCAAGCCAAATCCGAGTTGCTCACTCTGGATGAACAAAAATCGGTTTTGCAGCATTCAGTAATATTTGCAGGACTAACGCCCAACACCCTGTACGCCTATCGCGTTGGCGATGGTGAACACTGGAGCGAATGGAGTCATTTCAGAACCGCCTTTGCTGAATTCCAGCCTTTTAAATTTGTTTTCCTGGGCGATCCGCAAAACAAACTCGTTTCCAAATGTTCGAGAATTTTCCGGGCCGCGTTTTCCGAAGCGCCGGACGCACGCTTCTGGCTGATTACCGGAGACCTTGTCGACTCAGGGAATGATGACACACTGTGGGGAGAATTTTTCCAGGCGGCCGGCTGGATTCCCCGATGGACGCCATTTGTGCAATTGCCTGGCAATCATGGTTATTATTCCGAGCGCGTGGATGGACAAAAGATACGAAAACTGAACCGATTGTGGCGGCCACAATTTACACTGCCGGAAAATGGCCCGGAAGGATTGGAAGAAACCGCCTATTACTTCGATTACCAGGGTGTGCGTTTTGTGATGCTCAACGGCAACGAAAAATGGGAAGAGCAGGCTTTGTGGCTGGATAAGCTGTTGGACGAAAATCCCAACCGCTGGACGATCGTATCCATCCACCAAACTTTTTATTCCACCGGCGCCAAACGCGATCATGTAAAATTGCGCGAGATATTCATCCCTGTCTTTGACAAGCACAGTGTCGATTTGGTGCTGCAGGGCCACGATCACACGTACGGCAGAACGCATAGATTACGTGATGGAAAAATTGTTGCGGACAATGAAAAAGGCACGGTGTACGTGGTGTCAGTGAGCGGTCCCAAAATGTATTCCGTGAATCCAAAATTCGAACATCTCATGGTGAAAATGGGGAAAGATACTCAGTTTTTCCAGGTGCTCTCCGTTAAACAGGACGAATTGAAATATCAATGCTTCACCGCGACAGGGGACATTTTTGATGAATTTTTGCTGAAGTGACTAAAATATCTCAAGTGACTACAGTGATCTAAAGTGAAGAAAGACTTTTTGGCGAATTATAGCTGGCTGCCGAACGCTGCCAGCTTTTTTTCTCTCCATACCTTTTCTTGAACAATCAATTTCCTGCATATTTTCTGACTGAAAATATCTCACCAGAACCGTCGGCTCTTCATCCGCTGTGATTCTGCGATAATATTTTCCGCCAAAATATTTGAAATCATCAAACTCAAAATACGCCAGGCCAATTTCGAAATTATTCGTGTCGTATAACGTTGCAGGGAAACCGGCTTCGGATTGATTGCCGAACACAATGAGTCTGCTTCCCTTATCGCTCATTCCAGTGAATGCAGGTTTGAGCGCCGGCAGCTTCACCTTTTCCATGCTCTCGCGCATGATGTTCGGCATGATGCCCGGCCGTCCTTCGAAATTCCCCAGCGTCCGCTCGATCCATTTTTCTTTTTCATCGCCGGGCACATTTTCCCGTTCAATAATTTTTGAGAAATCGTCAACAGGACTCCCAGTCGCATCAAATACATAAATTTTGAATTCATCGGTATACCCGACATAAAGCCGATTCTCCCAAACATGCCACACAATTTTTGGTGCGAAAGGAATCGGCAGCGTGGTCATGTGCTGCTTGTTGACATCGATCCAGGCATAGTGCTCGACCGATCTTTCGAAAATACCGGTTTTTACTTCGTTCAAATTTGAATCGTAAATGGCTAACTCGAAAATGGATTCTTTGATGTCTTTTCCCAGGGCGAACCGGGCAATTTCCACGACGATATTGCCGGATTCGAACGCGCCAATTTTTGCAACCGGCGAACCGAATTGAATCGAGTGAAGGTAATTCCCGGCACTATCGAATTTTGTCAGATTTCGCCGGCCGGCGTCCGCTACAAAAATATTCCCGCTTTTCGAAACCGCAATGCCATTGGGATAGGAAAATTCCCCGGGCCCCTGACCTTTCTGTCCGAAGCAAAAAGCCGGCGCGCCATCGCTTTCAAATACTTTTATTTTGCGATCCACGCCATCGGCGCAGTAGATTCTGCCGGCAATATCCACGCAAAAATCATTGAGCGAGCTGAACCAGGCGCCTTCGGTTTCAGTGTCGCTGCCGATTGTGAACTCAGGCGTAAATTCAATTTTTCGGATATTTTCTTTTTTCGAACAGAAAAGAGAAAGAATAATCAGGAACAGAAAAAACGCTTTTTTTATTCGCTTCCCTTAATACCGTTTCTCGGGATGACGGTTTGACCCCGGCTTTCAAACTCGGATTTCAACTATTTTTCCTGTGAAAGTTTGAACCGAACCGGCACGGTTACCCACACTGCTACCGGCTTGCCGTTTTGTTTTGCAGGATTCCACTTCGTTTTTTTGATAGCCTCCGCCGCCGCTTCGTCGCAGCCATTGTCGCCCAATGATTTCATGATTTTGGTGTCCGCGACATCCCCATTTTCATCGATTCGCGCGTACACCAAAACAGCGCCTTCAATGCCGGCCCGCCGCGCGATTTCCGGATACTGCAAATTTTCATGAACAGCGGTGAATCCACCAACAGGCGTTGGTTCTTCATCAAACGGGACAAACGTTTCTTTTAATTCCTTCTTATCGGTTTGATTCTCTCCTCCATTGCTCAGCTTGAATCGCACCGGCACGGAAATCCACACTTTTACCGGCTTGCCATCAGCTTCAGCCGGAATCCATTTGACTTTTTTAATGGCTTCTACTGCCGCTTCATCGCAGCCACTGTCGCCCATCGATTTTATGACGCGCATGTCCACCACTTCGCCCTGTTCATCGATTTGAACATAAAGGATTACCGTTCCCTCGATGCCGGCTCGACGCGCCAATTCCGGGTAACGCAAGTTTTCGTGAATAGCGTCAAATCCACCGATGGGTTTTGGTTCCCTATCATACGGCACAAATTCCGCAGGAGAATCAGAGGAAGTTTTTTCCAGTGCAACATTGGGATCAACCGATTGGTCAATGCTCTCTTTTTTATCACACGAAATTACCACAGCAAACATCAGCATTCCTGCTAAAACAATTTTATGCAACCACGTTAATTTATTCATGGCGTGCTCCTTTCTGGTTAAAATATATTCGAACCGCTGAAACAAAAATTTTCTGGACGGGTGAAAAAAATTGGTCAGCGACGGGATGGCCTGCCATTTCACGACCCGATCCAGTGAGTTGAGCAAAAATTTACTGTAATCTGACGAACTGCCCTGCATGGCCTGAATGGCAAAATCGTCGCAGGCTTTTTCACGAAAGCGCGCTGCCTGAATGTTGGCGATCCAGACAAACGGATGATAGAAATAAGCCAACTGAATCAGATTCTGCAAAAGAATTACAAAAATATCCCTTCGCTGAATATGCGCCAACTCGTGATAGATCACTGCGCGGAGTTCATTCTCAGGCCAGTTTAATGAGTGCTCCGGCACGTAAATCCGGGATGAAAAAAGTCCCATCACAAACGGGCTGCTGATTTCAGGACTCACAAAAATCCGAATGTTCTTCCGAATGGGAATTCGCTTGCTCAACTGAATTTCCCGGTGTGACGCGACAATTCTTCTGTGGAACCGAACATTTTTCACAACAAAAATAATGAATAATCTGGCGATAACGACAAACCAAACCAAAAATGCAATCCCCATGTACGACAGCGAAATTCGCGGCTCGGCGACTGTTTGCACAATTGGAAAAGCAACCGTCGGTAATTTTTGCATGGGAAAAATATCCGGCGCTGAAAAGAATCCCGGAATACGGATCGATGGCGGCAAAATCGCTTTCACGAAAAATACCAGCCACAACAGATATAAAAACCGTGCGGACTGATTTCGGAATATTTTCGTTACGATCCAGATGAAAGCGAAAAGCAGGCCCAATTGCAGAGACGAATCCGCCATGTATGGGACCCATTTCCGCGCCGCGGCTTCGATAAAACGGATGAATGTGTCCATATTATCCCTCCTCCTTCCGGCGAATGAGCTCCCGAATTTCCTCCAACTCTTCCTCGGACAGCGTTTTCGAATTGACCAAGAAAGCGGCCAGGTTCAAAAACGAACCGTTGAATGCCTTTGAAACCAGCGTTTCGGTTGCCTGCCGGCGCAGCGTTTGTTTGTCCATCAGCGGAAAATAAAAATTGACCAAACCGATTTTCTGCTTTTCCAGCAACTTCTTTTCCACCATGCGGTCCATGTATGTTTGAACCGTGGTGTAGGCCTTCTCCTTTTCCGGGTAAAGCGTTTGCCAGACATCCTTGACTGACTTCACGCCTTTTTCCCAGAGGAACTGCATAATCTGCCATTCCATTTCTGAAAGATTCATTGGTTTTTTCATTCCATATCTCCACATTTTATAGTAATATTACTACACTTGTAGGAATATAATATATTTTTTCCCATTTGTCAAGTAAAAAATTTTTATTTTTAATTTAAAAGATCAACATTAGATCAACTCATATTTCTAACTTACAAAAATCATTGGAAATATCCATCACTGAAATACGACTTTTTTAAAATATGTCCAAAAAAAGGTTGACAATCTGGTGAATTGTCCTTATATTCACGGCAATTTTTTAAAACAAACCATCCAACTATTATAATGAAGATTTTCTGAGGAGATCCAATACTGGGGAATGATACAAATAACAATGGGGTTGAATTGAGTTTCTCACAAACAGACATTTTGAAGCGTCTCAGTCAGGTTCCAATATTTTCAAGCTTGGGTGAAGGGCAACTACGTTTTATTGCCGAATATATCAAAGTGATTCACTACCCGGCCGGCGATTTTCTTTTTCACGAAAGCATGCCCCGAAAAGGCATTTATTTGATCAGCCACGGAAAGGTCGAAATTTTGAAAGGCATTGGTGACCAGCCGATGCAACTGACCGTTCTGGACGAAGGAAAATTATTGGGCGAACGAATTCTGTTGTCACGGGATATCCCGCACATGACTTCGGCAAGGGCATTGACCGATGCGACAATTCTATTCTTGCACAAAGATGAATTGCACAAAATACAGCAGCAGCACAATGCAACATATTTAAAAATGATGGAGTCGGCCGGTAACCTGCTGGCTCAGCGTTTGGGCTACATCCCCGGGCTTTCGCCCACTGAGCGAACGCGCCGGGAACACGATCTATTGGGCGAACGCGATTTGCCGGAAATGGCCATGTACGGGATTCAAACGTTGCGCGCCATGGAAAATTTCCCCATTTCCGGGATTCCCATTCGAACCTTTCCCAATTTAATTAAAGCGCTGGCCATGGTGAAAAAAGCTGCGGCATTGGCCAATGAAAAACTGGGATTATTGGACTCGGAAAAATCCGGCGCCATCTGCCAGGCGTGCGATGAAATCATCGAAGGCGAACATCACCAATATTTTGTGGTGGATGTTATACAGGGCGGCGCCGGGACCAGCTCCAACATGAACGCAAACGAAGTCATCGCCAATCGCGCATTGGAGATTCTGGGACATCCGTTCGGCAACTACGACATCATTCATCCCAACAACCATGTGAATTTAAGCCAGAGCACCAACGACGCCTATCCGACATCCATGCGTGTTGGGTTGCTGTTTTCGCTTCAGTTGCTTGTAAAAGCAATGGAAGAATTAAAGGAGTCCTTTCACCATAAATCCATCGAATTTTCGGATGTGATAAAAATGGGACGAACCCAGCTACAGGACGCGATTCCCATGACGCTGGGGCAGGAATTCAGCGCGTTTTCGACCATGATCGACGAAGACATCAGCCGCGTTTCCGAAGCCATGGAATTGCTGAAAGAAATCAACCTGGGCGCAACAGCTATTGGCACTGGATTGAATGCACCGCCCCAATACGCCAATCTCGTCTGCCAAAACCTGGCTGAAATCGTCGGCCTGGATGTAAAGACCGCGGTAAATCTGGTGGAAGCCACCCAGGATACAGGGGCGTATGTTCAGCTTTCCGGGGTGCTCAAACGCGTGGCTGTCAAGCTGAGCAAAATTTGTAATGATCTTCGGCTGCTTTCCAGCGGACCCCGCGCCGGAATCAATGAAATCAATTTGCCCCCCATGCAGCCGGGCAGCAGCATCATGCCGGGGAAAGTGAACCCGGTTATTCCGGAAGTGGTGAACCAGGTTGCGTTCGAAGTGGTGGGTCACGACATCACCGTAACAATGGCCGCCGAAGCCGGTCAGCTTCAGTTGAACGTGATGGAGCCCATCATTGCGTTCTCCCTCTTCAGCAGTATCAATCACCTGCGCCAGGCCTGCATTGTTTTGAGCGAGCGAACCGTGAAGGGCATTACCGCCAACCGGGAACGGGCGCGCGACATGGTTGAAAGCAGCATCGGTTTGGTGACTGCGCTGAATCCATTTATTGGTTATGAAAAAAGCAGCGAGGTGGCCAAAGAAGCGCTAAATACCGGCCGCAAAGTGTACGATATTGTATTGGAGAAAGGGTACCTCACCCGGGAACAACTGGATCACATTTTAAAACCGGAAAACATGCTTCGACCGATTCGAATTGAAAAAGAATAAAAATATTGATTCAATCAAAATTCCCTGACCGGTATGGCAGATCCTTTATAAAAAATTGGAAGATGTTAAAAAAATACAACATAATATGAATCTTTTTTGAATCAAGCGAATCTAAAACACTTAGATATGAATTTTGCGATGAACCGACACCTGATTTCTGTACTGCTCATCATACTGGGACTGACTGCCTGCGATACATCGATTCGCGTTCGCCGACTATATCCCCTAAAAACATACCGAAATAAAATAGAAGGCGCCTGGCTGGGCCAAATGATTGGATTGAGTTTTGGTGAACATTTCAATCTGCGCTGGCAAAACCGGATGGTCCCGTTTACCATCGATGATTTTCTCAAACTTAAGCCGGAAGCCATCACTGAAATGAACAGGGCACTGAAAAGAAGCGGCGCCCGCAACTGGACAAAGATTCAACATCAGTTCATTGATGACCGTGAAAACTGGATCAGTTATTCACCTCAGCAACTAAATGACAAAGAAGATCTGTTCTTTGAAATACTTTATTTACACACGTTGAACCGTTTGCCATTGCATGCAATTGAAAGCCGAGATTTTGCCGAAGACTGGATGGAATATTTGAATCAGGAAAAAATCTGGCATGCGAGTCGGACAGCGCATGCTAACTTCGGTCAGGGGATTTGGCCGCCGGAATCAGGAGAACCGGAAAACAATGCGCACTGGGAGGATGTTGATTTTCAAAAATCATCCGAGTTGTTTGGTTTGATGTGCCCCGGGCTTCCAGACATGAGCAGAGCGTGGTCTGAAAAAGTGGGATCGCTGATGTGCGCTGGGGATGGCATACGCGGCGGGACTTTTGTGGCAGGCATGATTAGCAGCGCATTTTTCGAAGAAAACGTGGACTCCGTTGTCGCGCGCGGTCTGCGATCTATTCCGGATACCAGTGAATACGCCGAAAACATTCGAGAAGTTATCCGGCTGAAAAACAACGGCAAAAACTGGCACGAAACATGGCAAGTGATTACTGAAAAATGGGGAATGAACGATAACTGTCCCCAGGGTGAGCGACTTCCGCTTAATCTGAGCGCCCTGCTCAATGGCGCTTACGTGACAATTGGATTGCTATATGGAAAAAAGAATTTTTGGGAAACACTCGAAATCGTCACCCGATGCGGACAAAACAGTGAAGGCAATGCAGCCACCGCCGCCGCAGTTCTGGGTTGCATTCTTGGAGCAAAGGAAATCCCTGAAAAATGCACTGATGCTTTTACTGAAACAATCAAAAATAACATGATTCGTGAAATTTACCCGGTTACACTAACGCTGGAATATTTAGTGAACCAAACTGCTGCCACAGGTCTGAAATTTATTGAGCATGCCGGCGGGAAAAGGTTAAAAAAATTTGATAACGAGTATATCATAATTCCATTTCAAAGCCTCTAAAATATATTTTTATAATGCTTTTTTATTATTTTTATTAGTTTTAACATTTTATTCTCTACCATGGCATTGTTAAAATTATAATTAGTTTGTAATACATATTATTTTATTGTAAAAAAATTGATATGAATCACAAAAACAGTGGGTAAAAAAAACTACATTAGCACATCAAAAGAAGGGAATAGTGTATCGATTTTTTCAAGTTTGATCTACGTGACAAAATGAATTTTTTTAAATTTAAATGAAACTTAATAATTATTACTTCGTTTAATTTCAGAGTTGACAAACTACCATATTGTAATTCGTAATTTATTACTAACATCGCATATTTTTTAAAAAGATAAAAGGAGATAATTAAAATGAGAAAAGACATCCCACTATACCGATATATTCAGTTGCCATTAAAGATTCTTTTAATCGTTGTCACATCGATAACGGTGATCGGCTTCAGTTACAAGTATTTTGATACTTCTGACGAAACCAAACAAAAGATGATGAATCTTGAACAGGCTGTGAACAACTTGCGTGCCGCAATGAGTGTCGACAGTCAACGACAGTATGGCATTCAGAAAATCATGTCAATCATCGACGTTTATAACAAGGAAATTTCCTCTGTTGACAAATATGATATCGCCAATGAAATTTACAATCTGAGCCTGAAATACACCAATCTGGATGTTGACTTGATCTGCGCCACCATAACACACGAATCTGCCCAGTCATGGAATCCTGAAGTTGTATCCCCGGCCGGCGCCATAGGTCTGATGCAAATTATGCCGGCGACTGGTTTGTATCTCGCAAAATACGAAGATATCGTCTGGACCAGCCCTGAGGACATCTTGTCAAATCCGATTTACAATGTCCGAATGGGATGCAGATATCTTTCGACATTAATTTCATATTATGGAATTGATGGTGGTTTGGCAGCTTACAATGGCGGAGAAAAACAGGCGTCATTGTGGATCAAAAAAGACAAAGCCGATGGCATTCTGTTCGCGGAAACGCGGAGCTACATTCCGGCCATTATGAAACTTTGGGATAAATACCGCAGCACAAATCTTTAATCTTGAAATTTAAATTGATGTAAAAAAGGCTACCTCGGAGGGTAGCCTTTTTTATTTGCCATCGAAATGAAATAGTTATCAATTTTCTTTGCATAACGGTTCACACGAAATCCGACGGGAGATTATCCAGCTACAGGCCAAAACTATTGTTCTCACTTGTTACATTGACAATTTCATCTATTCAAGCTAATGATTTTAATTATGAATTGAGAATAGTTAATTGTGTATGAGTAATCGATTATATTGTATTGAGTGAATAGCATTGAGCTATTGGCTGGCATAATTTCAATCACCTTCACAACATCGCCTGGGATTATCGCATTGCTCGCCCCTGGAACAGCAGGGTTGGTGCTCTGCATGATGCGAGCTGCTTCCTTTCACCATCAGTCCGCCGCCGCCCGAAATTAACCGCTCTACGCTGCCTTTGCACCCTTCGGTCGGACACACAGAAACGGGCGTGTCACTCATATTCTGGAACCGCTCGAATTGGGAACCGCAACTTTTACATCGGTACACATACGTTGGCATATTGGTACTCCACTTATTGTTTTTCAAACAACCGTTGAAAATTAATGGTGATGATGTTCTCCGCCGTGATCGCATTCATCTTTTTCCACGCCATAGCCCTTGCCGGCGCCAGGCTTGCAGAGACTCTCCCCGCCTTCCAGTTTTCCCTGACAGAGTTTGTCCAGCACATCGTCAATGGTTCCAACGGCGCCGAGAAGAAGCTGAATGTTTTTTTCAGCAAACAGCATTTGCGCACGTTGTCCGGCGCCACCAGCGATAACCACATCCACTCCCTGTTCAGCGAAAAATTGCGGCAGGAATCCCGGCTGGTGGCCGGGATTGGCGATTGCCTCTTTTTTCACTATTTTGCCATCTTCTATTTCACAAAGCGTAAACTCCGGACAACGACCAAAATGAGCCGAAACATGGCCACTATCTGTTGAAATTGCTATCTTCATATTTTTCTCCTGAAATTGTTTTCATCTATGCTAATTTTTTATTTTATGATAGTCCGGGATGGGATCGTATCACCTGAAAAATGTTTATCGAGCCAGCCGGAGACGGCATCTTGCCTTGAATCAAAGTGTTTGGAATAGGGCTTGATATCCAGCAACGGTGTGCCGTCCAGCATATCTACTTCTCGGAAAATCAATTTATTGTTTTCGATCTTAACAATGTTCACAATCGACAATCCCAAATGATTGGGCCGATTCGGCCCGCGGATGGCAAATATGCCATGCGTGTCATCCTCCAGGAATGGTTTCCCCTGCACCTTCACTTCGCGAGCCCGATGAAAATAATAGATCAGAAACGCATGACTGAATCCATTGAGGTCTTTCAAGCCGGCCTCATATTCAGGATTCAATTCCACCCAGGCTTCAACATCCGGTTTGAAATGGCCCTGAATGGGAATATCCCTAACTTCTTTATAAGGCGTATGAATGATACCGATTGGAGAAAGATCAATTTTTTCCGCAGAACTCATCATTCGGCCTCATTCAAATTCAAATCAGACGAAAGTTTTTCCCACATCGATTTAATTTCGCCGGTCACAGCCCCATCTGAGTATTCGACAACTGATTTTTTATGAATCATAGCCTGAGTGAAAACGGTGTCATATCTGATTTTACCGACCAACAAGATATCATGTTCCCGGCAATATGCATCTATTTTATCTGTAATGCCTGAATTTAAATCATATTTATTGACGCAGACATAGGTTGGAATGTTAAAATGGTCTTTTGCCAGTGAAACAACACGTTCGAGGTCGTGCATACCGGACAGCGTGGGCTCAGTGACAATTAACACAGCATTGGTGCCTGTCAGCGATGAAATGACCGGGCACCCCACGCCGGGAGAACCATCCACAATGATCAAATTCAGTTCATTTTCTTCCGCGAGCTTCTTTGCCTGCTGCCTCACAATTGAAACAAGTTTACCCGAATTTTCTTCAGCGATTCCCAGGCGTGCGTGTACCATGGGACCGTATCGAGTGTCGGAAATGTACCACTCGCCATTCAGCGCCGGGTTGAATTCAATTGCATTGACCGGACAGAAATGAACGCATACAGAGCATCCTTCACATGATACAGGATCGACAACAAAATCATCGCTGATCGCATCGAAGTGACACACATCGACGCATTTGCCGCACGAGGTACACAAGTCAGGATTGATATAGGCAATTTTACCGCCGGAGAAATCTTTGCGATGTTTTATTTCCGGCTGCAAAATTAAATGCAAATCCGCCGCATCCACGTCGCAGTCTGCGAGCACTTTATTTGCGGCCAATGAAGCGAACGAGCCGGTAATGCTGGTTTTTCCTGTTCCGCCTTTTCCGCTGATAATTGTCAATTCTTTCATTCTTCAACCCTCCGCCGAATGTCATGATACAACTGAGTGAATATCTCCCTGTATTCCGGATATAGCTGTGTAAACGGCGTTCCGTCGGAATAGGCTTCAGCGATTTTTCGATCGTGATTCAGTTTCATTAATATTGGAATATTTTCAGATGCACAATATTTATCGACTTCATCATCGCCAATATCCGCCCGATTAACGACCACGCCAAACGGGATTTTCAGAATTTGCACCATTTCAACGGCCAGTTTTAAATCATGAAGCCCAAAAGGTGTGGGTTCAGTCGCAAGAATAATGAAATCACTTCCTTTTACCGCCTCGATGACCGGACACGATGTGCCCGGCGGCGCATCGATGATTACCGTTTTTTCATCATTGATCCGTTTTTTCACAGCCCGAATCAGAGGCGGCACCAGTACGCCGCCAATTTTCAATCTTCCATGCTGAAATTCAATGCCGTTGACGCTGCCCTCTTCAATTTCACCAATTTCTTTTTCACTCTGGGCAATGCACTGTTCAGGGCAAATCAGCCAGCAACCGGCACAGGAATGACATAATTCCGGAAATACCAGCACATTGTCTTTAATCACCAACAGGGCATTGAACTGGCAAACCTCCTTGCATTTACCGCAAAACGTGCACCGCGCTATATCCACTTCCGGAATCGGAACGCCCACATTTTCAGATAAGGCAATTTCCGGTTTGAGAAAAATATGTGCATTTGGTTCTTCGACATCGCAATCGATAAATTGTACATTTTCGCCAATGGACAAAGCGAGATTAACAGCGATCGTTGTTTTGCCGGTCCCGCCTTTTCCACTGGCCACAGTAATTTTCATTTGAATAACTCCGCCTGTTTTTTACTTCTTTTCCACCCGCTTCATAATTTTCTGAACTATGGCCTGCATATTCTGAGCGGCTTCCTGTTCATCATTTTCATTAATGTAGGGACGTCCATCATCGCTTGCGATTACAATTTCAGGTTCAATGGGAATTCTTCCCAAAAATTCCAATCCCATATTGTTTGCAGCTTTTTCACCGCCGCCTATTTTGAACAGATCAATAACCTCGCCGCAATGGGGGCATTTCAAGCCGCTCATATTTTCGATGATACCCAGCACCGGGATTTTGAGGGCCTGGGAAAATTTCACTGTTTTGCGGGAATCTATTAAAGCGACGTCCTGCGGCGTGGTCACGATGACGGAGCCGGCAGCTTCAGGAATGAGCTGGCATACACTGAGCGGTTCGTCCCCGGTTCCGGGCGGTGAATCGATGATGAGATAATCCAGATCGCCCCATTCAATTTCACCCAAAAATTGTTTAATGGCGCCCATTTTCAACGGTCCGCGCCAGATGACCGGCGCATCCGCATCTTGTAACAGCGATGCCATGGTGACCACTTTAATTCCGTCCACTTCCACCGGCAGCAATCCCATGCCTTTTTCCGATGGTCGCAAAAATTGCCCTTCGATTCCCAGCATTTTTCCCAGCGATGGGCCGTGAATATCCGTGTCCATCAGTCCAACTTTTTTTCCTTCTTTTGCCAGCCCAAAGGCGAGGTTGGCTGCAACCGTGCTTTTTCCCACACCGCCTTTGCCACTCATTATGACAATTTTATGTTTAATTCTGGCCATGTTATCTTTTATGGCCTGATCCTGCAGTTGTTGTTGCTTCAATCGGTCATTTGCCGATTGTCCTCCATGCTGATTCATAGGTTCCTCCAATAGTCTATTTTGATCCTCTCAGATTTCGCATTGTGATTCAACTCCAAACCAATCAACATGCCTGGAATCTGAGTAATTAATATTTTGAAATTTATTTATTTTATATTTGTAAATCATCCGATCTTAAGAAAAATAATTGTATAATTTTTATCGAAACGACTCTGCAAGTTCATTTTCAGGCTAATCGTCAAAATCCAATCAATGCGATCACCCACGCCACCGCGATCCCCACACTTGCAGACACTAACAATAATTTATAAAAATCTTTCAAATTCGTTTTGAAGTACTGCAGAGATACGGACACGCACGGATGAACCGGCGAGATGACATATCCCTGGTATACTGAAAAAAACATGATGGCAAAAACGAACGGGTTCATGGAATCCTGACCAAACTGCGCGAAATAGATAGGTAAAAGAATGGATATCGGAACCATGACTCTGCCGGTGGCAAATCCCAACAGGGCGCCAATACCGACCAGCAAAAAATCCTTTGAAAAATTTGCCTGCGCAATCACACCCGATGTTTCCGATGCCTGAAAAATGTTCAGGAATAAAAACATCGCGATGATGATAAGACCAAAATTCCAAGGTTTCATCTGGCGCGCAATGCGCCCTATTTGGTTCCATTGTACCGTGCTGAAAGTAACAGCCGTGACCAGACTCACACTGACTCCTATGACGAGCGGAATTTCTTCAAGAAGATTCCGGAAAATCAGCATTGAAATTGAATGAATAATGGGTGCAATGAGCAAAATCGCGATTGGCACGATGAGTTTTTTGGGCGCAATTGTTCCTGAATTATTGTTATTTCCGTCAATTCCCTTCAGCAAAAAAATATTGCCCAGCAACACCATGAGTATGAATCCCGGGATTAAATATACTGCAGCAACGTACAGATTGAGCTGCGCCATCCGGGTGGTCGCCAGCAGAACTCCAAGAGGATAGATGAGTAAAAACACATGCCTGAACCAGATATTGATGGCCGTTTTGATCTCGTTGGAAACACCCTCTCCGCTGCGATCCACCAGGGGAGCCGAAAGCAACGCCCCTCCCGGCATTGGCAACAAACCAACAAAAGCCGATGTGAGCGGCATAAAATATTTTCGCTTCAGGCGGAGGTTCCTCACCAGGTCATCCATTAACCCGCCTTGCTCCATCACGCCGCCGATCATCGGGATTAGGCCAACGGCAATGGCCAGCAATACAATGGATGGCTCGGTCACCGTGAGTACTGACTGTTCCCACAACTGCTCGAATGACAGGCTGAACAAGCCGAGAGCATACGAGGCAATCACCAGGCCCAGCCACACATTTTTTCGGGCGATAAAAAGTAAAAGTCCCAGAGAAAAGAAAAAGCCAAGCCAGATTATAAACGTTGTACTTATCATATTAAAACTCTTTGAACACCCGGGCTAATGGTGAACCGGGCGCTTTTAAATCCAGATCCAGAAAATACCCCATAGGCGTTTGCATGACATGATAGCCTGCTTCCTTCAATCGCTGTTCTGCTGATGAAAAAATTTCAATAGCCACCTGCGCATCAGCCTTGCTCTCGGAAAGATGCGAAAATGAATGAAGCACAATGTTTCTGGTATTATTTTTTCCGGCCAGCCATTTCAAATTTTTAATGAGTTTTGTAACGATCTTGCCTGAGCTCTGAGCATCATCTGCTTCAACATGAATAAATCCAATGACAGCATCAGAAATGGATTTCTCTTCGGTCTTTGGTTCAACTGTTTCTAATGTTTTTAAAGCAGTTTTATAACCAAAATGCTGGGCGTAAATCATCAGCAGTTTCATGGTTCAAAAAATCCCGTATTTACTTTTGCCAGTGCATTAGGCTTTGCTTGTTTTCCAAATTCGGGTTCGAACGAATTGTACCATGGTCTTCCAGTCCTGCATGAGCAAGGCAAAAAATCCTCCGACGAAACCAACGCTACCCATTCCCACGGGGCAGCCAACCTGACCGCAAAAAGGGCACACCGCGAACATGGCATACAAGCCGGAAAAGCCAAACCACCAGGCAAAGAATCGAATAATGTTACCCAAAAACGATCGCTTTTCCCCGCTTGCTTCCACTTCTTTTTCCACGAGTTTGTAGACATCGCGACGGGACACTTTATTGAGCGGTCGCCGAATTTCAAATTGGCGAGATCCATTATGCTGGAACGCTATTTGGATCGTTGTTTTGTCGGTTTCGGGATATTTTCCCTCATGTTCTTCAACCTGTATTTTGGTATCATCAGGCAATGAAAATCCAAGCCGAATCCAGATTTTTATATTATTTATCTTTTTTTGAGTTTTCTGATTCATGAAACACTGTTTTTCTTCTTATAATCCGTGAGATAGAATCCACTTCCTTTGAAAATGATCGCGGATCCCTTCCCTATTATTTTGTCGACGTCATTTCCACATTTGGGGCACTTCAGTGCTGATTCATCTGTGATGCGCCGAAACACTTCAAAATTATAGCCACAAAGGTTGCATTTAAAATCATAAGTTGGCATTGTTCGTGTTCCTTTATCGAATGAATTGCAAATAATTTAGATATTTTGTTGAGCCAGAAGCTCCAAACTGATATTGACTATTAAAACGTGGATTCAATTATTTAGGATAATTACTTCCCAATAATGCAGAGAAAATACAATGAAAATCATGCTTTTTTCACCACAAAATCTCCTCTCTTTACACCGAGGAATGAAGCCACATGATCACATTTTACCATGAGCAAAAAATAAATATTTCGATTGCAGCCGCTCAGTCCTTCAAAATTGCCCTGACCTTTGGAAATAATCACATCCGCAGATTCAAATATTTCCCGAAACTCCTGTGATGTATCCTCCAGAATCGTACCTGGCGCATTGTCCCCATTGGAAATGACCGTCGCTATTTTATCGATGCCCACCATACGGGCATCCTCCATTGTCACATCATTAATGATGGGCATGTTCCTCACAGCAAAATAGACTTGTGGATGATTGATAGTCTCAAGGAAGAGTCGGTCCATAACAATCTCCCCGGCATTATCGCCCAGGTAAAGAATTGTTTCGGCCCCGGCAATCGCCTCGCGCAATGCTTCAGAATGATCAATGGCAGGTGAAACCGATTTTGCTTTTTCCACGGTTTCATCAAAATTAAATTTCTGATTTGGACCAAAATCGATGATATTGCCGGCAATGGCAAATCGCAAAGTTAGTTGAAAGGGGTCTTCAACTGCCTTTACAATTTCTAACAAGTTTGGCAGTCGATCCAGCAAGACCTTATTATAGTAATGCTTCAAATCCTTGTATGGGTCGGGATTTTCCATCACATCCCGGATAATCTGATGCATTTCCTTCCCAATTTTGGGGGGCGACTTTTGATAGTCCAGCTCACTGAAATATCTGAGCAACGCCCGCATGGTTTCGTCCTTTTTCTCTTCCGGAACCAATCCTTTTTCAAACAACGTCACTAAACTACCGATAGCACAGGTAACACAACTGTAGGTTGCTTTAATCTGATCTTTCGCCATAATTATCCTAAAGTTTCTCCACAATAATTTTCATTTCAATCTTCACGCTTTATTTTTTGAGCCAGTTTTTCCAGCATTTCTTTTGTCATGGATTTCAAATCGTACTCCGGCTGCCAATTCCACTCTTGCCTGGCAACGCTGTCATCCATATTATTGGGCCAGGAATCTGCGATTGCCTGACGTTCCGGATCGACCTCGAAATCAATAGTAAATTCGGGTATGATGAGTTTAATTTCTGCAGCGATATCTTCCGGACTGAAGCTCATGGCAGTTACATTGAATGCATTGCGGTGCTGGAGCTTCGAGGCATCTGCCTCCATCAAATCAATGGCAGCTTTAATAGCATCCGGCATATACATCATATCCAAATGAGTATTCGCGCTTAAATAACAGGTGTAGCTTTTTTTTCGTATTGCCTCGTAATAGATTTCCACGGCGTAATCTGTCGTCCCGCCTCCCGGTAATGTTTTATACGAGATGATCCCGGGATATCTCACACCGCGCGTATCGACGCCAAACCGGGCGAAGTAATAATCACACAACAACTCACCGGCGACTTTAGTGACGCCGTACATTGTTTGGGGCCGTTGAACCGTATCCTGGGGCGTGTCGTTCACCGGCGTCGTGGGCCCGAATGCCCCGATAGAGCTGGGCGTAAAAACTTTGCAGTTCGTTTCGCGGGCGACTTCCAGCACATTGTACAGTCCATTGATGTTCACATCCCAGGCATCCTGGGGACGTTTTTCCGCCACAGCAGAAAGGAGAGCCGCAAGATGGTATATTTCATTCACTTCGAATTTCTTTATGATGCCGGCCAGTTCCGTGGCGTTTCGGCAATCCAGCACCTCAAATGGTCCGGATTCTCTCAATTCTTCATCTGCGTTCGGATTTATGTCTGAAGCAATAACATTGGAAGCGCCAAATCGCTCCCGCAAGACCATAGTCAATTCCGAGCCAATTTGTCCACATGCGCCTGTCACCAGAATTTTTTTCATTTTTCAACTCCTGTCTTACATTTTTTCCAGATATCGTGCGTGATAGCTCATCGAACACCACTTATTTCTCTTATTTCTGAATCAAATCAATCACATAAGATAAGGAATATTTTACCGTTTTCAAAATAAAATATTTTTCAGGAGCGAAAAAAATTCGCGTACATGATATAAAAAGAGGTTAAGACTAAGCACCAAATAAGGAGGATTTGAACAGGATTATTCGGCTGTGCCCATAGGGTCACATGAATAATCTATTTTATCTTAGCCCTAACCTCTGATTTTTTCAATTAAATAAACGCTTACTTCTTTTCGAGCTTTGCTTCAATTTCACTCATTCGGTCCTGAATGCCATTGAGCATATTTTGAAAATATTCAGCCTGCTGTTTTAGCGCGTTCAGCTCGGATTCAGGGTCTTGCTGGGCCACCATGGGAGGATAATTCACTGCGCCCCCGCGCGCCCAGAATGGCAGACCAGTTGCATTGTACATATTTCTATGTCCGCGACCGCCGCCGCGTCCCGGCCCTCTAAATCCGCCAGCCGGCCAGGGATTGGCGTATCCGGGCGTATCATAGCCTGCGCAATACCCGGCACCGCGCCCTGTGTGTGGACCGTATCCCAAAGGACCTGTTCGATCTCCACCTGGCATTTCCTTCACCTCCTTCCGTTCATTTATAATTTTATATTAATACTACATAGTCAGATTAAAAATGGCCTCAAGATGCAAGGCAATAATTCCCTATTGTTGTCATTCCCGCACGTATTTAGCGGAATCTCCTCCCGATATAGAATGAGATTCCTGTAAAAAACATACAGGAATGACAGAAAAAGGGTAATCTGACTAAGTAGTATTAATCTGTTGCGAAATTCAATTTAATAAGAACTGAATTGCATACAAATCAAATAAACACGACACTTTCGTCAACTTGAAAATTGAGCTCTTTAAGTTCATTTTATTGTCGTGTCATTTTCGATCCGCATTTCGGGCATTCCATGTCGTAGCAGGGAACGCCGCGTTGATGAGCAACCACAGCGCCGCACGAAGGACATACACAGTTTCCTGAAGGTCCTGCACCCGGCCTTGATCCGCTATTTCTGCCGCGGCCGCCACCTCTGCCTGCCCCGGCGCCTGTTCCCGGACCCTGGCCTCCCGGCCCTGTTCCATCTCGTCCAGGCATTTTGTTCACCTCCTTGAATTCATTTCAAATTAACATTGCTGCGATCCTAATCTTAATCCTAATCATAATCTTAATCAATCTTTTGGGGACTAACAAATTATAACCATTCGGCTGAAGCGAAATCAATTTTTCATTCCCGCGTGCGCCGGCCCCATTTCACTAATTTCTTCGAGTTCGCCAGCATTGAATTTTTCAACGGCCTCTTTGACTGTCACATCACCAGATTTGTAGATTTTGATTCCGGCTGCTGATAACGTCTGAAATGCGTTGGGACCAACCTGCCCGGTAATTACCGCGCTGATGCCTTTGTCACTCATCAACTGGCCGGATTGAATGCCGGCGCCGTGCATGGAATCTTTTCCTGAGTTGTGAAATGATTCCACTTCCATCGTATCTGTTTCAACGAAAAGAAAAAACTGCGCCCTGCCAAAGCGAGGATCGACTTTTGAGTCCCAGTCAGGACCGAGTGCTGTTACTGCTACTTTCATATTTTTTCCTTAATTATTTAAACCACGTTTCCATTGATTAACTTTTTTAAAGCCTTGCCTGCCTCCCTGTCGTCCCATTCGCCGACCGTGTCTTCCCATACAGCCTGGCATCAAATGATTTTCGATATTTCCGGCAAGATACGCCTTAAGAACAACTTCCAAATCACCGGTCACCCACGGATAGACCTGAATGCCATGTGACTCAATTGTACGATACATGCACCCGCTGATTGCGCCACAGATCAACGCGCGAATCTTGTGCTGCTTCAATTGTTGAATCATCGCAGGCAGGCAATTGTCATGGATGGGTATGGACGTTCGTTCCAAAACCGCTCCATTCTCAATTTCAACAATTTCAAACCGGTCTGAAGCTTCGAAAAGCGATGCGATGCGATTGTTATAAGCAGCCAAAGCCAGGTGCATAAAAATAGCCTCCAGATTTTTCATCTTGCTAAAAGCAAGTTTAATGCCAAAACTCTGGACATGGGTTTTAGTTTCTAAATATTAGGAGGTTAACAATGAGGATAATATTTTATGAAGTAAAATTGAGGCCCACATCGTACCCAAATCAATGGATTGAAGGGCGCAGATTGCCCCCAAAAGAAGACTTCAGGATTATTTCAGTTTAATAAAATCAAATACCCGGCGGGAACATCGATCGAGCGAAGAATTGAATTTCTACCATCTCGCGTCTTACGTTTCACGTTTCACTTTTGACGTCTATCGTCTCGCCTCTCGCGTCTCACGTTTGAAGGAAAAGATGTTCGTACAAAATGCGAATCCCAATGCCAATCAAAATAAGTCCGCCAACTAATTCAACGTTCTTTTTGAAAAAGTACCCCAACCGATTCCCAAGCGTTATTCCAATTATGGAAAGGATTAGTGCAGTAATGCCAATGATAATTGCAGGAAACCATATAGAAGCGCGAAGAAGACCCAGACTTAATCCAACAGCCAGCGCATCGATACTGGTTGCCAGCGAAAAGAATACCAAATTCCATCCCCGGGACGGATCTTTTTGGATTTTATTTTCCGAATAAACAATCGCTTCGTAAATCATCTTTCCACCGATGCCGGCCAACAGGCCAAAAGCGATCCAGTGATCAATCGATGCGATGAGTGAATGAATTGTTTTACCGGCAAACCACCCTAAAACAGGCATAAAAAACTGAAACAACCCAAAATGAAAACTGATTCGAAACACATGTCGAAATGTAATATTTTTAATGATCAGACCGGAGGCAAGTGCTACTGTGAAAGCATCCATAGCCAGCGCAAGTGCGATTAGCAAAACTGAAATAAAATCCAAATATCTATCCTCGTGTTGTTTTCAAGTTTCACATTTAATCAACAACGTAAAATAAGCGGTCAGCCTACAGCAATCAGCGCTCAGCAAAAAATGATAGTGGGTTGAATACAGGCATTGAAATCACCTAACCTGGATTATTCATCGTAATGCATTAAGGAATCCAGGTAGCCTGAATGGTGCTTAATTCCGAATTCAGTATATCTAACCTGGATTATTCATTGTAATTCATTAAGGAATCCAGATAGCCTGAATGGTGCTTAATTCAGAATTCGTTATATCAAACTCTGTTAAATTTTACACACCTCGTTAATCTCACTAATAACATAAAGTTAAATATATTTAGGTTGAAATCTGTGAATAATTCAGGCTAAAGATGAAAACGTTTGTCAGGCTTAGTTGCTTTATTTTTTGAGAGTCGATGGCTGAAAGCTAATCGCGCAATTTAAGCAAGAAATAAATCGAGTAAAAAAATCCCAATCACATACTTAAATGATTGGGATTTCAATGGGATCAAACTCAAAATCATTAATTACAGTTCGAATTTTACACCCTGTGCAAGGGGAATTTCATTCGACCAGTTAATGGTATTTGTTTGTCGGCGCATATAGGCTTTCCAGGCGTCGGAACCGGATTCGCGACCTCCGCCGGTCTCTTTCTCGCCGCCAAACGCACCGCCAATTTCAGCGCCGGATGTACCGACATTCACACTGGCGATTCCGCAATCGCTTCCCCTGTGACTCAGGAACTCTTCTGCTTCCTGCAGATTACGCGTGAAAATACTCGATGACAATCCCTGCGGCACTTCATTATGATAATGAATGGCTTCTTCAATTTCTTTATATTTAATGATATATAACACAGGCGCAAATGTTTCTTCATATACGATATCAAAATCGTGCTCAGCTTCGACGATACAGGGTGTTACATAATTTTCTGAACCGTATTTTTCAGGATCGAGCCGCTCGCCGCCGTAGAGTATTTTTCCACCTTCTTCTTTAATTTTTTCCAGCGCGCCCATCATATCGAGCACGGCAGTTTCATCGACCAACGGTCCCATCAACGTATTCGGATTTAGGGGATCGCCTATTCTGACCTGTTTATACGCGTTCACGAGCTTCCCGACGAATTCATCGTAAATCGATTCATGCACAATGACGCGTCGTGTAGATGTGCATCGCTGACCGGCTGTTCCCACTGCGCCGAACAAAATCGCATGCAGCGCCATTTTTATATCTGCGGAAGGCGTCACGATGACGGCGTTATTTCCGCCTAATTCCAGAATGGTTCGCCCCAATCGTTCACCAACAACGCGGCCGATTCGTATTCCCATCTGGGTGCTGCCGGTGGCGCTGATCAGGGGAACTCGTTTATCCCGAATCAGTTTTTCTCCAATGACCGATCCTTTGCCAATGATCAGGCTCATGGTCGCCGCAGGCATGCTGTGTTTTTCCAATACGCGGGCAGCGATTTTTGTGCAGGCGATTGCTGTGAGCGGGGTCTTGCTTGAAGGTTTCCAAATCATGGCATCGCCACAGACGGCTGCAATTGCCATGTTCCAGGACCAGACTGCAACAGGAAAATTGAATGCGCTGATAATTCCGATAACGCCCAGCGGATGCCACTGTTCGTACATTCGATGCATGGGACGCTCGCTATGCATGGTAAGACCATAAAGTTGCCTCGAAAGGCCGGTGGCAAATGAACAAATATCCATCATCTCCTGTACTTCACCCAAACCTTCGGAATAGATCTTGCCCATTTCCATGGAGACAAGCTTGCCCAAAGGCTCTTTGTATTTTTTCAATTCCAAACCAATGTCCATAACCACTTCGCCGCGCTTCGGAGCAGGCACCATTCGCCAGTATTCAAACGCATCCTGGGCTTGTTGCACAACTTTTTCATAATCTTTGTCATCAGCCTGTTTTATCTTGCCAATAATTTCTCCATTTATTGGCGAAACAGAATTCAATACATCACCGCCGGCAGATGTTAACCAGCCATCTGCAAAAGCGCCATAATTTAAATCTTCAATTCCCAACGTGTTGAACACATCTTTCATAAACGCCTCCAATTTTTCTTTCAGGTCCTAAAATTCACTTTGGTCTCAAGGAATAATGCTTTATTTTTCCCACATTAACCACCAAAACGCCGAAAAAATTTTCTTTTTAACCTGAATTATTCACAAATTTCAAACAATAGATATTTAACTTAATGTTATGAATAAAATTAATCAGATATATGAAATTTAACAAAGTTAGATATACTGAATTCGGAATGAAGCACCATTCAGGCTATCTGGATTCCTGAATGCATTACAATGAATAATCCAGATTAAAGGGACAAGCCGACAAATATATGAAATAGAGAAATAAAAAGCAAGCAGAATTTCGAGGCATTCGCAACAACACAAATGCCTTGCATTTTTAAAAATATATGTGTATTTTTTATCATATAACACAGAAAAACCTTATCGATTTTATCTTACTCTTCATCATACTCTTAATCTTAAATCGAATTGCCGGATGATATTCATTGAAATACGAGAGATTATGATTAGGATTACCATTATGATTAAGTTCCATTTTATGAAAGACAATCCATTTTGAGGTTCTGATACCCAAAATCCCCAAATCAATCATAACCCATGAAAACCATCAACTTCATCATTTTCTTCACGATATTTTTATCACTATACGGCCTGATTAACTATTACATTTTCATCAGGGGCCGGCAATGCATTCCCGCGGAGTCCACATGGCGCTCCCTTTACCTGATCCTGTTTCTCGTACTGGCGCTGTCATTTATTTTCGGGCGAATAATGGAGCGGATTTGCCTGTGTTTCGTGAGTGACCTTTTTGTGTGGGTCGGTTCGTTCTGGCTGGCGGCCATGCTGTACTTCTTTTTAATTATCGTTTTTGTGGATTTTCTCAGGCTTCTCAATGTCTGGCTTCCATTTCTTCCCAAACTATTTGACGATATGGCCAGAACGAAACAAATCATGCTATTCTCTTCCATCGGAATTGTCATTGTTTTGATCATTTCAGGGATGATAAATGCACTCCATCCGCGAATCAAAATGCTTGAAATACACATTGCCAAACCAGTGCAATTCAAAACACTCAATGTTGTCGCTGCATCGGACATTCATCTGGGTACTATTATCGGTCGGAAGCGATTCTGCAATATTGTGAATAAAATCAATTCGCTCCAGCCGGATATTGTGCTCTTGCCCGGCGATATTATGGATGAAGATCTGGGGCCGGTGATCAAGCAGAATCTTGGCGATGCCCTCACTCAACTTAGAGCGAAATTCGGTGTTTATGCCGCGACCGGAAATCACGAATTCATTGGCGGCGTGACTCAGGCGACTCAATATCTTGAAGAACACAATGTAGTGATGCTTCGGGACAGCGTGGTAAAAATCAATGAAAGTCTGTACATCGTCGGTCGTGAAGACAGGACCGTCAACCGTTTTACCGAGTGGCAGCGAAAATCCCTTAAAGAATTATTAGCTGCTGTAGATAAAAAATATCCGATCATTTTACTGGATCACCAGCCATTTCAACTGAACGAAGCTGAAGAGAACGGTATAGACCTTCAGATTTCAGGACACACGCACCACGGGCAATTGTGGCCGTTGAATTATATCACCCGGGCAGTTTATGAATTCAGTTGGGGTTACCTGAAGAAAGGAAAGACTCATTATTACGTTTCATGCGGCGTCGGCACGTGGGGGCCGCCGGTACGAATCGGCAACCGGCCGGAGATTATTCAATTAAGACTTTCATTCGCGTAGACAATTATTAAAGCAGAAGCAAAGAATTCAAATTTTCGTTTGCTTTTCTTTTATCTTTACCTTTACCTGGAATTAAACTGTGAATCCATTGACTCATTCAATCCATTTCACCAAAAAACAGCCCCAGTTATGATTACTATAAAAATTAAAAATGCTCACAAGATCGTTGAACGGGAAAAGAACTGGCTCATCGCAAAAGTGGCACCGCATTTCATCGATGTTCAGCAGAAAGTTGATGAGACCATTGCTGATGAAATTAAAAAATCGCTCCAGCAGCGGGGAATTGATGCGGATGTTTTGGTTGTGCCGGAGGAGTAGCTGATTTATTATTTTCATTTCTCAACTACAATGGGAAAAATTTTAAACAACCGCTTTGTGGAGGATTTTCAAGGAGTGTCTAAACATGACAAGAAATCTTATAGTGCCGTATAACCCGAAACTCAGGCAGAAAGCCAGAGAACTCCGAAAGAATCCAACGTTTTCTGAAAAAGTACAATGGACTGCTATTCGACAAAAACAATTGGGAAATGAATTCCACAGGCAGGTACCCATTGATGAATATATCGTTGATTTTTATTGCCATGAACTTCTGCTCGCTATAGAAATTGATGGGATAAGTCATGACACTGATAAAGCAAAAATCAAGGATGAAATCAGACAAAAAAAATTGAGAGTTTTGGGATTACCGTTCTACGTTTTCGTGATGAGGCGGTCAAGGAAAATCCTGACAAGGTTTTAATGGAGATTAAAGAATGGATAAATGTTAATGCTTGAAATAAACATCCCCCTAAATCCCCCTTCAAAGGGGGGCAAGGGGGAATGTCGAGTGAATTCCTAACATAAACAACATTAAAAATTCGAATCAGTTAAACGAATTAAAACATAGAAGATTCTTATCCAAACTCAGAGGAGAAAACAATGCGCAAATCACTTTTCATTTTATTGGCCTTGATGATTCTGCTCGCATGCAAATCCGAACCACCGCAACAGGCGCAGACGGAATATTTGAGAAAAGTCGAATACGAAAGCCAGGAGCAGATCGATCAACTCAAGAAGGCCGGTGCGAAAATAATTGTCAAGGAACCGGATTACGTTGTCATTGAAACGGACAGTATGGTGAGCGCGCTGTCCGTGCCCTCATCGCCCATCAAGGAATCCGACATGGTGCAGCGATTGATTCATGTGTTTGCGCCGGACACCAGCGATGTCCAGAAAATCATCGATACCGGCATCGATTTCTGGCAGGTGAAAGGCGATACAGTGATTGCCCGCGCATTTGATATTTATATCGAGCAGCTCAAAGCCAGCGGATTCACTGTAGAAATCATTCAACAAAATATGAGGGAAAAGGAGGATCAAAAATGATGAAATTACTCAAGACCCTCCTCAAAACAGGTATGCTTGTTTTGGCTGTGATTATCCTAAACGGCAGCATTTGCGACAATGGTTCATCGCCTTCGGACCCGACAGCAGGCCTTTATCACACCTATGCTGAACTGAATACTGAACTCCATGATCTGGCGCTGAATCACCCGGCCATTGCACAGGTGTCATCCATCGGGCAATCGGTGGAAGACCGCGAACTATGGGCCATCAAAATCAGCAATAATGTGCAGCAGGACGAAAACGAGCCGGGGGTGGTATTTTTCGGCGCACACCACGCACGTGAATGGATCTCGGTGGACGTTCCGTTTCTCCTCGCTGAGAAGCTGATTGAAGATTACACCGCGGACACGCTCATCATGCGACTGGTGGATAATTCCGAAATCTGGATTGTGCCCATGGTCAATCCGGATGGGCATCAGCATTCGGTCATCAACGACCGGCTGTGGCGCAAGAATCGGCGCAACAATGGCGATGGCACGTACGGCGTCGATTTGAACCGAAACTACAGCTATCAGTGGGGCGGACCCGGTTCGTCCGGCGACACGTACTCCGATATTTATCGCGGTCCAGCTCCGTTCTCAGAACCGGAAACGCAAGCGGTCCGTGATTTTCTCGAAGCACAGGAACCAAAAGCCATGATCAGTTATCACAGCTACAGCCAGCTCATTCTGTATCCCTGGGGCTATACAAATTCACCGGCGCCGGATAAATCTCTCATGGATAATTTAGCCAATACCATGTCCGATAAAATAAGAGCGGTGCACGGGAAGCATTATTCACCGGGCCAGGCATCCACGCTCTATCTGGCCAGTGGTGACACGGCGGACTGGCTTTACGCGCTGCTATCAACGCCGTCGTTCACCTTCGAGCTGAGGCCGGCAAATCCGTATCCCGGCTTCGAATTGCCGGAAGACGAGATTCAGCCCACGTTCGAAGAGAACTGGCCGGCTGCGATTCACCTGATAGACTGGGCGGTTGCCAATAATTAGATATCTCAAAGATTTGGAACACAGATTTAACTGGTTTGACGGATTTCAACTGATCGTAACCATTCAGGTGATTGATAATATAAGAAAAAGATTTGAATAACCTTAGCACCTTGTCATATCTCGACTCCGCTCGATATGACTTACGATATGTCACCTTGAGTTGAAAATCCGCCTCCGGAGGACGGAGTCGAAAGGTGACAATACACGGTGGGTAGCTGAATCGATACAACTGATCAAAACTAAAACTAATTAAACAATAAAGGTTATGTCATGTTAAAAAATATTTCTCTCTTCATCTTTTCAGCATTCGTTTTGAATTCATTTTCATTAGCCAGCGAACCGGCAACCATTCTCGGAAAATGGTCGCTCATTCCACACAAAAGCACGGAGATCGATCTGTACGGCACTCTTGAATTGACCATCGAAGGAACCGGCAATCACCTGAAGCTCATTCAAAAATTCGGAGGTCGCCGAAGTTACTCCGATACCGTATCATTTAAAACAAATGGTTCTGCACACAAATTCAAAATTAAAGACCGTGTTTTTCCGACCAATGTGTTCATGGGGGTGAAAGCCATTGTGAATTCGGAACGAGTCATCAAAGCAAAATGGCACACCCCGGAAAAAGAACTGCGGGTCGAGGAATCCATTTACGCCCTCGGTTCCCAGGGAAAAACAAAAATTACATCGGTTCACACGTACAAGATTGCCGACAATGGCGAAACGCTTTCGTACACCATTCAGCGGAACACGCGACCAGGCGCCGGCGAGATTCATTACATGTTCAAACGGTTCGGCACGCACGAAGCCTGGTACATAGCGCTCGAAGACGACTGGACCATCGATGGCAAGCTGGATAGGCAGGCGTGTCTCATCAGCCTGCAGGGCCTGGCCAACGTCGACGGTCCCAACCTGTATTTCATCTTCCCGGAAAGCTGGGATTTCACCTACACCCCGGCGGTGTTCGATTTTTACAAAGAAGAACGCTTCTTCAATTTTCGGAAATTGAGAGACTGCCGTCACGCATTGCGGACATTCAGAGACAAAGTCAACGGCTACATCGTCTGGGACAAGCAGGTTCGCACGTCGCTGATCGTCGCTTTCACGCTGGCAGGTTTGGAACGGGGCGTTGTGGTGAGTGAGGTCATGGTGCCGCTCATGCAGGAATTGGGGCTGAAACAAATTCATGATTTTCGGGGACAGTTCACCGGGCAAAATGATTTTCAAATTTATTCGTGGGCATACGATCAGTACTGGGATCGGTGCAGCAAAGATTTAATCATCTGGCTCGGCGGCCATCACGGCAACGTGATGATACCGGGTGTCGCGGACTGGGGCGTGTACAACAAGGCGTTTTTTCAGGATTTGTCCACGCATCCCAAAGATCAGGAAGAATACGAGATGTCCAAAAAATTGCTGAGCGGGCTCAATCCCATGTCCATGGTGATGGGCTGGCATTCGTACAAAAAGGATAAAGAGCGCGACCACGTAACACTCACGTCCAGCTACGGCCACCGCGTGAAAGGCCTGCACACCCTGCCGAACACATCGTTCAGCGCCCAGGTGAAGCACACGCCGGGATTCACATACCGCAACAATCACAATATCCAACCGGGCAAAAAATACACGCCGGAGAAAAAAGTCTACATCACCTGCGTGCAGACCGACGGCGTTGGATTGGGCGCGTGGACCAAACCGGGCCGCGGCGAAATTCCTTATGCCTGGTGCCTCGGACTCAACGATTTGTGGATGGGGCCGTCCATGCTGGAATTTTTCTACACGCAGGCCACGCCCAACGATTATTTCATCGGCGGAACCACGCCGGGATACATGTACGCCAAACAGATTCCTAAAAAATTTCGGCCTGCGCTGTTAACCATGGCCCAGGAAATGCTCGATTCGCTGGACCTCAATATCACCCAAACCATGGATTATTCCGAAGGCGCCACCGTAGAGGGCAACACCGAACTGACCCGCGACGTGGTGGACGCGTTTTACAAATATTTTCCCAATGTGAAAGGATTTTTGAACGGCTATGCCCCGGCGTTCACCTTTGCCGAGAAAAACGGCGTGCCGGTCATTTCGTACGATTACTACCTGGCGCCAACCCGTACCGTGGACGACGCGGTCGCTGATTTGCAGGAATTGGCGCGCATCAACTCAAAGCGCCCCTATTTTCTGGCTGCCCACATCCGTCAGTACAGCGACATCAAACGAGTCAAGTCCATTCTGGACAAACTGGGCCCGGAATTCGAAGTGGTGCCGCTGGATATTTTCATGAACATGGCCGGCCAAAAACCCACGTTCGAAGAGCGGTTTTTGGAGAGGTGAGTTGAAATATTAGTTATTAGCTACTTAAATTAATACACCTTGGTTCTCCTAACCTGAAAGAAATATTAAAAATGAAACGTATTCTTTTGTTTTTCCTCATTATAACAAATCCACTATTCCCTCAAAAAATTGTATCCGTCAAACAAATCGCGCAACTCACCGGGCAGGCTTCATTAAATAACACCGGCCAGGTGAATGTGTATGGCACGGATTTGGGGAATATGTTTTTACATAGTGATGGCCGAATTTACTTTCTTTTCGGAGATACATTTGGTTCTCCGGGGCCGCCGGGATCGGTCGACTGGCGTTCCAATACCATGGCCTACACCACCGACTTCGCCGCTTCCGACGGCATTACCTTTGAAGGATGGATCACCGACACTTCGGGCAAGGCCAGGGCATTGGTTGAGGGCAACCACGATCCGAATGATGGTTCGGGCGAGGTTACGAAAATTCCCACCGCAGGCTGGAGCATTGCAGACCGGCAGTTTATGTGGTTCATGTCCGTGAAAAAGTGGGGAGCGCCCGGGCATTGGGACGTGAACTACGCAGAAATCGCGTATTCCGATGACAATGGAAACACGTGGGTACTGTCCGGCGTACAGCAATCAGCAAACAGCAACTTCATCCAGGTAGCCGTTGTCGAGCACTCGGGATATTTGCTTTTCTGGGGCATTCCGGCAGGCCGATTCGGAGGCGTCAAACTTGCACGGGTTTTGCCATCGGATGTTTTGAATAAGGCCGCGTATCAGTATTATTCGGGATCAGGCTGGAGCGCCAGCGAAGAGGATGGAGTCTTCATCGTAGAGCCGCCGGTCGGGGAGCTTTCTGTTCTGTGGAATCCCTTTCTCCAGCGCTGGATAATGATGTACCTGAACGAAAACAAAGCGTGCATTGAAGTTCGTGAAGCTGAACAGCCTTACGGCGAATGGAGCGAGCCAACGGCGGTAGCGTGCGCCAACGACTATCCTGCCCTGTACGGGGCCTTTATGCACGACAAATACATTGAAAACGATGGCGAGACCGTCTACTTTCTCATGTCCCGGTTTGGTCCGTACAATGTTTTTCTCATGGAGGTTGTATTCCAACAAAGCGGAACCGAGATCATTGAAAAACCGCAATCGGAAATTTCACAATTCTATGCGCTTCATCAGAATTACCCCAATCCGTTCAACGCTCAAACCCAGATAAGTTTTGATCTCCCAAATTCCGGGTGGGTTAACCTGCACGTTTACAACTCAATCGGGCAACGGATTCGAACATTAATCAATCAGAAAACAGAAGCAGGGCATCATACCATTGTTTGGGATGGCAGAGGAGACAATGATAAACCAGTCGAAAGCGGGATTTATTTGTACCGAATCACAGCCGGGAATTTCGTGCAAACAGGCAAGGCTTTATTATTGAAATAATTTTGAAGTAGAATCGAATAAATTTCTCACTTTGTAACTTTCGAGAAACTTGATTTTTCCTCCAATGTCATTCCCGTATGCTGCTGACGGAATCTATTAATTGTAAGAAAGTTAAATTGCTAAACAGAATTATCTGTCATGGCGTATTTTTAGTTTTTCATCTTAAATTAGATTCGATGCATCACAGTATCTCTGACACTATTCAGGTATTTGATACTATAAAAAAATGATTTTAATAAACTTCGTGCTTTGTCGCATCTCGACTCCCAGAGTGTGTGAAAACCATAAATTTGCGAAATAATGTCATTTCGATCCCGAAGCTTCGGAAGAGAAATCTGCTTAACTACCTGTTTTTAATGAAATCCAGATTTCTCATTTCTCCCGCATTCGCGGGATCCATTCGAAATGACAGTTGTTTTTTACGTTTTCACACAGTCTGTCCGTTTGATATGACATACGATACGTCACCTTGAGTTGAAAATTTGCCTCGGGAAGACGGAGTCGAAAGGTGACAATACGCGGTGGATAGCTGAATAGTTGCGAATCCGGAAAATTTATACAATTTTTATAAATCTGATACAACTAAAAGATCGGTGCGCCGAATGTTTTTCAGCGGAAGATTTAGGCATATTAGCATAAGCTATTGGCAAAATTACTACAAAAAAGTAAATATTTTTCTTGACTTGTAATGTATTTTTTCCTATTATGTACGTATTGCATCGCATCAACGTACGTACTTATGAAAAGGAGAATTAAAATGAAAACAATCTCAGTAACTGAATTAAGAGGAAATATATATAAACTACTTGATGAAGTATTAAAAACGGGCATTCCAATTGAGATAAACAAAGGTGGTAAAAAATTAAGAATCACACCGGCAGATAAAATTGATAAGCTTCAAAATTTAATAGCAAGACCACATGTTATTAAAGGGAATCCTGATGACTTAGTGGATATAAGCTGGGAAAAGGAGGTGAATCCTGATTTACCTTGATACACATATTGTCGCCTGGCTATATGCGGGAGAAATTGAAAAACTGAGCGAGCAAGCCAAGTATTTAATAAATAACAATGAGTTGATTATTTCACCAATAGTACGTTTGGAATTACAATATTTATATGAAATTCAACGTATCACTGATGAAGCGAAACTGATTGTTACTGATCTATCAGATAGAATCGGACTTAAAATCTGTGATAAAAACTTTAATACGATAATCAGTAATGCTTTAGATTATTCCTGGACTCGTGATCCGTTTGATCGAATTATTGTTGCGAGCGCAGATTTAAATCATAATATTCTAATAACAAAAGATCAAAATATTCTGAATCATTATAAAAAAGCAATGTGGTAAACTCGCTGCCTGGCATCGATCTGTCTGTATCAGAAGTATTTATTGACGACGTTATAAAATTACATACCGGTGTTCGTCATGATAAAAGTCTTTTCGATGCACGCTTTCAGCCTTCTATATTCATGCTGATAAGAGATCGCCGCTAAACATAATACAATAATTAATAAACATTTATAAAAGGTAATTTTTTACTATGAAAAAACATACTCATTCTCTCGCAGTGTTAATCCTCCTACTCACAGTGTTTCAAATTACGTCACTCTACAGCCAGAGTGAAACCGTACTCCCAAAAGACGCAGATGCTCTGGCGGAGCTGGATGGCCATTTCACTTTTATGATCGCCAGTGACCTGGGCCGAAACGGCTATTATGACCAAAGACCGGTTGCGGAAATGATGGGCGAGGTGGCCTCAATCGCGGACCCGGAGTTTGTCGCCATGATAGGCGATGCGCATCATTTTATGGGCGTTCGCTCGGTTCACGATCCGCTGTGGGAAACCAATTTCGAATGGATTTACAAGCATCCGGAATTGATGATTCCCTGGCGCCCGGTATTGGGCAACCATGAATACGAAGGCAACACCCGGGCCGTGCTGGACTATTCAGAGATAAGCCGGCGCTGGCAAATGCCGGGCCGGTATTATGCCATCAACTGGCCGGTGTCCGAAGAAGTGGACGCACTGCTGCTTTTCATCGACACGCCGCCGTTGATCGATAAGTACCGCAACGATCCGGTGGAGTTTCACGATGCCGGCAAGCAGTCCATGGAAAAGGAACTGGCATGGATCGACTCCACGCTGGCGGCTTCCGACTCTAAATGGAAAATCGTGATGGGCCATCACCCCATTTATGCCGGGACAACCAAATCAAAATCTGAGCGCCTCGATCTTCAGAAGCGGCTTCAGCCCTTGTTAGACAAGCACAATGTCGATTTTTCAGTGGCCGGGCATATTCACAATTTTCAGCACATCCGTGTCGCGGGTTCGAACGTGGATTATTTCGTGAATAGTTCGGCCTCAAAAACCCGGCAGGTGGTTCCGTTCGAAGGCGCGCTGTTCGGCAGCCCGGATTCCGGTTTTTCCCTGTGCACCGTGAAAGAGAATGAATTGATCATCGCGTTTGTCAACAAGCACGGCGAAATTATTTATCAGTATGCTCGAAGGAAATAGGGGGGAAATTGCTGATAAAATAATTTGAGAAAAATTGTTAATACTTCATTTATTTAAACGAAAGTATGATATAATTGATATTTTCATTTAATCCTTGCAATTTTAGCGCTTCATTGGTATATTATTCATATCACAAACTACTCTGAAAGGTGGTGACGTCAATGATTACAAAAGAAATCCTTAAATCAGAAATCGACAGGGTGAAAAATGAATATTTAGAGCCACTCTACAAAATAATTAAAGCATTCGAGGCTTCAGATATAATAAAAGACCAGAATTTATCAAATAATAACATTGAAACTGCTGCCAATTGGCAACAATTCATTAATTCGACTTACGGATGCCTGAGTGACGCACCAATTGAAAGAGGATACCAGAGTAAATTTGAAGATCGGGAAATTTTTGAATGAAATATCTATTAGACACAAATGTCTGCATCAGATATTTAAATGGTAGATCAGAGGGAATTAAGAAAAAACTGGAAGTAATAAATCCCCGGGATGTAACATTATGCTCCATAGTTAAAGCCGAGTTATTTTATGGAGCGAATAAGAGCTCCAGCCCCTTATCCAATTTGAATAAAATTCGCTATTTTATAGATCAATTTGTATCTCTCCCCTTCGATGATAGATCTGCCCTTATTTATGGCAATATTCGATCCTCGCTGGAAAAACTGGCCAGTTAATCGGCCCGAATGATTTATTAATTGCTTCCATCACTTTATCCAATGACATCATTCTTGTTACACATAACACCAAAGAATTTCAGCGGATAAAAGGAATAAAAGTAGAGGATTGGGAAAACTGATTTCTGACAAAACAAATCCCTATGCATTACACCCTTCTAAAACAAATACACATCGTCGCATAAATACAATATTAGCCCTACCAAATCAGACAACATTTTGAGAAAAATTTGACGTACGGATAAAAATAGAAATATTCCAAAAACCATCGATGACTACATCAAAACCTTCCCGAACAATGTTCAGCAAATTCTGGAATCGTTGAGGAAGGTAATCCGCGAAGCAGCGCCGGAGGCTGAAGAGGCCATCAGCTATCTAATACCGACGTTCAGGCTGAATGGCAATCTGGTGCATTTTGCAGGGTACAAAAAGCACATCGGATTCTATCCTACGCCTTCAGGAATTGAAGCATTCAAAGAGGAACTCTCAGTATTCGAGGGAGCGAAAGGCTCGGTAAAATTCCCAATCGAAAAACGGTTGCCGCTGGATTTGATTCGAAGAATTGTGGAGTTTCGGGTGAAAGAAAACCTGGAGAAGAAAAAACAAAAATATTCAAAGACAATATCATTCGAATAAACATTCAATTGATTTTTCACAATAAAAAAACCTCCCATTTTGTTAGCGGGAGGTTTTTTGTGGGCGATACTGGAATTGAACCAGTGACCTCCGGTATGTGAGACCGGCACTCTAACCAACTGAGCTAATCGCCCTTATTTTTGGAGTGCTAATATAAAAAAATTGGCGATGAAAGTCAATAAAAAAATGTGCAAAGCGAATGATATTGGATCTTCGATGGTGGATGCTCGAAAGTTTTGATCTTTGGAATTTCAGGAACCCTCAACCACCGCAGGATTGGCATAACAATACACGCAACCATGCCAGCATGTGTAGTACCAGCCGATGTCCCGGCTCTCTGTGCAGCCGCACGCCGTGCGCTGGCCTTTTGCCTTTCGCATAGAGCACGGCTCGCGATTCGGGTGCAGCTCGCTCAGCAGAAATCCATCGATGCAGCGGGAGCGCGGCATGTTTGGCGCTGAACAGCCGTGGATGATGAAACCGTATTTTTCAGCGATATGCATGATGGTCTCGTAATCCTGCTGCCACTGCGACTCGCTCACTTCCTCGTGCAAAAATCCGGCGCGTTTCAATCGCGACACCACTTTTCGGTACGCCGACATCCAGCTAATGGAGATATCGCGGACACCAGTTTCGTGGATGTGCGGCGCGAGTTTTTCGAACCAGCCAAGATTGGTATAGCGCTCGCCGTTCGGCAGTTTCAAATGCACGATGGGATCAAAACGAAAGCGGATTCGCCGGGGATTGCCGGCTAAATGAACCAGCTTTTTCAGCAAAGGCATGTTTTTTTCGGGAACAGGGACTCGCGGTTCCAGTGCTGTTCCGCCCATGCCGGTGACCGTGAAATGGAAAAAAAGTTGATCGTACTGTTTTATTTTATCGAAAAGGGGCGTGTAGCTGAACATGTTCCGCGGGCTTTTCGTCCAAATGACCAATGTGTGCACGTTTTCAGGCGGACATTTTTCGTTCAAAATAGTTACGAACTGATCTGGCTGGTATCCCACCATATCGATTCGCCGGCTTGCGGAGATGACTTTTTTCATGTGAGTTCGATAATTGTTGAATGGCATTTCGATGAAACTGGATTCAACAAATTATAGGGATATTTTTCAAAAAGTGCAATGGTTTTATTTCACAAAAATCAAATATAAGAACGCCGTCGAAGGAAAGCCATCCAGGCTAAAATTGAAAATCCGATGCCCGGCACATTGATCCACAGAGGCGAATGCGACAGGTGCAGCAGAAAAGTTTGAAGTGCCGTATCTTCCCCGAACACACCGAAAAAATTAGTCACAATGTAAAATGGTAACAATGCCGCTGCGTAGAAGCCAATCCACGCGACATAAATTAATTTCTTCTGCCAATAAATGTACATCAAATCGCGCTGCAGCAATCCCGCGGCGTTGACAAAAAGAACCAGGCCGTTCAATGTCGCAAATTGCAGAAATGAAGGTGATGACACCGCATGGCCAAAAATTTCCTGAATGTAAAATCACCCCGGCCCTGGTAAATCCACATTTCAAAATCCCTATTTCAAATACGATGAGCGACCCAAAAACACTTTATAATTCACGAAAAAGAAAGCCAGACAAATCAGGTTGTAAACAATCGTTTCAATGACAACAGCGGTCATGGAAGCATTTTCCTGAAGGAAAAACAACACCTTCCCGTTATAGAAAATCCAGGCGATTGCGGGCGCAATGATGAGCACTACAGCCCAGAAAATATACCGGTAACGTTTGTTTCGGTAAAAACCCAGATCCGTGTAAAGAATCAGGCTGTTGATCAAAATAAAAAACAGCGCGTTCGCAATGAACATAATACAAATGGTGAGAAGAAGGCTTCCACAGGGTTCGACCAACGCCGTAATCATCCACAGGATGAACATGCCGGCCTGAAAAATTATCACAAACAGCAGCCGGGATGCACTAAGGGTTTTCGCAGGAATTGGCAAAAGCATCTGCAATCTCTCCCGCCGCTCTTTATCGCTTTCCGAACCCATGATACCAATGGCAATAAACGCGATGATGAGAGAACTGAAAATCTCCTGGTAAAGCGCCCCGAATTTGAGAAAAAATACCAGGCTATAGGCGATGAACAGGACTAATTTATTGTAAGCCAGATCCGCTTTAAGAATGCGCCACATTTTTTACTCCCTTCAGAATTTGCACTGCAATTTCATCGATGGTCATGCGATTATCCTGAATATTTTCCGCGCCCATTTTTTTCAGGTCAGACAACGTCTTTTTAAAATCCGAACTGATAACCTGGTGGTCCGCGCCTTCCTGCTTGTGAGAAATAATACCGGCCGCGGCGATTTTTTCGTCTGAGAACCGAAAAGAAATTTTCCGCCAGAGATCAATTAGGTCATCTTTGGCTGTTCGCTGAATGATTTGTCCATTGCTCAAAAATGCCAGTTCATCGGCCAGACGACTGATGTCCGTCAAAATATGGGTGGAATAGAAAATGGATCGTTCACTATCTTCCAGCACTTCGAACAACGTGTCGAGGACTTCGGTGCGAACCACCGGGTCCAGGCCGGAGGTCGGTTCATCTAACAAAAGCAATTTCGGAGAATGGGCCAGCGCGGCGATCAGCGACAGTTTCACACGATTTCCGCCGGACAACTCTTTGGCTTTTTTTTTCAACGGCAGGTCGAACCGGCTTGCCAGTTCATTTGTTCGCTTCTCCGACCAGTTGGGATAAAACTGAGATAGAAATTTCAGGTTCTTTTCGGCTGTCCAGTTTTCGTAAAACACATGCACATCGCCGACATAGCCGATATCAAATTTCCAGTCAGGGTTATTGGGATCGTTCCTTCGCCCGAAAACGGTCATGCCGCCGCTCTCGGGTTTCACCAATCCGACGAGGCAGTGCATGGTCGTAGTTTTGCCGGAACCATTGGGACCGACATAACCGAGCACGGTTCCCGGCTCCAATTCAAAATTGAGCGGTCCTAACTGGAACTCCGGGTAGGTTTTTAAAACATTCTTAAATTCAAACGCTGAACTCATTTTTTTTACTCCTTGTTTTTTTTTGCCTCCAAGACTCGAAGACACGAAGTAATAATTTATTTTTTTCATTTCTTTCAAACACGTATCGACTGCTAATAAGAAGCATATTTGATTTTATTCATCTCTAACTTGTATTTTCCTCAATCAAAGCTTTTACTTCATTTCGGATTTCCTTTGGCTGCAAGCCTTCAGCCAAAGCAACCTTGATGATGGGTTCAATTTTATCGCTGAACCGCTGAATCGCCATTTTCTTCTTTTCATCCGAAGGCAGCTCTGATACGAAAAACCCCTTGCCGCGCCGCGAGTGAATCAGGCTTTCGTGCATCAAATGTTCGTAAGCGCGCTGCACGGTAATTACGCTGACATGCTGTTCCCGGGCCAGTGCGCGAATGGAGGGGAGACTGGTGCCGGCAGGCAATTCGCCAACCAGGATTTTCGCCCGAATCTGTCGGGATATCTGGCCCTGCAATGGCTCATCAGAAAGGTCAGTCAAATTGAGAATCATGTTTTCCTCGTGTTCAATTTATAGAATAGTATATTTCGATGTAATAAAAATTTGGACGCAGATGACACGGATTTTGACAGATCATGCCATGGGCAAATGCGTCCTTAGGCGCGTGAAATTTAAATTCTAATTCAAAAGATAGAAATCTGAACAAGAAACAATCTAAAATAGATTTCCCAAAAAATGGTGAACAAAATTTAATTATTTCTTTTCAACGCCAAAATCGTTCGGTCGTCCAGCAGGTGATTGCCGGCGTAAAATTCAGACAAATCGTCCAGCACAGTGTCGACCATGTCTTTCGCTCCACAGCAGCGGCATTCCAGCGCCGTGCCAAGCAATCGCTCCTCGCCATACTCTTCATGTTGTTCGGTCATTGTTTCGGTGATGCCATCCGTGTACAGCAGGAGAAAATCGTTTTTTTGCAGCGTGACTTTTTCCGTTTCGTACTTCGCGTCATCCAGCAGACCGAATGCCGGACCGCCGGCGTTGAGCCATTCAAAATCGCCGTTGCTCCGAAGAAGGATTGGATAATTATGTCCGGCAGACGTGTATTCGAAAGCACCGCTGGACATCTCATAAATTCCGAAAAACAGCGTGACAAATTTGTCCACCGGCGTATGGCGAAACACCTGCTTATTCAAATGGTCGAGAATGGCCGGAATGGAGTTGCCATTATTGATCTCACTTTTTATCATGGCCTGAATCTGGGAAATCAACAGCGCTGCCGGCAAGCCTTTTCCGCAGGCATCGGCAATGACAAGAGCGAGGCGATTTTCATCAACTTGGATGACATCGTAAAAATCACCGCCCACTGCGCGGGATGGAATCGATGCCGCTGCCACAGAAATCTGGTTGTTTTCCGGCAAGGTTTCGGGAAGCAGGTTCGCCTGAATCTGACGCGCCATGGATAGCTCTTCCTCCATGCGACGTTTTTCCACGGCCTCCACATAAAATCGAGCGGTGGACAGTGTGGTCACGAATTGATTGGCCACAATTAAAAGCAGGTTCAATTCCTCGGCTGTGTAGGTTGCGCCACTCAATTTATTTGGCAACAGGATGAATCCCAATAATTTTTCGGTCTCATGCAAAGGAACCAAAATTTCGATGTCCTGTCGAGCCAGTTCCTTTCCAAACGGTGTGTTTAATTCGAACTCATTCAGGGCATTCAAAGAAATTGGAATTTTCGAATCGGCGGCCCGGGTGAATAATTCATCAGTTTCAACAATATGCACTTGCTCTTGCTGGGCTGACGAATCGAGCCATGTGAATTTTTCCGACTGGTCATCGTACATCACAAAACAGACCCGGTCCACACAAAAATGGATTTTCAAATTCTCTTCGATTATCTCGCGCAGTTTTTCAGGGTCGAATACCGAAATAAGCTCTCTGGAAAAAGCCTCTAAAACATTCAATGAAGAATTTGAACCGAGCCGGCGTTGATTGGCAATGGCTCTTTTTTGTTCCTCCGAGAGGGAGGCGACATAAAATCCGCGGCTGCGGCGGGAGGTTATCAATCCCTGCTGCTCTAAATCATGATACGCGCGTTTGACCGAACTGACGTTGACATGCTGTTTGCGCGCCAGGGTTCGGAACGACTCCAATTGCTGCCCCACAGCCAAATCGCCATCGATGATCTTTTCTGTCAACTGCTGCGATATTTGACTGTGCAGCGGCTCTTCGGATAATTCTGTCAATTGAAATAACATCCCGTTTGCTCCATAGAATCGTCATTGACCCCATTGATTATACTGTATATACTCTTTAAGTACAGTAAAGTTTCATTTTTTTCGTGAACAGCGAAAAAAAATTTAACGCAATGGGCGCAAAGGAAAAATGAAGCCCGCTATCAAATAACGTTATGTTTTTTACGGCAACGATTAAAAAGAAAGTAACTGTTCAGCCACAAAGTCTCAAAGGCACGAAGAAAAAGATACTTGTAAATTGTCGATTCTGAAAAGCTGAACCTGGTTTAAAAAAAATGGTAACTATTCAGCTCGACTTCAATAAAATTAGATATAAGGTAATAATTCTTTCCCTCATCCCCGGCCCTTCTCCTAATGGGAGAGGGGAGTTCAATAGAACCTGAAGGAAGGTAAAGGTAATTCTCGAATTTGCAATGCCTGAAGACAAAACCAAAGTAATAAATAAAACTTTGAGTTTTTGAGTCTGGTTTATTAAAGTCAAGTAAAAAGTAGTAGTAAGTATCAGCATCGTCCGGTTAGGTTTTTGCTGTACGATTCAATTTAAAAAAAAGTGAG
>CAZSBG010000051.1:0-42102 GCA_964605145.1 uncultured Cytophagia bacterium | reverse complement strand
AGAGGAAATGACAGAAAAAGGGTAATCTGACGAAGTAGTACTATTATGCCGAAATAAAGTTTTTCGAAATAAATTAGATTCTATGATTCAAAGAATCTCTGACACTATTCAGCTTGACTTCAAAAAAATTAGATATATTGTAATAATTCTTTCCCTCATCCCCGGCCCTTCTCCCAATGGGAGAAAGGAGTTCAATAGAGCTTTAAGGAAGATAAAGAGAGTTAACGAATTTGCTATTTCTGAAGACAGAATCACGTAATAAATTAAACTTCGAGTTTTTGAGTCTTGGAGGCTGAATAGTTACAATTCAAATTAAATAAGGATTTTTCTATGGATACATCTCAACTCAAAGCAATTCTCGATCAAAAAACGGACAGAATTCATCTCGTTAGCCCGGCTGAAAATGGTAACATTCCAGTTATCGCTGTGAGTGGCAAAACCCTGGCCGAAGCCTGGGAAAATGCCATGCTGGGACTTTATTTCCACGGCTGTGAAATTCGCACACAATATGACGCCAAGGACAAACAGGGTAATTACATCGATCCACCGAGCAAGGATTGCTCCGTTCTGATTTCCATCGAACAACCGGCATCGGAGCCGATGATCCACATGGGCGGCATTCCCGGCGGTTTTGAGGATTTGGAAGAATATGTGCAGGAAGTGCGCGATGGCATCAAAGATCACTGGATCCGCGATCCGCTGAACCCTGAAGACACCAAATGGCAGTACACGTACCACGGCCGCCTGTTCAACTACGAAGTGCCGCTCAGTGAATTCGACCGAATTTTGTGCGGACTTGCAGACTCCGAAAAAAAGAGATTCTTTCAATTCGAGACTGCGCATTTTCTGTTAGATCATGATTATGTCACGCTGGTTGAAAAAGAAATCGATGGCAAAAAGTACCCGTTTGTGCATATTAATCAGATTCAATATGTGATCGAAAAACTCGCTGAACAGCCTTACACACGTCAGGCCCAGGCCATTACCTGGCAGCCTTACATGGATACTGACATTTACGATCCGGCTTGTCTTCAGAGCATGTGGTTCAGAATTCTCAATGATGAACAGGACAAGCCCACGCTCAATATGAACATCAGGTTCCGCAGTCGCGACGCCTACGATGCATCGTTCATGAATTGTTTTGCCTTCATTCATGTTATGGAATACATTGCAAAAGAAGTGGGAGAACGCCTCGGCAAAACCGTAAAAATCGGACGCTACATAGACGAATCGGATTCATTCCACATTTACGGCAAACGAATCGCCGATTTTGAAGGACGATTTCTTTCCAATCTGTTCACCCGAGATTTTGAACAGAGAACTTTTTCCAGACAAGATGCACAGCCTTTTTTTGACGAACGAAAACAAAAACTGCACGATATGTTCGATAAGAAATAAAGATGCTTTCAATTTTAATTCCTTTTCCTCATCGATTTAAATCCTGAGGTTTGCATGAAACAGATATTCAAAACATCTCTCTTTCTTTTCTCATCGTTTTTGTTACTGGGTTCAATTTGCGAACGAGAATATCCGGGAACAAAAGAAGCCCGCGGCTTGTGGGTAACACGCTGGGAATGGGCGGTCAATTCTGGCACGAATCGCGCTGAAGCACAAAAAGAACGCATCAATCACATTTTCGATCTCGCCCAAAAAGCAAAAATTAATTTTATTATATTCCAGATTCGTGGAAACGGCGATGCGTTTTATCGCTCGACGATGGAGCCGTGGTCGGATTTGCTCACCGGCACATTGGGCAAAGACCCCGGCTGGGATCCCCTCGACTATGCTGTTCAACAGGCGCATAATCGCGGTCTGGAAATTCACGCCTGGTTCAATACATTCCCTGCCTGGCGAGGAACAACCCCGCCACCTCATACGACGCCTGAAAATGTTTACAACGCCCATCCCGAATGGATTATCTGCGACAAAAACGGGAAACGTATGCCGCTGAGTTCCCATTATGTGAGTTTAAGTCCGGGCATTCCGGAGGCCCGCGATTACATTCTCGACGTTGCCATGGAAATTGTGAACAATTACGATATCGACGGATTCCATTTTGACTATATTCGCTACCCCGAAGGCTCCAACAGCCGCGGCTACAGTCAGGATTCTGTGAGTCTTTACTTATTCAATTCGCCGGACGGAAATCCGAAACAATTGAACTGGGACGACTGGCAGCGCGAAAACATTCATACCTTCGTACGAGAATTTTACGACGAAGCAACCCAAGCGAAACCGTGGCTCAAAATTTCAGCAGCGGTCATTGGGAGGTATAACTTTAGCAGTTGGAATGGGTATCATGTTGTTTATCAGGACGCCCGAACATGGATCGCTGAAAAGAAAATTGACTTCATCATCCCCATGGTTTACGTCCCATCCAGTCACCCGACAGCGCCGTTTACCTCAATTGTACAGGACTGGTTCAATGTTGAGCGCGAGCGATTCATTTTTCCGGGCATATCATTGAACAAGATTGGCTCCAAAGGCTGGTCCCGGGATGAAGCCGCCAGGCAGGTTACTTTCACACGAAAGAATAATGGAAATGGCGTGGTATTTTTTAGCTTCAGCGGTTTGCAAAAATCTTTAAATAAATTTAATAACGATGGTTTTCGCTATTTAGCCAACCTCCCGGCCATGAGCTGGAAAGACGATATCCCACCAATGGATCCGCGAAATCTGCGCGCAAAATTCACGTCAACCGGCAAACTGCTTTTAATCTGGAGCCCGCCGGACAGTCTCATTGAACCGACCGATGTGCGGCGTTATAATATTTTTCGTTCTTCAACCAGCCCTGTGGATTTTCGCAATGCACAAAACCTCATTCATATCACCGCGGCTGCAGACACATTTTATTTAGACTCAGAAATCGAATCGGGTCAGGTATATTTTTACACAGTTACTGCATTGGATCGAGTGAACAACGAGAGTCCACCTTCAAATGAGATTCGCGTTATGACACCTCATTTTGTTTTTTCAGATCGTTCAAAAAGTGTTTTCATGGATTAATTATTCAGGGTAATTCCCGGTATTTTTAAAAATATATTTCACAAACAAGGAGGAATAAAAACGATGTGGCTTAAAAAATCTCACTGGGTAATTTTTATTCTCGTTTTTGTTGTATTACTTTCATGCGGAGGAGATAAAAAAATGATTCGCAATGTCAATGATTTGGTGAGCGTTATGGAAGAGTACACCCCGATTATCGTTCTTGGGAATAAAACCGGCGCCATGCTGGCCATCGCCCCGGAATACGGCGGCAAAGTTGTCGCGCTCGGCGTTGATGGTCTTCAGGGAAAAAATTTAATCTGGCCCAATCCCAATATGGCAAAACCGGAATTCTGGACTGGTGAAACGTGGAACTGGAATATCGGAGGGGCCCGCTCATGGATTTCTCCGGAAGCCACGTTTTATCTGGACAAAGAACAGAATTGGTTCGTCCCGGCTGTCATGGATCCGGGCACGTATAAGCTGGATACGCAGGAAGATAAGCTTGTTATCTGCTCAAATGATTTTGAAATAACGAATGTCAAGGATCAGGCCTATCACCTTGAGCTTGTTCGAAAAGTTGAAATTCTCGACACACCGCCGGAAGACCTGCCAGAAGGTTTGAAATACGTCGGCATGAAATTTACGCATGAGCTGCATAATTTATCCGATGTCACCGTCGGAAAAGATGTGGAACATGTCGGACTGTGGAGCCTCATTCAGTTGGACACGGCCGGCACGATGATCATCCCCATCGTCAAAAATCCGGGATACAATAACGTGACTTACCGGGATTATGGTCCGAAGAATTTCAACACGGTTCCGCCTGAACGAATGGCCATGGGTGAAGACTGGATGACCGTAAAAATTGACGGCCGGTTTCGCTGCAAATTGGGAATAGCACCCTGGGCAGCCCGGAATGGTATTGCTTATCTGTCATACCAGCAAGGCAGCGAAGATGGGATTCTCTATGTGAAAGACTTCAAAGTGGATCCCAATGGTTTGTACCTGGACCGACCCTGGGAACGTCCTTTTGACTACGGCGACGTCATTCAAATGTACAATGACGATGGTCGTTTTGGCGGCTTCTGCGAAATTGAATGTCACGGCCCGGCCAAAGAACTGGCGCCCAATGAAAAATTGGAACACACGATTAAGTTTTCTGTCTATGTTGGAAATCTTGAAAAACTAAAACAAATCGCCGGCGAGGAACTTGTGGTTGACATGAATGAAGTGAAATTGTTTTAATTTCAGGAGCTGGAAATTGACGGGCGTGAATTGCAGAGCATTCATTCACGCCCGCTGAAATTTATTGCGATTCGGCAGTGAAACGCCCGAAAGGAATGATCATCACTAAAATCAAGCCGAGCAGCGCAACAAAACTGATGGCAGTCAGCGTTGTCTGAAGGCCCCAAATATCCGCGACCGCGCCGACGGGTGTCATCAATAATCCAGCCACTCCCCACGCAAAGCCCATCATTAACGCAGACATAAAGCCGGCATTCTGCGGCACAATTTGCTGTCCCAGAATAATATTGACCGGCGTGGAAAAAGTCAGCATAAATCCCATTATTGCCAGACATGGCAGCGCCCAAACAGGAGTAACATTCACGGTCAGCAAACCCAGTGGAAGAATAAACATGAATGACAGAATCAGCGTCTTTCGCGGCCCAATGCGATCGTACACATGGCCGCCGGCGAGAATGCCGATCGTGGCAAATATCTGAAAAACTGCCAGCGCCAATCCGCCGAAGAATGGTGTTTCGCCCTGTGATGTCAAAAATAACGGAATAAAGCCGGAAAAAGATACGATTAAAATCGCCCGAATGACAACAATAATGTGCAGCATCAAAACAGGTACCCAGTTCGCTTTTATGGCATCCATCAGGTTTGAATTGATTTTGCGTTTTTTAGCTCTGACGACATTTTCTTTGAGAAAATTAAAAGAATAAATAAACAATAGATATGCAGGTAAAATTGTCACGATCGATGCTTTCAACCCAAACTGGTTTGTGAGCGGAACAATAATGATCGAACCAACTGAGACACCCAGCGCACCGGCCATACTGTAAACCGACATGGACAAACCCTTGCGCTGGTGATCCAGCCCGCCGACGAGTGCTGCCGACTGCGGATGAAAGATGGATGTTCCAATGCCGCTGCCAACAAGAATCAGAATGAGCGTCCAGTATTGATTTACCCACCCGATAAATCCCATGAACGTACCGGCAATGACAGGCCCGAAAAGAATGAAATAGCTGCGGTTCATTCGGTCGGACAACATGCCGGCCAGCGGCTGCAACAACGAATTGGAAATAGAAAAGATGGACAGCAACAGCCCGGCCAGAGCGAGCGACAGATCAAGCTTCACTACAATGATTGGTAAAAGTGGCGCTAAAAATCCATTGTATAAATCAGTGGTGAAATGCCCTCCGGTTGCGATCCATAATTTTTTCCGATTTATGGACGGTTGAGCAACAGGCGCTTCGGTGAGAATTGCTTGAGCAGTGGATTTCATTTTGGTAGTTATATTCCTGGTAAATAATTCTTTATTCGTATAAAATAAGCAACTATGTAGTTTGTAGTAGAGTCCAATGGTGTACCCACATTTGAAATATGATAAAGTACTACCATAATTTTCTAATGATGTAATTCTTTCAACAGCGAATTGATTTTTTCCACATCTGTGTTTTCAATTTCCACGTCTGCCCCGCCGATATTTTCTTCAGCCTGATCTGCATTGCGCGCGCCAACAATCGCTGCAGTAACTGCTGAATGATTCAACACCCAGGCCACGGCAAGCTGGCCCACTGTTTTTTGATATTTGTTCGCAATAGGTCGAAGTGCACCCACAAAATCAAGATTCCGATGCAATCGCTCGCCTTTGAAATCGCTGCTCTTCAAGCGCCAGTCATCGGGCTGCAATCTTTCGACATCGAACTTGCCGGTGAGAAGGCCTGAATGCATGGGACTGTAAGCGATGACACCAATACCATTTTTCTCGCAGAATGGAAGAATATCTTTTTCAACTTCCCGGGACAGCATGCTGTACGGCGGCTGCAAGGAATCGATATGATGTATGGATAAACACTGTTCCATGAGCGAAACATCGAAGTTTGACACGCCAACATACCTGACTTTCCCCTCTTCTTTAAGCTTGATCATTTCTTCCCATGATTTTTCGATCGGTGTGGATGAATCTGGCCAGTGAAACTGATAAAGATCAATGAAATCGCGATTCAATCGCCGGAGGCTCGCCTCGATTTCACGACGGATGTTTTTCGGTGTGAGGTCCCTTCGCACCTTGTTTTTTTCATTCCAGGCAAGTCCGCATTTCGTGGCAACAAAAACTTTGTCCTGGTATCCTTCCAATGCCCTGGCGACAATTTCTTCAGAGTGGCCCAAACCGTACACTGCAGCCGTATCGATCCAGTTTATCCCCATATCAATACTCTTTCGGATGGCAGCAATGGATTTCTCATCATCCTGTTTTCCCCATCCCCATGCCCAGGGTCCCCCAATTGCCCAGGCGCCCAAACCGATTGTCGTTAGTTCAGGGCCATTTTTTCCTAAATTTCTTTTCTCCATGTCATGCCCTCTGTCTTTTTTTTCATCAATTCAATTAAGTTATTGCAACGTCATTTCATTCGATTTGTTCCTGTTAAATGATGTAATTTTCAGTTAATTCATTCAACTAATATTGCGTATTCCAGAAACCTGATTTCTATTTCTCCATTTTTGAGCATAAAAATACTTTTCCATTTTTCAATGTTTCACTAACGAAATCAATGAAACTTCCGATATTAAACATATAAGTAAAACATGTTTTAAGTGACATAACATTCAATTACCTATATCAATTTAATCTAAATTTGTAACTATTCAGCCTCCAAGACTCAAAAACTCGAAGTTTAATTTATTACTTTGATTCTGTTTTCAGGAATTGCAAATTCGATGACTTACTTTACCTTCCTTCAGGTTCTATTGAACTCCCTTCTCCCACCGGGAGAAGGGCCGGGGATGAGGGTAAGAATTATTATTTTATACCTAATATTTTTGAAGTCAAGCTGAATAGTGTCAGAAATTCGGAAATGCATCGAATCTAATTTTATAAGAGAAACGCCTAATTCGTCAGTTGTTGATTTTTCGATATGCATTTCAACATCTATAAAATTAATGGATTCCCGTCCTCCAAAAAGATGGCGGATCTACGACTAAAAGCAAAGTCTGCATTCATTTAAAAATATAATGAAACTTTGCAGGCGTGCGGGAATGACAACAGGAAAAAATTCAAGTTTCTTGAAAGTTACCTAACCTGGATTATTCATTGTAATTCATTAAGGAATCCAGATAGCCTGAATGGTGCTTAATTCAGAATTCGTTATATCAAACTCTGTTAAATTTCACACATCTCGTTAATCTCATTAATAACATCTAATTATATATGTTTAAGTAGAAATCTGTGAATAATTCAGGCTAAATTTTATAAAAATTAATTTATCAATTTCTCAAGTCAATTATCCAGTTACCGGTCATTTTATTTTCTTTTCTATTTATCCCAGGAGTTAACGCCATTCATGAAAAAAATTGTTGAAATCAAATATTTGGGCAATAAAAAATTAGTGCCTCAGCCGGGGATGACCTACACCATTGGCAGAGACATGGAAAACCAAATTATTCTTCCTGATTCCACAGTATCTCGCAAACATGCAAGCATCACCTATAATGGTAAGGATTGTTTTATCAAGGATTTGAATAGCAGAAACGGAGTTTTTGTCAACGATCGAAAAGTGGTTCAGACTCGATTAAGAAATCATGATCTGATTACCATTGGCGGAATTCCCATCACAGTCGTCTCCAGATTTGATATGCCTTTAACAAAACCCATTTCAAAAATCGAAAATCAAAATCAGGGGAGAAGTGACGATTCCATAATCATTCACAAAAAATTCTCTGAGCTGATGAGCCAGGTAGAAAAAGGCAGCCCATTGGAAAAGGAATTGAAAAATATCCATAATGTTGTATCACAAAGCCGCAAACGATTGAAAGCTGCTGCGACCACAGATTCCCTGACCAAGATTTCGAATCGAGGTTTCTTTGACAAATTTCTTAAATCGGAAATTCTTCGGGATGCGCGATATGAACATTCTCTGTCGCTAATGCTCATTGATATTGATCACTTCAAAAAAATCAATGATGAATTCGGACATCCGCAGGGCGATAAAATTTTGAAATGGATTGCCAATCAGCTCAAAAATCTCATTCGACAAACCGATGTGGTGGCTCGATACGGCGGAGAGGAATTTGCGATTATTCTGCTGGAAACCGAACTCAAAAATGCACAACAGGTCGCTGAAAAAATTCGGGAAAAGATCGCCGTATCAAGCCAATTCGAACTGGTGAAACCCATTACGATAAGCATCGGGGTTGCAAGTTATCCCCTGAATGGTTATACCGACAGGGAGATCATCCAGGCGGCAGATATGGCGCTTTACTATTCAAAGCAGCATGGCAGAAATCAGGTAACGGTCAGTAAATAAACACTTTCAAATAAATACAATGATGCCAACCCGAAAAAAAATAAGATCATTCGAAATCATCGAGGAAATAGGCGACGGCGGCATGGCGCACATTTTTAAAGCTCGTCAACCTTCGCTGGATCGTTATGTCGTTCTCAAGAAATTGAAACAGCCCTCCCCGGAAATGATAAAACGGTTTGAAAGAGAGGCGGTTGTGGCCGCATCATTTTCCCAGGAAAATATTGTATCCACGTACGACTTTTTTAAATTTGGTGAAGATTATTATCTGGTCATGGAATATATTAATGGCATGGATTTAAAAACCATTCTCTCAACCATGTCTCCCCTGTCCCCCACCATTGCTGCAATGATCATACGTGAGGTCGCTCGTGGCCTTGAATATGCACACGAACACAATACCATTCACCGCGACATCAAGCCCAGCAATGTGATGGTTTCTGACCAGGGGGAAGTAAAGATCATTGATTTTGGATTGGCCAAAAATGAATCCCCGAATGAGTTGACCAAAACCGGCGTCATCGTGGGGACCCCAACCTATCTGTCACCGGAGCAATTGAATGGCGATGAAATAACCGAACAAACCGATATTTATTCACTCGGGGTGATGTTCTATGAACTGGTCACAGGATTCAGACCGTTTACAGCCAGCACCAACACAGAGCTCTTCACATTGATCAGCCAGGGGAAATACCGTTCTCCGCGGGTCTACGACAGAAAATTTCCGCGCAGACTGACAAGGGTCATAAATCGAGCCATGAATCGCTCCGTAGAAAAACGATACCTGCTTATCTCTGATATGATACAGGACATCAATAAATTTTTGAAATGGGAAAATCAGGTAAATATCAAACATCAGCTCAGCGATATGATGAAAAAAATCACCTCGCTGCATGCCACGGAAACCATGGCCATGGGGCGTCCTGAAGAACACGAAATTCCTCTGCCACGTCCACGCCGCTGGAAACCGGTTTTTGCTCTGCTATTTTTTCTAATCATTTTCAGCGGGATTGGCTACGTGGGATTTCAACAATATGCAAAAAAGCATCTCGGGGGTATTGAGCTGAAAATAAATGTTCAGGAAGGAATTGTGTTTAAGGACAGTAAAAGCACGCATAAATTTAGTGACGGATTTATCGTTTTTAAGCGGCTGCTGACCGGTCCGCATACATTCCGAATCAGCGCCGGGGATAGTTACAACATTTTTGAAGGAGTCTATCAAATCAGACCGGATACGGTAACGACATTCGAAGTCGATCTTTACAAAAAGAGCGAACGCGCACTGTTAACCATTAATTCCAAACCAAAGGGCGCCCATATTTACATCAATGACCAGTTCTGGGGCAAGAGCCCGCTCACGAACGAAAAAGTAACCACCGGCACCCACAAAATTGAGCTGATTTACCCGGGGTATCAAAACTGGAAAGCGCGGAAAACATTTCGCATCAATGAGGATTTACATCTGTATATCGATATGGACAAAGCCGGGCAAAATCTTTTCAGTAAAAATTAGATGTCATAATCCAAGACAAAAAAAGCCTCCGAAATCAATTTACCGGAGGCTTTTTTCATGTAGTTAAAGCGAAGAAAATATTTTATTTTTCATCTTCATCCGTCATTTGCTTATCTTTTAAATACCAGTCCGTGGCATCTTTGAGCACGGACTGCATGACTGGCACCATTTTATTGGGATCAAATATAAATCCATCCTGAATTTGCGCGCTGTAAAATAGTCCTTCCGCAGCCTTGGTGAGATAATCATCCTTTGCATTGTTTTTAAAAATGTTCAGCATATTTCTCACCAGGGCGTGATCACCATTAATTTCCATCACCTTTTTAATCGGCGTCATATCCTGATTCACACTTTTGAGAATTTTTTCCATCTGCGAGGACATGCCATCGTCTTTGGATACCAGCACCGCCGGACTGCTCGTCAGCCGCTCAGAAAGACGAACTTCTTCCACCTGGTCTCCGAGAATATTCTTGATTCGTGTGCACAGCTTGTCCAGGTCGCGTTTTTCGTTTCTCTTGCGCTCTGTTTTCTTTTCGTCTTCCGGTTCCTCTTTATCTGATTTGACTTCTTTCAATGCTTCAAGGTCAGCTTTATCAGCGGAATGAATTTCCTTTTCCTTGAATATCCGCAAACCACTGAGCACAAACTCATCGATTGGATCGTAGAGGTAAAGCACTTCAATGCTTTTTTGCCTGAAAATTTCCATGTGGGGATTATTTTCCAGCGCTTCGCGATTATGACCGGACAGATAGTAAATATGCTTCTGACCTTCCACCATTCTACCGACATATTCATCCAGCGAAAAAAGTTCGTTTTCATCTTTTGAAGCAGAAGAATTGAACCGATACAACTCGGCCACTTTTTCCTGATTGGGGAAATCAGAATACCCTTCCTTGAGAATTCTCCCAAATTGACCCCAGAATTCCCGGTATTTTTCCGGCTCATTTTCTGCTATGTTTTTGAGATGCGCCAGAATTCGTTTCACAAGCAAGCTGCCAATTTTTATAATCGTTGTATTTTCCTGCAAACTTTCACGGGAAATATTCAGCGGCAGGTCTTCCGTATCCACAACACCCTGGACGAATCGTAGATATTTTGGCAGGAGATCTTTGTTATCCGTTTGGATGAGAACCCGTTTAACGAAAAGATTGACGCCATGTTCCCCGGGGCTGAAGCCCAATGTTTCATAGTTTGTTTTTGGAATGAAGAGCAAACTGTTGAGCTGAATGGGAGCATCCGCAGAAAAGTGGAGCCAGCTTATGGGATCTTCACTGCTATTGGCAAAGAATTTATAAAATTCTTTATATTGATCTTCTTTGACGGATGACTTTGGTTCGCGCCACAGCGCTGAAATTTTATTCACCTGTTCCCCGTCCACAAAAATGGGAAACGGCACAAAATTTGAATATTTTTTGATCACATTTTCAATTCGATATTTTTCTGCAAATTCCACCGCATCATCTCGGAGATTCACTTCAATTTTGGTTCCTCTGGGCGCCTGCTCCAACGGTTCAATCTTGAATGAACCGCTGCCATCACTGCTCCATTGGTAGGCCTTAGCGTCTTTCAAATAGGAGCGCGTTGTGATTGTCACATTATCCGCAACCATGTATACGGAATAAAATCCAACACCGAATTGACCGATCAAATCAGGGCCTTTTTGTTCATTTTCTTCCATGCTTTTCAAAAATTCAGAGGAGCCCGAGTGAGCAATCGTTCCGATATTGGAAATCAGCTCTTCACGGGTCATTCCAATGCCACTGTCGGTGATGGTGAACTTTTTATTCTCTTTATCCAGATTGATCCGAATCTCAAATGGATTTTCCGACTGATAGATCTCTTCGCCGCGAATGCTCTCGAAACGCACCTTGTCCAGCGCATCCGCTGCATTGGAAATCAGTTCCCTGACAAATATTTCACGGTTTGTGTAGAGCGATCTTGCCAGAATATCCAGCAATTGCTTGATCTCTGCTTTGAATTTGTATGTTTTTTTTCCCGAAGTTTTTTCTGCCATAATTCACACCTCCTGATATTGATTCACCCAAAAACATTTTAAAATTTGACTGTTTTAAAAATTAGGGAATAGATTTCTAATTGATTCTAAATTTAAAATATTATTTTATCTGCAAGGGAAAAGCCGCGTGAGTCTATTCTCTAAATCGGGTATTTCCTTGTCAAAGGCGGGGGAAATACCCGATTTGATATTCATTCAATTTATTTAATGCTTTACACTAAAAAAGGATTTCATTAATCTTCTTCCGACTTTTTGGGAGCAAATTTATTGAATAGCAACAGACCGACGATCGTAATAATTCCGATCCCGCTGAAAATGAGCCACAAAGTGCGCGGTTGATTGAGCTTGTCCACAAAATGGACGTACATATTCGCCCCAAGAATCGCACCGATACTGCTGCCGATGACGCCGTATAAGAAGATATATCCCATGTAAGTGGCCACCCGATCTTTGGGCGCAGTCAACCCCACATAGCTGATGAATTTTGGATGCGCAGTCATTTCACCGATTGAGAAAATAATGATGCCCATCATAAATACCCAGATGTCGGTGGAGATTGCCAGAATGGCCATGCCCATGGTTCCCATGGCAATACCCGTGATCATCGTTGGCAGCGCTTTGAAATTTTTCACAATGTTAGAGACAATGAGCTGCAATAAAATAATCGTCCCGGCATTAATGACTGTCACATGCTCGACATCAAAAAACCAGTTGATATTCACGCCAAAAAACCCCAAAAATGAATTGACGAAATTATTCAGCGATGTCGCATCGACATACGCTTTAACGTACCAGAGCACAGAATCGAACATCTGAAAATAGAGAATCCAGAAACCGGAATAAATGAAAATCATCAATAAAAATCTGAAATTATCTTTGAACCGTTCCTGGTCTTCTATTTCAATGGTGTAAAGTGATAACACAGTGAAGTAAATGACTGTGCTGACAATTCTTGAGAACAAGTCCAGCCCGGGAATTAACCAGATAATAATAACAATCCCTGCAAATGAAACCAGGTTGTAAATTGCCTTTTTCACTTTATCTGATTGCACATATTGCTTTTGAATTTTCAAAATAAGCAGACTGGTGAGAAATAGCAACACAAGATATGGCAGGAAAAATGAACGTTGTTGTGAGGAATCAACAAGTTCATCCAGTTGCGTTTGCGACAATGTCGTTAAATTCGGATAAGCTCGCAGATCCTCAAGAAGCCCAGTCTTGTAATTTGAATAAGTTTCTGTATCATGTATAGTGAGAATAATGTCGTCATTCTCACCTTTTTCAATGGTGTACGGTCTGTCAATATTTTCACTTTTTTCAAGCTTTGCAGTTAACAGCGCTTTATTTTGGGCTTTATCCACAAGTGAACTGACCGAGGAAGGCGTCACATCTGAAAGCGATGAATATTTTTGGACATCAGCCAGCAAAGTCGATTTGTACTGTTCGTATTGGTCCGGCTTGAAAACTGTCACGACGACCCGATTGGTGCTGTCGGAAATAACACGCTGAAAAAGCGGCGCCATATTATCCTTTGTGACATGGACGTAATTTGCAACCTGTTTGCTCAGATTCGCAATCAACGAATCGAGTCGAGGCTCAGGATGCTGGATGGTCACGGCAATATCTTTTCCATCCCGATGAACTTTTTTGATATATTCAGCAGCCTCCATATCGGGCTGCTTTGAAACCAGAATATTGTAACCTTCAATTTCTTCGACAAAATATGTATCAATTTTGTACGGATTTTTCCGCATTACATCGCGTTCCACTTTGAATATGAGAGCGGTATCTTCCTGAAGAATCGTCGCTTCGACGATTTCCTCTGTGACAGGCTTCAAGTTGCTGTACTGCCATACAGACAGTGCAATGAGAATAACTATGATCGCCCAGACCCATTTTGTGCCGGGTTTCGAAGATCGAAGGTAGTGATATATTAATACAAACGGGCTGTAGATGATCTCAAAGGCATTGGCCACAGTCTTTATCAGATTTAAGCTTTTGCCTTTATCTTTAGCCTCAGGTTTGGGTGGTTCTTTATAGAAAAATAATGTCGGAATGATCATCGCGCCAGTGCCGAGCGCAGATGCAATAATCACCCAGCGCCAACCAAATATGGGACTGTTTTTCAGAAATGGAACAAGAATTAATGGAAAGAGAAACGCACCAAGATTGATGGACCAGTAATAGATACCAAAACCCAGTGTGCTATTGCTTTTATCAGTTGTCCGTGCTATGGAGCCGGAGATAATGGGTTTGAACGTGCCGGCGCCCAGTGCCATCACGCACAACGCAAGAAAAACAGCAGAATAGGACGTCATCTGACTGGTGAGGAAATAGCCGCCGCCAAGGAGTGCAAAAGCCACAGTGAGTGTCTTGCGATAACCAAAACGATCCGCCAGCGCTCCACTGATAATGGGAAGAAAATATAAAATCGGTTGAATGGTACCTTTTATGAGACCAACACCGGTCTTGGCAAATCCAAGCACATCCGTCAGGTAAATGGAAAGCACGCTCATCATACCGTAGTAAGAACCGCGTTCAAAAAATTCGAACAAAATCACGATCCAGTAGGTTGAAGGAAAAGAACGAATAACTCCCTTTTTCTTTTTTTCAGACATAATTTTCCTTTTTATTGGGATGAATAACTTAACCACGCAATTCGTGGGATAATTTCGACACGTATTTTTCAAATTTCAAAGACTATAACTATAATAATTTAAAATACAAAAGTCAAGAAAAATCTATGAGAGGAACCATAGTCCTGCTCGTCCCTGATTCGCTGTAGTCCAGTGATATTGGATTGAGGAAGCCCAAGACTTTAAAATAAAAAAACCGATCCATAGATCGGTTTCCAACCTATTGTTTTTTTTGCCCTTTTTATTCGCCAAAGAAATTCACTGGTTCATCAAAATCATGCAAATAGCGCTTCTTGTCTTCACCGAACGAATTCTCTAATTTTTTCTTTTTATAATCAACAACAAACGTGGAATGTTGACCATAGATACGATTGAAAACCACAATGAACTCATGATTTTCTTCGTCGATCATTTTAATTTCAGCCAAATCATCATCGTAGGGTGCAGTAAAGCTTCGATTACAACGAGGGTTGGTGCAGTGGAAATCAACTTTGGCACCATCACGCATTGTGATCCACTCATCTGTCATGGCGCTGTAATGACCGAGCGTGCTGGGTAAAATCACATCGGCCTCGCAACTGAATGTTTCACATTCAAGGACGCCTTTCATTTTGATGATGGAATCTTCCAAATGTGAAAGTTTTTCATTGCAATAGGGACAATAAAATTGTTTCATAATCAATCTCCATTCTTTTTAGAATTGAACGATAGTTGTACCGATCATCGTAGATATCGATTATTCGAACAAAGTGAATTGCCGAATATCTTCGACATATTGATTGGTCACTTTATCAGTGACTTGAATCTTTAATTCAGTCACTCCATTATCTAAATTTTTCAGATCGAACGCGATGTACTCAACCGCATCTCGCGAATCCCCAATACGAATCGATGACGTGGTCACGATATTTTTATCTTTCCCGGCAAAAAGCCTGGGAATGCTCCCCACAGTTTTCTGCCAAAAGTTACGATGCGGTTTAATGGTTTTCACAGTATACGCGATTTCAAAATTTGAATTCCCGTCCTGATTCATCGTCAAATTGTAAATTTCGAAATATACATGAATCGGTCTGCTCTTCATTACCCTGGAAAATGTATACGGTGTAACCGCCAATTCATTTTTTACGAAAGTCTCATTGGATTCTTCCGTCTCTGCTGAAATTCCGGAAGATAGTTGAATATCACTCAGCATCAATGCATCGGAATTGAAATTCCTTATTTGAACTGTTTCCTTCTTGACGCCTTTGCGCGCCTGATCTTTGCTGTTTATGACAAAGGAAAAATCATATTCGCCAGGTTCGATATGATAATTTTGCTGAAAAATGAACTGACGCGATGGCATATTATCCAATGATTCCAGCTTAATAGAAAATCGATCATGATTTTTGATGACGGAGTCATAATTACTATCCTGGGCTTCGATATAAAAATCAGTAAAGTTGACAAACCGCCCATTTTGCTTTTCGAAATTCACTGCAATGCCAGGGAAAGAGGTGTACAGTTCGATCCGGGTTTTGCTGCTGTCCCCGCGGAACTGTGCCCATTTTGTCAAAAACGGGAATCTCTCAGCCTTGTAATCATGTCTGTAAATTTCTCCCGGGTATTTTTCCAGGGCCTCGGCGCGTTCGCTGTGATAGTTGTTCAGCCTGTCCCATGTAAATCCAACTGAAAGATTGGCATACGCCTGGCTTAAATGGCTTCGGTTAGAATACAATTGAGAGGCCAAATATAATCTGGAATCGTAGGAATAACCGGCAATGGCTGCTTCAGTCAGGTCCTCCACCTGGCGAAAATACCCGCCTTCGGAAACAAAATCAAAGACAAGTCCCTTCTCGATGCTTTCGTAAGTCCATGATTCGTTGTCTTTGGCCGGTAATGAACCCAGTTGTGAATTATAACGATCATCCGGGGGCCCATACTTGATATATATTTTTCCACGATCATCATAATACGGCGGCGCTGTGAAATGAAAAAGTTCACGCGCATGATTCACCCGCCTGAAGTGCTCCATCAAACGTTCATTTTCAGGTGTGCCCGGATCCGGATCCCGGCGTTTCCAGAATTTTTTAAAGAGCGATCGGCTTTCATCCAAATCAACCGCTTCAAACTCGTCTTTCTCTTCCGGCGATAAAAGCATTTTCAACTCATTGTACAATTCATCGAGCAATTCCGCATCGACCAATGTCTCAATGCCCTGAAAGTAACTTTCAGTTGATTTTTTTGGATTGCCGATTTCATAATACACATCTGCCTTTCGAATGGAGGCCCGCGCATAATCATTATGATTTTCGTTGATTTTTTGAAAAATCTTCAGGGCCTGGCCATAATTCTTCAAGAGCAAATACGTGTAGCCAAGCTGATAATATACATCCCGGTATTCCGGGGCATCCCTGTTTAAGTCCGTGAAAATATCTCTGGCCTTTTGGAGATTATCCGGCTTCCCCTTTTTCTGGTACACCATCCCCAGGTAATAGCGCGCAGGGAAATATGTATCATCGATTTCCAGCGCCTGATTAAACCTTTTAATTGCTTTTGAGTAATGGTCTTTTTTGAACAATTCTTTCAACTGCTCGAAAGGAATTATTTTACTGGGACCGCGATAGTAATGCACCTGACCCAGGCCGGTCAATCCGAGAATTTTGAGAGAATCAATTTCAGCAATCAGATTAAATTGAGCTTCCGCTTCATCAAATTTTTCCTGCGCAATATATAAACGAGCCAGTGTGGCGCGAAGCATTGGATCGCTGCTTTGTTTCAACTGCCTCATAACTATGGCAATGGAATCCTGCTTGGAATCTGTTCCGATTTTCGTTATTGTCGAGTCCTGTCCCGGAACAAAATCAGGGAAAAGCATTAGAATCAGAGCAGCAAAAATAAAGAGTATTTTATTTGACATAATTTTTTTCCGTTTCCGGTAAAAATATAATTCCGGTAGAATCCGCTTTTCGTTTTAACCTGTCGGGAATTCGTGGATCAGTCAGCGCTGACTCAAAAATGGAAATCGTCGGCATCTCTGTTAATTCCAGTCGCGGACGAGTACCCCGCAGGTACACCGGTTGACTTAGAATCCCTGTCACGTCTTCGTTCGAGAGCAGACCTGCATTGCGCATCAATCTGAGTACACGTGACTGTCGTTTTTTTGCTCCCGAAAAGTTATTGAATAAATCCAATTCAACCGGGTTCGGAAGAATAGCGGCTAAAAGCGTGGATTCTGCCAAATTTAATTGTGAAGCCTGTTTATCAAAATAGTATTGCGCCGCTGCCTCTGCGCCGAATACATTTTCACCCCATTCAACAATATTGAGATAATATTCCAGTATCTGCTTTTTTGTCCAGACATTTTCAATTCTCCGTGTGAGAATTATCTCTCTTATTTTTCTCAATATCGTTTTTTTTCTGTGCAAAAATGCATTTCTGGCCAACTGCATGGTGATTGTACTGGCGCCCCTGGCGTATTTTTTCTTTTTTATATTCTCCTGAAATGCTTTTTTCAATTCCGTGAGATTTATGCCTGAGTGATGAAAAAAAACATCATCTTCACTGATAATCACAGCGCTTCTCAATTCAGGAGAAATTTTAGAAAGCGGAACATATTTTCGTACCGGTACGATGGCGTCTTTTTCCCAGTCAAATCCGGTGAAGTGCGCCACTGTAGTTTCAGGCCGATAGGTTTTTATTTTTGTTTCATCAGGCAAATCTGCCATTAGCAGAAGGCATCCGCCTGCTAAAACGATTATGATGAAAAGAAATATTTTAAAAGAATTCTTTTTCACAGCGCATAATTATTATTTTTGTTGGTATATTCTTTATATATTCCGCATTTCCAGACAACAGCATAACAGGATTATTTAACCCTAAATACACTAAAAATATACACAATAGAACCCTGTTTTTCAAGCGAAATTATGATTCAGCACAATTATTTACAATCTATATCGATTAACTTGAATTGATATTTAGCTTTGCCAGGCGTATTTTACTTTACCTCCTGTCGGAAAATGACATCCCTTGCTTTCAGGTATTCTATCACAAAACCAAAGCATGCATTATCTACCCCGACGAACTCGGGTGGATTAATCCCGACAGTGTCGAATCGATTTTCGAGCACCAATCTGGCGACGGCAGTGCACGGATAACCGGTCGTTCGCGCCATGGAGCTGGTCTTGGTTTTTTCATCGAATCGATCCAGTAAAAAATAACCATATTCACGGTTTTCACCTTGTTCCCGACCAGTGATTTTTATTTTCATGACAGTAAATTCCGGCTCTTCCTCTTCCAATTTCCAGTATGGAAAAAGCAAACGCGTGGTGAAGTCAAGCGGAGAAATGTCAACGCCGTTCACATGAATCGGTTCCTTCGAAAAAAAGCCGGTTTCCCGAAGCACCTTCATTTTATCGATATGGCCGGGATATCGCAAGGTTTTTTCTTTCATTTCGGGAATATTCATGGTCTTGAGCAGCGTCCTTAAACCGTCGGTGTTGAACGACTCCAGGCTGCCGATGTCCTCAAAATCGACCAGATCAGGATCGGATAGCGCCGGTTTTATCTGGATTTTGCCGTCTACCACAATTTTGGCGGGACGAATATATTCTTCAATTACATCAATGGGAGAAAATGGCGCTTTGTATTCGTAGGGCCAGGTTCGAATCACCGGCAGCCCGCCGACAAAACATTCGAATGCTTCGACTTCCATTTGTGCATTGTGATAGCCCAAAATCATATTGCTCATGCCGGGCGCAACTCCACAATCCATGACTGCCACCACGTTGTGTTTCTTTGCCAGTTCATCGAGTTCGAAGGGATCCTCTTCAAAAAATGATATGTCAACAATATTTTTCCCGGCCTCGATCACTGCCCTGAGCGTCTGGAATCCCATAAACCCGGGAACCGCGCCGATGACAAGGTCGTAATCCGCGACCAGTTTTTTTACTTTTTCGGTATCAGAAAGATCAGCCTCCAAAGTTTCAAGAGAATTTACATTTTTTAATTTCAGTAAATTTTCTGCGCGGATATCCACAGACGTAACGTGATAATAATCGCACAGATCCCTGGCAATGGCAGCGCCCACCATACCTGCGCCGAGCACGATGACTTTTTTCATTCAATCCTCCGTTATTTGAAAACAATCAGTTAAAACATCGCACATCAAAATGTGTAGTCATTTATACAGGAAAATTCGAACACAATTTACCACAAACGATTCAGGCCGCCTGTTGTAGTCTTTCAGAAAAATGGTTACAACCGATGGAGCTCGTCCATAATTTCGAAATAAATTATGGAATAACTTACAGAATGTCAAGGAAAAAATTACAGTTTTATAATTGAAAAATGAGAACTTTAGCATCAATGTAAAGTTTAAGAGCATAAATCAGCTATTTTAAAATATGTCAATTTCATTTTACTCTCAGCCATGAATATCACAGAAATCTCAATTGATTGTTCAAAAATTATTGGTTCGCTCCTCCCAATCTGGCGTTCCTTTGGTTACGATGAAATCAACTGGACGTACACCCCGCGCGGGAAAAGAATATTCAATGAATTTTCAAAATTGTCGTCCGCCCCCTACTATATCCGATGTCACAATACATTCACAACTGGAAACGGATTGTCGTCGCCATCAGCAGGTTCCTGCAATGTGTATTCTGAAACACCTGACGGTGAACCTCTCTTCAATTTTTCCATTCTCGACCAGGTGATTGAGACCTTTTTATCGAATAACTGCAAACCGATTGTCGAGCTTGGTTTTATGCCGGATGCGCTCTCAAAAGGGCCAAAACCCAAACCAACATATAATTATGACCGAAACAAACTGTGGGCCTATCCACCGAAAGATTACTCAAAATGGAAAAACCTTGTCTACCGTACCGTGCAGCATTATGTTGACAAATATGGCAAGGAAGAGGTCGAGACATGGTACTGGGAATTGTGGAATGAGCCGGATTATTCAGGCTTTTTTAAAAGCTCTATCAAAGACTATTGCAAGATGTACGATTACTCGGTGGCAGGAGCAACGGCGGCCATGCCCTCCATTCGCATCGGCGGGCCGGGACTTGCTGCAAATCCTGCATTTCTCGAAAAATTTCTCAAACATTGCGCGCAGGGTAAAAATGCAGCGACTGGCGAGCGCGGCGCCCGGCTTGATTTTATTTCATTCCACGCAAAAGGAAACGGTTGGCCAATAAAAGGACAACCTTTCGAAATGCCTTCACTGGCGACTATTTTTTCATTTCTGGAAAAATACAACAGCGTTTTCGAGAAATTTCCCCAATTTAAAAATATCGATTATCTCTTCGACGAATGTGATATGGCCGTTGCCACAAATTTTGGAATGTACGATTTTCCGGAATTGGAGTTCAACAATTCTGCGTATTACTCTGTTTTCATCGTTCGAATGTTGAAATATTTACTGGAATTCTTCGAGCGCAAAAAAATGTCTGTCAAATTCTGTACAACCTGGGCATTCTATTTTGAAGGGAAACGATTCTTTGAAGGAAATCGGTCGTTGTTCACCAATGAAAACATCAAAAAGCCGGTGTATAATGCTTTCACGCTCCTTGAAAAACTGGGGTACGAACGAATCCAACTTCAATCGAAAAGTAGTTCTTCAGGGTCGCCATTTCCCTTGACAGATGGTTTTGCCACACGGAGTTCAGAAAATACATTCGAAGTGGTCCTGTGGAATTTCGATGAATTGCAACGCAGCGATGACACCGCAGATTTCCAATTGAATTGCAATAATTTACCCCAGGCCGCTAAAGCCGCCACGCTTCGACGCTATCAGATCGATTCAACGCACAGCAATTCATATTCAAAATGGAAGGAACTGGGCGCTCCTCAGGATCCAAATGTCGAGGAAATTGAAAATATAAAAAAAGTTCAAAATCTGGAAGAGTTCGGGCGGGAAGAGTCTGTTTCCATTCAAAATGGGACATTCAAATATAATATTACCCTGCTGCCATGCAGCGTGTGCCTGATTCAGGTGAAGATCAGTTGATTTTTTCGTGAATGAAGTTTGGGGCGGGCTTAAGTGATTCGCGCCTCAATGTTCCAGGATTCTCACAAAACTGCCATGAATCCAGCCTGTTTTATTTTTATCATATTCGATCTTCAGCCAGTTGGATTTCTTTCCTTTTAGTTTGAATTTCTGGCCCATGAATAATTCGGTAACTTTTTCTGTGTGAGTTCCCGGCCCCGAACGCACATTGAGCGTGGTACAGGTCACCATTACCAACTTCGGTGCGCGAAATTTTGAAACAGGCATTGAAACACAAAACTCGGTGAGATTGGATAATTCATTGCTTATTCTGCTGCTGGAAATGGCGTAATTAAAAGTGAAATCGATACCATTATAATTAAAATCCAGTCCGGTGCCCATCGAGATTTTTTTATCCTGCCAGCCGGCTCTCAGGGCAAGGGCATTCAGCAAAGTGTATTCCGTACCGATTGACAATTCCTGAACGTCCTGTTCATATCCTTCAAGCGCTATAGACAAAACCAGCGATTCATTGAATTGATATGAGAAACCAAATCGGTTCATCTTTTCATAGTAATCTGTATGATTGGTTTTCCATTTCAGACTTGAGCCAATGTCGTAAATAACCATCCCAAATCTAATCTTTGATGTCACATCAGCCAGCAAACCAATATCCAGTCCGATGCCATTTGCGCCAACACCATCGATGGCCTGATGCAAATATTTTAGATTGACGCCCAGGCTCAACGGTGAAAACAGCTTTCTCGAGTAGGTCAACCAGACAGCCTCTTCTATATTGAAGAAGTAATGATCAGGCGCTGCCGAGTTGCTGCTTCGCGCTTCGATCTTATCAACGATAAATCCTTGCCAGCTCAATCCAAGCCTGTCATGCTCGCTGATGGGAATCGACAGGGAAACAAAGCCGATCTCCCGACTCAATGGCATCTGGGAGTGCATGCCCCCAAAATGATAATGATTTGAAAACGCCAGTCCGGCAGGATTCCAATGCGTGGCAGAATAATCGTCTGCGATGCTGACAAACGATGCGTTCAAAACAGATGCCCGGGCGCCAATGCCGTAATAATTCAGACTGCTTCGCTTCTTTTGCGTCTGACCCTGGGCAGATGACCCCAAAATGATAGATGCCAACGTAAATAATATAAATCGTTGAAGTGCCATGATGTTTTTCACTATAACTCAGATTCGTTGAAATTATTTTACAACAGCGATCTTGATGATATGTCTTTCTTTTCCTGTTTCAATAATCCCGTAGTAAAGGCCATTGGGAACGAACTCGCCATCATCATTCTTCCCATCCCATACGTCTTCGGTATGTTCACCACCGCTTTTCTGACTTTTTTCAATCAGATTTCGGACCTGTTGTTCATTGGCATCCATAATTTTAATGGACACCGGCATGGGAAATTCCAAAACATACCGAATTCGCGTCGATTCCAATTGAGGATTAAACGGATTGGGGAAATTGTAGCAATTTGTTATGAATGAAGAATTTTGAGATGCTTCCGGCGGTTCAATGTAAAACGTCACCTCTTCAGAATAATTGCTTTCGTTTCCTGTTTGGTCGTATGACGTCGCTGAAATATAGTAATGATATCCTGGTTGCAGGTCCTGAATGGTATAGCTCGTATCCAATCCCACATTGGCAACATGTGAATATCTTCGGGATTCCGTTCCCCAATAAACTTTGTATCCGGCCAGATCCGCTTCCTCGTTTGTCTGCCATCGAATTAGCACCGAAGAAGGAGTTACCGTGCCCAACAAAGAAAATACGAGCAAGATGTTCTGTAATCTCTTCATTTATATCTAAAGCCCTCTCAATCGCCCGTGGTAAACCTATTTTATCGTGTAAAAACTGGTGAGTTTACAGTTCAATCTACAAATATGATGCCAGAAATTAAACAGGATTTTTTTCAGTTTAATGATTAGATACGTTGAAAATGGCAGGTTAATTTTGTGTAACATATTTGGGGTAATCAGACAACTGTGAATAAATTTCATATTCTTGTATCAAAGTCGAACAAATACGATGTAATTTTTACCTTATTAATTTGTAAAGATCGTTGGAAAACTGAATATCAAATATTCTGAAGATTATCATTTAGAATTTATTTCAAAAACTGTTGAATGTTTTATAATTCAAAAAAAAATATGAACAATTTGCCATCTCGAACTATTTGTGAATAGTTCAATTCCCGGAATTCATTTTTTGTATCGTGCCAATTTATTGTGCAATGTCTTTAAACTAATCCCCAGAATTTTCGCCGTCTTTGTTTTGTTATTATTTTTGAATTCCAGCGTCTTGAACAACAATTCTCGTTCAGCATTTTCCAGGGTTGAACCCACCGGAATGGTAATCATCCTAACTTCAGAATCGTAATTCAAAATACGTTCCGGTAAAACGGCTGTGTCGATTTTCTCGCCCTGGGTTAGAATGACAGCTCTTTCAATGACATTCTTCAGTTCGCGCACATTGCCGGGCCAGGGATACTGCATCAAGATTTGATCGCAGGCAATAGTGAAGCCCTTCACTTTCTTATTATTTTTCTGATTGAAAAAAGTCAAAAATTCCTCGATGAGCAATCCAATGTCTTCCAGCCGCTCCCGCAATGGCGGAAGATCAATTTCGACCACGGCGAGCCGATAATACAAATCCTCGCGCAGCAGCTTATTTTCGAGGGCCTGTTTCAAATTGCGATTGGTTGCGGCAAGCACCCGAACATCCACTTCAATCTCTTTCTTCCCGCCCAATCGACGAAAACGCCGCTCCTCCAACGCACGCAAAATCTTCGCCTGTGTTTCCAACTGCATTTCACCGATTTCGTCCAAAAACAGGGTGCCGCGATGCGCCAACTCAAAACAGCCGGGTTTTTCGTTGAGCGCTCCGGTGAATGCACCTTTTTCGTGTCCGAACAGCTCGTTCTCCAGAATTTGCTCAGGAAATGCCGAACAATTCAATGCGATGAACGGTTCATTCTTTCGACTGCTTTTTCTGTGAATGGCCCGCGCAACCAGTTCCTTGCCAGTCCCGCTTTCGCCGGTGATAATCACATTGGCGGTGGAATCGGCCACTGCTTCAATCATCCGGTAAATTTCGTGCATCTTAGGGCTCTGTCCGATAATGTCCTCGTAGTGCGTCAGGTGTTTCACCTTCCGCTCTAACTCCCGATACGACACCAGCAATCGGTGATGCTCCAGCGCCTTCGGAATGATGGAGCGAAGCCGATCCGGCTCCACAGGCTTGGTCAAATAATCGTATGCGCCCATTTTCATGGCGTCCACTGCCGTGGCAATGCTTCCCTTCCCGGTAATGATAATGACTTCAGTCAACAAACCCTGATTTTTTATCCATTCCAGAATTTCAAGGCCGTCCATTTCAGGCATTTTCAGATCAGCCAATAACAGTCCAAATTCACCATTTTGAAGTAAGTTCAGTGCTTCGACACCGTCGCAGGCAGATGTGACGCTGTATCCTTCTTCCTCCAGCAATGCAGTCAATCCGACTCGTATAGATTCCTCGTCATCAGCAATTAGAATATGATCAAAATTATTTGGCATGAAAAATACCTATCCTTATTTTTTCAAAACAAAAAACGTATCTATTCAGCTACCCACCGTGTATTGTCACCTTTCGACTCCGTCCTCCCGAGGCGGAGTCGAAAGGTGATAAGTTGCTGATTTTTAATCACACCTCAACTCCGCTCGGTGTGACAGAACGAATTTTCAGGTAAGGCTGCATTTTAATTCCCTGGCCAACAATTCCAGCTTAGCTCAGCAATTTTCGTAAATCAGTTTTTGATTTTTTCCTGTCGCTTAATTTTATGTAAGCAGAATAATTATCCACCAATTCTCTCACACGCTGGACTTCCCTGTTGACAATCTCAAGATGCTTCAACGTCTGCGGGTTCTTCGTCTCTTTTTTAATTTTCACCTTTAACACATCCAGATTCAGCACTGCCGCATGCACCGGATTTTTCAGCTTATGCGAGAAAAGCTCCAGGCTTTCGGTCAATTCTTTTTCGGTCATTTTGTTCCTTTCAGCCATTTATCCACTTTGCGGGACATCTCATCCAAATTAAACGGTTTTGTGAGATATTCGTTGCAGCCGGCTTTGATGGCCTGGCGCTTGTCTTCCTGAATCGTTTTCGCCGTCATTGCAATGATGGGGGTATTTTTCAATGCTTTGATGCCGCGGATTTTGCACGTTGCCTGATACCCATCCATGCCCGGCATCATCATATCCATGAGAATCAAGTCCGGCGCATGCTGAACCGCTTTTTGAACGCCCTCTCCCCCATCGCTTGCAAAAACAACGCGATAGCCCCTGTCTTCGAGAATAAATTTTGCGGCGTACTGATTGTCCTGGTTATCATCCACCAGCAGCACCAGTTTTCCCTGCCGGGATGGTTTCCCTTTTGGGGCGATCTGCGGCGATTTCCGGGCAGATTTCGGCGGAGCTTCCATTTTGCCGTTGGCTTGCTGCACAGGCAGCGTTAAATGAAAATCAGTCCCCTTTCCTTTTTTGCTATTCACCGAAATGCTTCCGCCCATCAACTGCCAAATCTGCTTTGAGATGGAAAGCCCCAGCCCGGTGCCGCCCTTGTTTTTCTTCTCCGAACTGGTCAACTGCTTGTACGCCTGAAACACAGCATCGATTTCCCCTTTGCTCATGCCAATGCCGGTATCGCTGATCGAAAACAAAATCTCAGTCCCTCGTTTCTCCGTTTTTGCCGTGAAAGTGATTTTCCCTTTTTCTGTGAATTTGATAGCATTGTTCAAAATATTGATGAAAACCTGCTGCATTTTGTCTTCATCATTTAACAGATACTCCGGCAATTTTTTGTCCAGCTTCATTTCCATCTTCAATTTTTTTCGCTGGCAGAGCGGCTGAATCGATTCCAGCGAGGATTGAATTAGTTGTCGCAACGAAAAATAGGTCGGATTGAGGTCCATTCGCCCGGCTTCGATTTTGGAGAGATCGAGCAGGTTGTTGATGAGCCGAAGCAGATTGTCCCCGTTCTGTTTGATGATGCGGAGCTGCTTCGACTGCTCGGCATTCAATTCGCCTGACATTTTTCTCAGCAGCACGCCGGCCAGGGTGATGATGGAATTCAGCGGTGTGCGCAGTTCGTGGGACATGGTGGTGAAAAATTCGGATTGAAGCTTGTTTGCCCGTTCCAGTTCGAGGGATCGTGATTGAATTTCTTCGAACAACCAACGGTTTTCAATGGCCACGGCTGCTTTGTGCACAAAAATTTCCAGCAACTGAATTTGCTGTTCATCCGGTGTTTGTTTATCCATCGGTTCGAATAATGTGACAAAACCGAGGATGCGAGATTTGATTTTGATGGGAATGATCAGCACATCGTTTGTTTTCCACGGCTCATTCACACTGAATTTTTTGGGCGCCTGAGAATTATCCTGACGAATTAGGTAAGACTGACTTATCCTGGCCTCGTCTTTAAGGAACTGAAACGGATCGGTGAAAAGAAAATCCCGGCTTTTCACAAATTGATCGATCTTTGTTTTTCCGATACCGGCGTAGGCCGCGGCTTTACACGCCGTTATTTTTTCCTCTTTCAGCGCCAGCACAACAATGCGCCAACCTAATTTTCGTATCGTCTGACAAATGCTTGAAAGGATTTTTTGTTGATCGAGATTCAAGGTAATTTCTTCACCAATTTTCAATATTTTGGAAAGCTGGTCAATTCTTGCCTTGAGTTCCTCGGTTCTGTCTGCGACGAGCCGCTCCAGGTTTTGGGAATGTTTCTGCAAATTATCCTGAAGGTGCTTATAATCCGAAATATCGCGCCCCACGCACATGGCGCCAATGTGATTTCCTTTTGCATCGAATAAATATCGGACGTTCCAACTGCACAAAATTTCCTTACCGTCCTTTGTTTTAAGGCTGGCTTCGTAATCGTGCAGCTCCACTTTCATGGCATCGCCGTAATTTTTACGGAACCGCTCCAGATCGTTCAAAAAATTGGGCAGCTTTGAATGCGTGAGTTCACTCGCTTTGTACCCAAGTAAATCTCGGCCATATTTATTGATGAAATTGCAATTGCCCTTTTTATCGATGACCAGTAAAATATCCAGCATGCCGGAGATGAGCGTTTCATAATACGTCTTTGCCTGACTCAGCTCATCGGTTTTTTTCTCCAAATCCGCGGATCGCTTGTCCACCATCTTTTTGAGCTTCTCTGATTCATCCCGGAGTTGAATTTCCAGTTGCTTCCATTCACTCATTTCAAAAATGGCTATCCGACCGCCGGTAAATTTCTCGCGCAAATCGAATACCGGCACCGCGCTCATCATGACCGGAATTGGCCTGCCCCGGCGGTTTTTCATTTCAATTTCGAATTTGCTATTAATCCCGGTTTTCCATTTTTCCAGTTCAAGCCGAAACTTCTCCAGATTTTTTGCATTGAACAAATCGTTCTGCGACCGACCAATCAACCGGTTCGCCGGGTAATTTAGCATTTGAGCCATTTTTTCATTGCAGAATATAATTTTCCCCTGCTCATCGAACGTGCAAATTCCCACATCCACGCGATTTACGAGATTGCTGTAGTCCTGCAAACTGCGCTCGCTCTGAAACAATGATTTTTCCAGCGACTTGCGCAGCTTAACCTCCGACTCCATAAATCGGGTGTGTTCCAGAAACGGAATCCACATCAATGTCAGAAATCCTGCAAAATTTAATATCTCATAACTTTGATGCCAAAAATCATATCCAACTCTATGAAAAAGCAAATAGCTATACGACGCCAATAAAAATATGATGGTCAGCAAAAACCAGAAGTAAATATCGAATCTGGTACGGCGATAAAGTTTTATGTATTGAATGCCGCAGACAAGCAAAATACTCATGCTAAAAATTTCAACGAAATTCAAAAAACGTAATTGTAATTTCGAAAAAATAAATTCGGGAATAATAAACAGAAAAAACGAAGCAAAAATTATCAGAACACTCATGAACCAGAGCAGAACGACAACCAGGTTTATTTTTTTCCTTGAATGTGGGGCAATGATGTTGCCGCTGGTGAACGCCGCAGCAGCAAAAAAAAGAAAAAAGAAAAGGGACGAAACCATTTCAATTTCAAGAGGGAAAAACGTGATTGAGAGATTTTTGTAAAAAATTGGGAAGATGAAAAAATGGCTAAAATGAACGGTAAGACTCACAGCAATTCCAGCCAAAAGAAACAGGTAATCTTTTGAAACCAGCAGCAGATGAGTCTTCAAAAAAAATAAAAACAGGATGACAAAAACAATGTATTTTAGCGAATTCAAATTTGAAATAAGCTCGTCCGAAAATTCGTGGGAAATGGGCTGCCAGATTTGCCAGAAAATCCCCAGACCAAGCAACGGAAGAAGAATAATGAGCAGAAAAATTTTGAATCGATTTATTGTATGAGGGTAAGGTTCGTACATTTTGGGAACAGTATATAGCTATTATTTTTATAAAAGTTAGCTTGTCAGGAATTATCGCATTAATATAGGTGAAAATAAATTAAATGTCAATAAAATTTCATGATTTTTAAAACCAAATAAAAAGCCGGGAAAATTGTCCCGGCTCATTGGAAAAACAAACTTTCGAACCAATGTACAAAAATAATACCGGAAATGGATCCCTAATTTTCATGCACTTTTTCTTTCTCCAGCAATCGCCATTTATTTACTTCCTCTTCGATGAAAGAAATTTTATCCTTGTATTCGGCCAACAATTTTTTGTTATGGTCGGTAACGCCTTCGTCCTGATGCTGATCTGCGTTCATATCTTTCATGCCTTCGCTGATGGCTGTAATTTGCTGGTCGTAGATATCCTTCATTTCTTTGGTGGTCGCCTCTTCTCGTTGTTTCTTCAGGTTCTCCAGCATTTCGCTATAATTTTTCGAGGTCGCGGCCCGTGAATTATCCGCCCATTCCGCCATGCGTGTTTTGACGATGGTTTCTTTCACCCACTGGTATTCTTTGGCATTGTAACCGAGCTTCTTTGCCGCGCGAAGATCGGCCGTAATAAAATCAGCGACATCGCCCATCGCCTTGAACGCGTTCATGTAATCGCCCAATCCCGGTTTCTTGCCCTCTTTTTCCTTTGCTTCGATTTTTTCCGATTTCGCTTTCAAATTCTCCGCAGCCTGTTTGGCATACACCAGTTCTTCTTGCTTCACCGCCAGATACATCTCCATCTGTTTTTCCGTGAGATTACCATCGCGCGGCAGCGTGTATTCATCTTTTTCAATTTCCTCCATCAACTCAACCGTCCCCTTTTTCGAGAACTCTTTGTTGATATTGTCTTCTTTGTTTTCGCAGCCGAAAATGAAAATCGGAATGAGTAAAAAAATCAGTTTTTTCATGGTTGGGTCCTTTCAAATTTAATTCCAAAACAGTGAAAATATTAATCTTTACAATTTAAAAAACTCTTTGGTAAATGCAAGCACATTTTTATTTTTTAACAAAATTGGGTTTATCTCTTAACCTGAATTATTCACAGATTTCAACCTAAACATATATAAATAAATGTTATTAAAAAGATTAACGAGGTGTATGAAATTTAACAGAGTTTGATATAACGAATTCTGAATTAAGCAGCATTCAGGCTATCTGGATTCCTTAATGAATTACAATGAATAATCCAGGTTAAAGATTGTTCTCTTTCTTGAATGAGAATTATATTGACATTTAAATAATATTTTAATACATTTAACCACTGAATAAATAATATATAATGAGTTTATTAAATGAAGATATTACTCACATTTATTGGAAACAACGACTGTTACCCATTTGAACGATCCGGCCCAATCTTAACGATTATTCAAAATACACAATTCGATAAAATATACCTTCTTTACAACGATGAAAAATATCTGAAATACGCGTCGGATATCCATCGATATTGTAATAAATTTTTTCAGGACATTCAGATCGGTTATCAAAAAGCGCTCTCACAGAATCCCACCGACTACAACACGGTTTACCCGGCAATGTACAACGCAGTCGCTGAAATTAAAAAAGATAATCCAAACGCACATTTTACAATATCATTGTCCTCAGGCACACCCACAATGCACACGTGCTGGATTTTTTTGCAGCAAGGCGGAGTTATTGACGCAAAAATAATCCAGGTTTCAAAAGAAGCAGGAATTTCAGAGGTGAAATTTGATTTAGATGATTTCCCAAAAATCCAACACGTTGATGAAATAAAAGTTGAACTGACAAAACTGGCCAGGGAAAACCGAAATTTAAAGCATCAACTTCAATTAAAATTCGATAACATGATTGGCGAATGCCTTGAGGTGCAAAAAGTAAAAGAACAAATCGCCATCTTTGCAGACACTGAGCTTCCTGTTTTCATTCACGGGGAAAGCGGCACGGGAAAAGAACTTGTCGCTGATGCCTTGCATTATAACAGTTCACGAAAAGAAAAGTCTCTGATAAAAATAAACTGCGGCGCTATTCCGGGCAATTTATTTGAGAGTGAAATTTTTGGACACAAAAAAGGCGCATTTACAGGTGCTGTTACAGACAAAACAGGCAAATTCAAACAGTCCAATGGCGGCACCGTTTTCCTGGATGAAATTGCCGAACTTCCGCTCGACATGCAGGTGAAGCTGCTGCGCGTTATCGAATATGGCACATTTGTCCCATTGGGCGCCACTGTTGAAGAAAAGGTCGATGTGCGAATTATTTCCGCCACGAATAGAGACATTCGGACTCTTGTCCAGCAAGGCGCATTCCGAGAAGATCTGTTCTATCGTCTCGTCCATGTCGTAATTTACCTGCCTCCTTTAGACCAGCGTGGAAATGACAAGCTTTTAATCGCCCATCATATCCTGGAAAATCTTAATCAAAAATACGATAAAAGAAAAACAATGGATCGGTCCGCCGATGAATTAATACTCAAGCATCTTTGGCCGGGCAATATTCGGCAGCTAAAAAATACTCTGGAAACCGCTTTCATTATAGCCGGCGACAAAATTGAGGCAAAGCATTTCAACATCGTTGAAGTTTCTGCAAGACAAAAATCAATATCCATTCCCGACGCAGGGCTCGACCTTGAAAATGAAGTGATCCCCTCCTATTACGAAGCGGCACTAATAAAAACAAACGGAAACGCCGAACAAGCCGCAAAATTGCTGGGCCTGCAACCGCACACGTTTCGGGCCAGGTTGCGGGTCATGAAAGGTAAAGATTTTTATGGGGGGAAGTAAAGATTATTACGCCGTCATATTCGAATCATTTGCATCTTTCTCTGTAAGATTCTGTTATTGAAAGCTATTTTTAAAATATTTTTTTTGGCATGAAATGTGAGTGAATGAATATAAAGTTTAATTGAACATATTCACAACTCTAAAATAGGATTACAAAAAATGAACCGTGATACAGAAATCTCAAAAGAAATTGATGCCTTAACGAAACAAATTGAAAATGATCCTGAAAATCAGGAGTTGTATTGGGATCGAGCACAAGTACATTTAAAAAATAAGGATAAAAAAAATGTTTTCAGAGATTTATTTAAACTAATTGAAATTAATCCACAAAGTGAACTTGGAATAGAAACCAATAAATTTCTCATTGAAGTATTCTCGCATCAGCTTAAAACGCATCCAGACAATTCCAACACCCTAACCTTACGAGCCGATTCTTACAAAAATATTGGTAAAATTGGTGAGGCTTTAGCGGATTATAATAAGGCATTGAAAATCAATCCGGATGATAAAGATATATTCTTTGGAATAGGAGATTGCTATTTTGAAAGGGGTGATTTCAAAAACGCATATCATAATTATGAGATTGCATTTGATCAGAAAAAGTTTGTTGAAATTGATGAAAATTTTGCAGATAGACTTGAAAGGATTGCTGATTACTTTTTATCAATTGAACAATATGACAAGGCAATTAACATTTTAATAAATATTGAAAGACGAAATTACGATTATTTTGTTTCCTATTTTCTTCAGGATGAAATTACTGAAATTGAAAAGATCAAGGCAAAAAAGGAAGAGAGAGATAAAATTATCCGCTCCCAGGCTCATAACATCAAAAACATACTGCGCTCGGTAATCAATCCCCTGGAAATATTAAAAAGAAAAACTCAGGACTCACACATTGAGGAAGCGTTAAAAGGGACTGCCATTATCAGGGAAATGGTAAACGCCATCAGCCTCTCTTACAGTGGGTCACCAGACGACTTTTTCTTCGATGCCAAAAACAATGAAAACGGAGCGCGACTCAGCGAACTTATTATTATGGCGTTAGAAGCCTCGGTGAGCAACATAGTAAAAGATTCAGAGTTTTTTCAAAGCTTTTGGGAGCAGTACTTTCCCAACGATGAGAGTTATCATATTTCCCTATATGAATTCGATAAAATTCAGGAAATTGATAGCGACAAACGATTTGATTTTTTAAACAAATTCATTGATGAGTATTTATTTAACTTGAAAATTGATTTCGGCCAATCAGATAAGTTTATCATTGGGCATAAAAAAAGTTCTAACATAAAAATGCTTTCGCTATTTAATGAAATAATTTTCAATGCTGTTAAATATACTTCTTTTGTTGAAAAAAACAATCGTTTCATTCATATCATTTTTTCGAGTAATAAAAATTTCAATAATTTGCGTATTGAAAATAGCAGCAAGCATAACATCGAAGCGAAAACCACTGGCACCGGAAATTTAATAATTGACAACCTCTTAGAAGTTATGGGTGGCAAGCTATTGAAACATAATTTTGAAAAAGATTCATACAATATCGAGATAGAATTTCCTAATTACTGGGAAGGAGAAAACTCACATGGGAAAAATTCTGTACGTGGAGGATGAACTAAAATCGACTGATGTAATTCGCTTATTTGAAAAATATTTATCTGAAGAAGAAATTGAGAACCTGACTCAAGCTAAACGACGAGAAAAAATCAAGGAAGTACTAAAAGAGAATCCTTTTATTCATGTTGAATATAATTTCATCCATGCAATTAAAGCGATAAAATGTAGCACTGACGATTTCTCATTTTTTATTATTGATCGGAATCTATATTCTGCCGGAAAGGATTCAATACCCGAATATGCAGATAAAGACGTGCCACAAATAATTCCAAGTAAGGTTAAACCAAAATGCGAGGGAGACTATTTGTTTTTAATTTTATTGGATCATTATTGGAAACATTCAGATCCACGGCTTTTATTAGAAAACTTCTATTTCTATACCGCTTATCCGCCTGAAGAACAACCATTATCCATAGAGGAATCCTTAGGTGAACTTCTCTTAATCTTTGATAAAAAAAACCATGTAATTGAAAAAAACAGTGGTAAAGAAAATGACTTCATTAAAAACAGGATCAATAAATTCAATGAGCTGGTCATTAAATCGAGCCATAGTGCAGTATTTGAGGTTTTTCAAAAAGGATATTTAAATAGAAGCTATGAAAATGACTTGTTAAGCATATTGAAAGTTTTAAATACAAATGATCCAAGTGAAAAAAAGAAATGTATCGGACTTCTTCGCCAAATATTTGAAGATGGCGTGCTTAGAAAGGTTGTAGAGGTTTTAAGGAAAACAGTTAATATTGAACAACTAAAAACAAAGCTACCAGAAGATAATGACAAGAGCAAAGATTTTAAATCTTACATTATTTCCTTATTGAGTGATCAATCAGTAGGCAATCTTGAGCCAATAAAAATATTGACATTTTTGAATGGGACACCAAATAGATTTTATCCATTTAAAACAAATACAGAGGAATATTTTTCTTACACAAATTTCCTATTGGAAGACAGCTATTATAGAATTGTTACAGATAGATTTTGGAAAATTTGTAGTGAAATTTCTCATGGCGGGAAGTCTGAGAATAAATCCATGAATTATAGAATTACGCCATATACTTTGCCAATTTTGACAAATATACTTTTAGATTTTATCATTTGGTTCAAGTCATTCATGGATAAGCACTATCAAATGAATTAAATTATTTCACCCCCCACAAATAATCCGTCTTCACATGCCGCAATGATTTAAAAACATTCTCTTTCACACCGCGGTGCTGTTTTTCCATTTCTCTCAGCATGTTTTTCACAACACCTCTGCGGGACACTTTTTCCGTGGGACACTTATTTTCAAAAAGGGGAAAATCATTCATCGCGGCGTATTCTTTTATTTTCCTCTCCCAGAGATAAACCATTGGTCGTATGATGTGGAACTTTCCTTTGAACAATTCCTGATTCGGCATCATGGTACTAATTTCGCGGCCGAACATGATGTTGATCATCAGCGTTTCAATGACATCATCTTTGTGGTGTCCCAGCGCAATTTTTCGGCAATCCAGTTCATCCGCCAATTCGATCATCCGCTTTCGACGGAAACGTGAACACAGGAAACAGGGATTTTTTTTGTTTTTCTCGCTGTGGGCATAGACGCCGATATTCGTTCGGTCGATGCGGTATTCAATTTGATTTTCTTTAAAATAGGCGCCCAACCTGTCAAGGTGTTCAGTATTTTTGCCATAAAATCCCAGATCGATATGGACCGCGATTACTTCAATATCCCCGGGCAGAAATATCTTTCGTCCGGAAAGCACCTTCAGCAGAGAAAACGAATCGACGCCCCCGGAAACACCGACTAAAATTCGATCGCCGGGCTGAATCATACTAAAATCATTTGCTGCCAATTCAACATTTTTTCGAATAAATTCATGAAATTTTGTTCGCGCCATAAATCGTTTCACCGGTTTGAACCCAATTGCAGCCTCCACGTCCAACGTTCAATTATTGGGATTTGATTCCATGATTATTTGCAATTCTCGCAAAAACTCTCGCTCGCCACTCAAATTGAAAAATCCATACTGATCGTCCAGATCAATCGCCCGCTTCATCAGTTGGTATCCCTCGCCATAGTCATTTTGTTTCAATCGAATGAGTCCCATGCTGTAGAGAATTAACGACAGGCTTTCCATGTTACCCACCTGCTCGTACAGCGCTGTCGCTTCCTCATAATTATCGAACGCAGCGATCAATTGATTCCTGTTATTGTAAATGTCGCCAATTCGGTCGTAAATTTGTGCGTTGAGCGATTTAATTTCACTGCTGTTGGCAATGGGAAGTGCGCGCTCGTACAAATCCATGGCCTCATCAAACTTTTTCTGATGCGAATACGCCGACGCCAGGTGAATCATAGTTCTCACCATCCCGGCTCTATCATCCAGCTCAGACATTATATTTATACTCTGCTGGAAATAATATATAGCGCTGTCCGGTTCTTCCAATTTGGAAAAGACCTGTCCCAGCCGATCGTACGTATCAGCAATGCCGGGTTCATTGTGGGTTTGCTGGTACACTTCCAATCCCTGGAGATAATATTTCTTTGCAGCCTGATATTCTTGTTTTTCATGGAACACATTGCCCAGGTACAACAGCGTGATGGCTGCTCCTGCGTCGTCCTGCATGGCCTGTCTCAATTCCAGCGCCTGATTGTAATACTGAATGGCGCGATTCCGCTGCAAAATCAACTGATAAATATTTCCCAGGTTTTCATAGGTCAACGCAAGGGTAAGCGTATCATTCGCTGCTTTCATGTCTTCCACACTCGCTTGAAAAATATCCAGCGCCTGTTTCCACTGTCCGCTGAGAAGCAGAATGTTTCCATAATTCCCGGCGATTCGCAGCCTTTCCCGGTGATCCCTGATATAATTCAACTTCTGATTAGCTTTTGAAAAATATACCAGTGCGCTGTCCAAATTGCCAAGAAGCTGATAGGCCACACCCAGGTTATTATTTACAAAAACCGTGTCCCGGGATGAAATTTCAAAATCCAAACATTTTTTCAGGAAGAATAAAGAGCTGTCCCAGTCTGCGCGGGCAAGAGCGACATCCCGTTCACGTTGCAGTCCCTGAGATAGAAAAGCCTCTGATAAATAGAATAATCCGGGAAAATGATCTGCATCGTCGAGCAATTTCATTATCGCAGCGTAATTATTTTCTCCAAGTGCAAAATGCGCGGCAATGAAACGAGTTAAGGAATTCGTATCATTCAATGAATTTTCGGGTAAATCAATTTTTGTCAACCGGCACGTTTTGCTCTTGATTGCATTCAATTCATCCAGCGAAACGCTGTGCTTATCCGAGCCGCCTAAAACCAACAAAAAAGGCGCAAATTTGGGCACACTATCAGTTTTCGACACAAATCTGCCGGTGAGAACCAGTTCTGCCTCATTTTCATTTGCGGCATGTAAGAGCGATGAGTCGTTCGACGTGTCCATTTGGATTAAATTAACTGAAAAAGTCAAAATTTCATCAACAGAATCACTTACCAGCGATTTCTTCAATGAAATCCAGAGTGAATCACCGGCTACACCGGATAATGAATCGATCGGTTCAATCACAAGGATCCTGGCCAATTTATATTGTTTTTCAGTCCCGAGGAAAACAAAATGAATTTTTTGGGCCAGCGAATCAAATGCTGACGATGAATCCGAAAGATTGACTTCGGTGACAAAATTCGAATTCGATAGCACGCTATCCGCAAAAACAACCTCAATCGTAACGCGGTGAGAATCAGGTTCATTCAATGGCTGACAAAAAAGCGCCGCGTGTATCGTTCTCTGGTTCAAAACCAATGCTTTTAAAGAATTTAAGTTCTCCGCTTTTGATAATTTTTGAACAAGGGAATCTGAATCAATGTATTCAAGGGATTCATACTTTTCGAAAGCCGAGGATATTTTTTCAACACATTTTTTTTCTTTTTCTGTTGGAAATTCTTTCAAGATAAGAATTACTTTTTTGGCATCTGAAGCAACTGAAGAAGGTGTAAACTTCAAAATGAAGAAAATGCAGCACAGCACCAGGGATAAATAATTTCGGATTTTCATAGAAGTCGTCCTCATTGAAGAAAAATCAAAGAGATAGTACAAAATTGGACAAGCAAGAAAATAAAATAATAATGGCTAAAAGTCAAGTCAAATTTTCATTCTTTAATTTCAGGATTTTCTTGGAATGACTTATTTAGTCGAATAATGCAGAAAAAAACTCCTCGCAGATTCTGTGCCACAATATTCAATCTGCAAGGAGTTGTCCATTAAGGGAGGAATTATGTCTATTCTGGGTGTACGCTTGAAAAATCACCGATCTGTTTGATGTCAACAATCGCTTTTAATCTGGATTATTCATTGTAATTTATCAAGGAATCCAGATAGCCTGAATGGTGCTTAATTCAGAATTCGTTATATCAAACTCTGTTAAATTTCATATATTTTATTATTTTCATTAATAACAGTAAGTTAAATATGTTTAGGTTGAAATTTGTGAATAATTCAGGTTAAATCACTTCTTCCAAAATCCTCGATTTCTTCTTATATATTTTCACCTTTGTTTCTTTATCATCTGATTCAATTTTCAACTCTCTGTTTTTTTTATGAAACATGTTATGCAACGGATCGATCTTAATTCGTTTCATATTTCGATGCGGAGAAATAAAAATATTTCCGACGTCTTCCCTTTCTCCAAGAGTCACTTTAATTTTTTTCGTTTTTCTGTTTCGAACAATCTCGAGTTCGACGGTGTCATCCTCTTCGAATTCGGAAATAATCTCTTTGACTTCATCCGGGCTGTATACATCCTCTTCATCCACTTTCACAATCACATCGCCTGATTTTAAATCCGCTTTTTCTGCCGGGCTGTCTTCCTCGACATCCAAAATCAGGACCCCCTCATCAGCTTTCACATCAAAGTAGGGCGCCAAATCTTTATTGAGTTCAAACAACTGCACGCCCAGGTATCCGTTGCCGCGGCTATAAAATTTAAACAGATTTCCTCCTCTGTTTCCGGAAATGATCATGTTCTCCCAATTCTTGCGTTTGCCAATTTTCACATCCAATGTTTTCTTGCTGCCATCGCGAATCACCTGAATTTTCACTTTAGTTTCCGGTTCAATTTTTCTGATGATCCTCGTCAGCGTGCTCGGTCGACGCATTTTTATGTTATCAACGTATTGAATGACATCATCTTCCATCAATCCATATTTATCCGCCGGGCTGTCCAGACTGATATGGGTGATAACAACGCCAAATTCAGCTTTCAACTCCCTTTCGAGAGATCGGGTTAACTCTTCCACTGACACGCCCAGATAACCCTCGTTCTTACGGTTTTTTTCTGCAGCGACAACTGCAGCCTGGCTCACGAAAAAGATACTCATTATAAACAAGGTAACTGAAACAGTAAACCGAAAATTTGTAATCATTTTTTTCATGGCTTAAACTCCTCATTTTTGTACAATTTTTCTAAATTCTATAAGATTGAAAAGATGACTGATTTTTCATCTTTCAATGTGTTGCATCACGGCCGCTGTCTAATTTTAAGACGCACAGGTTTGAAAAAAAGTTTTAACCTGAATTATTCACAAATTTCAAACAAAAGATGTTTAACTTAATGTTATTCATAAAATTAATCAGATATATGAAATTTAACAAAGTTAGAGATAATGAATTCGGAATTAAGCACCATTCAGGCTACCTGGATTCCTTAATGCATTCCAATGAATAATCCAGGTTAAAGAGAACATTTTTATCGCATAGTTCTGTAAATTTAAAATTGCATTTGGTCAATAGATTTTGTATATTCTCACCTGTTATATTTTTAAAAACAATAGATTGGCTTTTTCAATTGAAAAAATACCGATAAAATTACAAGGGACATTGCAATGCTTTTAATCACAATCGGCGTTATCGGTACGATCATCTTAATTCTCGGACTCATTGGATGCATAATTCCCGCATTACCCGGTCCACCACTGAGTTTTGTGCCCCTGCTTATTTTAGCGATATATCAAAAATTCGAGCCACCGTTGACAGGCAACCTGATTATGGTCATGCTGGCAATTACCATTGCTGTCACAGTTTTGGATTACATCATCCCGGTTCTTGGCGCGCAGCGATATAAATCCAGTAAATGGGGAATTTGGGGAGCCGTTATCGGGATGATCATCGGGATGATTTACTTTCCGCCTTTTGGCATGCTGGTTGGCGGATTTCTCGGCGCAGTCGTTGTTGAAATAATCGCAGGGAAACCGGGGCGAGAAGCCATGAAGGCCGGGTGGGGCGTCTTTTTAGGCACGATGGTCGGCACTATTTTGAAATTGATAGCATCCGGCATTATGACATATTATTTTTACATTGCATTATTTTAAACTGGAGATTCAATGATAGATAAACTGGAAGATATTTTTTTAACCATTGAAAAAAGAAATAAAGAGGAATGGTTCGCCCAACTCAGCAAAAAATATGAAAAAATTGAAGCGAATTATGTAAAGATATTATTTGATCTTCTCAAACAAATTGGCATTGATCCTGATTTAGATAAACCGGTCCATACCGCTGAATCATTTTTGGCGACGTACGACAGGCTGGATGACACGGATGTTTCAAATTTCTTGGAAGATTTAATCATTGGGAAAGTCATATTATTCAACTCATTGAAACTGACCTCGCTCCCGCTTTCTGTGCTGGAAATGCAACTGCAATTTTCGAATCGATTTGATTTATTTTTGCTTCAGATATGGAGTCGATATCAAAACTCGCAAACTGAGCAGCTCGCAAAAAAACGCATCATTTTCGAACAAGCGGCTGATTTCTTGAAAACCACTGTCAACTTTTCCAATATGGGACTCTTCATTCTGGACACCAATCTTCGAATTGTTTACTGGGGCGAGGGCATGAAACGCCTGTATCGCATCGATGAATCTGAAGTTTTGGAAAAAAACGTTTTGGACAAGTTTCCATCACTTAAAAAAGAGGGAGTGCATCAAAAATTTATCGATGCAATCGAAAAAAACAAATCCAGCGATCTCACCGCCTTACCTCACAAAACATTGCGCAGAGGGAAACGGACTATCGATTTTAAAATCTCTCCATTGCTGGACAATGATAGAAATACAATTGGCGTGAATGTGCTGGTCCACGATGTCACTCAGCGCGAAAAGGAAAGACAAGCGCTCTTGCAGTACGAACGGTTTCTCGCCAATATTCTTGATGACGCTGCCGAAGCGATTTTTGTCCTCGATAGAAATGACTGCGTAACCATCTGGAACAAGCACGCGGCAAAAATGTACGGGTATTCAGCCGAAGAAATTATTGGGAAACCCATATCTGTTATTGTCCCCGACGACCCGAAATGCAAGCAGGAAATTGAGCGAATTAATGTACTGGTGAAAGAGAAAGGTATTATTCGGGATTATGAAACAGAGCGCATGACCCGGGATGGCAGGAAACTGCTTCTCAATCTCACGCGGACTGCTATAAAAAATGAAAAAGGCGAATACCTGGGCAGTTCTGTCATTGCGCGGGACATTACGGAAACCCGGCGTCTGGAACAGCAACTCGTGCAATCTGAAAAATTATCTGCTGTCGGTCAATTGGCAGCCGGCATCGCCCATGAAGTCGGATCACCGCTCACTGCTATTTCATCATTGGCCCAACTGTTGTTCGATCAAAGCACTGACACAGCCACGCAGGACAAACTCAAACTGATCAGAGAGCAAATCGACAGGATATCCCGAATAGTTCGGGAACTGGTGAACTTCTCCAAACCGATCACCACGACTGTTGGCAATGTTTCGGTGAATTCCGTCATCGAAGAGGCTGTGCAGATAGTGAGATACGACAAGCGATTGAAATATAATGAAATATCAACTGAATTATTTCCGTCGTTACCTTCAATTAAAATTTCATTCGATCAGTTGCTGCAAGTGCTGGTCAATATTCTTCTCAACGCAGGAGACGCGATCGAAGGCCAGAAAAAAGGAATTATCACCATAAACAGCCGATTGGTGGGCGAAAAGATCATCATCTCCATCATCGACAATGGCTCAGGCATAAAATCAGAAAATCTCGATAAAATATTCGAACCATTTTTCACAACAAAAAAACCGGGCAAGGGAACAGGATTGGGGCTCTGGGTATGTTATAATATTATCAAAGGATTCTCAGGTGATATGTTGGTGGAGAGTGAACCCGGCAAAGGAACCGCCTTTCACATTGTTTTGCCGATCTTAACCAATCTGGATGAAAAAATCGATGAATGAAAAACTTCTCATTGTAGATGACGACGAAATTCTGCGGGAATCGTTGACTGCTGTATTGGAAAACAGGGGATTTCGCATTGTGCAGGCGCGAGATGGTCAACAGGGGCTCGACTATATTTCACACAAAGAATTTGATCTTGTAATTTCCGATATCGCCATGCCGGAAATGGACGGTATCGAATTGCTTGAAAAAGCCACTGAATTGAATCCCAAATTACCATTCATCATCATCACCGCTCACGCTTCCATTGAAACTGCAATTTCTGCGCTGCGCAAGGGGGCTTTTGATTATCTCATCAAGCCGATTAATTTCGAGGATGTCTATCTTAAAATTGATAAACTCCTGAAACACC
>CAZSBG010000050.1:0-43273 GCA_964605145.1 uncultured Cytophagia bacterium | reverse complement strand
AAGATGGCGGATCTGCGACGAAAAGCAAAGTCTGCATTCATTTAAAAATATAATGAAACTTTGCAGGCATGTGACCGAAGGGAATGCCTGTGGTACGGGAATGACAATGATATGGGAATATTGCCTTGTTTCCCGATACGTTTTTCAATCTGACTAAATAGTATTATATGAGTCTACTCTAAAAAGCCTTAAAAGGCTTTAATTATTTGGTGGCTATATTTATCTATTCAATTGAATATTTTAATGTTAGACATTTTGAACAGCCCCGACTTTTAAGTCGGGCAGTAGAGTTCTCCCGTTAATCTTGGCTTTAGTCCTATTTTAGAGTGAAATCATTATATAAAATGCGAAAGGTTGTGGTTTTTTCCTGATTAAATAAACCGCCTGAGAACATGTTTTTCATGGCAAATAGAAATCAATTTTCCTATAATGAAAGTTCAGGCCAAGTGAAAACCACTGCTGCGCATTTCAGTGGAAAGATACATGGAATAGTCATTTGAATTGAGCGCGTAATCCCAGCAGCCCATTCTGTGAAACAAATTCCCGCCAAATCCGGTTTTGAATCGATACAATCCGTAAAGCGGGTGCCCCGGGTCCGGGTGTGGTGCAACGCCGAACATGTCGTATTCTGTGCATCCTTTCCTTTTTGCCCGCTTAATCGCTTCCCACTGCAGCGCGTACGTTGGCATATAATTTCTCATGCTCGAGGATGAAGCACCGTAAAGATAAGTCGCCCTGTTACCGGAAAATACTAAAAACATGGCAGCAAGCGGGCGATTGTCCACTTCAGCGATCAGTAACTCGGCTTCTGCCGGGGAGCGGGTGTCGTTGACTTTCGTTCCCATTACAGCGATAAAATAATCGATTCCATGGAGATAAATTCCGTTTCGCGCGCATGTTTCCCTGTATAATTCATACCAGATTTCCAGGTCGCTAAAATCAGCGCTCCTCACACGAATGCCTTTGCGCTGCGATAATCTCACATTATACCTGGTTTTGGATTTCATCTCTTTGAGCAGCCGATTTTCATCTTTTGTCAGTTCAATAAAATTTGTGTCGGCTGGCAGGATGTTCGTATTTGCTTTTTTCAAATTCCAGTTTTGCGTCTCAAAATTCAGGCGAATTTCCTGGTTTGCCTTTGCCGGGGGGCCTATCCAATCACCATCTTTATCGAAAAATGAATCGTCTTTGGCCCAGAGCGATTCCCACAATAAATCGTAACGCAGCATGATGCAATTGGTTGGCAGATATGGACGCAATGATTCAGACAATTCCTCAAGAAACTGACCCTGGTTTTCTTCGCTCGGCTGGATTGTGGGCCCATAGGGCACATATCCAATATGAACATCATCACCGATATTCTGAAACAGGATCAGAATATCATCCACAATAAAGTTTTGACGGTTTTCTTCAACAAATAAATCCGAAATTTTGACCTTTATGTCGAACGATTTTGCATCAACGCCCTGCTTCTGTTTCACCCGCGACCAGAATGCCGTTTGCTGCAATACCGAAGTTTTATAAATATTTTTTGTAATTTTTTTGTTGACCTGAAGCTTCATGTGTTATTAGATGACTGTCTTTTTAGTTCAGAAATAAGAAATCTTGAAAAAGAGAAATATAAAAATACTCTGAGAGTGCAGCTAAAATTACTGCGCCTGTACCACTGTAACTGCTGTCACCCCAACGATATCGGCCACGCTGGCGCCGCGGGAGAGATCGCTCACCGGACGGGCGAATCCCTGTAAAAATGGGCCAATGGCCTGGGCGCCGCCCAAATATTGCACCAGCTTGTAGGCGATGTTGGCGGCATCCAAATCCGGGAAAATGAGCACATTGGCCAGTCCGGCCACCGGGCTTTCCTTTACCTTTTTCTGCGCCACTTCCGGAATCAGGGCGGAATCGGCCTGCAGCTCGCCATCAATAATGAGCTCCGGCGCCATTGCCTGCGCCAGTTTCGTCGCGGTGATCACTTTTTCTGTGTCCGCGTGACTGGCGCTGCCTTTGGTCGAAAACGAGAGCAGGGCGATTTTCGATTCAATTCCCAGAAGCTTTTGAGCGTTTTTTCCGGAGAGCACTGCAATTTCTGCCAATTGTGCAGCCGTGGGTTGCACGGCAACAGCGGAATCGGCGAAAACCATAATTTTATTTTTCTCGTTTCGGAATTTCGGGATAACCATTAAAAAGAAAGAAGATGGACTGCTGATGCCCTCGGCAAATCCGATTGTCACTGCCGCCGCCTGAATGACTGAGCTTGTCGCGTGGGCCACGCCGGCAACGATACCGTCGGCGTCGTTTTGGGCGACCATCATGGCGCCAAAGAGCAGGGGTTTGCGAAGCAGTTTTTGGGCGATTTTTTCTGTGGCATTCTCACGCTTATGACAATACGCGCTCACATATTCGCCGAATTTGTCCGAGCCGGTTGGATTGAGGACCGGGATGCCGTTCAAATTCAAATTGAGCTCGGTAGCTTTTTCATTAATTTTGTCCGCATCACCAATCAATATCGGATGGGCAATATTGGCCGTTCGTATTTCAGCTACAGCTTTCAGAATTCGGTCATCTTCAGATTCAGGAAAAACAATGGTTTTGGGAGATTGAGAGGCTTTGGAACGAAAGGAATTCATAATGTCCATAATGGCTTCCTTTGGTTTATTTGTGATGGTGAAAAAGAATTTCGGTGAACTGATCAAAATTTATTGAAAATTAGGAAAAGGTAAGAAAAATATCATAAAATTGCAATAGTTATTTCCGGGGAGATTGCAGGTTATTCAGATTGGAATTACTGAAAACGGTGAGAAACAAAAAAAGGGACGTCCGAGAACGTCCCTTATGTTATTGCCCAGCAACTTTTGCAAATTTGTGCAAAAGAATTTTACATGAATCGGTCATAAACTATTATTACGTGCTGCTTTTCAGCGCTGGGGTGAACCAGGAATAATGAATGATTATTTGATCCCTGCTGCATCTTCGAGCATGGCTGTGGTGAGTGACTTCGGTCTTTCGATGGGATAACCAAGCGCGCGATCCCACACGATATTGGCACATACACCAAGCGCACGACCCACACCGAACAGCACCGTATAGTAATCATATTCGGTTAAGCCATAGTACCACTGAATGACTCCGGACTGGGCATCCACATTCGGCCATGGATTTTTCGCCTTGCCTTGTTTCTCGAGAATCGGCGGCACGACTTTGTAGAGCAGATCGACATATTTAAAAATCGGGTCATCCGGCAGATGCTTTTCACAGAATTCGCGTTGCGCCGTGTAGCGAGGATCGGTTTTGCGCAGCACAGCATGACCAAATCCCGGGACGACCTGGCCGGAATTGAGTGTATCCCATACAAATTGTTTCATTTCTTCTTCTGTCGGGATTTTTCCGCCCATCTGGTCCATGACTCCTTGAATCCAGCGGAGCACTTCCTGGTTGGCCAATCCATGCAGCGGGCCTGCCAATCCATCTAACATGGCGCTGATGGCATAGTACGTATCAGACAGTGCGCTGGCAACGAGGTGGCCGGTATGTGCGCTGACGTTTCCGCTTTCGTGGTCACTGTGCAGCAGAAAATAGAGTCTGGCCACATCATCGTAGGGTTTGTCTATTCCCATCATGTGCGCAAAATTTCCGCCCAAATCCAGGTTGGGATCCGGATCGATAATTTTACCGCCCTTATATTTGAGCCGATAGATGTAAGCGGCGATCAGTGGAAGTTTTGCCAATAAATTGAGTGCATCTTCATAGGTGGGATCCCAATAATCCATCTTGCTGATGCCTTCATTATATTTCTTAACAAACACAGATTCCTTCTGCATACATACAACGGCAGCAGCGAACATAGCCATTGGATGGCTGTCTTCCGGCATAGCGCGCAACACATCAAGAACATATTTGGGAACCATTTTTCGCTTGTTGAATTCCGAAGCAACTTCGGCAACTTCTTCTTCGGTGGGAATATCTCCGGTTAAAAGCAGGTAAAAGAAACCTTCCACATAAGGCATTTCGCCGCCGCGAACTTTTGGCAATGCTGCCAGAGTTTCGGGAATGGTGTATCCCCGAAACCGAATGCCCTCGAACGGATCTAAATATGAAATATCAGTTGTTAAGCATTTAACTCCCCGCATGCCCCCAATTGCCTGAGCAATGGTTACATCTCCCAATTTTACGTCTCCGTGTTCTTTCAATAATCGCGTAGTTCTCGGACGCCAAGCCTCAATCTTTTCAAATAGCTTTTCTTTTAATGTGGCCATCACTACCTCCTTGGATCATTAAGGTTAGGGTTATTATTATACACTTACTTGTGTTTTAACTTCTCCTGTTTGGATATCATATATACTTCTGAAACATAAGACAACCGTAGTGATTGAAAGAAAACTCAGGTCGTCCCAGGGACACCGGGTGTGTTCCTCTCAAATAAAATGAGCAAGACTCAGCCTGATAAACCGGAAATAACAAGGAACAAAACTAAAAAACAAATAAATTACAATATCGAAATCCAAAAAATCAAACCTGTACCTAACTGCAGGTTGGTACTTGGTCTGCCAAAAATGTATAGAACTTAAATTGTCAGATACTAAAGCGCTTGGTGACGTCTCGTTGGTCTGATAATCAGGGTTTTCGTTCGTACACTATCTATAGTAAATAGTCGTTTTCGCGGTGATAAGGGAAAATATTGTTTCCAGGACGTGTTTCATTCAAAACATATATTTTTACATAATGTTAGATTAACATATTAACGCGTGGATTTCCAATCATATTCGATTTTAAACACATTTTCATTTCAACAAACAATCTAATTCTCTTGCATATTTATTTACAAAAAGTTTTTTGATTTTTTTTTAAAAGACCAGTATTCTTTTTAATGAAATGAGCATAGCCGGAAATAAATTTAACTTTGCTTCAGATGTAAAAAATGATGATCGGTCTGAATTATTAGAGACGCGTTCGTTAGAAATATCAGTAGTGAATTATCAGTCATAGATCGGAGTTCAAAAAAATGAAGGGTCAAATAGTAGAAAATGTTTAATTTTGCTATCTATAAGCTAATAAATTTTTAATGAAAGTCAAGCACTTTTTTTACAAAAAAAGCCCTGAAATATTTCAGAGCTTTGTATTCAGTCGATGGTAATTTTTGTTTCATATTTTTTTGTGGAAAGCACGACAGTGCTCTTGATGCGGCTGATCGAAGGGATTTGAGCCAGGCGTTTCAAAAGAAATTGTTCATATTCCTGAATATCTTTCACAGCAACTTTTAGTAAATAATCCTCATCCCCTGATATGTGGTAGCATTCCAGAACTTCGGGAATATTTTTCAATTCCTGATTCACTTGATCAAACGAGGTGAGACGATGCCTGGCCAATGTAAGTGAAACAAATACGATTGTCGATTTGTCGATTTTTTGAGGATCGAGCAGGGCAACATATTTGCTGATGACACCACTTTTTTCCAGTTTCTTCACACGTTCCAGCATGGGAGGCGGAGATAATCCCACTTCTGCGGCGAGATTGGCATTTGTAATTCGGCCGTTTTCTTGCAGAATATTCAATATTTTTTTGTCAATGCTATCGAATTTAATCATGCGTACACCATTTGAATAGGTTAATAAACCTAATAATGTAATAAAATTCTTGAAAAATGTCAAGAATTATTCATGATCCAATAAAAAAAATAAATGATAATTATACTGAATCTGTTTCTGATAGAATAAAATTCTTTATTAATGAAGGTTAGTGTGAAGAGAAGACCGATATTTTTCGTACCATGACTGCGGAGTCAATTTTTCCTAACCTGGATTATTCATTGTAATTCATTAAGGAATCCAGATAGCCTGAATGGTACTTAATTCAGAATTCGTTATATCAAAATCTGTTAAATTCCACACATCCCGTTAATATCATTAATAACAATTATTTAAATATGTTTTGGTTAAAATCTGTGAATAATTCAGGCTAAAGTGATTGATTCAAAAAAATGTTGCTTTTATCGAAAATTTTCTTAAATTTTTAGGAGAGCAAGGATTAATAATTGCATTCAATCCAAAAATCTCACATCACATGCAAATCTCCAATATTATTTTCTCCCTTTTGCTCGTTCGAAATTTAATTATTCGGATAAAAATCATTGACTTGATTAGCTATTTCACTGAAAAATTTCACGCAGCTTAATTTATGAAGCAAATGGTAAAAGAAAGAATCGAAGCGCAACAAATCCAATGCTTGCTTGCCTGGGAACGAGAGATCTGGAAGCTTGGCGATCTTGCTATTGCCGGAGTTGATGAGGCCGGCCGCGGTCCCCTGGCCGGTCCTGTTGTCGCGGCTGCGGTCATTTTTAAATCGGATATACATCTTACCGGCGTGAATGATTCCAAGAAATTATCAGCGAAACAGCGAGAGACTCTTTTTGAGCAGATATGCATGCACGCAAAGGGCATCGGCATTGGTATGTGCGATGAAAAGGAAATCGACAGGATCAATATTCTTCAGGCGACTTATCTTGCCATGCGGAGGGCGATTTTGGATGTGAAATTACCGGTTCATCGGATTCTGGTCGATGGCTTCGAAATCCCGGATATCACCATACCGCAAACAGCAATTATAAAGGGGGATCAAAAATGTTTTTCCATTGCAGCGGCATCCATCGTCGCGAAAGTGACGCGGGATCGAATGATGATGGAATATGACAGACAATACCCATTGTATGGTTTTAAAAATCACAAGGGGTATCCGACAAAAAAACATATTCATGCAATAGAAACATTTGGTCTCTGTCCAATTCATCGAACTACTTTTCATATTAAGAAGAAAAATGATTATGAGTGAATCAAAGAATGGTAAAGATAAAATTCCTGTTGGAAAGCAGGGCGAAGAAATTGCCCGAAATTATCTCTCTGAAAATGGCTATTCTATTATTGCTCAAAATTATCGTTTTGGGCGCGGCGAAATTGACATTATTGCCGAAAAAGACAGTGTGCTTGTTTTTGTGGAAGTGAAAACAAAAAAGTTCGGTGATTTTGGAGATCCAATAAACTGGGTCAACAGAAGAAAACAACGCCAGATTGGAACGATCGCCAGAGGCTATTTATTTGAAAATGAAATTACTGATAAGGACTGCCGTTTCGACGTGGTTGCGCTGAATTGGGATAAAGGAACGTGGCAAATAGAACATCTTGAAAATGCATTCTGGCTTTGAATTGTCCTGGAGATGGATCTGTCACCTGAAATAACATTTACGTTCGAAGTGTGATGAAAATGATTTTTGGGGTGTAATTTTTGTCTCATGTCTATTTTGTTTTGGATGACTACATCTTCTTTAACAGAATAGAAAAATTAAGAAAGGATGAGACGGCGGGCTCTTTCACTGGATATCCACGCTTCATGTGGTTTGTTCAGAATTTCAATGATAATTTTTGAAAATATTGAGAAGGCCAGCTACACCGGATTTCTTGACAGGAGTAAGTACCACTGGTATAGCAACGTTTTTAAAGAAACAAATTAGAGATAATAAGTTAATGGTTTTAGACGCTGCGACAAACAGAAGGAGGAGTTGTTATGGGTAAAAATTTGGTATATAAAATTCTGGAATCACATTTGGTGAGTGGCCAACTGAAGGTCGGGGAAGAAATTGCAATAAAAATCGATCAGACGCTTACGCAGGATGCGACCGGCACCATGGCCTATCTTCAATTCGAGGCGCTGGGCATTCCGCGTGTGAAAACTGAACTTTCTGTGAGCTACATCGATCATAATACGCTGCAATCCGGATTTGAAAATGCGGATGATCACATGTTTCTGCAATCTATCGCGGCAAAGTATGGCATCAAATTTTCGCGGCCCGGCAATGGGATTTGTCACCAGGTGCATCTGGAACGATTCGGGATTCCGGGGAAAACACTGCTGGGTTCAGACAGTCATACGCCCACCGGCGGTGGAATTGGCATGATCGCCATGGGCGCCGGCGGACTGGATGTCGCAGTTGCCATGGGCGGAGGACCATTTTATCTGCCCACACCGAAGGTTGTGCTGGTGAGGCTGAAAGGTTCGCTGCAGCCCTGGGTCTCGGCCAAAGATGTGATCCTTGAAGTGCTGCGCGTAATGTCGGTTAAAGGAGGAGTGGGAAAGATTGTGGAATACGGTGGAGAGGGCGTCAGTTGCCTGACCGTGCCACAGCGTGCCACCATTACAAACATGGGGGCTGAATTGGGAGCCACAACATCCATTTTTCCAAGCGATGAAAATACGCGTGAGTTCCTCAAAAGCCAGAATAGGGAGGATGTATGGACCGAGTTAAAACCGGATGCGGGTGCCGCTTACGATGAAATCATTGACATCGATTTATCATCTCTTGTGCCAATGGTCGCTCAACCGCATAGCCCGGATAATGTCTGCAAAGTCAGTGATATTGCCGGTGAAAAAGTGAATCAGGTGGCAATTGGCTCGTGCACAAATTCATCATTCGCAGATATGATGATTGTTGCCAATGCCTTACGCGGTAAGCAAATTCACCCGGAGGTCAGTCTGGTTATTTCACCTGGATCGAAGCAGGTGCTGGAAATGATCGCCCGAAACGGAGCACTGGCAGATATGATCAGCGCCGGCGCACGAATCCTGGAATCGACGTGCGGACCGTGCATCGGAATGGGGCAGGCGCCCCCCAGCGGCGCGACTTCGGTTCGTTCTTTCAATAGAAATTTTCTTGGCAGAAGCGGCACCAAAAGCGCGAATGTTTATTTGGCCAGTCCTGAAGTATGCGTGGCTGCTGCATTACATGGCGCTTTCACCGATCCAAGGGAACTGGGCGAGCCCGTCCGCGTTGAAATGCCAAAAGACTTTTTGATAGATGACCGAATGGTACTTGAACCTTCTTCCGAGCCGGAGAAAGTAGAAGTCATCCGCGGTCCCAATATCAAACCGCTGCCAATTAATAATTCGCTGCCGGATACACTGGAAGGTGAATTATTGCTCAAAGTGGGCGATAATATTACTACAGATCACATCATGCCGGCCGGCGCAAAAATATTGCCGCTCCGCTCCAATATTCCTGAAATTTCCAAACATGTGTTTGAGGTGGTAGATGAAACATTTGCTGAACGCGCATTGGAAAAAGGAGTTGGTTTCATCGTTGGCGGGGAAAATTACGGGCAGGGTTCCAGTCGTGAGCATGCGGCACTGGCTCCCATGTTTCTGGGGGTGAAATGGGTGCTGGCAAAATCGTTTGCACGAATTCACAAAGCCAACCTGATTAATTTTGGGATTCTGCCGCTGACATTCGAGGATTCATCAGAATACGAAAAATTCGAACAGAATGATCACCTGCGAATCCGTAACGTAATCGAATCATTGCGGGAAAATAAGCCAATGGTCATCGAAAATGTGACAAAAGGTCTTGAAATTAAGGCAAGTTACGATCTTTCAGAACGTGCAAAAAAAATAATACTGGCCGGCGGTTTATTGAATTTTACGCGCGATCAACAATAACTTTTTATTAACAGTTCGCAATAAATTTACTTGACATATTAGAACTTTATTGCTATATTTAATGTTTATTTTTAGAATATGATCACCGTGCCAGACATCCTCGATTTCATGTTTACATTAAAAGTTGGAGGAAATGATGGCCCATCGTATCACGTCTGAATGTATTGCATGTGGTGCATGTGCGGACGTTTGTCCGGTTGATGCAATATCAGAATCCGGCGAAATTTATGAAATCGACCCTGAAATCTGTTGTGACTGTGTTGGTTATTCGGATAATTTTCTGTGTGTGACAGCGTGCCAGGTTGAAGGCGCAATCGTTCCTGCATAACAGGTTTCTGACGGTTGATTCAGAATCTGCCCGTTGATCGGGCAGGTTCTGTAAATTTAATGCCTGTCGTTTTCAGAGAAAGAGACGAGACGTGGTTAATTTATTCGATAGCATCCAATTGAATGACCTGAAAATATGAACAGACGAACAGTGTGCACCATGAGACGAATTATTTTAGCGCTTGTTCTGTGCTGTGCACCCCTTCTCCACAGCGCAGATGATTTTATGGCTTTGAAAGATGTAAAGCCGGGAATGAAGGGTGAGGGATTCACCGTTTTTGAGAATGATGAAATTGAACGTTTTGAATTTGAAGTGCTGGACATCGTTGAAAATTTTTATCCTCACCGCGATGTGATATTGATTCACCTGCTTGGAGAGAAAGTCTACCACACAGGCGTTGTGAGCGGCATGAGCGGCAGCCCTGTCTATATCGATGAAAAGTTGGTCGGCGCTCTGGCGTACCGGATCGGACAATTTATGAAGGATCCCATCGCCGGGGTTACACCGATTCACCAAATGCTTGATATTTTTAGTAAGGAAGAAATTCGGAAAAAAGAACTTGCGGCGAATCAGGTCTCATTTCCAGAGGAAATAAAGAGATATGCTTATTCTCCGAATGAGAAAATCGATCTGCGGAATATTTTGAATAATCAGTTTACTGCTGAACACCAGTCCATCACACCCATTGAAACTCCAATTATCGTATCCGGTTTATCCCCAAAAATTTACGAGCGATTCAGCGCTGTGTTCCGCCAATCGAATTTTCGTTTTGTACCTGGAGGGAAAATTACAAATCAGGATGCTTCGGCAAAGACGGAACTTCGGCCCGGTTCGGCCGTTGCAGCTTCAATTATCAGTGGTGATGTGGATGTCAGCGCAGTGGGAACTGTAACCTATTGCGATGAAAATCGCGTGCTCGCTTTTGGGCATCCAATGTTCAACAGCGGAGCCGTGAGTGTTCCCATGGCCAGGGCAAAAGTGATTACCACACTGGCGAGCCTGGCCGGTTCCAATAAATACGCTGTTGCCTCGGACATCATCGGCACCATTCGGCAGGATCGCTCCTCCGGGATCATGGGAATTATCGGCGAAAAAGCGCCTTTCATCCCGGTTCACATGTCCGTGAAATCTCCAATTCTAAAGGATCGAAGTTTCAATTTTAATCTTTCAGATGATCGATCCCATTACAGCATGCTGACCGTATTTCTGTGGATGTCCATCATCAATTCACTGGAAACAACGCGACTCGGATTTGGGGATTATTCCATTCACCTGAACGGAGAAATACAGATAGAAAATTGTGATGATGTAATCCTGGAAAATTTTTATGCAGGCGGAGGCATAGGATTTTACGACGGCTCCGGCAGTGATGCATCGGAAGCTGCGTATGAAATTGCGATGACGTTAGGTTCTGTTCTCATGAATCAGTTTGAAAAAGCCCGGGTGCAAGAGATTGATCTCACGTTTAATATTAATCCTGGCAAAAATGCCGCAGAAATTGAAAAAGTAGTGTTTAGCAAACAAGATGTTGTACCCGGTGATAATGTGGATATTTTCATCCATATCAGGCCTTACCGAGGGGAAATATTCGAATTGAAAAAAACAATCCAGGTGCCGGCTAATTTGGTCAAAAAGCAAATAAAAATCGCTGTTGGCGGGAATAGTGAAATTTCACGCTGGGAGATAAAAGCAGGCATTGGGAGATTTGTACCGAATAGTCTGGATGAGGTCGTCTCCTTGCTCAATCGCCGGAGAAAGAACAATACAATCATCATACAGCTCAAAGAGGCGGACGACGGCGCTGTAATTCACGGCAAAGAATTTCCCTCGCTGCCTCCTTCAATCCAGACAACAATGATGAATTCGCGGAATGAAAATTCATATAAAGCTGTCAAAGAAAGAGTGATCAAGGAGTGGTCTGTGCCCATGGCTTACGATATTCAGGGAGGACGAGAGTTTAAACTTCGCGTTACAAATCAGCCGAAATTTTAATCAAGGAGTCATAAATGCGAAAAGCAATTTTGTGGGTGGTCATTTTAATGATGAGCGGAGTTGCATTCGGCTCCGAACCACAGGTGAAAAAATATCAGAAACAAAAAGAATTATTGAATGGCGGGTTCGATGGCATTTCAATTACATGGAACGGTGAACTTCAATTGGCGCCTCGTCATGAATTGGTTTTGAATGTTGAGCGTCCGTTTGTCTGGGATATCGCCTCGGACTCGAAGGGCAACCTGTATCTTGCCACCGGCGATGGCGCAAGAATTATGAGAGTTGATAAAAATGGCGTTCGCACTGAAATGGTTCATTGGAAGGAAAATGAAACGTATTCACTGGCAGTTGATAAAAATGATTTGCTCTATGCTTCAGTATCCCCGGATGGTAAAATATATCGATTCAAAAAAAATCAACCTGAATTATTCATCTCAATGGATGTGAAGTATGTCTGGGATATGATATTCGATTCGAACAATACATGTTTTGTTGCCACAGGAGACAGCGGTTCCATTTATAAAATTTCCCCGGATGGAAAGAAATCCCTGTTTTACCAAAGTAGTGAAGTGCATATCAGAACTCTGGCCTGGGACCTGGATGGTAATTTATTGGCAGGCACGTTCAATGATGGCTATATTTATCGGATCACAAAAAAAGGGGAAGCATTTGTAATTTATGATTCGGAATTTCAGGAAATTAATAAAATTTGTGTTGCACGTGACGGTACTATTTACGCAGCCGGCCTTGGAAAAGAAGGTGTGCCTATGCAGGTGGTGATGAAAGCGGATCAGCCCCGACCTGTAATTATCGGAAAAAAGGGTCAATCAGTTGATGCTGTCCCACAGAAGCCGGGCGTCCCTCGCGGCGTAAAATTAAGTGGCATAATCAAAATTTCACCATCTGGCGTGGTGAAAGATATTTGGAATAAAAATACAGATATGGTGCAGTCCATTTACCTGCAATCGGATCAGTCGCTGATTGTTGGTGCGAGCGACGCAGGACGGTTGTACAAGATTACATCCGAAGAAGAACGAACTCTGGTGCTCAAACTGGATGCTGCTCAGATTGTGGCGTTCGAACCGACCCAGGACGGCGCAACGTGGGTGGCAACCTCCAATCTGGGAAAACTTTATCGCATGGATTTAGAACATGTCAATAAAGGCTCATATCAATCGCCGGTCATTGATGCGAAAAGCATTGCTGCGTGGGGAACCATTCAATGGCAGGGTGAAAAAACCAAAGGCTGCAAAATTGAGTTTTTAACACGCGCAGGGAATACGGAAAAAGCCAATGACACATGGAGCGCCTGGGCTGCTTCAACAAGCCGAAATGGGGAGACGGCGATTACCAGCACCAATGCCCGTTTTTTGCAGTGGAAAATGAATTTGGAAAATGGTCGAGAAAATAGAAGTCCGATTATTAGAAATGTGAAAATATCGTATCTACAAAAAAATCTTCCGCCGGAAATCACTGAAATTACGCTTGAAGACATGGATGGCGCTGCAAATAAAGCGTCCAGGTCAAAAAAATCCGATGGAAAAGATTTGAGCTCGCAGCAATCAAATCAAGGAAATGATACTCAATTCAATGATGGAAAACGCACTCTAAAGTGGGAAGCTGAGGATGCCAATGACGATCAGCTTTTGTTTCACCTGTATTATCAACATGAGGAAGCACGCGGTTGGCGTGTGCTCAAAAAATCCTTGACACGCGATTCCCACACCTGGGACAGCAGGATGATGCAGGATGGAAAATATCGGGTCAAAATTGTAGCGAGCGACGAAAAATCCAATCCGATAAACTTGAGCAGTAAAGCTGAAAAAATTAGCGAATGGTTTGTCATTGATAATTCTCCTCCGCGAATTGACAGATTAGAAGCGAAGAAAATCGTCGGTGACAGCCTGAATATTCGTTTCCGAGTCAGTGATGATTTCAGTCGGGTGAGCGTTGTTGAATTTTCGGTCGATGTGGAGAAATGGCACGTGGTTTATCCTGTGGATCTGGTGTGTGATTCAAAGATTGAAAATTTCGATTTTAAAATAGCAGCACCTTCGGTCGAAACAAATTCAATTGTCATTAAGGCAACCGATTCATTTAATAATATTGGTTTTAACCGTTCAATCGTTAAGGAGTGATATGATTTCTCAAAAAGAAACAAAAATTGTGAAAGATCTTATTGATCAAAATCATACTTTTATCCTTACTACTCACGTGAATCCTGATGGCGATGCGGTTGGGTCTGAAATAACCATGGCGAATTATTTGAAATTTTTGGGAAAAAATGTTTTTATCATCAACAATTCTCCCACCCCAAAGAATTATGAATTTCTTGATCCACAAAATGAAATTATTGTCTATGATGAAGAAAAACATTTTGATTTGATTTCGTCAGCTGACATTTATATGATTCTTGATATCAGTGATTGGGAACGACTGCGAAAAATTGGCGAAATCATTCAGCAGTCAAACGTTCCCAAAATTTGTATCGATCATCATCACATTAATTATCAATTCGCTGATATTGACATTATCTATGAGAAGGCGTCTTCCACCGGAGAATTAATCTATGATTTCCTCAAAAAGGTGAATTTTCCACTTGATGGCAGTTCAGCCCAGGCTTTGTATACCTGCATACTGACTGATACAGGTTCATTTCGTTTTTCGAACACGACAGAGATAACCCATAATATGGCTGCGGAACTCATCCAGACCGGTGTGCATGCGAAAGAAGTGTACAGTGAGGTTTACGAACAAAACTCCCGGACAAAAATGGCCCTCATGGGAGAGGCGTTGTGCAATCTCAATTTTGAATGCGATGGTCAATTGGCCTGGTTCATATTAACCCTGGATATGTTTGAAAAACATCATGCCTCGCATTGGGATACGGAAGGATTTCCAGAAATCCCAAGAACGATAAACGGCGTGGAAGTCAGTTTGATGTTCACTGAATTGAGCGATGACAAGGTAAAGGTAAGCCTGCGTTCAAAAGGAAAAATTATCATCGGCCAGGTGGCTGAAAAATTAGGTGGCGGCGGGCATAATTTTGCCGCCGGGGCGTTGGTTCGAAAGAATCTCGCCGAAATTGTGCCCATGGTTTTAGAAGAAACAAAGAATCTTGTGGAATCGGCCTCTTGAAGGCTGTTTCCATTCGTTCCGTCTTCAACAAAGGTATCTGAAATTGACATTATTTTTCTTCTCATTCTTTCGAGCTAATACTTTCAAGAATCTTGATTTCTCTTCCAATGTCATTCCCGCACGTTTTAAGTTGTAGATCCGCCTTTTTTATGGTGGACGGGAATTTATTGATTGTAAATGTGTTAAATGGTGAACCAGAATTATCTATTAAGAAGAATTTTGAGTATTTCATATTTAATTAGATACGATTCATTACCGGATCTCTATCACTACTACATAAAAGAAATCCAACTGAAATAGACACTGCCCTGAAGCCCATTAACTGCTATTCACTTTTGCCCACAAGTCAACTGTCACATTTTTGTGACGCATGAAGAATACTCATCTCATCTGATTAAAAATATTACAAAATACATGATTTAAAATTTATTTTCAGCAAAATGCGTGCAATTTCCTTTATGTAATACATATCTAATTGCAATAAAAAACAGGATGTAAATATTTTTTAACAATTTTAAGTATAATAAAAATAAATTAATAATAATGATTTCACAGCAACAAGTTGGCTAAAAGTATTTCATTTTTATTTCAATTGAAAAAATACTATGATTATTGTAAAGAAAAACTAATAAACTGCTGGAATTTTTACAGAACATTTCTGATTAATCATAAATTTGTTATATTTTTACGAATATTAAAAAAAAGTAATATCGATTTTTTTCTTGATTTTATAACTATAATCTTTTAATTTAATTTCTCAATCGAAATTGTATTATTTTTTTACCTGTTAGATAGGTCTTCACACGATTTGATCTTGCCAAATTTGACATCTAAATGATTTATTAAATGCATCTTAGTTAACAGGGGAGAATGAAAGTCATCAATGGATACTGCATCTTGCACTGAGCTTCGACACGTACTTACACAAATCATCAATGAACTTGATAGATCTCTAAATTTTAATCTGGCAGTGTTGGCGATTAATCAGCCGAATTCCAATGATCTGAATGTTGCTGTGGAATTCCCTGGCAGTAATGGCAGCGAGTTACCCATAAAACATTTTCCTGACGCGGCATGCGTTGGTTTTAGAATTATCAACGAAGAAGTATTCATATTCAACCAGCGCCAAAGCAATACGGATATTCAATTCATTGAATCCATTCTGGAAGACTGCGTCAACATCAAAATAAAAGCGAGCTTGATTAGGCATATCGATCACAATTTGCTGGGCAAAGGCTATCTTTTAATTGGCAGTGGCAGCAGAGAATTAATATTTCAAAAAATGAAGTTTGAAGAGGTTGATTTCGAGCAACTCATTGACGATGCTTTTGATAATTTTCAGGTCGCGGATAATTTGGGGCACACCGAAGCCGAAACCAATCATGTATACCGGCGCGTGTTCGACAATTCAATAATGCCCACAGTTTTGATGAAAAATGATGGCCGGATTGTCCATGCGAATAAAGCACTCGAGAAATTATATGGTCAAGACTGTTTATCGATTTTGAAAAGGAGTTCTTTCGAGGATTTGTTTGTTCGGGATCAGCGCAAAGCGATTGTCAATCGGTATCGAAATTGCAATTCTGACGATGGGCATCCCATGATAGCGGCGTTCAAGCGATGCAACGAAGAAGAGCGAATTGTTGAAGTAAGATTTCAGACACTGGATGACAATGGCGTTCTTTATGCAAACCTGCACGATATCACAGAATACAAAGCTGTCCAGGGCCGCGTGCAGGAAACAGGCGAGCAGCTTAAACTGATGAGCGACATCGTTGCGGCAGTCAATTCAAAGCTGAATATTGATCAGGCGATGCAGGTGTTGTTCAATAAAATAAGCCTGGTTTTTGGTTACGATTTGGCGTGTGTTGTATTGTGCGATGAGGAAGAGAATAAACTGGACATCCGAATTTCTATCGATGAGCCGGAAATTGTGCATAAAAAAGGCAATGGCCCGGTGTATCAATCCTTCATCGAGGATCTTGCAGCAATCGATTCCATTACTCAGGACAAAAAAGCGATTTCGCGGCTGAGTAAAATCATTGGTTTGTCCTTTACCAAAAAAGTAAAGTCACAAATTTTCATAAAATTGACATCAGATGAACAAATAGTCGGTACGATATTTCTTTTTTCAGAAGCGGAAAACGCTGTGACCGGCTACCATCTTGACCTTTTTCATGGCGTTGCCGACCAGATTGCCGTTGGCTTGCTGAAAACGCGAATGCTGCAAACATACCAGCAATCATTGACTAACATGTCTCTGTTAGCCCGGGTCAATGAAGCCATTAGCAGTTCGCTGAATATCGATGATGTACTGAAGCAGGTCGTTGAATCGGCCCAGCAAATGATGCAGGCCAAAATTTGCACCATTCGGTTTTTGGAAGAAGAACAAGCTGCCTGGCAAACGAAAAATCGCGATGCTTATGCGTTTCTGGATCAGTTTAATCCCCAGATTCACCGGTTGATTTTGAACCAGAAGCCCTTGATTATCGACAATATCGACTACAATAATATCACATTTTTCAAGAGCAAAAATGATATTCAAAATCTTGGCCTGCGTTCTCTCATCATGCTGCCGGTCGTGAAAGCGGGCAAGACGATTGCCATCCTTTCAGTTTTTCTGGATCGGGTGCATTATTTTAGCGAGCACGAACTGGAGTTGCTGACCATGCTGGCTCAACAAGCAGCAATTGCCATTAAGAATGCAAGTTTATATGCGAAGATGCGTCGAACAAAAAATGAGTTGGAGAGCATCATCCGCAGTTCGGCGGATGCCATTGTGACGACGGATGAGGAAGGGCGCGTCACTTTTTTCAGTGAAAGCGCCAGTCGGTTGATGCATTATTCGTCTGAAGAGGTGTTGAACCGGCCTTTCTTTGATCATTTCATCAAAAATGGACGCGCATTATTTTCCGGGTTGAAAAAAAACCTGATGACGTCAAAAACTATTCACAGCCTTGAATGCGATGTGCTGACAAAGCAGGAGAAAACCATTCCGATCGCCTGGTCGTTTTCATCGCTGGTCAATGAAAGTGGGAAAATTATCGGGACACTGGGAATTGGGAAAGATATCTCTCAGCCCAAGAAAATTGAAGCTGAGATGCGAAAGAAAAGTGATGAGCTGGAAAATCTCATTTACCTTATTTCCCATAATTTGAAAACACCGCTGGTTTCGCTGATGGGTTTTGTTTCACTGCTTTTGAACGATTACCAGGATAAATTTGATGGCGAGGGAAAACATTTCCTCGATCGCATCCAGAAAAATATTGAATATATGGAAGATATGATTCAGGATTTGCTGGATTATTCGCGCGTGGATCGTAGCGATTCCAGCTTTGAGCAGGTCGACCTGAATTCAGTCATCAATTTTGTTCTCGAAAAAGTTTCGTTTGGCATTCAGCAGAAAAAAATACGACTGGAAACGCCGGATGAATGGCCCAAAATTTTTGCGGATGAACAGGGCGTTAAAAATATTTTTCTCAATTTAATCGATAATTCCATTAAATATATGGGTGACGCAGAACAACCATTCATTAAATTGGGTTTTCAGGAAAATGAAAAATCAACAGTGTTTCAGGTTGAGGATAATGGGCTTGGCATTGAAAAAAAATTCCAGGATAAGGTGTTTCAATTGTTTCATCGACTTCAGGGGATCAAAGATATTGAGGGCACCGGGATTGGCCTGGCGCTTGTAAAACGAATTATCGAAAAACATCACGGCGAGGTGTGGATCGATTCCGAACCGGGACAGGGCACAGTCGTTACTTTTAAATTGCACAAAGAACCTTACCTGCGCCAAAAAATTGAACAGGAAACCTAAAACAGGGTAGAAAAATTGGGTGAGTTAAGCTTAAAAAATACCGAATTGAATCAGGTATTGGGCAGCGTAATTGAAACCATCCAGTCGACAGATGACATCATTGATATTTTTAGGAATGCGACTGAGCAACTGCTTAAAACAATCAAATGTGACTACATCTGCATCCTCATCAACAATGAAAAAGCGCGGTATTTTTATATCAATCACGCGTTGAGTCCGTCCACGGCAGACCAGAGCGAAGATGTGATTATTCCATACAGTGAAACATCCATCACCGAAATTCTGCGTTCCCATCAATCAATCATTCGAAGCGACCTTTCCGAACGCGGGCAGTTAACACCGGGCGATTTGAAATTTCTTGCCAAAGGGATCAAATCCGATTTATCCATTCCGATCATCAATAAAAATGCGGTACTGGCTGTTATCAATATAAGTAGCTATAAAAATAATTACTTCAAGCAAATACATGCATCAACCATTCAACAAGTGGCTGCATTATTGGGCCTTGGACTGGAGCGGTCGGAGTTGATCGGCCAACTTCGGCACAAGCAGGCAGATTTGAGTCAGTGGAAAATCAAATTCAATCAACTCATCGAACATTGCAGTGAAGCGGTCGCTCTGGTTCGGCGTGATTACGATTTAATTTACCTCTCCAATCCTGCCTTCCAGCGAATGTCCGGCTATTCACCTGAAGAATTGAATGGCATGCGGTTGTCGCAGCTTCATCCTGAACATAAGGAAATCATCCTATCGAAGCTGCAGAATGAGATATCGAATGGACAGGTCGCTGATTTTGTACAACTCACCATGCTGCGAAAAGATGGCGTGCCTCTGCCTGTGAAATTTCGCTTTGCCGGTGTTGCCGACGAAAGCTTTGCATTTGTTTTCTTTGAAGAAGCCGCTACTCCCGGGAAAATTACCACACAACGGACCGGTCGCGGCGAATTTTCACTGGAGTTTATTCAACGTGGTCTCGCTGCTGCAGCGACAGATGATTTTGAGCGTTTGCTGGATTTTATCGCTGATGAGTTCGGCTCGACAAGCGGAGCAAAATACATTTCCATTCAGCTTTTTAATGACAGAACCGGGGCACTTGTGCCGGTCCGAATTAAGCGATTTCCTGACAATTTCAATTTCACAAAATTGAAGCCGTGGCAAATCGGGTTGGATCAGGGGCCGTTTGATCAGGTTTTAAAAGAAAATGAACTGCTGGTTGTAAACGATATCTGGAAAGGATCTGATTATTCAACATGGCAGCCCATTGCCCGACGATTGGGTTATTCGTCTTTTGTTTCAGCGCCCCTTCAAATTAAAAATAAACCGATCGGTGTATTAACGTCCTTCTTTGAAAAACGCCAGCATTTTTCAGATATGGAGCAAAATTATTTTGCCGGTTTGGGCGCATTCTTTTCTTTTCTGGTTGAAAAATGCCGGCAAAGTCTCGACTCATACCAGGACCAGCTATTCCTGGCCGCATTGGGTGAACTGAGCGAATTGATAAAATTAGATTACGACCTGACCGGTATCATCAAAAGTCTATTTGTTTCCATGTGCAAGGTCGTGCCGTTGGATTATGCCCAGGTGACACTTTTCGATTCCCCTGCTGAAAATATTCAAACCTTTACCGTGGTTTCCGAAAATTGTCGAAAACTGCTGCCTCAGAAAGAACTGGTGCGACTGGATAATTCAGAATTGTTCTGGATGGAAATCACCCGAATGAATCTGCGCGAGCAACTGGAGCAGGATGAGGATTCCAATGAAATTATCGAGAACAAAATTCAATCCAGAATACCGTATGTTCTGATGGCTCAAAACAAATATCTTGGAACGATTGCCATTGGCCATCTGGAGCCAAATTATTATCAGGACAGGCAAATCCAGATTTTTAACCAGCTCGCTCAGCATGCCTCTTCGATCATCGAAAACGCGCGGGGCGTTCGCGAGATCGGTCAGGAAGTGAGTGAACACGAAGTCCAATCAGAAACTCAGGGCGCGGTGTTAAGCGATCTGAACATGGACAATATCATCAAAACAATTTTGAATTCATCGGCTGTCATGGTGCAGGCGGATTTTGTATCGTTCCGATTGATCAAAGAAGGGAAGCCAACTTCAGACCTGTATATGAATCAGTCCATTGCCGATGTGCAGAAATTTCAGGAATTCGAGACTAAACATGCTCTGCCCATGATTTTCAAAAATGCTGAAGCGTATTCCATACAATTGAGCGCAGAGCCGAATGCAGCGAGACAAAATGGAATGGATCAATTACCGCTTCAATTTCAGGCCTATCACGGATTTCCCCTTAAAATGCAGAATGAAATAATCGGTATCGTTTCTCTGTACTGGAATGAAACCAAAAAGATGTCGCCTGATGAATTATCCAGTCTCGATAATTTTTTCAGACAGGCAGCCTGCGCTATTAAGAATGCGCTGGATTATGAAGAAGCAGTTCAAAGTGCAGATCAGCTCAAAAAAATCAATTCTGAATTAGAGCATTTTGTCTATACAATTTCTCACGATTTAAAAACGCCGGTGGTTTCCATTCAGGGATTTAGCTCTATTCTGCTCAATGATTTCAGACATGACCTGGACACAAGCAGCTTCAATTATTTAGAGAGAATTCAATATAATGCCAATAAAATGGAGAAGATGATCACCGATTTATTGGAACTGTCGCGGGTCGGCCGGGTGGTGAATCCATTTGAAGAGGTATCCATGACCGATGTGGTGAATCAGGCCGTGAATGAACTGCTCTTCTCGCTGAAAGATAAAAAAATAAAGCTGAGTGTGGATAAAAATATGCCGACGTTCTTCTGCGACAGGGCACGCATGGTGCAGGCATTCATGAATCTGGTGGGCAATTCTATAAAATACATCGGTGAGAACAATGCGTCGCCGCAAATCAGAATCGGCTATCGTGAAAAGGATAACGCTGATTTGTTTTTCGTGAGGGATAATGGTATTGGCATTGATCATCAATACCATGAAAAAATATTTGGATTATTTCAAAGAGCCGCGCGGGAACCTGATTCAGAAGATGAGGGCTCCGGCATTGGACTTGCTATCGTCAAAAAAATAATTGATAATCACAACGGGAAAATCTGGGTGGAGTCACAGCCGGGCAATGGCAGTACATTTTATATGAGCTTTTCAAAAATGGATATTTGAGGGAAATTTATTACCGTGTAATTAGTACCTTAAGAATTAAATTCTGTACATTTTGGCAGAAATTACAAAGAACAAAATTCAATGCGACAGAGGACGCACAAGCCTTTTGCTGATGGCAAATAAATTCCAAATACAAACTTTCAATTTACTCGCTTTATTCGAAAATTTGTAACCAAACGATCCTATCCGAGTTTGATTGTTTGGAAGTTGGTTTTGTGATTTGCTTGTTGAGTTTTGCAATTTCCGGTTTATCCGGCTTAGGGGCATGGGGGAGTGAGAAGTGAATGGGGAATCGAAGAGTGGAAACAGGAATAGGGGAGTCCGTCTAACGTTTCACATTTCACAAGTCACGGTTCACAAAAAGAGACGAAGTCAACTGGGCACATTACAACTTAGGGGAATTTCATCTATGAACACAACACAAACCATCGAAGATCTTACAACCCTGCAACGAGAAAACCTTGAGTTGCGAAGAAAACTCCGGTCTAAAGATGCGCAGCTTCAAGAAAAAAATGAAGAACTCCAAAAATATCTTTACACCGTTTCGCACGAATTAAAAACTCCCATTATTTCCATGCGCGGCTATTCTGTTCTGCTTCAGGATTACCACATGGAAAAACTGGACGAAGAGATGAGAGCCTACCTGGAACGAATTGTCAATAATCTGGATCAAATGGATCAGCTTGTGGATAATCTGCTCGATTACACGCGCATCAATGTCAGTTTCGAGGAGTGCGAACGCGTTCCGTTTTCAGAGTTGCTGCAAGAAGCGCTGGAGGAATTGAGTTTTCACATTCAGTCGCATCCCGTGAAGTTGAATATCAGAGAAAATTTCCCGGATATTTTCTGTCACCGGAATTTTATGCTGCGCGTGTTGACCAACTTGCTGAGCAATGCCATAAAATATTCCAAAAATACCAATGAACCGACGGTTGAGATCGGATATATCGACAACGAAATTTTTCATAAATTTTATGTGAAAGACAATGGCGTTGGAATTACAGTGGCCGACCAGGATAAAATCTTTCAGATATTTGGTCGCTTGAACAATAAAAAGGGTGCGCGTGGAACCGGCCTGGGACTGGTCATTACCAAGCGCATTATCGAAAAACATGGTGGGGAAATATGGGTGGAATCTGCCAGGGGAAAGGGCAGTACGTTCTTCTTTACATTGCCGCGTAATGCATCGGTGCAAGCGGATGATGACGATGGAGATATCATCTATTAAGTTTCAAATCCTGGAAATTCACACCTGATAGAATTTTTCATGTTCGCGGAATTAACCATAGTCCAGTCATGCTGGTTTTTTTCCACTATTAAGGTTTTCTTACCCCAAAGCAATGAAATTATTGGTGCATCATTCACCACGAGTAATTTACAAATCCCGGGGTGTTACTATTTGAGTTTGAAATATATCGCTCAAAAAATATGGTATAAATCCAAACCATTGTATTTACAAAAGATGAACAAAAAAATGTAAACTCGAACTTTTGACCAGAGCAGGGGATATGTGCAAAAATGAATGAGCAAGAAACAAATTGCGATAACCAGATTTCTGTACTGCTTGTTGAAGACAATCAGGATCACGCGCAACTGATGGAAATTATGCTCAAAAAGCATGAGATCAATTTTGAAGTGAACGTTGCGCGATCCGGGCCGGATTGCCTGGATTTACTAAAGAGCGAGACGCCGGTAAACGTGGTTATTCTGGATTACGACCTTCCGATGATGTCCGGTCTGGACACACTCATCGAAATCAAGAAAATACAGCCGGACATTCCTGTGGTCCTGGTGACAGGAAAGGGCGATGAAAACATTGCTGTGGAGGCCATGAAACAGGGCGCTTACGACTACATTATCAAGGACAAAGGGTACATGTATGTGCTGCCGAGGGTCATTCAGCAGGCCATTGATAAGTATGAACTGGAACAGCGTTTATTTCAGACTGAAAAAAAATATCAGAATCTGATTGAAAATGCCAACGATGCGATTTTCATTGAAAATCCGAAAAGCGGAAAAATTCTGGAAGTCAATCGCCGCGCTGCACAAATGACCGGCTACAGTAGAGAGGAATTGTGCAGCATGCATGTGCATCGAATTCACCCGGATAAATACATGGCCCGGCTCAAGCAGATAAATGAGCAGACTATAAAACGGGGATACGGCAGTTACGACGATCTTGTCCTTCAAACAAAGAATGGACAGCACGTTCCCATCGATGTGAGTGTCAGCATGGTGGATTATGGCTCGTTCAGGGTGATTCAAAAAATTGTGCGTGACGTAACCGAAAAGAAACGGCTGGAGCGCCAGATTCTTGAGAGCAAAAAACGGCTTAGTCTTTTGTTTGACAGTATCCTGGACATCATCTATGTGATCGATCAGGAATACAATATTATTTTGGCGAATCGCAAAACCGCTGATTTTCAAAATTCAACGTTCAAAAAAATGCTGGGTCAGCGATGCTATAAATATTTTTATCACATCAACGAACCCTGTCCCGGCTGCCCTGCGAGTCTGACGTTTGAAACAAAAAAAATGGAATTGATGGAAAGATCCATCAACGACGAAAACTATCTCATTCGCAGTCACCCCTTTTCCAATTTCGAAACAGAATCCAGGCAGGTGGTGATGATAGTACAGGATATCAGCGCGGAACGCCGCCTGCAGCAGACGCTCATTCAGTCTGAAAAACTGGCGACTATTGGAATGCTGTCATCAGGAATCGCTCATGAAATCAGGAATCCGCTGAATATCATCGAAGCGGCTCGATATTACATCGCTGAAGCTGTGCAGGAAAATGATTACGCTTTTTCCGACAAGCTGGATATGATTTCAAAAAATATTCACAGAGCGTCGACCATCATAAACAATTTGCTCGAATTTTCACGCCGCTCCAGAATCGAACGCGAGCCGATTCGTGTCAATGATTTAATCGATAAAACAATTTCCCTGATACAGAAAGAATTTCGCGCCAGGAATATCGAGTACACACCTCAGTTTGGACGAAAATTACCGGATGTTTATTTCAACCTGGATTCACTCAAGCAGGTGTTGCTGAGCATCATTTTGAATGCACAGCAGGCCATGCAGAATGGCGGAGAATTGAAAATCTCAACGGAACAAAAGGACAGCGACTGGGTGGTGGTGAAGGTCCGCGATAACGGGTGCGGCATTTCAGAGAAAAATTTACCGCATATTTTTTCACCCTTTTTCACCACGCGCGAAGTGGGGCAGGGAACAGGGCTCGGCATGTACGTGTCGCATACCATTATGAAAAAAGAGGGCGGCGATATTCAGGTCGAAAGCAAACAGGGCGTGGGAACGATTTTTACAATATTGCTGCCGGTGCATAAAAACGGCAAAGCACATTAAGAGCAGGTGAATAAAATCCCCATGCGCTAAATTCATTTGGGCGTTATATTTTGAAAAAAGGATTGATCCATTGAGTTATTATCAAACAAAAATACTGGTTGTGGACGATGAGCCTGAAATTGTGGGACTGTTGCAAGGCATCATAGCAAAAAAGGGATTTCCGGTAGCAACGGCTTCCAACGGCGACGTGGCGCTGAAAAAACTTCGGCGCGAAAATTTCCACATTGTTTTCACCGACATGAAAATGCCAAAAGTCAATGGCATAGAACTTCTCACGTGGATAAAAGAACACACGCCGGAAACCGAGGTCATTTTATTTACCGGGCACGCCACCATTGAAACCGCAGTGCAGGCCATCAAAATGGGCGCGTACGATTATATCATCAAGCCCATGGAGATGGAAGAAGTCATGCTCATGGTCGACCGGCTCCACAAGCTGAAAATGCTGAAAGATCAGAATCGGTATCTGCAAAGCAAGATCAGTGACGCCTATAATTTTGATCACATCATCGGCAATAACAGGAAAATGCGCGAGGTGTTCGACATCATTCGAGAGGTGGCCGGTATGCCGTCCACCGTGCTCATCCGAGGTGAGAGCGGAACCGGCAAGGAGCTCATCGCCCACGCGATCCATTACAGCAGCGCGCGCAAGGAACAGCCCATGGTCAGCGTAAATTGCGCCGTTTTAGCGGAAAATTTACTGGAGAGCGAGCTGTTCGGCCATGAAAAAGGCGCGTTTACCGGGGCGATTAAAAGCAAGGAAGGCCGGTTCGAACTGGCTAATGGCGGCACGCTGTTCCTGGATGAAATCGGCGATATTTCTCCCAAGCTCCAGGTGAAGCTGCTGCGCGCATTGCAGGAAGGCGAATTCGAGCGGGTGGGCGGAGAAAAAACGCTCAAAGTGGATGTTCGGGTGATTGCAGCCACCAATAAAAATCTGGAGGAAGCCATTCGGAGCAACGAATTTCGCCAGGATCTGTATTACCGGCTGAATGTGATTCCCATTGAAATTCCGCCGCTGCGGGAACGGGTGGACGATATTCCGCTGCTGGCTGATTTCTTTTTGAATAAATACAAGCTGCAAACAGGAAAAAAAGTACAGGGCATTACAGAACAGGCCATGGATATTCTCATGCATTATGCCTGGCCCGGCAATGTGCGCGAGCTGGAAAATGTGATCGAGCGCGGGGTGGTGTTGTGCAAGGGGGAATTCATTGGCGCTGATTCGCTGTCTTACCTGACCGGGCACGATGACATGGAATCGCCGCTGAAGATGCTGGAAGACCGATCCCTGCAGGAAGTGATGGATACCGTGGAAAAACGATTGATCGAAACCGTGCTGGACCAGTGCCGCGGCAACCGAAGCCATGCTGCCCGCGAGCTGGGACTTCATCGCAGTACGTTGATGTCCAAGCTGGAGAAGTATGGGAGGTAGCAGGAAAAGTGTAATTTTTTTTTATAAATTGCTATAATTTAATTGATAAATCACACTTTAACTTATCTTTGGAGACAAAAGAATGGTTACATACTTAACTGTAGCAGCAAAAGAGGTAATATCTGACTCGAGGGGAAAAGTTAAATATCAACTGAATGAAGAAAAATTATTTGCTGAAGAACTTGCAATACGTGTTTATCAAAAAAAAGGTTATAATGCTAATTGGGCAGAGAATAATTATTGGTGGACAATTATGAGTCTTCTCTTTTGGGAGGTAATATTCGCAAAAGTTAAGGGTTCCGTAGTTATTCGATCAGGTGGAACTGAAAAAGAAGTTGATCCATATGAGGATAATTTTGAAAAGTTATTTGAAACCACAGTAATAAACATTAACGGTATGCCAAATGATTTTTTCACAGAAGAATTTTATCCGAGACGAAAATCAATAATAGCAAATAGAATTAAAGAATTGCAAAATTCAGATATAATTGATAAAATAAAAGTTGCCTATAAAAATTATTATGGTAAAAATTGTAGGGCAATTGAAGACTGGAACAAATATTCTATTGAGGATTTAATTAATCCATTGTTTAATATTGATAAAAACATCATTATTGAAATATGTCATAGATTGATGAAAGACTTCAGAACCAATAGATCTGGTTTTCCAGATTTAATAGTTTATTCAGAAAAAGAATTTTTCTTTTCTGAAGTTAAAAGCAAAAATGATAAGGTATCGCAAGGGCAAGAAAATTGGCATAATTTTCTTTCAGAACAACTAGGTTTACAGGTTGAGTTATTTTTGATCAATCATAGTGAGAATCAAATTGCAAACATTAAGAAAAAGGATCAAGAGCAATCTTTTGATGTTAAAATTTCATTTGGAAAATCATCGTCACAAAAACGTCAAAAAGCTATTGATTTTATTTCTTCACAAGCCAGTTTTGAACTGCAGGGTGAAGGAAGTGAAGCAATTTATTCTGCAACTTTTAATACATCTGAAATTGAATCACTATATAAAATGTTAGACCTTACGAGTGGTTGGAAAACACAAAAAATTGAAATTAGAGGTGAAACTATAAAGTCTGGTGATATACGAAGTTCATTAAATTGCTACAGACAAAAAAGAGATTCAGGTGCATCAAATGAGTGGTGTAAACAAAGTAGTTTTCATGATGTAAAACAAAATCCATTCAATTGTAAACAGATTTATTTTCATGAGGTTGAATATGGTATATGGGAAAAATATGGTTATATTGATACTGATAAAGGCGAATGGATTTTTGATAAAAATATGATAAAAGAAAAAATTGAAGAGGAAATTCATAAATTGAAGTTTTGTCCATTGATTGATCCTCAAAAAATTCTTAATGTCGTTAAAAAAATACCAGATTGTGTTAATCCAAAAACAGATACTAAATGGGCTTTTCGTTCGCAGGATTATGAACCTTGGATATGGCATAATAATAAATGGATATCTCATTGGGGAGAAACAAATTTCCCATCGTTTTCAATGATGATTGGTATCGAACAAATAAAACGTAGCGACAGAAAAGAAATGATTGGTCAGTTGTCTTCGGGATATTCAAGGGGAGGTTCTACGATAACAGTTGATATCTCTGATACTATTGCAGGCTCAAGTCAAAAAAAACAAAAATCAGGTTGTTTTGTAGCAACAAGTATTTATGGCAGTTATGAGGCATGGCAAGTAATTTTGTTACGGCGATTCAGAGACCGGAGGTTAGTAATATCCGAATATGGAAAATTATTTGTGAAATTATACTATATTTTGGGACCTTATTTATCGATAATAATTAACAAGTTTGATCTATTACGTACAATTATTAAACCAATTTTAGATTTAATTGTGAATAAACTAGAAAAAAATAAAAGATTATGATGTATTTTTGACGTTTTAATTCAATTAAAATACTGTCAAGAAATTTTTAATTCAACAAATAAGGGATAAATAGCAAAGTTCAAAACTATTATTTTAAAAGCAAATTAGAAAATATTTCCAATTGTCATGCTGGTTTCTTATCTATTCAAAATAATCATATATAATCTTAATATTACCTGTTCGTTAAAACGGCCCCCACTTAAACAGCACCGGCGGTACCAGCAGTAACATTCCAATGATGAAAAACAGAATCTCCAGCGGCAAAATCCAGCGCGCCCAGCGGTCCCAGGGGATTTTTCCCAGACCGAGCACAGCCATGGTCACCCCGGACGTGGGAATGATCATGTTGCTGAATCCGTCGCCCATCTGAAACGCCAGCACTGCGGTTTGCCGCGTCACGCCAATGAGGTCGCTCAGCGGCGCCATGATAGGCATGGTCAGCGCAGCCTGGCCGCTGCCGGACGGAATGAAAAAATTGATGCACGTCTGCACCACGAACATAGCCTGGCCGGCAAACACCGGGTGGAATTTGGTGATCTGCATGGAAAGCGCGTTGAGAATGGTATCGATAATCTGACCATCTGTGGCTACGATCAAAATTCCCCGCGCAAAAGCAATGATCAGCACAGCGCTCATCATATCTTTGGTGCCGGACACAAAACTCTCCGCAATCTCATTGGCGCGGAGCCTGCCGAATATGCCTGCGACGAGCGCAGTACCCAAAAACAGCGCCGCAATTTCAGGGATGTACCATTTGAATTTGAGCACGCCCACAACCAGTATGACCATGGCAATGCCGAACACAATCATAACGTTGAGATGCATTTTTTCCAAAGAGTGATCGTCGATATCTTCGCCCAAGGCAGATTCTCTTCGTTTCTCTTCATCCAGATCAAATGTTGGACTGAGCTTCGGCTGGCGCTTTATTTTCGCGGCGTATCGCATGACAAAGAAAATGCCTGCCGACGTGATAATGACCCAGCACATCAGCCGGTAAAAAATGCCGGAGAACGGCGGAAGCTCACCGATTCCCTGGGCAATGCCAATGGTGAACGGATTGATGAACGCCCCGGCAAATCCTGCCCCGGCGCCGATAAATGGAATGGCGGTCCCCACCACCGAATCGTAGCCCAGCGTGAGTGCGAGCGGAATGAAGATAAGGATGAATGGGATCACTTCCTCGCTCATACCAAACGTGGCGCCGCCCAGCGAAAAGATGATCATCAAGATGGGAATGAGCAGATTCCGCAGCAAACGCGATTTCGAGTGGGCCGCAGCCACCGAGCGAATCATGGCAGTAATAGCCCCGGTTTTTTGAATGACAGAAAAAGCACCGCCCACAATGATGACAAATGCAATGATTTCAGCAGCGCCCAAAAAGCCGCGATAGGGCGCCAGGAGAATGCCATCCACTCCCTGGGGCTTATTTTCAACGCGATGAAATGAGTCGTGCACCACCACCGTGCGCCCATCTTTTTCAGTGCGGTCGTATTCGCCGCCGGGAATGATGTAGGTGAGAATGGCCATTAACACAATAATGGAAAAAATTATGACGAGCGTATGCGGTAATTTGATCTTTGGATTTTTATTTTTCATGGTCTGAATAGTTTATTTCGTTTGTTTGCAAGTTAATTTTTGAACCATTGCCCAGGATGTGCATTTTGATACCATGCGCCTCGATATTGAATGTGGCAGTCGTATCGACCGGGGCAACGGTGGTGTTTCTGGCATCGTAGAAAATAATGCTTCCCTCTCCGATGATCTCAAAATCATGATTTGGACTCACAATGAGCGCTGTGGATTCATCGATGCCTATGCCCACCAGATGTGGATTTTCCAGCACCAGGCTGATCAATCGATTGTGCCGCTTTCGTCGGATAAAATGCTGGTCGATGATGACATCTTCCACCAGCCCCAGCCCTTTTTCAGTGACGATGTTGTGAGCTTCAATTTTTGAAAAAGCACGGTCCCGACCCGGCAGCGGCCGTATTTCATCGCCGGTGATCATCATGGTGCTCATAATGGCAGCGCCGGCGCTGGTTCCTCCAATGGCCGCGCCATTCATGTACAGCACTCTGATTTTATTCGCAAAAGGCGTATCCCGAATGACTTTCATCAGGCGCGACTGGGAGCCGCCGGAGAAAAAGATGCCGGTAACGCCGTTTAATTTGGCGATGATGGAATCCTGCGACGTCTGTTCCCGGCTGATATGTAAAAATGAAACATCTTTGGCTCCCAATTGTTTCATCTGGTCGGCCTGGCCCTGACCTGTTTCAAGCGGCACGCTGCTGGCCATGGGGAGCACCATGATTCTGCCGTCTTCGAATCCGTTGCTCAGTTCGATGAATTTTTTCATGATCGAATCAGGTCGTTTACCGCCGCCGATGATAATGAGATGACCGGTGGGTTGGGGGGATTCTGGCTGAGGTGCATCGCAGAAAAGCGAGAGGGCAAAGGCAAGAGCTAAACTAAAAATAATCAGGATTTTTTTCATTTTCAACCTCAAACAAATTTCGAAAAAAATTGAATCAGAAAATTAATTGCGTTTTATGAGTTCAATAGCGATTTCTGTTGATTTAATGAGATCATCGATGAAAATGAATTCATCTGAAGAATGTGGATTTTGCGCACCGATGCCAATGTTCAATGTAGGCAATCCTTTTTCGTTAAACACATTTGCATCGCTGCCGCCAGAGTAATGTATCGGTCGCGGCTCCAGCCCGACTTTTTTGATTGCGTGGCTGAGTCGCTGATATGATGGATGTTTTTCTGAATGCGAATATGGAGAAAATGAGACTTTCTTCCTGAATTTGACTGAACCGCCAAAATGTTTGGTTTCATTTCTAAAAAATTGCTCTATCCTGCTGAGATGCGAAAGAATATTTTGTTTGGTTGTGCTTCTCAGTTCGCCCTTTATTATGACGATATCCGGCACCACATTAGTTGCATTCCCTCCCTCGATCATACCGATATTAAATGTGGATTGCTCGTCCACCCATCCGAGCTTCAATTTGGCAATGGCGTTCGAGGCAATCTGAATGGCATTGATTCCTTTCTCCGGAGAAACGCCGCCATGTGCTTTTTTTCCCGTTATCTCAGCGGTAAATTCGTACGAGCCGGAACTCGAAGCAATAAATGAGCCGGGCCGTGGAGACGCGTCGAAGGTAAAGCCTGTCTCAATCTGATCCGGAATCCTCAGGTGGGGAGAACCCTGAAGCCCTGAATCTTCCCCGACTGTGAAGATGACGTAGAAATTTTCATGATTGAGCCCATTTTGTTTCACGGCCTTTAAAGCGGATAAGATAATGGCAATGCCTGCGCGGTTATCGATGCCGGCAGGAAAATCGTTGCTGGTACAAATTCTGCCGTCCTGAACTGTAATGCTGGCTTTATGCGTTGGCACCACTGTATCCAGGTGAGCGTTTAGGAAACAATACGGTGAGGCTGAGGAATTAAAAGCAACTTCGCAACAAATATTGCCTGCATTTCCATTGATTAATGTGCCTGCTTCATCTTCGGAGGGCTGGAGTCCAAGATCCTTTAAAAACGAGATAACAAAATCTGCGACGTCTCTTTCATTTTTTGATTCGCCGCGAATCAAAAGTAATTTAAGCGCCAATTGAACCACATCATCCGGATTGAAATAGTTCATTATGAAATTATTCTTTCATTTAATTAAAATTGAGAATATTTTATTTCATAAAGATAAAAAGAATAATTCATAAATGCAAGAATAATTTGAGAGGTTTATATCTGATTCTACTGGAATTTATTCATTTTCGTCATTAAATAATGATTTGAATGAGCATGGTTACCAAAATAATCACCACCCCAAATACAGCAAGCGCCAGCACAGATCGTTTCCAGAGATTCCCGGCGTTGGTCCAGTCACGTTTTTCATCAAACAGGCAGGCGGGGGAGACATTGCGCTTTTGGCCGAAAAACCATGCGATACCGAAGGTGACGAGGCATCCGAATAAATTCCACCATAGCCACGAGATCTGTGGCGCAAATTGCCACAACATAAAATTGCCGGAAACACCGGCTGAAATACCTAACCGAACGCTGAATCCATTGGCGCGCCGGGTCAGCATGCCTGCCAAAAAAGAGGCGGCGATGGAGCCGTAGAACAGGGAGCCAATTTTATTAATGGCGACAATCACCGATTCTGAAATCGCACCGCTGGCAAAGGCAAATGCAATAGCAAACAGTCCCCAAAAAATAGTCGTGAAGCGGGAAAATAATAGAATTCTGGTTTGAGACACATTTTTTAATTTCGGGAGAACAAAGTCATTCATGGTGGTAGCGCTGAGCGAATTCAGAATGGAGTCGAGGCTGGACATGGCGGTTGCCAGAACGGCCACCAAAATGAATCCGATTAAACCATGGGGCAGGCGATTCAAAATATAGACCGGCACCATCATGTCAGGTTTATCTGCAGGAATGAGCGTAAACATGTCCGGATGCTGATAAAAGTAGGTGCCGACGATAACGCCCATGGCGCAGTAAAGCAGGACAATTGGAAACCGGGCGAAGCCATTCAGGATGAGGCTTTTCTGACCTTCGGTTAAATTTTTAGCAGAAATTTCCCGCTGCATTTGGCTCTGGTCGCATCCGTAATACGAAATATACAGAAACAATCCGCCAAACAATAGCGACCAGAAAGTGAAGTCCTTACCATCACCAAGCCCTGTGTTTCGGAAGTCAATAGTTTGCAGACGTTCGGCCGGAAACATGGTTGAAACGGATTCCCAGGAGGGCAGATCGTGAATGGCGAACAAGGTGCAGATGATTATGCCGGCGAACAAAATAATCATTTGCAAAACATCGGATAAAATAACTATTTTCATGCCGCCTAAAAAGTCGTACACCAGAGTAACCGTTCCAATAATCAGGATGGTTTGCCACATTCGAAGATCCAGCATCACGTGTAATACAATGGCAGCCGCGTAAATGGCTATGCCGCCTGCCAGGCCGCGGCTGATTTGAAAAACGAGGGACAGAAATTTGCGGGTCGTTGTATCGTACCGCTGCTCCAGATATTGATAGATGGAAATATATTTGTATCGATGGAAAATGGGCAGAATGATGGTGCCAACGATGATGACGGCGAATGGCACAGCAAATTCGTACCCCAGCCAGAGGAGGCCGCCATCTTTTTTGAGCGCCACAAAAGCAGGCGCGGAGATAAAACTGATGGCGCTAAGCTGAGTTGCCATGGTGGAAAGTCCAATACTGTACCAGCGCATTTTATGGCCGGCGACATAATAATCATTGATTGAAAATTGAGATCGGCTCAGGTAAAATCCCAAACCGATTAATCCGAGCAGATAACCAAAAATTATGAACCAGTCAACGTAATTCATGCTATCTGTCCAATATTTGCTGGTATTCGTTCAGATTCAGATGCAGGATTTTTCGGATAATGCATGTATTGCCTCAGCAAACCCATGCGGTCCGATTCCCGCTGTGATCGTTATGCCGGGATGCAGTGCCTGCTGGACAAAGCTGCTATCCGGTTTCCTCACGAGAAAGGGAAAGTCCACCTGTTGGAACATGGGCAGGTCGTTCGCAGCGTCACCGATGGCTGCGGATTCGAAATTCCGATTATTGCTTTTTAGCAGTTGAATGACGCGATTCACAGCCATGCCTTTGTCGCATTTTATTGTCATGTGGTGAAATCGACCGCCCCGGGTATGGCGATATCCTTTTTCCTCAATCATTTCAATGAGGCGGCGGATTTTTTCCTGATTATCACCTGCAATAATAAACGGTTCATCGTATTGGCGTTTTCGCATAAGTTCAGCTCGGTTATGCGACAATCCGGTTAAATCTGCAAGCTCTGAAATATCGAGATTATGAAATGCAATCATGTTTAAGTTGAGCTGCTCGCCGATTTCATCCAATGTTGCACACATCTCGTCGAAGTTCGAATCAAATTCAAATTTAATATATTCTGCGTCATCGATGAATCCGGAAAGAGTATGAGTTTTATACCTGGATTTTGGGAGATAAATAGCCCCACCATTTTCAATGATAAAGCCGAAATTCCAGCCAAATTGCTGTTGGAGATCTTCAATTTCCGCTTTTGTTTTGCTGGACACAATAACGAAATCCATACCGCGCGAAATCGCGAATTTCACCGCCGGCAGGGCCGGTCCCGGGTCGTAATCCACTGCCGATAAAATTGTACCGTCGAGATCGCTGAAAACAATCATGCAATTATTTGAGGCAGCCATTGGTATTCTCAATCGATTTGATGATGGAATTTAAATTTTATTGTCCTCTTCAACCGCTTCAAGCAGACGGGCTGGCAAGTCCGGAATTGCCGAATATACCCGAAACCAGGCTGGAATGAGCGGTGGCCCAAGCGGGTCTTCAGCAATAATGTTCCCTGCCTTTTTAATCGCGCTTGTGAACAGTTCAACCGCAAGGGCTTCTTCGTGACGGTCATAATCCAGCCCATTTAAAAGCGCATCCCCATGATATCGGACGATTGTATCCTGGGCTTCGCGCAGATAAGTGCTTCGCAGCGTCGTAAAAAAATTGCTCGAAAACACCACGCCTTCACTGGCCAGGGTTCTGAAAAGGGATTTGGCAATGTCGATGGACATTTTATGGAGCCCTTTTCCGGCATCGTCCACTGAAAGTACCTGATGCTTGTGTTCGTAATTATCGCACAGCTCTGACTGACACACACGTTTCAGAGAGCAATTGCGATAAATTTCTGATAATACGCTCACTTCCAGTCCCCAATCAGAGGAAATCCGAATTTTTCTGACCAGGTCGGTGAGCATGGCAAATTCGCCGGCAAGCGGATAGCGAAAGCTGTTGTAATATTTCAGTATTTCCAGGTCGCCGAGTATTCGCATGAGAGCGCGAATTAATGGCGTGACGAACAAGCGGGTGACCCGACCGTGCATTTTATTGGTGACCCGGCTGTAATAACCCTTACAGAATTCGTAATCGAGTTTGATGGATGTGACCGGGTAAACCAGGCGGGCAAGCAGTTCTCTGGAATAGGTCAGGATGTCGCAGTCGTGCAGCGCGATAATGCTGCTTTTACCTTCAGCAATTACATAGCCGTAGGCCATCCATGCGCTTCTTCCCTTGCCATCCGGGCCGGTATGCAGCCCTGCGTTTTCCAGTTCGTCGTAAAGCGCCTTGATTCTCGGGCCATTATTCCACACCAGAATTGCCTTCTGGGGCAATGTGGAAAAATAGGCCTTGGCTTCTTTAAATTGTTCAAATGTTGCTGGTCCAAGCGTGACAACAATTTGCCTGAGGTATTTGATTTCTTTTAATTCACTCAAAGTTGTTTGAAGCGCAGGTCTGTGAATTTCGGAATAAAGTGAGGGTAAAACCAGCGTGATACGACGCTTTCTTGAGATGTTCAGCAGTTCAGTTTCGAGGTTCGAACAGCAGTCTCTACTCAGTCGATGAAAAGTTGCAACGCTTCCTGTCTGATAAAAATCACCCATTTAGTCCTCCTTGTTTTGAAATTAGGTGAAGTCGGACCCCGGATGAATTGTCTCATCATTTTGCAGGTGAAATCATCTGGGAAAATATTCCCATCTTTGACTGTTGTTATTAATATAATACATTTTTTTTAATTTCAAAAGACTTTTTGAATAAGTCAATTTTTGAAAATTTCGCTTGACATTTTGACTAAATAAAATTATATTTAAAATCTAATAAAAATTTATAATTAACACTAATTGTAATAATTAACATAAGGTTAGAATTTAATATGGATATCGTTGTAATCTCTTCCATTCTTGGGATAGGTAGTCTGGGATTATTCTTTGGTGCAAGCTTGGCCTATGCCTCCAGAAAATTTGCTGTGGAGGTCGATCCGAAAATCGAGAAAATTCTTGAAGAACTGCCGGGAGCCAATTGTGGGGCGTGCGGTTATCCTGGCTGCAGCGGTTATGCAGAAGCGATTGTAAAAAGCGGTGCGGACATTAGTCTTTGCACACCCGGCGGAATGGATGTCACTGAAAAAGTGGCTGAGATTATGGGCGTAGAGGCTGGTGATGCCGGAGAAAAAATGGTAGCAGTTGTTCAGTGCAGAGGCGACAATGAAAAAGCGCCTAAGCGGTTTCACTATAAGGGAATCACCGACTGCCACGCAGCGCAATTGATTATGGGAGGAGATAAAGCGTGTGTGTATGGCTGTCTCGGACTGGGCACGTGCGTTGAATCCTGCCCGTTTGGCGCCATGTATATGGGAGATGATGGGTTGCCGGTCGTCATCGAAGATAAGTGTACCGCATGCGGCATGTGTGTATCCGCGTGTCCGCGAAACATCATGGCTCTCATTCCTGTCTCTCAAAAAATATTCCTTGGCTGCGTTTCCCAGGACAAGGGAAAATCTGTGAAACAGGTGTGCAAGGTGGGGTGCATCGGTTGTAAATTGTGTGCGAATCCCAAAACAACTCCGTCGGGAAGTATCGAGATGAAAGGCAATTTGCCTGTCATCGTGGATATTGCAGCGGAAGATTTACCTGCAGCCGTCGAAAAATGCCCGACTAATTCATTTGTCGTTCGGGAATAAAATTGAACAAAATTGGCTTTTAAGCATACAAACATTACTCTGTAAATGAAATTCAAATTTAAATAAGGAAAAAAATATGTTAGAGCAAGTGAAAAAAACATTGGAAAAAGTCCGTCCATCATTACAGGCCGATGGCGGCGATGTGGAATTAGTTGGCGTCGAAGATGGTATTGTAAAAGTACGGTTGACCGGCGCCTGCGGCGGCTGTCCGTTTTCTCAGATGACGTTAAAAATGGGAATTGAACGCATTATTAAAGAAGATATTCCTGAGATAAAGGAAGTTGTGGCTGTTTAGCTTTTTCAGGTAAAATTTTGAATTCTATTGAAACAGGATGCTTCATAAGTATCCTGTTTTTCTTGATAGAGGCCAATCGTTTTCCCTGAAATAGTATTTCAGAAAATATTAATAAGATGTTCTGATTGCGCCGTTTATTCAGTTTGACAAAAAATTTCAAAACAGAGAAAGCTGAATCGAAATGATTGAAGATAGAAAATTAGGCGATGAATGGGAGGAATGGGACGGCAACCTTTCCACGACAGAGTCCAAAGTGGAGACCGGTAAAAGGCTGTTTCTGGGATTCGCAGTGTTGACGATTGTGTTCGTCGCGTTGGGGGTTTTTGTCATTTGGTTTTTGATTGAACCCCGCATTGTTCAGCTAAACGCCACGATTGCCCGGGTGATTCAAGTGCTGATTTACGTGTTCATTGGAATTCTCTTTTTGATTTTTTTACAAACAGTGTTTTCAATTATGACTCATCGGAACTTGATGGTGCGTTTGCGAAACAGATCGTTTTCCATCACATTTTTAACGCCGCTCATTCTCACGCTCGGGAAGAAATTTGGCGTATCCTATGACAAAATGGGAAATTCATTCATTAAAGTCAGCAATTCCCTGATTCAGTCCAGCCGATGGAAAGTGAATCAGAATAAAATTGTCATTCTTTTGCCGCGCTGTCTGCGAGGAACTCTGCAAAAGGATATTCGGGAAATTGCCAAAAAGTACCACTGCCTGATTTTTACAGTGCCCGGGGGAGAATTGGCGAGAAAAATAATTGCTGAAAAGAAACCACTGGCCGTAATAGGAGTGGCCTGTGAACGTGATTTGCTTTCCGGCATTCGGGATGTTAGCCATATTCCGGTAATCGGTATTCCCAATCAAAGGCCGGAAGGCCCGTGTAAAAACACAACTGTTGATTACCAGCAGATTGAAGAAGCCATCAAATTTTTCCTGGGATCGAATCTGGCATTTACAAAAGGTTAGCATTTGGCACACACTGCTGTTAATGAAAAACGCGCATGATCAGTTCAGCGCGTTTTTTTTAATGTGGCGATATCGGGAATTTCGTCAGATTTTTTTGTGATCTAAACAGCGGATTGAATGTCGATATTGCCGACATTTCGGCATTGGATATCTGATTTTTTCTCCGCCAATTTCTATTTTCTGTTTTCACCTGATTTGCGTGATTTCCGGCAACTCTCGTGGTTTATCTTTTGTGAATTTCAAATATAAACACTGCAAAATGCTTTCCGGCGCCTGATAGTTTAACTCGGCGAAAATGTTGTCTGTTCGTCGGAAAGAATTCGTGTCCATCCGCAATCGATAAAGACGTTCTTCGCCAAATTTGCAAATTACAATACCATCATCCTCGGTTTCGCAGATAAAAATCCCCTTACCCAGGAACACTCCCTGGTATTGTTCTTCATTCTTAATTTCATCGAATAGATAAAATGAATCGCCAAACACAAGTTCGTTGATGGATTTTGGGTAGGCCAGCGCCACATTTTCGAAAGAAAACATCTTTTTCAGATTTTTGAATTTCTTCTTTTCCGATAGCTGCAGCAATTCCTGAGAAATTTCCATCACTTTAACAAATTCTGATAATGTTAAATCTGCGGCCGGTGCAATGTTGAAATCTTCTTTATAGGCGTATCGGGTGACAATTCGCGTCCAGACCGATTTTTCAGATTCGATGGTGGGAACCGCTTCGAGGTCCAGTATCTTTATTTCGTAGCGCGCGGCTTTCGGTTCCGGCTCTGAAGGAATGTTTACATAAATTGAATAATCTCGGGTCAGATTGTCCGGCCGGGGAGGTTTGGACAACAGAATCCGTTCAAGGTCATCGCGGAGGCTTACTTTTCTGTTTCGAATGGACTGGATGATGGCACGGTAAACAGCCCTTGTTGAATTTCGTTGAATATCATCTTCTTCGTAAGCGCAGCCGAAAGTTTGAATGAAATCGTGCTGCTGGTATTCTGCCTCAATAGGTGTCTTCATCACCTTTAACATAGTGTCCAAAAGAGTGGTGTATTGCTTTGATTCCCAGCAATTTGAATAATTAATATTCTGTGCGGCGGCCCTATTCAGCGGTGAAAGGATCACCGATAACAGGAGTATCAAAAAAATTCTAACAACATGGGGCATATCTTATCCTTCGAGTTCTTTAAGGGTGAAATAAATCATTTTAATGAGTTCAGTTGGCACTTCGGTTTCAGGACTGAATTTTTGAGTCACTTCCCGCGCAATAATCCAGGATAGCATCCAATGACTCCAGGAATTGTAATACGTCGTGGTTTCCACGTAATCTATCAAAACATCGGCTGCAGTTGAAGCAAATTTGCTTCTGATCCAGGCATCGCGCAAATTGAATATTAAATTCACATCCACTTTTCCGAGGGAAGAGTCCACCATGCCGGCTAAAATTTCAATTTTTTCGGACCGGTTCAATTCCTGGGTTTCATGGGAACGCCGAAAAATGCTTTGCCCACTGTCACTTCCCTGACTCGGAGTTTCATGTTCGGCGTACTGGCGAATATATTGTGGTTTGCTGGTGGTTGGATTTTCATAGGTGATAAACCAGTCCATGAGTGGCTCTACAATATAATCGTGTTGCTGGTTCGCTCGGACGTAAAATGCGGAAAGATAGGTATAACGAGAAGAGCTATTTCGTGACTTCGACCGAATGATGTACGATCCTTCCGGCAAAGCAAGAAATACGCTATTTTGGTCAGTATTGCTCAATACATTCCGGAAAGCCTGTTTTATCAATTTTTCAGCCCGGTGATAGGTATATTTGCGTTTGTCGCCGGGCGATTCGACGCGCAGAAATTCAAGATCGTCGATATTGAGATTTGTCGTGATTTTGAAATTTTGCAAATGCAGTTCGACCTTGCCAAAAGCATAGAGTTCGCTGCTTTTTCTGTCGATAATATCGATCAAACGCGCGTATTCTTTGTTCCCGACTTTGATTGGATGGGGAGATCTTTTAAACAGTGCCGGCACTTCATCACGGGCATTTTCAAACATGGCCAGGGCTCTGTAATAGTCGTAGCATGCCTGTTCATAATAATGGATATTCAGCGGAGCTTTTTCCAGGAAAATCAAAGCCCTGTATATTAGCGCCCGCGCGGCAATGTCTCGCGGAGCTGCCACATTTCCAAAGCCGGACAACGTAAGGGTCTCGTGTATTTCCAGAATTTGCGAAACATACACTGAAATGATTTCTTCAAACGCTCTCAGCTCCTGGAGACTCGACTTCCTTTCATAATAAATTTTCTGATATTCGCGGTACGTATTCTGAATGTCCATTTCATAGCTTTCCATTTTGGGAATCAAAATCATATCAAGGCGTTGTGCCTGGCAGAATTGTCCCAATAACAGAATGTAAAAAAATAAAATTATTTGATGCCACTTTTTCATGTCGTTCCCGTTAATTTTTAACATCGTTCAAAGAATTCAATAAATTAAAGTCCTTGTTTTTATCGTCGAGCAGATCGGCCAAACGCGTGTACATTTTGCGACCGATCCAGATTTCGTATGGCAATCTTTTATTCATGATCGGGATTGTTGTGCTCTTTTGATATAACCGCAGTGCGTGTTTGTAGTCTTTCACAGCTTTCTGAAAATTTTCCGGGGCCAGCCGGGATCGTTCCAGATAGGTGAGCGATCGCAGAATTAATGCGCGCGCTGCAACGCCGCGGTAAGTTTCCAGCGTGGACCCTGCGACACGTTCCATTGTTTCGTATATTTCAAGTATTCGATTGACATAAATAGAAAGTAAACTTTCGAAGGCAGTCATTTCAGACAGATTCATTTCATATTCGAACAGGAATTTTTGCAATTCATTGTAACAACGAACCACATCGTTTTCATATTCCACCATTTGCTGTTCGAATTTTGTTTCAATCACCGACTGGCCAAAAATGGATGATGTGCAAATTGCAGTAATTAATAATTTCAATGCAACTACTTTTATTCTCATTGCAGCCTCTTAGTTTTTATTTGTTAAGTACGATTGCGACGTAAGCGTTTTAATAATCGGGCGCAGCCAATGCAGCACCGACTGCAGACCGAAGCGCTCCGCAATTTGCTGATATACCTGGGCAAATTGGAGTAATTCGCGGGCGGTTTGTGTGGGCACGGAACGATATATTTGCGGAACAGTGATATGGTTGATTTCCAAAATGGCTTTCCAGGCTTTATCCACCATGTCGACCGCGAAATTTTCATCGCCCAATTCATACCCGACGTCGGATAATTTCAGGTAAAGGTCTTCATATCCTTCCCATTTGAATTTTTGTATTTGTCCGCCCTGGTGATCGGGAATGAGAAATTCTTCTCCAATCCGTCGTGCTCGGAGGAATGAGTTCATCCGGTCTTTGGCTGTGGCCATGCTGAAGTAATAGTCGACCAGCCGGAAGATTGCATTGCCATACACTTTTTTGATCTCGTTTTCCAGGTCTTTTGAGATATCAGCACCGTGCTCCTGCAAAATGGTATACGCCTGACTGGCCTTTTCTCTGGCATATTGAAGCTCTGTCTCACGATGGGTGTTTTTTCCAAATTTTTCCATGTAAAGCGCGACTTTTGTCAATTCTTTAAGCATTTCCGCTTTGCGACGGGTGCTCTTTGAGAACCGAAGCGCCAGCTCCAGGTAACCGCGGCAGATGCGGTAGGTGGAATCATTGGGATTATTCTTGAACAATTCTTCAGCCTCGAATCCGCGTGCGCGCCATTCATTGCCTCGCAGATTAAATTCATCATCAATGGCGCGGCGGTGATAAATGCTTACGAACAAACTGTCCTGCGGTGTGAGCGTTCGTTTTTGGGCGAGATCGCACGCCAATCGAATCATAAAACTGGTGAACCGGCCAGTCGTCAACGCGCTGTCGGCCGGCGTGATTGAAAGCTCAACAGCCTGCTGAATGAAAATTTTTAATTTGTTCAGCAAATCATCGGACACCGTCCATTCATCCCTGGCGTACAAGCCCAGAATTCCGCGCCAGGCATTGACCAGCCCGGTCAGGTTGCGCCCGTTTTCCAGCTTGATGGCGCGCATGGATTGCATGTACCCAAAGTTGAAAGAAATTTCAGGATCGCCGTACAATTCATAGCTTTTCATCAGCGAGTTGATGCCTTCTTCAAGCTGATCCATGTTTTGTTCCTGATTATAAATTTTGAATTCAGAGAACCCTTTATAACGATATACATTTTTCATAACATCGGTATAGCGGCATTCCGCGTCAGGGTAGTCCTGTTCGCAGCGCTCAATAATCTGCTTGCATAAATTGACAACAGTGGCGAAATTGCCTTCCTGATAGGCATCGCGGACCTTGTCGTATAAAGTTCTCACGTTTTGAGAAAATGCCTGCGGACCTGTGAAGAAAATTAACATCATTATGAATACAACAGATTTTTTCATTTAAAATCTCTCCAATTGAAATTTATCAACTAATAATAATTAGATGCAGAAAGGTTTATAACCTGAATCATTCACAAATATTGAATGAAGTTGAACTAATATTTTCAGTATTAAATGTTTATTTTGAAATCAGAATATTAACTTAATTTGTGACTATTCAGCCTCCAAGACTCAAAAACTCGAAGTTTAATTTATTACTTTGATTCGGTCTTCAGCTATTGCAAATTCGATGACTTACTTTACCTCCCTTCAGGTTCGCTTGAACTCCCTTCTCCCACAGGGAGAAGGGCCGGGGATGAGGGCAAGAATTATTACATTATATCTAATTTTATTGAAGTCAAGCTGAATAGTGTCAGAGATTCTGTGGATCATAGAATCTAATTTAT
>CAZSBG010000049.1:0-43710 GCA_964605145.1 uncultured Cytophagia bacterium | reverse complement strand
TTAGCAGGTTTTCGGTAGGATAACTGTCTCTATCTATAGTATAGACATTGAGGCAGAGTGCTGTCAAGTCTTTTTTTTAGTTTTTTTTACTTTTTTACAGGAGTTGGCTGTATGCTGGTTTTCAGTTGTCGAGTTCCCTATATATAATATAAGCCATTTGGCGATTGGGTTCAATGTTTTTTGGATTATTTTACAAATATTTATTAAAACAGCCCTTAACGTCAATATTTTCAATAAAGATAAATCCCGAGAAAAATTCATAGGGAGCTTTAATAAGCATCGTAATACGCTGTTAAACGAAAATATTAATCATATTATAACATATAAATAATATAATTAAAACAAAAAACATTCTAAGGACATATCACAGCCTCTAATATTTTACTAACCACTAGCGACTGTGTCACTTTTTGTGTCACCTCCACATGGGAAATTAGTGAAAAGAAGGGAAAAGAAGGGAAATTTAAGAGAAATATATAAGCAGAATTGATACTACATAACCCTATGTTATTAAATAAAAAAGCCCCTAAGTGCTTGATCACATTAGAGGCTTTTTTTGTACGCCCGGCGCGACTTGAACGCGCAACCTACGGATTAGAAGTCCGTTGCTCTATCCGATTGAGCTACGGGCGCAATCTCAAGAATCGGTTAATATAAAAAAATTACATGACTTTGTCAAGCAAAAAGTCATTGCGCCATAAACTGTCTGGAAATTTAAATGCGTATAAATAGCATAAATATGTTAAGGTTTTTTGATGTCATTAAGTTTATTAAAAATAAGTCGAAAATATATTTATCCTATATTCTGATTTGATGTTACTTTGTGCCATTTTAGCTAAATCTAATGCAGTTGAAAATCAAATTTTTATATTACTGGTTTTGATGCTGATTTCCCTGGAGGGGGAGAAATGTGAATGAATTCCGATTCAAGATTGCGATTGTCGGGATAACTGATTTTGAGTCAATGGAGAGCCAATGAAAGCCCCGCGCGATCAGACAAAGCTTTTTCATGAAATTTTGATGTCAATAGATCTGAATAAAGATTTTATCTGCATGGTGAAGAACGCTCTGGATACGTATATACGATGTCTGAACTGTTCCGCCGGTGTGGTACACCCCGGATTGATTCCATTGCAAACGGATTCGAATTGGAAACAGGTTTTTTCCGGTTCATGGAAAGTCGCTGAAAAGAATGTTTTGGACCACGCTGTGAAACACATCAATAAATTTGTGGCCAAATATAATCATAACAGAGACATAAAAGATAAGTTTGCGGTTGTTAATGGCGCGGTTGAATCTCGATTGTATTATATTTTTTATTTACAAAATTTCGGCTTCATGATTCTCCTTAAAGATGGGGAACCAATTGATGGAGAAATTCTTTCCGAAATTGAAGTTATCAATGAAAAATTTGCAGATGCCTGCATCGTGAAGAACAAACAAAGCTACCTTGAAATTATTGGTCAATCTCATTTAAATTCTGCTTTCATTATTGACAGATCAGAGAAATTGGTTTTCCTGACCCGGCAAGTAAGCGAATTACTCGGGCATTCGTCTGAAGAAATGCTGGGCAAAAAGCTATCTGGTTTTCTATCTTTAAATTTCAGACAAACATTCAGCAAGAACTTGGAGAAATATTTCAGACATGATAGCTCCCGAAGTTTTGAAGCAAAATTGATCCATACCCAGGGAAGTGATCTCCCGGTTGATATTCGTATTCGATCGATAAAATGTTATGACACAGTTCTCTTTTACGGGACTATTCAGGCAACTAAAGATTGTCTTCAAAATGAAAAGATTTTACAGGCGAACCGGGAACGTTTGAAACATATTTTAGATTCCATATCGGTCGCAATCATTCTTATAGATGAAAATACACATAAAATAATTGAGCTGAATCCAGCAGCGGAAAAATTAATAGGCAGGAAAAAGGAAAAGGTTGTCGGATCGTTTTGTCAGGATTCTATTTGCGTGCATGAGTCCGAAAAATGTCCTGTTTCAGATATTAATGACAAAAAAGTGAATTCCGAGCAATTAATAATTCATGCCAATGGGCAAAGGATACCGGTCATTAAAAGCGCAGTGTCAATTCAACTCGATGACGAGCCGGTTATCATTGAGAGCTTGATGGATATCACTGAACTAAAAAATATGCAAAAGGAATTGCAATATCGATTGGATTTTGAGAATCTGATCACGTCGATTTCAACGCGGATGATGAGCGCATGTTTCGAAAGCATTGACAAAGAACTGGACAATGCGCTCGCACAGCTTGGAAATTTTATTGATGCAGACAGGATTTATATTTTTTTATTTGATCATATACATAAAAGCATGTCAAATACGCATGAATGGTGCGCGAAAGGTATTGAGCCGCAAATAGAAGCACTTCAGGATTTATCTTTCAATATCTTTCCCTGGTGGATGAAAAAATTAACCGGCTTCGAAACAATTCACATCCCCAGACTCTCGGATATGCCACAGGAAGCAGAAGCAGAAAAACAAATTTTGGAGCAACAGGATATCCAATCTTTGCTTGTGGTACCTCTTATTACAAGCAGCGAACTCATCGGTTTCATCGGATTTGATGCTGTTCGGCAGGAAAAAAACTGGACTTCCGATGCTGTGAAGCTATTGGAAATGGCGGGACGAATTTTTGCCGATTCTCTGATGATTAAAAATAAAGAAAGAAAGCTGACAGAAGGTGAAAACAAATATAGGAATATTTTCCAAAGCATTCAGGATGTGTATGCAGAAGTGAAAATTTCCGACGGCGAGATTTTGGAAATTAGTCCTTCAATTAAATATGTTGGCGGCTATGACCGGGAAGAACTTATTGGCAAATCTATTTTCACTTATTATGCATATCCGGAAAAACGTGTTGAATTGCTAAATGAGTTAAAAGAAAAGGAAAGTATTTCTGATTTTGAAGTTGTTTTACTGGATAATAAAGGCAAAAAAGTAAACTGTTCATATTCCGTTCAGCTTCAAAAAGACGCTTCAGGTAATCCGGAAAAAATTGTCGGGACGATGCGTGATATCACTGCACGAAAATATGCAGAGGAGAATTTGAAATCGGCCAAGGAACAGGCAGAAGAGGCGAATAAGGCGAAAAGTGAATTCCTGGCCAATATGAGCCATGAGATTCGAACACCGATGAATGCCATCATTGGATTCAGCGAACTATTGGCTACGCATATCACGGATAAAAAGCAAAAGCAATATTTAGATTCAATTCAAAATGCCGGGAAAAGTTTATTGACGCTGATAGATGATATTCTTGATCTTTCCAAAATCGAAGCAGGAAAGATGGAATTAAATTATGAACCGGTCAATCTATTTTACTTGTTCGGTGAAATGAAACAGGTTTTTGAATTAAAACTGTCAGAGAAAAACCTGGATTTCAGTGTCGAAATCGATAACAAGCTTCCCGCATCGTTGCTTTTGGACGAAGCAAGAATACGTCAGGTTTTGCTGAACCTGGTGGGCAATGCCATTAAATTTACAGAAAAAGGGCAGATTACTGTATCAGCTCGCAAATCTGATGTCAATGCTGACGGAAGTAAAATTGAATTGATTATTTCTGTCGCTGATTCAGGAATTGGAATCCCGGTAAAAGATAAAAAGAAAATATTTGATGCATTCAGACAGAAGGAAGGTCAAAATAATCGAAAGTATGGCGGCACAGGTTTGGGGCTTGCCATAAGCAAAAGACTTGTCGAAATGATGAATGGACATATTACGGTCCGAAGCAAACCTGGAAAGGGGAGCGTATTCGAATTCCGGCTGAAAGAGGTCGATGTCGCCACCATGGTACCCACCACCGGCGTGGATAAGGCGTTTGTCGATCCGAAGCAGATATCCTTCGATAAAGCATGCGTGCTCGTTGTAGACGATGTCTCGTCCAACCGCAAAATGTTGAATGAATGGTTGACGCTCGCCGGACTGCGCGTTTTCGAATCAAAAAACGGGAGGGAAGCCATTCGATTTTCAAAAAAAGTTCAGCCGGACATTGTATTCATGGATTTGAAAATGCCGGGTATGGATGGATTTGAAACGACCCGTTTATTAAGAGAAAGCGCGATACAAAAGGATATGAAAATCATTGCATTAACTGCATCTGCAACGCATGAGAATCAGGAGAATATACTTAAGCGTGGCTTTGATGGTATTCTATTAAAACCCATTAATATTGCCAATCTTTTTTCTGAATTGTCGCGATTCCTCAGTCAGAGAATTCCAAAATCACGCAATGATGAGAATATACATGAAGAAGAAAAATATGGAAGACTGGTTTTGAAAAACACGGAAGATCAGACGCTGGTTTCGGAAATGATACAGAATACATTTATTCCAACCTGGGAGGAATTGCAGGGAGCAAAAGAGATGGAAAATGTGGAATCGTTTTCAGAAAGCCTTTTCGCATTCGCAGAGCAATATGAAATTCAAGGTTTAATCGAATATTCGCGTGAATTGAATGAAGCGGTCCAGCATTTCAATATTGACATCATTGATAAATTATTAAATTCCTTTTTGAAAGTTACCGATAATTTATTGAACCCGGGATCTGAAATTTTAAATTGAAAATTTTTACGATATGTGATAACCCGGCTATCCATTCAATAAATTGCATGAACAGAGGCTGACGAATTATGTTAAACCCCAAAACTACTGAGAAGACACCTCTTATTCTCGTTGTCGATGATACGCCGCTTAATCTTCAGGTGTTAGGAAGTCTGCTGAAAAAACACGAATACCGGGTCGCGTTATCGAAAAGTGGTAAAGAAGCGCTGGATTTCGTTCAAAAGAAAAAAATCGATTTGATCCTCCTGGATATAATGATGCCTGAAATGTCAGGATTTGAGGTGTGCGAGCAACTTAAATCGAATGAGGAGACAAAAGAAATCCCGGTCCTTTTTATCACTGCATTGACTGATACCACAAGTAAGCTGAAAGCTTTCGAGGCGGGCGGTATGGATTACATTACAAAACCATTTTTGCCGGAAGAAGTGCTCGCACGGGTTAAAGTGAATATCAAAAGAAGAGAGTATGAGGAGGCATTGCTGGAGAGCAATCGACTCAAAAGTGATTTTGTCTCCAGCGTATCTCATGAATTGAGAACGCCTCTTGCATCGATTCTTGGTTTTGCCAGCACCATTTTAAACGATAAGGCCATGGACCGGGATACACGTAACGAATTCTTGAAAATAATTTACGATGAAAGTCAGCGCCTTTCTAATTTGATTGAGAATGTGCTGAGCATTTCCCGGATTGAGTCGCGGAATGTAACGTATAATTTAACACCAACAGAAATTTCACCTGTAGTTATGGAAGTATACGACAGCCAAAAAATTCAATGCGAGAACAAGGGATTGAATTTCCGCATTGATGTGGAAGAAAATATGCCGGAAATTTTAGCCGATCGGGATGCAATCAAACAGGTGTTATTAAATCTTGTTGGAAATGCAATTAAGTTTACCCCAAAAGGTGGTTCGATCAGCATTTCAATGAAAAAGAACGGTGCTTTTGGCAGCATCGAGGTCGAGGATAACGGACTGGGTATTCCCGAAAAAGACTTGTCCAGAGTTTTCGAAAAATTTTATCGCGTCTACAGGCCTGGCACGGAAATACAGGGCACAGGATTGGGATTGCCAATTGTGAAAGATATTGTCGAATTTCATAACGGTAAAATCGATATTGAAAGCAGGGAGGGCAAGGGAACAAAATTCAGGATTTATCTCCCGTTTGAGGATTGATGAACTATTTCATAAAAATGCTGTCATGGCTTCGAAATTCGTTATTATAATTGATTGGAAGACGAATGTGTCTCATGAGGCGCGGGGAACCGGTAGCGGGAGCCTGTGACATCCCGGTTCTTCTTTTCTAATCTGAGAGAATATTCAAAGGTGAGCGTAAATTAATCATAAATGTGAAAAGTACAAAATATTGGAGAATAATATGAAGGAGAACATTTTAATCGTTGATGATGACAAAAGTATGCGACGTTTGCTTGAGTACAACCTGGGTAAAAAATATGATGTGACAACGGCAGAAGATGGGCAGCAGGCGCTGGATTTGCTGGATTCCGGAACGATGCCTGATTTGATTGTGGCAGATATCAACATGCCCAAAGTTGACGGGTATGATTTCATTCAGAATTTACACTCAAAAGACGGAATGAGCAACATCCCTGTAATTTTTCTGACTGCCAAAGCACAAAGCACCGACCGAATTAAAGGGCTGAAACTGGGGGCAGAGGATTATATGGTAAAACCATTCAATCCGGAAGAGCTTGTAATTCGGATTGAAAATATTCTTCGCCGCAGGTTAAATTGAAGTTTGCTTGTGCCAGCGTTACGCTGATTGTTTCAAATATTCGGAACTCGAGCTCCCTATGAAATGATCTGTTTATGATTTTGATTTGAAGTGAATGAATTTGATTGAGGTGAGTGAAAACATGAAGCCAGAAAAAGATGTGTTAACTATGCAGCATAAAAGAAAATTGGACGATCCAAAAAAGTCGCACGACAGTCAGTACAAAATGCCGCTTGCCAAGCGCATATTTGATATAATTGTCGCTGGTTCCGCATTGATAATATTGTCGCCATTGCTGCTGCTGGTTGTAATAATTCTCAAGCTGGATTCAAAGGGACCTGCGTTTTATAAGTCCAAACGAACCGGCACAGGATATGATATTATTGAGATTCTTAAATTCAGAACAATGTATGTGGATGCAGATTCCAGGTTAAAAGAATTGGTGCATTTAAACGCGTATGCCAAAGAAAAGAAAACCGAGATTGAACAGGAAGAAACTGATGGTTTTATTGCATGGGATAAAGAAGATTTGGAATCTTCCGAAACAGTGTACTTATTTGGCGACCAGGGTAAAATTCCGGAAGAAAAATTTGCTCAGCAAAAAATGGCCAGTGACGACACATTTTTCAAATTTGTCGATGATCCGCGGATCACAAAAGTGGGAAAGATACTCCGAAAGTTGAGCATTGATGAACTCCCGCAATTGATCAATATTCTGAAAGGCGATATGTCTCTGGTGGGTAACAGACCTCTGCCGCTATACGAAGCTGAAAAACTGACCACCGATTCCTGGGCAGAACGCTTCATGGCGCCGGCCGGGTTGACCGGCCTGTGGCAGGTCACCAAACGGGGAAAAAAGGATATGTCCGAACAGGAGCGCATAGATTTGGATAATCAATACGCCCGAAGTTATTCCTTTTGGAATGATATGAAAATTATCCTGAAAACAATTCCCGCACTCATGCAGAGTGAAAATGTCTGATCATTCTGTCGATGCAATTCATTCCCGAGAGCGAAACATAAAATTGATCATTCTGGCGATTCTTTTTACCATCGGCAGATTTCGTGTTTGAAATTGAAAATAGTGACCAATGAAGGTTTATCAAAGAAAAATACTGTTACTATGTGTCATAACCGGTGTATTGGCTTCTCCGATAAGCCTTTGGGGACAGCTCATCACGCAAATAGACACGACCGGATTCGACTCTTTGTTGACAAAGGTGTTGGAAAAAAATCCACTGCTGTTAATAAAAAAGGAGAATGTTTCCCTTCAGGAAGAATATGTTTTTCAGAGCAAGATGGCATTTCTGAGGAATTTAAAGCTCGGATTTCAATTTAATCAGTCTACTGATGCAACCCGGAACGCGATTGGGATTGTACCCAAATTTGGATTCAATATTCAAATAGATTTTGAGTCGATTTTTACCACACCGAGCAAAATTCGGCAAGCGAAAATGGATCTTCGCAAAGCAGAACACGAATACAATTATTCGCGAACCGATCTTAAATATGAACTGTTGACTCTTTTTATCCAATTCAAAAAAGCAATTCAGAGTTACCAGGTTCAATTAGAGCAATATCAGGCAATTTCGGACAAGTATACGTTACTGCTTGAAAAATTCAAAAATGGCGAAATAGCCCTGGAGGAGTATACTAAAGCAGTGGATGAGATAACAAAAGGTAAGGAGGATCTACTTCGAGCCGAATTGAGCGTGACATCGGCCAAAGCAGCGTTGATGAAACTGGTAGATAATTAGATGGATTTTTTGAATTTCATACGAATCATCCGGAAACGGATACTCATTTTGGCGATTTTTCCGCTGGTGGCAGTGGCACTCACTATATTCGCGACGCGGAAACAGCCCAAAATTTATTCGTCGTATGTGATGATTTCCATGGGATTGACTGGCGGAAGTGTGTCCCTCGATGCTTCGGCAAAAGCGTTCGAATTGATGAAACAAACCATGAACATGCTGGAGTTGGCAAAATCTCGTTCCGTTTATGAGGAAGTGGGATTTCATCTGTTACGTCACGATTTGACCTCGGACCAACCTTTTCGGATTTCCATGGCTGAAAATCCTGATTTCACTTTTCATGATATTCAACGTGCGGTAATCCTCATCGATCAAATTTTGAGTGATACCATTGAGGTTGAACTCAGTCGGGAGGAGAACTACTTAATTAAAAAATTGGCGAAAGACCGATCTTATGATTTCATGGCATTGGCAAAGAGCTTTAAAATATACCAGATTGGCGACAGCGATTTCATACGAATTCTATTGGAGGATAAAAATTCCGAGTACATTATATTTGCACTCAATACGATAACCGATGTGTTCATCAAAAAATACCGACAATTGGTGGCAGGCGAGAGTAGTCGCTCCAGAAAGTTCTTTGCAAAACAGGTTGAGGAAGCGGCTCATAAATTACGTGACAAGGAAGAAGAACTCAAAGCGTTCAAGGAAGAAAACAACATCATCATGCTTTCGGAACAAATTAAAAGTGTGGTTAGCCAACTTGATAAATTTGAGGATTTGCTGGACGAAAACGAACAAACCTTTGAAACACTCAAAGCCTCCATCTGGAAAATCGAAAGCAAGTTTTCAGATTCTAACTCACCCATGTCATCTTCTGAGTTGATCATACAGAATAAGGAAATTGTCGGGCTCACAAATAAACTGAAAAAACTGGAAAAAGAATATCTGATCCGAAAATATGAAAATGAAGACAATGACGTAGCCGGAATCGAGAACGAAATTGAAAAACTGCGAAGAAGGATAGAATATCTGGTTCAATCCCAGCGGCTGGGCAATTTTCTTGATCCACAGATATCACGTCAGGATTTGGCATCCCGGCTGATCAATGACCAAATTGAACTGGAAATGACCAGGGCAAGACGAGAGGTGATCAGTCGTGAAGTAGAGCGACTCAAAGTCTCGGCCAACAGCTTTGCTCCTCTTGAAGCCAAATATGCCCAACTTAATCGTGAAATTCAAGTGGCAGAGCAGGAATATCTTGAAATGCTGGAGAAATTGAACCTGGCCCGCGCGTATGAAAGCAATTCTCTGTCGTCCACAAATTTGAAGGTGGTTGAACGGGCGTTTTCACCGCAGTATCCACTGGCTTCAAAAAGAAAAATTCTCGTCATTCTGGCTGGTCTGGGAAGTTTCATTTTTGGCGTCATGTCCATTTTCATAATGGAATATTTCGATGTGAGTCTGCGCACGATCAAGCAGGTGGAGCGATTGACCGAAATTAGCTCTGTGAGCGGTGTGCCGAAAATTGACAGCGATCCTGAAAATCATAACGCCCTGTTAAAGCAGCCTCAAAATCTCGAGCAGCAACTGTTTAAAGAATCGCTACGGAACCTGAGAAATCACATCGCGAATTTGGATGGCGATCGTAACGTGGTTGTTATGACAAGCTCAAAGACTGAAGAAGGCAAAAGTCTGTTAACAACGAAACTGGGAATTTTATTTGCCAGGGCACATCACCGGACATTGCTGGTCGATGCGAATTTCAGGAATCCTTCATTAGAAAAATATTTGGAGCTGCGGTCATGGCATTATATTCAGGATGTTCTTTTTGGTAATCTTTCCTTGAATGAAGGCATTATGGAGACCGGCATCGAAAATCTGAACGCGCTATGCGCAAAAGAATCGCATGAGTCGATTTCCGAAACCGGGGGTTCGGCGTCGCTTCGCCGCATGATTCTTGAAATGAAAGAATCATTCGATATAATTCTATTCGATACGCCGGCAATGAATGGGTATTCCGATACAATGGAAATATTGAATGAAGCGGACATCTCGCTATTCATCTTAAAATCAGGGAATACATTTCACGAAGCAGACCGCCGCAATTTGCACATGTTGAAAAAATCAAAGGCTCGGCTCGTTGGCGTGGTGTTGAATGAAATGGGTTGGGATTTCCTTGATCCAATCTTCGGCGAAATTGAGAAACCGAGAAGCGCGATGCGAATTTTTGTGAAACGGCTGTTAACGAGACAGTTCTCTTCTCTGAAAAAATGTATTAAAGAATAATTCATTTATAGGTATCGATGCGAGTTTGCCGGGTATGTTATTAGACACGGTGGAAAATAAATAAGTTTGCCATTATGGAAGAGAATTCTGAATGAACGATATGAAAAAATGGGTAATTGCATCTCTCCTGGTCACGGTCATTGTGAATTCAGCCTATAGTCAATTCACAAAAAAGATTGAATTTTTCAATCCTTCCGCTGTTGAGTCGGTGACGAACCACCGATTTGCTTTCGGTGATTTGGATAAAGATGGCGATCTGGATATGGTCGTTGGTGAATACCAGGGGCGGCTGTTGTTTTATCGGAATACCGGCACGCCCACTTCTCCCCGCTGGTCTCAGGAATTATCGATGCTGGATGAAATTGACATACCCCCCATATCAGGCCCACCATTTTCAGCGCCGGTTTTAGGTGATGTGGACGGCGATCTTGATTTGGATCTCATCGTTGGGGTTCGAGGAAGCTCTTCGCTGAACGACATTTATTTTTTTCGAAATACTGGTACACCCTACGAAGCCTCCTGGCGCCAGGAAAATACCGTCATCCAAATATCAGAGGGGGAAATGGCAATCCCATATCTGGTCGATCTGGATGCTGATTCAGATTTGGATATGGTGATCGGTGATGTGGACGGCACCCTCCATTATTACAAAAATGTAGGCGATGCAATGAATCCTGACTGGGTGGAGGAGGTTACCTTCTTTTTAACGCCAACATACATCGATGTCGGGAAATCCAGCAGTCCGTCCCTGGCGGACATGGACAATGACGGCGATTTCGATTTGCTCATCGGTGCCGATGATGGAATCCTGACTTTTTATGAAAATACAGGCAATGCATCTTCACCGAATTTTACTGAAGTTACAGACCTGTTCGCCGGAATTGATGCGGGAAGAAATTCCAATCCAACGCTGGTTGACCTGGATGGCGATGGGGATCACGATTTGATTATCGGGAACTGGGAGAATGGAATATACTATTATGAAAATACCGGAACAAAAGCAGAGATGGAATGGACGTATAGAAACGCCAATTTTAGGGGCATTGATGTTGGCATGAATAGCGCACCGGCGTTTTTTGATGTGAATAATGATGGTTTACCTGATTTGGTGGCTGGTCATAAACAATCCACGATGGACAAACCATTCTATGTTTTTATGAACAATGGCACATTGGATGAACCGGTTTGGGAAGAAAATATCGCAGCTTTTCCGGGAGTCACCAATATATTCGATAGATTTGTAACTCCCGAATTTGTTGATTTAGACGGTGATGAAGATGAAGATATCGTGGTTGGAGCCTGGGATGGACGGATTTATTACTTCGAGAATACCGGAACGAAATCTGCCCCGGTGTGGGAATATCGCCCGCTCATGTTTTTGGGAATTGACATTGGAAATTACAGTATTCCCGTATTTGCCGACCTCGATTCGGATGGAGATTATGATTTAACCATTGGGGAAGAAATTGGACATCTGGCGTTTTTCTGGAATGAGGGCACGCCACAAAATCCCCAATTCGATATTAATGAAGCGGATACCAGCATTTACAGTAATATTGATGTAGGCAGTAATTCTGCGCCTGCGTTTATAGACATTGACGAAGATGGTGACCTGGATTTAATCATCGGTGAATACGAAGGTGTTTTGAATTATTATGAGAATACAGGTGGAGCATCGTATCCTCGCTGGGAATACAAAGAGGAATTCTTCCAGGAACTCAATTTTGACGCTGATTTTTTCGTGGTTCCGAAAGTATTTGATATCGATGGCGATGGCAAAAAAGAATTGATCATTGGAGAACAGAGCGGAACTCTTAAAGCATATTGGAATGACAGTCCTTCAATTGGAGACACAGGCCCGTCATTCAGTAATTTTATACCGAATCTGGTATATGACACCACATCTTTTCATATCAGTGGAATCATTGCAGATGAAAATGGCGTTTACGATGATAATACAGGTTCTGATGGTCAGGGTGTGTATCTGATGTGGGATAGTGATGGCGAGCTTTTCAATTCGGCAAATGAACTACAGCTCAGTCGCGTCAACGGCGATACGTTTCGGACAATTGCAAAAATTCCGAGCCAGTTCAGGGACGCAGATTTTGTGTACCGCGTCTCTGCCTATGACAATGCTTCCGGCACGAAAAACCAGGGTGTCAGTTCACAGTTGCGAATCGATGTGATGGATGATGACGACCATGGCCCTCTATTTCTGTTTTTTACCCCGGATTCAGTGGATGAAAATCAAAGTTTTTTTATCGAAGTCGGCCTGTCCGATCCCGGCGGATATTATGACGATGAAACCACATCCGATGGTCAGGGCGCTTTTTTACGCTGGGATACTGATGGCGAATTGAGCGCCAGCTATCAGGAAATGGCCATGTCTGAAATTGGCGTGAATTTATTCCGCTCGGATACCTACCTGCCGGGTCAGATAAATGATTCAGAGATTGTCTATCAGGTTTACATTTTTGATGATGATTTTGACAATAATTATGCAGTGGATAGAAAACAAAGCATCTCTAACATCCGCCATGTTTATGTGCGAAACTATCAATCCAGCGATGATGATGATGTGCTTGGGCCGGAAATCTCAAATATAGTGACAGTTCCGGCACAGGTGTATGACACGACTTCATTTTTCATTCAGGCGGATATTTCGGATGCGTCCGGTGTTTTTGATGACACCACCGGGTCCACCGGCCAGGGCGTTCACGTTCGATGGGATACTGATGGAGAAATAAATATTGATTTCAGGGAAAATACCATGTCGAATTCTGCCGGGACTGTTTTTCTCACGGATGAAAAAATCCCCTCCCAGTTTTGGGAAAGTAATTTTGTGTTTCAGGTATTTGCCTATGATAACGATTTTGATGAATCCAATCCATTGGACAGAAAATTGGGCGTGTCCTCTGTTCAATCCGTGGAAATTATAGATGACGATCCAAACCCACCAGTATTTATGAATATACTTCCGAGCTCTGTATCGGCGAACACGCCCTTTTTCGTGGAAGCCGTGCTTCGGGATAGTTCCGGTATTTTTACTGATGCATCCGGTTCTGCCGGTCAGGGCATTCATATCGTATGGGATACTGACGGAGAACTTTTGCTCTCTTCCAATGAAACAGCAATGGTGCCAGCCAACCGGGATACGTTCATCGTTGAAAGTTCACTCCCGGGATTGGCTGCCGGTTCAGAATTCGTCTTTAATATTGTGGCCTATGACAACGATTTCGATAATGGCGTTGCAGCGGATCGCGCCCAGGCACGGAGTCAGTTGCGGAATGTGGTGATTTATGCCGGTGGCGATGCGGACAGGCAAGGACCGAGCTTCTCCAATTGGCAGCCACTGGTGAAATATGATGATGAGGCATTTGTTCTTTCCGGAGAAATTTACGACCCGGCCGGTGTTTATGATGATCAGTCGGGCTCGGATGGCAAGGGCATTTATGTTTTATGGGATACAGATGGAGAGCTGACGCAATCTGCCAATGAAATGCAGGTCGAGATCATCTCCGGAAGCATGTATCAAACAGTGGATTCGATTCAGTCCCAGCCGGCAGATGTGGATGTTGTCTACCAAATTTTCGCGTGGGATGATGATACGGATACCGGGGATTCTGGCCGGTCGCTGGGCATTAGCATGGCCCACGTGGTGCGGATTCTGGATGATGATGACGAGGCGCCGGTCTTCTCCGATTTTAGCCCGGTGGAAGTGTTCGACTCGACGAGTTTTTACATCGAATGTAATATCGATGATGCTTCCGGGATATACGATGATGAAACCGGCAGCAGCGGTTCCGGCATTTATTTGCTCATGGATACGGATGGCGAACTGTCCAAAGACGCAAATGAAATTGAGATGGAAAAAATAACTGATAACAGGTATCAGACTGTTCAACCGCTGCATTTGCCGAAAATGAACCAGAGTCTTGTTTACCAGGTTTTTGCACGTGATAACGATTTTGATAATCAGAAAGAATCTGATCGAAAAGTCGGGGTGAGTCTGGCGCAGTCAATTTTTCTGCGCGACGATGATACCAGTGGTCCCACGTTCTCCAATTTTTCGCCGGTGCAAATTCAAACAGGCATTGAATTTCATGTGGAATGCGATATCTACGATTCATCCGATGTTTATGACGACAACACCGGCGCTGAGGGGCAGGGTGTGTACCTGCGATGGGACCGGGATGGAGAATTGGACCAAACATCCAATGAAATTTTGATGGACTCTACCGGAGAAAATCGGTTTCGCTCGGTGGAAGCAATTGATGGTTTGGCTGAAGGCGATGTGTTCGTTTACCAGGTTTTTGCGTTTGACAATGATTTTGACAACTCGTTCGCCGCAGATCGGAAACAGTCTGCTTCGGCGATTCGTCAGATTGAATTTTCCAATACCGAGTTTCGGTTCATTAAATTTGGAACCGCGCCCAATCCGTTCACCGAATCGATCTATTTCATATTTAATCTTTCGAAAGATGCGGAGATAAAAATTGATTTGTTCACTCTTGCCGGGGAACGGGTTGTTCAATTGAAGAATCATTATGTCCGTGGTAATACAGCGGAGATTGAATGGAACGGAACCAATGAAGCCGGAAACGAGCTTGCCAGCGGTGTGTACATGTTTCGGTTCGTTGCCAAAGCCAATGGCAAGTCCATTGAAAAATTTGGGAAGGTGGCGATTGTTCGGTAGTTCAGTTTTTTAGTTAACCGCGAATTACACGAATTTCGCGAAAGAAGAAAAGCAAGGGATTCGGATCGTAACAAAGGCAGATGCTTCATTTGGCGCATGGGACGGATTTTTTTAAATAAACAAAATCTGTTATTTTCGTTTTCTCTGTGTTCAATTAATTTATTAAAATTGTTTCTCTCTACCGGACAATTTTTACACAATGAGCCTTGTGATGGCACTGTCATGCCCGAATGCCTTTATCGGGCATCCATCTGACTAAATTTTAGGAGATTCCCGCTAAAAACATGCGACCGAAGAAAATGCCTGTGGTACGGGAATGACAGATATGCCAAACATTATTCTAAAAGTGTCCGGTAGGGAAAATTTTCTAAGATATTTTGTGAATGAATCCAATGAAAGATGCAGTCCAAAAAATATTTAGGTGCGGTGCACTGATCACCATAGTGTTTGCTTTTTTCCTGCAAACGGCCTGGGCGCAAACGGATAATACCGGCACAACCGGCGCTAATTTTCTCAAAATTGGCGTGGACGCCCGCTCCCTGGGCATGGCCGGCGCGGCGACCGGCATGACCGGCAATGTGCTTTCCCTTTACTGGAATCCTGCAATCCCGGGCTTCATTCCGCATGCCGAACTGGGATTCATGCACCATCGCTATGTACAGGACATGAGTCATGATTATGCAGTATTTATGAGACAAATCAGCCCGGACTGGACTCTGGCGATTTCATTTTCATATTTTAATGCCGGCACCATGGACAAAACCGAGCGCACCGGACCTGGCGAATTCGTGAACAATGGCACATTCAGCGCGTCGGATTTTTCGCCGATTATCACATCGGCGTACCAGGTTCGGCAGAATTTAAGTCTGGGGATGAGTATCAAGCCAATTTTTGAAGCCATCGATACCTATCACGGGCAGACACTCGCGCTGGACTTTGGTACTTTATATGCTGCAAATGGTTTCGGATTAGGCATGGCAGTGCGAAATGTCGGGCCGGGTTTATCTCTCATTGAAAGTTCATTCGATTTACCGCTGGTCTATTCCATCGGTGGTTCGTATCAATTTCAACGGTTTGCCCTTCTGGCTGCTGAAGTAGAGAAACCGGTGGACAACGCTTATCTCACAAAAGTTGGCATTGAACTGACCCCGCTGAAATTATTATCCCTGCGGGGCGGTTATGTTTTTGGCCCGTTGAATCATGAATTAAGCGGCTCTGCCGGACTGGCAGCCGGTATCGGCGTTCGGGTGAGTAATTTCTCAGTGGATTATGCCTTCAATCCCATGGGAGTGCTGGGGAACAGCCATCGAATTTCGCTCATTTATTCATTCCTAAAAAAGATTGAACCGATTCTTGAAGTAACCGTGCAGCCGGGAAAAATTACCCCGGATAACGACGGTGTTGATGACTTTTGCACAATTTCATTCAATTCCCAATTCTGCAAGCCGATAAAGAAATGGGAGCTGAAGCTAACGGATGAATGGCAAAACACAGTGAAAACATGGCAGGGCAGCGGCGCCATTCCTGATAAACTGGTGTGGTATGGAGAAAAAAATGATGGAGAACTGGTTTCCTCGGGTCGATATTATTACCTGTTTTCTGTTCTCTGCAGGTCCAACCCATCGCCGTTGGAAAAAAAAGGAAGTGTGTTGGTCACCGTCAAAAAGCGGATATTCCAGACGCCGAAGCATGTCGTGGAAAAAAAGATTGAAAAGAAGACTTTCACGCTGGGTGATATTCTATTCGACCTTAATCGCGCAACAATTCGACCTGAAAATGTATTCCTGTTGAACAAAGTTATTGATTTTCTCAGAACCTATCCGGATGCCAGGGTCATCATCAGCGGTCATACTGACGACCTGGCCACCAATGAATACAACATGCAGCTTTCCCTGGCCCGGGCCAATGCAGTCAAAAATTATCTGCTGCGGCAAACACAATTCAATCCTGATCATATTCAAACCCAGGGTTTTGGAGAAACTCAGCCCCTAACGACGAATGATTCCGAAGCTAACCGACAGAAAAATCGCCGCGTGGAGATTTCTGTGTTTTATTCATTTGAAAAGACAGGTTCATCGTCGGATCAAAATAGCATCGAGCCGAAAAAGGCATCTGTTGAACAAGTGCAGAAAATAATTGACCTGGTGCAACAGGCCACGCTCGAGTATGATTCATTTTTCAGAACTTCTGAAATCGAATTGAAGAATCGCGCTCTCGAAAATGCACAACGCGCGGAATATACGGCAAGGGCCGAGGCTGAAAAATGGGGTTTTGAACTCATCAAAAAAGTTGTGAAAAATGAAAAATCGTTGTATGAACTCATCGCCGGAATTGAAGCACTACACGACAACCCGGACTGGAAACGGATGTATTCTGCATGGAGAGGCCGCTTGGTTGAATTATCCGAGTTGCACGAAGGTCAGGCTGTGTTCATCCTGTATCGCGCAGAAACCATTGAATGAATCTGATAGCGCGGATCGGAGTTTGTTTTAATTACTTGAATTGGATTAAGCCATGAATGGATTTGATCAATCTATTTTGCTTTATTTTAATAAATTTGCTCAAAAGTGTTTCGCGTTTGATACAGCGATTAATTTTATCAATAACAGCCACATGTTCAAGGCAGGACTGATGATGATTCTGTTTTGGGGCTTATGGTTTTCTGCGGTTGAGAACAGGGATGAACATCGCTGGCAATTGGCTCGCGTGTTAATCGTTAGCATTCTGGGATTGTTTGTCGCAAAAGTCCTTGCTTTAACGCTGCCGTTTCGTCCTCGTCCTATTCAGGTGGAAGGATTCGAGTTCATTTTACCGCACAGCGTGCATCCAAAGACACTGGAATTCTGGAGTTCATTTCCAAGCGATCACGCCGCATTTTTCTTGATTTTGGCGCTCGGATTTTATTCAATCTCGAAATCCATTGGCTGGTTCAGCTTCATTTATTCGTCCATTGTCATTTTAATTCCCCGAATTTATCTGGGATTCCATTATCCCACAGATATTATCGGGGGATTGATTGTCGGTTTTGCAATTTTCCAGATCACAAAATGGCGCTCACTTTTAGACAGGTGCCTGAAACCTGTTTTTGGTTTCAAAGAAAACAAATCAGGTATGTTTTATGCGATCTTTTTTTTTATTACATATCAGTCAGCAGTGCTTTTCGAAGATCTTCGAAAAATTGGAGAGTAAAGCTTTAAACTAATCAAAATGGTGTTGGGCTTATGAATATTTTAATGATTTCAAAATCGTTGCACTATTCCTATACCGGCGGAATTCAAACTCACGTGTGGAAGCTTTCAAAGGAACTTATTGAAAGGGGACATCGCGTTACAATTATTACAGCGCAAAGTATTTTCAAACCAAAGAAAAGTTTCGTCGATGAAGGAATCGAAGTGATACCTGTGTCTTATCTGTCCGGTCGATTGGGATTTTTCCATTTTTTCGCGTTAGATGAATTCTCTTTCAATTATTTTGTTTACCGGGAAATAAAAAAACTGATGAATGAGCAGCCAGATCGTTTTGCTATTGTCCATATTCAGGGGCGGAATGGATTCCTTTATCCACGATTCAAAAACGAGAATTTTCCTCCTGCGGTTGTCACGTTTCACGGAACAATGAAAAATGAAAATGATGCAGCCTTGAAAGATAAAAACGTTTCTCTGCGTCAGCGCTGGGAACTGAAATTGGTCCAGGGTTACGCCACTGAAATCGAGCGGAACTTGCTGAACAAGGCAGAGGGTGTCATTGCTGTCAGTGAGCAAATGGCAGGGGTTATGAAGCGGCAATTTGAGCATAGTCGCGATGATGTTGAGGTGATTTATAATGGACTGGATTTAAAGGATTACTGGCCTGCGCCGGAAAAGAGAATCCCATTTCGGATTGTTTCGGTGGCGCGGCTGGATCCAAGAAAGGGGCTACGATTTTTAATCGAAGCTGCAAAACAATTGGTGAAAAATTTTCCAAAACTCACGATCCACATTGCCGGAGAAGGCGATAATCGTCCGGCGCTGGAACAGCAAATTCAGGAATACGGTCTCGAAAAGGTCGTCTATTTAATCGGAAACAAGAGCGGAGATGATTTGCTGAGAGAATATCAGGGAGCATCCCTGTTTGTACTGCCCTCGCTGGGAGAGAGCCAGGGCATCGTTTTCATGGAGGCAATGGCGTGTGGTTTACCAGTCATCGGGTTTGAAATTGGCGGCGTGAACGAAATGATCACTCATGGTGTGGAAGGATTTTTAGTCGAAAAAGAAAATGTGGCTGAACTGGCCTCTGCTATTCAGAAGATATTATCTGAAAACGAATTAGGGCGTGAGATGGGGCTGCGCGGAAGGAAAAGAATTGAGGATAACTTTCAATGGGAGCATATTGCAAAAAAAACTGAAAAATTTTATGAAAGAGTGTTGCGAATTAAGTGGAGTGCAGACTCCCGATCGGTTCAGACAAAACAAGAAGAAACTGCTTTCGAGAGCGCTGTACCTGAATATGCATCACAAATTCAAAGTCAGAATAAGAAATAGTTTTTTTGGCAGAAGTGAATTACAGCGTTTAATCTGCTAAATTAAAACAGAACATGGCGATAATCCTGGTGTCGACAATCTATTGGGAAAGAGGCAAAAAGGACAAAAGAATTTGAAAAAATACTGGATAAAATCCGGAATGTTTTCCCTGATGAGCAACGGCTCAATTCTGATGTTTGCATTTTTCACATTCCTTGTGCTGGTGCGACTGCTTCCGCAAAAGGAATTTGGTGTTTGGGTGCTCTATCTGACCGTGACCACATTCCCGGAAATTCTAAGAAATGGAATCACCCAGAATGCTCTTGTGAAGCACCTTGAAGGCGGAAAGGCGGGCGATTATCGAAAAATTACGTCGGCTTCGTTGTTCATCAATTTGACGACAGGATTCTTCGGTGTGGCAGTTGTATTCATATTAGCCCCGTTATTGAGTCGTATCTGGGGCGTGCCGGATTTGCATCATGTGCTGTGGTTGTACGGGGTATACAGCGCTTTGTTTATCCCGCTGACTTTTTTTCAATTTTTATGCATGGCCAATCTCGATTTCCGTACGCATTTTTTTTCGACCGCGACCTATCATTTCTCAAATTTTTTGCTGGTAGTCTGGTTCGGATTTATTCGGGGCGGATTGAAGGTCATTGATCTCCCGATCCTTCAAACTATCGCTGCCATAATAGGAATGATTGTGGTTTTGACTTTCGGGAGAAGTTACATCCGGTTCGCACGAAAAATGGACTGGCAATGGGTCAGTAAACTTTTCAATTATGGTAAATTCGTCATCGCTTCCGCCTTTTCATCCATGCTGTTCAACCGAATGGATTTGATGATGATCGGCTATTTTCTCAACCCGGCGGCCGTGGCAATTTACAACATCCCGACGCGCATCGGGAATTATGTTGAAGTGCCCATGAATTCCATGGCGTCCATTGTTTTCCCACAGGCGAGCATGCGTATCAAAGAAATGGGTAAAGATAATGTTCGTTATCTTTACGAGCGGTCGGTGGGAATCATGCTGGCCATGATTATCCCATTGGCCATTATGTTGATAATCTTTGCTGAACCTGTGGTAATCTGGATCGCCGGGGAAGAGTACCGCACAGCCGTTCCTGTTCTGCAGTTGTTTGCATTGCTTTCCATTGTGAAGCCCTTTGGCAGGCAGGGAGGTACCATGTTGGACAGTATCGGATATCCCAATTATAATTCCTATATTCTGATATTTATTTTGGTCGTGAATTTTTCCCTCAATTGGATTTTTATCATCAATTTTGGGCTGATGGGCGCTATTGCCGCGACGTTTGTTTCAAGTATCATTGGAACCGCAACCCAGCAAATTCTATTGATTCGACTCATTTCAATTAAAAGTCACCATCCCTTCATTTATATGTGGGTGTTCTATCGCGACAGCTTCACAAAAATATTGAGCCTATTCAGGAGACAACGAACAGTGGAGAAGAATATATGATTGAAAACTTAAAATATGGGCTGGTAATTCCCCAGGTTTATTTTCTTTTTTATACCTGGTACATGTTCGTCGCAGTGATAGGCGCAGTGCTTTTCGGAATCCGCTACCGGGCAGGTAAAGTATCAAATGAAAATAAGAAGCGATTTGCCCTGATGCTGCCGGCCTACAAAGCCAGTAATCAGCTTCTCCATGTGATCGATGCCTGCTTCGCCCAAAATTATCCGCGGGAAAAATTCGATGTGTTTGTCCTTGCCCAGCATTGCTCTGCAAAACTGGTCCAGGCAGCCAGGGCAAGAGGTGCGCTGGTATCCGAAAAGACTTTTGATGATAGCCCAGGGAATCCATATTTGTTTGCGCTGAACTTTTTTGTCGATGGAATTGAGCGCTATGCGGAAGATCAACCCTACGATGGACTTGTGCTGGTTGACAAAGATAATTTGCTGGATGAAAATTTTCTTCCCACGGTGAATGTGCGTTTTCAGCAGGGCTATCTGGCCGTTCAGGGAAGAAGACGACCATTCAATTTGGATACAAATGCTGCCTGTCTTGATTATCTTTCTGAGACCATGAATGACCAGATGCTCCGCGCTTCAAAAGCCGCCATTGGACTCTCGGCTGAAGTCAGCGGTTCCGGGATGGCATTCGATTCTGAATTATATAAAAAAGCAATTTCATCGGTGGACAGGCAATCCCCTGTTCACGATAAAACCTTCTTCCTTGAATTGCTGAAGCTAAAAACGCATGTATTTTATGAGCCGAACGCTGTGTTATTCGAAGAAAAAACTGAATCATACAAAGCGATCACACAACAGCGCACGCGGTGGATCGGCGGGCAGTTTTATTTGCTCCGTCATAATTTTTTCCGATTGCTCTGGCTGGGAATCCGGCAATTTCGGCTCGATCCTATTGATTATGCCATTACGCTGTTGAAGATTCCGCGGGCCCTGCATATTTTGGGGCTGTTTTTCTGGATTGCGTTTGGTATGGTGTTTTCAGATTTGAGTCTCATACCAGTATCTGCCTGGATTTATTATACGCTGGGCTATTTCGCAAGCATCCTATTTTTTCTTGTGCTGGATAAGGCACCGTGGCCTGTGTATCGCGCGCTGGTCACCAGTCCGTTGTTCATATTTAGCATGATAAAATCAGCGTTTAAAAGCACCACACAAAAAATTCAGGGAAAATTCATCCATACAGCTCACAGTAAAGAAATTTCTCTGAAAGATTTGAAATAAGAACGTTATACGTTCAAAAAAATGAATTAAGTTCCGATAGATTATTATAAACCGGAGACAGAAATGTGAAAAATAAAGACATCATCGTGCTGGCTTTGCCCCGGTTCGATGGAAAATATGAATCGACCAGTTTCAATATTTCTTATGAACTGGCAAAGAACAATCGGGTTGTTTTTGTCGATAATCCGTTTACGCTCAAAGACGTGGTACGAAATTTTCGTTCATACCAGTTCAAAAAGAGATGGCGAAAATTTTTGCCATTTTCAGATGGATTGATCCCTTTTGAAAATCATGATGTCAAGCTGAATATCCTTGTGCTGCCACCAATTTTGCCGATCAATCCATTGCCAAAAGGATTCCTTTACAATGCACTTTCTCAGTTCAATCACTGGTTAATTGCGCGGAGAATAAAAAAGACAATTCGCCTGCTGAAAATGAAGGATTATATTTTCATAAACTCATGGAATTTCTATTATCCGGACATGGTGCAGAAATTAAAACCTTCGCTTTCCGTGTATCACTGCGTAGATGCCATGATCAAACCTTACTCGCTTCGGCACGGGCCTTATCTTGAGCCAAGGGCTATCAGGAATGTTGATTTTGTGGTGAGCACTTCCAAAGCGTTGCAGGAGGAGAAGTCAAAATATAACAACAATAGCTATTTTATTCCCAATGCAGCGAATTTTACGCACAGTTCAAAGGCGTTGGACCGGGAAACAGAAATTCCGCGTGTTCTTTCCAGCTTGAAAAATCCGATCATCGGATATATCGGCAATGTCGAACGGCGCATTGATTATGATTTAATGAAACAGGTGCTGGAGAAGAATCCCGAGTGGACGCTGGCGCTAATTGGACCTATCGATCGGAATTATTTTCCGGACTGGTTCGAAAAAATGAAAAACGTGGTGGTTTTGGGTCCTCAGCCGTATCAGCAACTACCGGGATTTTTGAAAGGCTTTGATGTGGCGATGATTCCATTCAAAGTGGATCATGTGAGCCGGACCATTTTTCCCCTGAAACTATTTGAATACCTGGGCGCCGGCAAGCCGGTGGTGACCACGCCGTTCAACCCGGATGCAATTGAAATGCTGGAACATGTGGTTTCCATTGCCGGGACTGCTGCGGAATTCGAGAAAGCGATTGAAAAGGCATTGGCTGATAATTCAAAAATAAAAATTCAGGAACGATTGGCAGTGGCACGGGAAAATACGTGGCAAGCGCGCGGGGAGTCGTTTTCCGCGTTACTGGAAGAATGGCTGAATAAGAAGGAGCTTCATCATGGGAATCGCAGACAAAATAAAACAGAATCCGAAAACAAAAAAGTTAATGCTGAAGCTGCTGTTTCGTCCACGGCCTAATTCATCGCGGGTACGCAGGATAATTTGGCTGTTCACCATTTTTCCCAGGTATTTTAATCATGGCATTATTTCCGGGGCGCGGCTCGATCTGGTTCCGTTTCATAAATTCAAAATGGGAAAAAATGCCCGCATCGAAAAAGGCACGGTGGTGGCCAACGGCATGGGGGATGTGATTATTCACGATGAAGCCCACACCGGCATTGGCTGCATTTTGTTAGGACCGCTGGAAATTCATAAACATGTCACACTTGCGCAGTATGTGCGTTTGAATGGCATGCATCATGGACTGGATGTTAGCGAGCCACATCATTTCCAGCCATGTTTTCGGGCGCCCATCGTCATCGAAGAGGACGCATTTGTGGGAACCGGCACTGTCATTTTGGGCAAAAAAAATGGAGAAACACTGACCATCGGAAAGTACAGCCGAATCGGCGCCAATACCGTCATCATGGATGATGTGCCCCCATATTCTGTGGTGGTTGGAAATCCTGCTAAGGTGGTACGAGTCTGGGATTTTGATCAAGAAAAATGGGTCTCACCAGAGAAGATTGAACATGAAAAATGAAGAAGAAATTTATATTCCAACAGCAGACGATCTGGATGATTTTAATAAAGTCAAACGATGCCGCCATTGCAAAAAGCATGTGGAGGAACTGTTCCCTGAAGTGTGTCCCCACTGCATGAAACCGTTTGAGAGCACGGCAGATTATTTTTTTCGGCGGGCAGCATATTTTTTTGTTTTCATGGTTGGGGCGTATTTCTGGCAAAAAGTAATGCTGGGTTTTTTTTAACATGATGTCCTCAATCGTCGCCAAATATTTGGGCAAAAATTTTTCCCTGCGCGGCTATATTCGCAAACTGGTCGTTGAAGACCGGTTGGGGAACTGGTTCGGAATTATCTATGCTATTTTTGGAGGCGTGCTGTATGCCTATGTTTTCAGTACCAAAGGCATGACACTTGGAGTGCTGCTCACTCTTGCAGTGGTCAGTTTGCCTGTTATTTTCGCGACGATCTTCAATCCGTTCTTTGGCATTTTTACAGTGATTACCATTTCCTATTTTTTGGCCGGCGTTATTCGGGCCATGCCGGATGTGCCATTGGGGCTCGTTGTTGATTTTATGGTGTTGTTTCTTGCCTTTGGCCTGTTTTATAAAAATTTATATGTCAAGGATTGGTCGTTCGCTCGCAGCCCCATTTCAAAGATGGTTCTCATTTATATGGGTTATGTATTTGCCAGTGTGGCCAACCCCATTGGCAACAAAATGTGCTATATCTATACCATCCGGTCTATGGCCGGGTATATGATTATGTTTTTTATCATTTCGTATGCCATAAAATCAAAAGCACATATAAAAATGTTCGTCAAGCTGTGGCTATTTCTGTCCCTTCTGGCTGCTTTGTATGCATTGAAACAGGAGTACTTTGGACTTGCTGCATTTGAAGAAGCCTGGGTTCATGCCGATCCCACGAGATTCTGGCTCATGTATCAATGGAGGCATTTGAGGAAATTTTCGTTCATGGCCGGGCCTGCAGATTTCGGAATTCACATCGGGTACACGGCATTGCTTGCACTGTTGTTGGCCCTGGGAAAAACTTCGCGCCGAAATAAAGTGATTTTGATAATCACGACATTCATTATGTTCCAGGCCATGCTGACCTCCGGTACGCGGGCTGCTTATGTGATTTTTCCCATTGGCGCGATTCTGTACGTGATGTTAACAAAAAAGAGAAAACTGATATATTCAACAATCATTGCCGGCGTATTTTTCATTGTGCTGATTAATTTGCCCATTCATATTAATTCTACATTTACGCGATTCAAATCCGCGTTTCAACCATCGGACGATCCATCGTATTTGCAGCGGATTGAAAACCAGCGCCGCATTCGGCCGTGGGTGTGGAAACATCCGCTTGGCGGAGGCCTGGGCGCAACAGGCGTTTGGGGAGAGCGTTTCGCGCCGCATTCGTTTCTCGCCGGCTTTCCGCCGGACAGCGGGTATGTGCGGGTTGCAGTGGAATTGGGCTGGGTCGGTTTGTCCCTGTATTTTGCTCTGTGGATTGTCATCTTTCGGGAAGGGATTAACAGCTATTTTCGTATTCGCGACCCGTCCATGAAGAATATCGTCCTGGCGATGATGTGCGTCCTGTTCAGTTTGTACATTGTGAATTACCCACAGGAAGCGACCAAACAGTTGCCGACGAGCCTGCTCTTCTGGGTGGCGGCGGCCATCATCAACCGGGGGAGCCAGATCGAAGAGGAAATGAAACAGAAATTGACGAAAATCAAAAAGATGGAAAATGTTGATTAGAAAACCAAATGAGAAAAAGAAAGGGCGATGAAGTGTGATAAGCGTAATTCTCACAATGAAACAGCATGGTGCGCCCAAAAATATCTGAAAAATTAAAAAGAAAAATTATCTGTTGCCCTTCCTTCAATTCGTGCTATTCTTTGTCCCTGAAAATAACTATTAATTATAATATCTGAAACAGCATGAAAATAAGAAACCCAAAATCGCGTTTCGATTTAAAGTTGAAAAAAAATAATCTCGTGCTCGAAGTCGGTGGCGGGCACAATCCACACCCGCGATCAAATATTGTCGTGGATAAATTTTACGACAGTAATTATCATCGTGGAGGCAATACCAAGGTGTTCAAAAGACAATATTTTTGCATTGCCGATGGCGAGTATCTTCCGTTCAAAAACAAAGCTTTCGATTATGTTATCAGCAATCATGTACTGGAGCATGTGGAAAATCCCGCCAATTTTTTCCATGAATTTGAACGCGTGGCCGGCAGGGGTTATATCGAAGCACCTTCTTTGATTGGTGAATACCTGGTGCCCAAAGAATCCCATAAATGGGCCATATTGGAATTGGATAATAAATTCGTCATGGTGGAGAAAACAAAGAGCGGCCTGTCCACGTCCCTCGATTTTGGCGATTTGCTGCTGTATCACATTGCGCAGCACTCCATCGGTTTCAAAATAATGATTAAAACGTACCCTGATTTGCTCACGGTTCGGCAGGAATGGAAAGATAAAATCGATTATGTGATCGATCCCCCGAATGGCGACATGCGCTCGTATTTTATGAAAAACTGGACCAGGGAACAGATTTACACAATTTTCAAACCGAAGTCCAAATTAAAAGAAGTGACATCTTCGTTCGCCGCGGCCATTGGTGTTGGAATAGATTTTATTAGAGCGCAATTGAACGGGAAATCTTAATCTTATTTTGTCGCAAAAAAATTAGACAGGATGTACAGGATTTACAAGATTTATAGTCAGAATATGATTCATCCTGTTATCCTGTCAAAAATAAATATAAAAAGTGGAATCGGTTTATGAAAGTTTCGATTATCGTTGTCAATTGGAATACGCGCGACCTGCTCAAACAATGCCTGGAATCTGTTATCGAACAGACGCAGATTTCCCATGAAATTTTTGTGGTAGATAACGCATCCCCGGACGACAGCGCGGACATGGTGCTGGAAAATTTTCCGACGGTTCACATCATCGCCAACCGGGACAATCGCGGATTTGCCGCGGCAAATAACCAGGCCATGCCCCTGGCTCAGGGTGACTACATTCTCCTTCTCAACCCTGACACAAAGGTGCTGGATCGCGCCATCGATAAAATGGTGGCCTATTTGGACGATGCAGCGGAAGTCGGCGCCGTCACTTCGAAATTGCTGAATGGCGATGGCTCGCTGCAAAAGAACGTCAGGAATTTCTATTCGTTCTGGACCACGTTGCTTGAGAATCGGATCATTCCCAATCTTTTCCCCAACAGCAAATTCCTCGCGAAAAGACTGGTGGCGTTTTGGGATCACCAATCGCGCCGGGAAATTGACTGGGCGCGCGGGGCTGTCATGCTGGTTCGGCGCAGCGTGATCGGGCAAATTGGCATGCTGGACGAGCAGTTCTACATTTACGGCGAAGAGGTGGACTGGTGCTGGCGCATCAAAAAAGCCGGCTGGAAAATCGTTTATCTGCCGGAAGCGCAGATCATTCATTTCGGCAAGGCGGCTTCCAGCCAGCGGAAGATCGAAATGTTCATTCAAAATTACAAGAGCGCGTTCATCTTTTTGAAGAAGAACTATCCTGTGTATTCGTACTGGGGCTATCGGCTGCGCACCACGGTGTATTCGTTGCTGTGGCTCATCCATTATTCGATGCCTTTAGCGTTCACTTCTAAAAAATCAGAAAAATATGATGAATTGAAAAGTGGATTAAATGTCTATCAAAAATTCTTTGCATGGAATTTGTCCAAAAAGTCGTGGGTGAATGTGGCCACAAGAGTCGCCAAAATAGAAGCGCCGGATTTTGTGGAGCCGGTAATGGTCGAAAAAACAAAAGTTATGAACTGATTTGGATGGAAAAATTTATGCTGAAAACCGCTCAATTGAAACAGCTCGTTCGCACCGAACTGAAGCCCGGCAACGGAACGGCTTCGGAAGTGGAGAATACTTCTTTTTCCGGAAAAATGAATCGCCTGGCCGCAATGCTATCGAGAGCTATGCAGGGCGCGGCCAGGTTGATCAATGCCAAAATTTACCTGAGACGATGCCGGAAAGTGGGACGATTCGTCACGGTTCGGGGCCGTCCCCGGATCGAAGGCGCGGGTGAATTTGTATTCGGCGATCGTGTGAAAATTTGGTCGCACGTGGGAAAAACCCATATCTCTGTGGGAAAAACCGGCGCGCTCAATGTCGGTTCCGGAACATTCATCAATTGCGGCACTGTTATTTCCGTGCGATACGGCGTGATCATCGGCTCGAATTGCCAGATCGCCACGCATGTGGTCATCATGGACAGCGATTTCCACGGGGTTGCTGACCGGGAGACAATCGAGCAACCTTCGCCAATAATCATCGAAGATGATGTGTGGCTGGCAACCCGAGCCATTGTTTTGAAGGGCGTGCGGATCGGAAAAGGCGCTGTGGTCGCTGCCGGTTCCGTGGTGACAAAGGATGTGCCGCCTTACACGCTTGTGGGCGGCGTTCCTGCGAAAGAGATTAAAAAGATAAAGTGAGACAAGAGACAGGAAAAGGTAGAGGCAAAGACATCAAGGCAACAATTTAGTATTTCATCGATTTTGTTCATTGAGATTTTGAAATTGAATTTTATTTGAATTTTGGTTTTTGCATTATTTGAATTTTTTGGGGCCCGATTTGGAAATTTACGGATTACAAATAAAATGGGAGTGATTTTATGTTCAGTGTACTTGTTGTGGAAGACGATCCGAATATGTGCAAATTATTGGAATACAATTTAAAGAAAGCCGGCTATTCTGTATTTGTGAAACACAATCCGATAGAAGGATTGAAGGTTGCGCTGGAAAAACGGCCGGATGTGATTATTTCGGATTTTCAAATGCCGTTTCAAAATGGTCACCAGTTTTGTGCTGCGGTGAGAGATCATGCGGAAATTGCGGACACCCCGTTCATTGTTATCACTGGAAAAGGTTCTCAGGAACTGAAAACAAAGGGTTTGAGCCAGATGTTTGATGATTATCTTGAGAAACCGGTCGATATGTCTTATTTAATTGCCAAAGTGAACGCGATTACGCGACGAATGGCGCGAGAAGTGGCACCAAGCATAAAAGGAAATCAACGATGGAATTTTTAGCGATTATATTTTGGCTCAGCCTGGCAATACTGTTTTATTCCTATATCGGTTACGGTATTGTCGTGTTCGGGCTTTTGAAAATGAGGCGATTACTCAATTCTGAGAAAGATGAGCAGAAAAATGAAGAATTGAATTATGAACCTGAAGTCACGCTGCTTGTCGCTGCTTACAACGAGCGTGACTGCATCGATGAAAAAGTGGAAAACTCGGTCCAGTTAGAATATCCAAAAGATAAGCTGAAAATCGTATTCATTACTGATGGCTCGACAGATGGCACTCCGGACGAGTTGGGAAAATTCGACCGGGTCACTGTGCTGCACGAAGACAAACGGGCCGGGAAAATCGGGGCGATCAATCGCGCCATGAATTTTGTGGACACGCCCATTGTGGTTTTTTCCGATGCAAACACCATGTTCAACAAGTCCGCCATCCGGGAACTGGTGAAGCATTACCAGCATCCAAACGTGGGCGCGGTTTCCGGAGAAAAGCGAATCAAGCAAATGGATATGGATTCTGCCAGCGGGGCCGGCGAAGGTCTGTACTGGAAATATGAATCATTCCTTAAAAAACTGGATTCGGATTTGTATTCCATTGTCGGCGCGGCCGGCGAAATGTTTTCGATTCGCACCGAGCTTTTCGAAGAGGTGGAAGGCGACACCATTCTGGACGATTTCATCATTTCGCTTCGCATTGCAGAAAAGGGCTTTCGCGTGGTGTACGAACCCAATGCTTACGCGCTGGAAACGCCGTCATCTTCCATTAAGGAAGAAATGAAGCGGAAGGTTCGCATCAGCGCCGGCGGATTTCAATCCATCGCTCGGCTAAAGGGATTGCTCAATCCGCTGAAATACGGCATGCTCAGCTTTCAGTACATTTCCCATCGCGTGCTGCGCTGGGCTGTGAATCCGTTTTTGTTGGTTGCGTTGATCCCGATTAATTTTGCGCTGATGATCAGCTTCGGAGGCATTTACACAACACTATTTGGAGCGCAAATAATTTTCTATGGCATGACATTTTCGAACTGGTATTTCGAAACCAAAAATCTCCGGATCAAGCTGCTGTTTGTGCCTTTTTATTTTTCCATGATGAACCTGGCAGCTATTCTGGGATTTTTCAGATATGTCCGGGGCCGGCAATCTGTTTTGTGGGAACGGGCAAGTCGCATTTGATTGAATGATTTTTGAGGAGATAAATAGTGAATTCATTTATTGGAACATTTGATACAAAAACTGACGTGGCGGAAAAGCTGAAATCCAATACGGAGGCCAGCCGGGCCAGTCGGTTTTTATTGAGCGAAAATTGCCGCTCTTATAAAAAGGATGAAGTCGAAATATTCTTCTGGGGCGAACTTTATAACGCGCCTGAATTGCGGGCAACGTTAAATCTGCAAAAGGTGACCCCTGAGGAAACCCTGTTAAGTCTGTTCAGGGACAAGGGAATCGAGGCCTTCAATCAGGTGGATGGGAAATTCCTTGTTTTAATTTCCGACCATGAAACCATGTATGTGGTTCGCGACAAAAATGGCATTGGCCCGCGGTTCTTTTACACCAGCGAAAACTTTGCCGGGTCCATGAAAGACCTCATGCGGTTCCAGGCATTTCACCCAAATATTGATCTTGATGAAGCGGCGTCTTTTCTGTATGGCTGTTTCGTAACCTCGCCAGGGACGATTTTCAAGGATGTGAAAAAATTGAGCCCGGGCGGCGTTTTGATTTATAAATCCAAAACCATCACGCTGGACTCGCTGTTCGATTACGCTGATTTTTCCCAATCGAGAAATTCGATTTCAGAGGATGAAGCGGCTGAAGAATATTTAGAATTGCTTCATAAAGCCATTCGGCGGCGAATTAAAAATTATTCCACCGTGGGCGTTCTTCTGAGCGGGGGATACGATTCCGGCGGCGTGATTGCGGCCCTGCGCGATATTTACGATGGCAAGGTGCAGAGTTATTCCATCGGATTTAAGGACAATCCCTGGTCGGAATTGCCATACGCCAAAAAAATGGCGGAGAATTTTGACGCGGATTTCAATGCGTACATCATCGATGGTTCGGAGATCGAATATTTGCCGGAAATAGTGGAGCACTTCGGGGAGCCGTTCGCGGAGCAGGGATTTTTCATCAATTATATGGCCATGAAATCAGTGGACCCGAAACTGCCGGTTGTCATGGGAGGCGATGGCAACGACCAGCTTTTTGGAACCGCCTCACAGCAGGCTGCCCTTCACTTTTTGGGCAAAAAATATGGCTTCCAGTTGGTTCAGAAGCTGATGCATTCGGTTTCCAATCTGAATCTGTTTCACCATGACAACCTGTTTTTCAGGCTGCGATTTCACAACCGCGCCGTTTTAGATGTGCTGGATCGGGAGAATTTCGGCTTCTCGCAGCACGAAATTTCACAGTTGTTAAAATTGAAGCTGAAGCCGGAGCCCAACGGCTGGAGAAAGTATCACAATTTTGATGAACTGTACGACCTGCGCAATTTTTACATCGACATCCGAACCATTGCCAACGAGGCCATTCTCTACAAAGCGTCGCGGATGTCGGAGCTGCACGGGGTGCCGCTTTCGTTCCCCTATATGGATTTGGATATGTATCGATTCCTGGCTCAATTGCCGCGCCAGTTAAAGACAAAAGGTTCGGTAAAAGATTTGATGAAAGGCCACGGGGTGAGCAAGTATCTTTTCAAAAAAGTGGTGAAATCGAAGTTGCCGGCCGAAGTGACCGGTCGAAAGAAGCAGGGGGGATTCGCGCCGCTGGGTGTTATTTTCTCGGAAAAAGAAAATCGCCGGAAAATTTACAAATACATCCGGGAGTCCGAAGCTGCTTCGGCGATATTCAACAAACCGTTTCTGAAAACGTTTCTGGATGAATACGAATTGTCATTTTCCAAAAACGCGTACTGGTTCTGGTACAACCAAATTCGCGGGAATCAGTTATTGAACCTGCTGCTGCTGACATTGTGGTGGGATATTTTTCTTGAAAATGATGTGAGGAACCGTTTCTCGGATTACTTGGAATAGATTGGAAATCAGAAAATAGAAAATCCTCTCATTCACAGATTTAGAATTTTATGAATGAGAGGATTTTTTTTGAATGAACAACTCTGCTTGCCCTGCAAGATAACAATTCCAAAATCTTTTGTGATTTTGAAATTGAGATTTATTTGAATTTTGGTATTTTTGTGTTTGATAGTTCTGACTTGCCCAGCCTACGGTAGCAAAATCATTTTGTGCGTCCCTGTGAATTGCCCGGACTGCATCACGTAAATGTACACGCCGGAGGCAACGCCTGCGCCATTCCTGTCTTTCCCATCCCAGGTCGTTTCAAAATAACCTGGGGAGAATTCTTTATTCACCAGCGTTCGAATGTGCTGTCCCAAAATGTTGAAAATATCGATTTTCACATGGCCGGCTTTTGGCACATCGAATCGAATTGCTGTGGTTGGATTGAACGGATTGGGATAGTTCTGCTGCAATTGAAAACGCGTCGGAATGTTCTCGGCTTCCGATTTTTGGCTGACGTCGGTCAAATTTACAGTGACACGGTCGTTAATCACCGCGCGGGTGATAGTCACACCTCCGCCCAGTGACGCATTTTCGGACCTGGCTTCAAAAGTAAAATGCATAATTTCTCCGTCTGCGGTCAGACCTGCAATGTCAGCCAATGCCGCGTGAATGCAGCCTTTTTTTGAACTGTTCACCGCAGTGACAAAAGACTGGATCAGCCCGGTCGCGTGAAATTCTTTGAAGGTGTAAAGCGTTGTATCGTAATTCAAGGAAAACAGCATGGATTTCACGGTCTCGCTGCCGGGGTTCAAATACACCGGCACGGAAAATTCCCCGGGAGCGATTTCACTGAATTCAGTCACATACAGTTCGGCCAGGGTGCTTTGCGGCTGGGAAAGAATTTCCCCATCCGGTTGAACTTCGCCCCTCGCCCAGTCCAGGTTCACATCACCCAACAGGCATCCCTGCCAGTTGATGGTTTCATCTTTTTCCAAAACAATTGTTGTATCCGCCGGGAAGAACCGCCACAGCCCGGCTTTGGCGATGTCGTTTTCGTAAAAAACGAGGTACCTGAGCAGCGCCAAAGCATCGGCGCCGCTGAGCGCGCCATCGCCGGTCACATCCGCGGCAAGCCGCTGGGCCGATTCCAGTTCTGTTTTGAATGCCAACTGCTCTAACAGCAACACCACATCCGAACCGGCAATTCGGCTGTCCTGCTCCGGGACTTTTGTTATTGCCAACTGGTTCGATCCAATGGGAGCCGCGTCAAAGCGATAGTTGCCTGCTGTATCTGTGGTGTCTTTGAGAAGAGCCGTGGATTGCGCCGAGATGAACACATCCGAAACACCGACTTCGCTCCCCAAGTAGGTCACTTTTCCGGCAATGGCGTGCGTGCTGCTGCGGATCGTCAATTCGCCGTTGTAGCAAATGAGCGCGTCGCCGAAAATCACCGATGAATCTGCAGTGACCAGTCGCGTGTGTGCGCTGTCTGGCAGGAGAAAGAGCAGGCTTTTCACATCATCGTCCACGTTCAGCAGAGAAAAATTTAGCAGGCAAATTTGCTGATTCAACCCGGTCGCCCGGTTGGAATTTGTCGCGGTAAGCGAAACAGTGCCTTGTTTGTAACCATTGCTTCCTGTGGCGACAAGTGGGGATGATGAAATTGTGTAATTCTGCCACGCGTCCGAATTGGCGATGGAATTCAAAACCATACGTGATGAATCGAATTGAAATGTGAAAATGAAGCCCGAAATTAGGGAATCGGTCGAAAAAACAACCGGCACAGCGACTGCGCTTCCTTCCACGCCGCTGGTGTCGGCGATTCTCAAGCGGGATAGCGTGCTGTGATTCAATTCGAAATCAATGCCGGAGACAGAATCCGGGGCAACCAGCGTCACTGCGGTCGCGTTGGACAGGTCGTCGGAAAAAGGATAGTACTGCGGCTGAAATTCCCTGCGGCCATCCGCCCACACGTAATAATTCCCGGAAAGCAGGGAATTGAACGAATAATCGCCGTTGGCGTCCGTTGTTGTTTCGGCGACCAGGTCGCCCAATGGCGATTGTACTTTCACCGGAATGTTTTCCAGCGGCAGGCCGGTCACTTTTTCCTTCACATTGCCGCTGAGCAAACATCCCTGGTAAAAATCAAATTTTTCAACGCGTGCGAAAATATCATTGTTTTGCATGGGCAGCCTGTCGTCGTGCCACGTGAAGAAGATTCGGTCCGAGTAAAACGCGACTCGGGAGTTGTGCTGGTCGGCCTTGCCCACGTCGCCATTGATTTTAAAATTATTACCCAGCTTTGCTGTTGAAGCTGAATAAAGCTGCGCGTAAATATCGTTGTTGCCGCGACGCATGTCAGTCCAGCTCACAATGAACGCGCCGTTAGAGGAAATGGAAACGGCCGGGCTTCCCTGAAACGCGGTGCCTGTGTCGTCGCTCACTTTGAAATTATCCCCGTCCGGAGTGCCATCGGCGGCGAACAACTGCGCGTAAATATCGAAATGCCCGTTTCGCTTGTCGGCCCAGACGATAATAAATTTCCCGTCTTCGGCAAGCGCAATTTGCGGCGCGTATTGGTCGCCGGTTAAATCTGAATTATGAACCGGAAATGCTTCTGTTTCAGCAATGCCGGCGGCGTTAAAAATTCTGGCGTACACATCAAAAGTGCCGTCGCAAGAAGTCCATGTGACGATGAATTTACCGGAGTTGCTCATCACAACCTGCGGTCCGTACGTGTTGTATTCTGAAGTGATTTTTATGGAGGAGCCGTTCTGCGTCCCATCGGCAAAATATTTTTGTGCGAAAATAGTATTGCCATCCTTCCACACAATCACAAAATCGCCGGACTGATTCATTGAAATCACCGGGTTCACAATGGAATTATAATCCTGAATTTTAAGCTTGTGATCGATGTTGCCGATGAGGTTGCCCTGACTATCGAACCGGCGCGCGTAAATGAGCCACCAGGCATACCAGACCACCGTAAAATTTCCGTCCCCATCCATGCCGATGGAAGGATAGGACTGGCAGTGCGCCGAGCTGTCTTCCGTAATACGAAAATTTCCACCCCACAGATTGCCTTCATTGTCGAAGCGCTGGGCGAAAATATCCCGCTGTGCGTTTCGGTCGTCGATCCAGATAATGACAAAATTCCCGTCATCGTCCACAGCAATGTTCGGGCACACCTGGCCGGCACCGTCCGGTTCGTTGACTTTGATATCGCCAGGCAGCATTTCCAGATACGGACTTTTTTGCTGCGCGTCCTCTTTCGCTGAAACCGGTTTCAAAAAAACAATCAACAAAATCAGAAACAAACACTTGTACACATTCATCATTTTCGGCTCCATTTTCACACGAATTCCACACATCTTCATCATGTTACCAGAAATTCTTATTTCACTTTGGACATCTTCATGGTTCGGCCTTTATTTTCATATTGAAACAGGCAAATATACAAACCGCTCGGGGCTGCATTGCCGTTTTTATCCAGCCCATTCCAGACCAGTGAATAATAGCCGGCCGGCTGAATTTCATCTTTCAGCGTTAGAATTTTTTCACCTAAAAGATTGAAAAGACTCACAACAATCCGGCCATTGTCCGGTAGCTCGTAGCGGATGGTTGTTTCCGGGTTGAACGGATTGGGGTAGTTTTGACTCACGCTGAATGACGCCGGAATTTCAGGCTCACTCATTTCAGGTTCTGCTATTTCTTTTCGCATAAAATTGCCCGATCCTGCGCCAATAATTTGAATGGCGGAAATTTTCGGGTTTTCCACCACCGGTACAAAATCGATGTCCAATCGGCCGTCGCTCACGTGAATCATAAATGTCTTGTCGATGGCGAAATCGTGCCCGGCTTCGGCGAAAATATCAAAATTTCTCACTCGCATAGTATCTTCAATCGCCACGTGAAATATTCGCTTGCCGGCACGGGAGAAATAAATCTCGGCGAAAGACAACTTCACCTCGTAAACCCCGTTTTCAAGCTGAAAGGAATAGCTGCCCATTCCCCAGCATTCCGATTGATAGAGTTGGTCGTCTTCTGTGTTTTCAATCGGATGCGCTGTGGAGTAGCGGTTGCCGTTTTTGTTGCCCCATTGATTTCCGGAAAAGGGCTGGTCGGCCGCCCAATAAAAACCATTAGCGCCGGTAGAGCTTGTTTTGCTGCCGCAATTCACACGCAGCAAATAGGTGGATTCGCCGGCCACGGTCATGGCAACCTTTAAAATCTGGGAACCGCCATTGGAATTGATCGCGATGTTGGCCTCGTAATTTCCCTCGCTCAGGTCGCTGCGGTTCACCGAAAGCATCAGCGTTTTGGCAGCGCCGGCCTGAAGCGATCCATGGGTGGTATCCGGCAGCGAGAGCCACGGCGCTTCCCCGTTTTTGGCGATGGACCATTCCAGTGGCGCGCCGCCCTGGTTGTTGATTTTGATCTGCTTGATTGACTGGCTGGTGCCAAAATCGATGGTGGTCGTATCGACCGCTAAAACTGGCGTTACCGGCACGGATATTACTTCGATGGCGGAAATTTTTGGATAATCCCGCGTGGCGCCAAAGGTAATGTCCAGCCGATTATCCGTTACCACCACATTGGAAAATGTGTAATTTGTGGCTGCATCATGCCCGCAATTTTTGAACAAATCGAGTTTATCCAGTTTTCGCTGGCCTTCGATATTGACGTACATTTCCCGCTGTCCCTGGCGCTTGTAGTAAATTTCAGCGAAATGAAGCGTCACCTGATAATTGCCGTTGGCCACGTCGAACGAATAGGCCGACATGCCATAGCGCTCGGTTTGATACAACGCGCCATTGGCCGTGCCCGAAACCTGGTCAGTTGTGGCGTACGTATTTCCGCCCACGTAGCCAAAGCCATTGCCGAAAGAATAAGCCACGTCTCCGGTCCATTCATTTCCCTGTCCATCCTTGTAGCTGGTTTTGCCGCCGCAATTGACGCGCTGGGTGTACTGGGGCGCTTCAGTGCGCGTCAGTTTTACGAGCAGACTGTCATTGCCACCGTTGGAAGTAATTTTCAAATGCCCGGCGTGGTTGCCTTCGGCCAGATCGTTGCGATTCACCTGAATCTGGATTTGCTGAGAGAGTGACGCGGCCAGCGTCCCTTGTGATGGTGTGATGCCGGAAATCCATTTCACCTTGGCGCTGTTTGAAATATTCCAGTCTAACGAACCGCCGCCGGTATTGCTCAACATCAGGGATTTGCTGTTTTTATTCGAACCAAAATCGACTGTGTGCCCAGAGACCGAAAGCGTTGGCGGACCTGCGACATTCATTGTAAGCTGAATTTGCCTGGAACCGCCGTTTGAATCGATTTTGAAAGCGCCGCTGTAATTTCCCCGGGAATTGTCCCCACGGTCGATGGTTACCGTGACTGCCTGCGAAGCGTTCGCATTCAAATTTCCGGTTTTGGGTGAAATGGATTTGATCCAGCCGCACTGGTAATTTTCGTTCAAAGCCCAGTTCAGCGTGCCGGCGCCGGCGTTTTTCACGGAAAAGGTGAGAACCGAATCCGCGCTGCCGAAGCACAAACTGTCCTGCGAAACCGAAAGAACCGGATCCGTGGGCGCCGGGAGAATTTCAATGGCTGATATTTTGGGTTCGTCGCTTGTTGCGCTGAAATTGAGATCCAGACTGCCATCATTCACCGAGATATTGTTGAACGATCGAATCAGTGCGGCGTCGTGCCCGGCTTCACTGTAAATATCGAAATTTTGAAGCATGGTTTTTTGCTCGATGGAAATGTTCATCACCCGGCGCGCGCGGCTCTGGAAATACACTTCGGCGAAATGAAGCGCCACCTGGTAGTTTCCGTTCGGCACGTTGAACGAATAGGCCGACATGCCGTATCGTTCGCTCTGGTACAGCGGATCGTCTTCAGTCCCGGAAATGGGATCGCCGGTCGCGTAATTTTTGCCGTTTTTGTACCCGCGACCCCCGGCGGAATAGTCCTGATCCGCTTCCCATGTCTTACCATTTTTATCCACATAGCCTGTTTTGCCCCCGCAGTTCATGCGAATGGAAATTTGCGGCGTCGGGGCGACAGTCATATTCACGGCGATATTCTTGTTCCCGCCATTGGAATTGATGTCCAGCGACGATTGGTAATCGCCATTGCCGAAGCCGTTTCGGTTGATATTCACCGCAACCTGCCGGCTTTGATGCCCTGCGACAACGTCCTGGCTCGGATTGATGGAAGTAATCCACTTTTCCGCCGGAGCGCTGGCCAGATTCCAGCGCAGGCTGTCGTCGCCCTGGTTGCTGATGGTGAAATTCATCTGCCCAACGGTTGACCCAAAATTCAGTACCGTCGTTGAAATGGAAAGAATGGCCGGGCCGGGAATCATCATTTCCAGGGAAATTTCTGCGGAACCGCCATTGGAAGTGATGCTGAGCGAACCATTGTATGTCCCATAATCTTGTCCTGAACGATTGGCAGTGATGTCGATGGCCTGGCTTTTTCCGCTACCCAAAATTCCGCTTTGCGGTTGAATATCCGCGATCCAGTCCGGGATGGAATTTTCGTCGATTTTCCAGTTCAGGTCACCGTTGCCGATGTTGGAAAATGTCAATCGTTTGTGCGTTTCTGTGTTACCAAAATCCAGCTCGCGATTGGGACAGGATAACGACGGCGGCAAGGTTCGGGTTGGAATAATTTCAATGGCAGAAATTTTTGGCTCGTCATTTTTTGCCGTAAATGTGATATCAAGCGAGCCATCCTGAAAATTGATACCCTTTCCGCTCAGCGTGAACGTGTCCGTGTAGGCTACGTAGGTGCCTTTTTTGCTGAAGATATCCAGATCCTGGATGATTGGCACGTCTTCAACAAATACATCGAAAATACGGGAGCGGGCGCTTTTGAAATAGATTTCAGCAAAATGAAAGATAATCATGTAGTCCTCGACCGGCACATCGAATCGATAGCCGGCCATACCGTATCGTTCAGTCTGGTAAAGCTGCTGGTTCGACGTGCCATAAATGGTGCGGCTCGTCCGCCAGACTTTGCCGTTGACATATCCCCAGCCGCCCTGCTGATATGGTTGATCCGCCCGGAACGTGTCCCCCTGCGCGTTTTGGAACATCTGCCCCCCGGCATTGACGCGGATAGTGACCGGGTTGGGCTTCTGCTGAAAGTTGGCTGTGATTTGTTTGGGAGCGTTCACAATTACTTCAGCAGGATTCTCCCGGCCAGCCAGATCGCCGGACCAGTTTTTAAAATTATAGTCTAATTCCGGCATGGCAGTCAGGGTAACGGTCTCGTTCTTTTTATACCATACTTTATCCGGGTCGGTGACAATCTCTCCGCCGTTTTCCGGGTTCGAGCTCAGGTTCATCTGAAAATGCGTGACAAAATCTGCGCTGATGGTTTTGTTTGCATCTGCTGTTACGTTCATTTCCGGCGAATCTGAGCCATTGCTCCATTCGATGAATGAGAATTTTGTATTTTCGCCGTTGAATTGCAGCGTGTCGATTTTCAGCGTGTGATGGCTGTCTTTTTCCCAATTGAAAGTTGCGGCGGATAAATAATTTTTCCCATCCACCTCAAATTGAAGACCTGCCGGCTCGGTTTTTACGGTGATTGCATACGAAGAGGCGGCCACGGAAAGTTGCCCATGGTGAAAATCGATTTGGTCGACGGTTAAATCAGCGAGTTTGGCGGTTGTCAAAAAGGTGTGATCCTGGGAAGTTGAAAAAACGAGGGGGCTGGTTTCGCCCGCCACATCGATCGCTTTAAACAAGAGAAAAATGACGTTGCGTGAGCCGGTAAAAAACGCATTCCCATTCCCGTGCAACTGGAACAACATATTTTTGTTGGTCTGAGGATTCGTGGGCATGAAAGGGAGGCTTTGGTTTACGGTCAATTGAAATTGTTCGAGCGAGGAATCCAGTCGCGCGCTTTCGAATGAAAACACAGTGCTGTCAAATTCCAGAACAAATTGAGCCAAGCCTATTTCCTGATCTGTTTGGATCGTTAGGGGAATTTCAATCGCGGAGTCTTGTGGTGCAGTTGCATCCTGAAGGATTAAAGAAGTTCTGTTTTCTGCAGACAGATGATTCACAAGAAAGAGGCTCATTAATAACAGCAGAAATCGCTTATTCATTTCAACTCCCACAAATTCCAATTCACATCCACTCACTGAATTAAGCGCTTCAATGAATGCAAAACAGGTGCCATCCGCTTGTATTTGAGATGCTTATTGTTTTTAATGATTTTGCAATGTCGTGAAAATGTTAAGAAAACTTCAATTCTGTTTTAAGTTTGAATTTTGTATCAGGCTCAAACAAGACATTGATGTTGGACGAAAAACGTAACTTCGATGAAAAAGATAAAATTTTCTATTCGCGAGTTGATTAATACCCGATATCGGGCAATTACCACTTAAGCGTCTGACGATGCTGTCAAAGGACTTGTGTAAATTGTATGTTATTAAATTCCTATATAAGGAACGATGCAAATTCACTTTCTCAACGTAAATATTCAACTAATTTTGTCGGATAGTTTATAAAAATTTCTTCTACATTATTCTTGACTTTGAGCAAGTGACAAGAAAATGGTGTTTCAGAATTAAGATAGATGAAATATCCATATTTTTTCAAAAAATGAGTGTGCAATTTTTTCAGATCTAAATTGTATTTCTGTTATTTTTCTTGATGTTCGTTGTGTTAACATTGCGTCCTTGCGGTGTATCTTTTTCCACACGAACCACAAATTTTTAATCACATCCCGAAATAAAAATCGTGCTTGCATTTTATTTTGTAAATTGTATATTTATTCGTGTAAAAAAGCCAGAAAATAATTTCAGGTTGAAGGGGATGTGGTCGCTATGAAACATATTCTTGTTGCATCGAAGGATTCCGACGTTTCATCAAAAATTCGAAAAAGCCTTTCTGCCGGTTACGATATTCTGAACACAGATTCCAAAGAATCGTGCATGAAAGCGTTTCAGGCTCGAAAGTATGATTTTTTGTTCATCGATTTGGATTTCATCCACCCGCGGGATAAGCTGGATTGTAAAAAAAGTCTGCAAGCGTTCTGGCAAATTTTCCCGGATGCGGAAATCGTAATTTTAACGAAGCAGGAGAATATCCGGGAAACTGTTCAATTGGTGAAAGCAGGGGCAAGCGACTATTTGACCTATCCATTGAATCCGTCAGAGATAAAACTGATTATTCAAAACATCGAAGATAACATTCGAATGCACTCGGAACTGGACTATCTTCGCAGCCAATTCTGGCGCAGAGATTCGCTGGTGATGCTCCGAACCAACACCCCTGCCATGCACGAAGTGTTCGATAAAGTGCGGGCGGTCGCCAGAACCGACAGCACTGTGTTAATCACCGGCGAAACCGGCACCGGCAAGGGAGTGATCGCGCGGTTGCTTCATCAGCACAGCAATCGCAGCGAGAACCAGTTCATCAATGTCCATTGCGGCGCCATCCCGGAAACGCTGTTGGAGAGCGAATTGTTCGGACACGAAAAAGGCGCGTTCACCGGCGCGGTTCGGCGGAAGCTGGGGAAATTTGAAATCGCGCACAGGGGATCGATTTTCCTGGACGAAATCGGAACGATCTCCGCTGCCATGCAAATTAAGCTGTTGCAGGTGCTGCAGGACAAAACATTCCAGCGTGTCGGCGGGGAAGTCGATTTAAAGACCGATGTTCGAATCATCGCGGCCACGAACACGGATTTGGCGAAGATGGAGCAGGAAGGATCATTCCGAAATGACCTGTATTACCGGCTGAATGTCTTCCCCATTGAAATACCTCCGCTGCGCGATCGCATCGATGATATTTCCCTGTTCACCGAACTGTTTTTGAAGCGACTGAATAAATTTTACGGGAACGATATCCGTCAGGTGCACCCGGAAGTGATTCAGGCGTTTCAGGCGTATGATTGGCCGGGAAATATCCGCGAGTTGGAAAATTTAATCGAGCGGGCATACATCCTGGAAACGTCTTCCATGTTGACGCCGAAAAATTTTCCCATTATGCTGTTCAAAGATAAGGCGCCTAAATACATCTACAAGCTGGATACATCTCTGCCGCTGGAAAAAGTTCGGCGTCGGGAAATAGAGCGAATCGAGCGGCAATATTTAACCGATCTTCTCATGAAGAACAAAGGAAAAATTAAAATTACCGCTGAACAATCCGGGATCGGTGTGCGCCAGCTTCATAAATTAATGACGAAATATGACCTCCACAAAAACGATTTTAAGAATCCCGCATAAAATCGGAATTGCGAATTCCTGAAAATTCAATATCGGTACTTGCAGTTCTTAAATTTCCAATATTTAGATTGAATCCGATTTCTTCACTCCAATACAAGAAATTGACAACAGGTAGACTAAATGATGTCCTTCCGGCCTCAACAAATTCGTGCATCTAAAAAGCAGATCTTTAGATAATATCCGCAATTGCATTGAAATGTCGGAATTTTCAGTTCCGATTTCCACTCCGTTAAATTTTTCTAATTTCAATATATTTAATAAGATAAGAATTTGGCACTGTATTTGTCTGAATCAAGTAATGAAAAATATTACCTACATTCAGGTGAGTAATGGAAAATATTCAAAACAGCAAGCTAAGGGAAATCATGGGCCATATCCGTCCGAACCAGAGAGATAAAAGCGGTAATGTGGTTCAGATTTTCCTGGAAACTGAAGATTTTGAAAGATACATCATTGATGATAGTCAGATTGGGGACAGTATTTTTGAGCATATCAATAGCAGGGTGATTTTGAAAGGATATGTCGCTGGTGAATTCTTTGATGGCCGGGAAATTATATGTGCAACAGGATATAGAATTGTCAAATGATTCAATTTGCTAATATTACCTAATTAATTTATATATTCTTACAACTGTTTTCAATGAAAGGGACGTGACATGAAAACAAAATTGATGATGTTGGTTTTGGGGGTTTTGATGTTCGCGTTGGCATTTGCCACAATGACCAGCGTGGCTTTATGCCAGGACCGAGAAAGTGAAGTGACCATTGAGGGAACTGTGATCGAAACCGAATGGGACGAAGATGATAATGTCGTTTCAGTAGCAATTTCCGTCACCATTTTTCCCGAGGATTCCACGGAAGAAGAATACATGATAGATTACCTGGTCACCGAAAATGAAAAAGGTAAGGAATTGGTGAACTTTGTAGGTCAGGATGTAAGAGCCACAGGGACAGCAGTGGAGGATGAGGATGGTGTTCTCGTCATTTCGGTAAGAGTGTTTGAAGTCATCAATGAAGAATAAACTAAAATTTGAGTTTAGATCGAATCGAGGAGTAGCCTGGGTTCAGGTGTGTGCGCTAATCTGAGGCCTTAGCTACTCCTCGTTTTATTTCAATTTCAAGTAAAAATGGTGAAGTGAAAATGTCTTTAGCCTGAATTATTCACAAATTTCAAACAATAGATATTTAACTTAATGTTATT
>CAZSBG010000048.1:0-45187 GCA_964605145.1 uncultured Cytophagia bacterium | reverse complement strand
TTGTTAAATTTCATATATCTGATTAATTTTATTCATAACATTAAGTTAAACATCTATTGTTTGAAATTTGTGAATAATTCAGGATAAAGACCTTAGCATTAAATAATATAAAAACAATTGTCTTCCCGGTAAAGTGATAAATATTAAGCAAATTAGCAAAATATATTACAAACAATTGTTATTAAAAACTACTTTTTAATATACGCATTCTGAATTTGATTCGCAAGAGAATATCAGTTTTTCCGGATTAAATCAATACAACCTAAGTTCAAAGAAAAATTATTTATGATTAAAAACTGTCCATTTTGAAACATTATTATTATTTTGTAATATCAGGTGCATTCTTCATAACGTATTAATTTATTTGTAAATCTACGACTTTATTTTCCCAACACTTTTTTGGCGTATTTTTTGCGACTAACTTAGAAGTTTTTCCTCCACGAACTACTTCCTACGATTGAATACCTTTCCATGAATCATTAACTTATTGAGTGAGAGGGGCACTATATGAGTAGCTTGAGTCATCATATTTCTGCTCAGATACCAGTTAAAAGGGGTTTATCCGAACTTAACAAATTTGCCTCAGAACCACTTTCACAGCCGATTAGGTCACCCAAAATTATCGCAGTAGGTAGTGGAAAAGGCGGCGTTGGAAAAACATTTTTTGCCGCCAACCTTGGGTATCAACTTGCAGCTCAGACCAAATCCGTTGTTTTACTGGACGCTAACTTTGGCAGTCCAAGCATTCACAATTATTTCAATATTCCCAATCCGAAAACGAATTTAAAAGAGTTGATTCTAAATCCTGACAGGGATATCAATCAACTCTCTTTCGAAACCGGCGTTTCCAAGTTAAAAATCATTTGCGGTTCGCCAGGGACTTTGGGTATCAGTGAAAACGCACACATCATTGCGTCGCGACTTATCCGTTCCATCCGAAAGCTGAATACCGACTATGCAATTGTGGACCTTGGCACAGGGACAAATCTTAGTGACATCATACTTTTCCTCCAGGCCGATGAAGGGATAATTGTGACCAATCCGGAACCAACGTCCATTCAGGAAGCGTTCAACTTTTTTAAATTTTGCTTGCTGAAAAAATTAGAAACTATCATCAAGGGACAACCTGAATTAATGGCTCAAATCGACAGAGCCTATGATCATTTTGATGATGCCATCGGGAAAAATTTAAAATCACTCATATTTGGGCTGAATTCCACAAACAATCGACTCAAGCATAAATTTCAAAATTTTAAGCCCGGATTTTTATTGAACATGGTATACAAAAATAGCGAACTCATTGAAGCGACTGCTTTTCAGATGGCCATCGAAGAATTTTTTGGGATAAGATTAAAATTCTGGGGCGGGATACATTTTTACCCTGAACTCAAAAAGTCCAATGCGTATGAGCACCCTCAGGAAAAATTCGAAAATCTGAATTCATTCTATAGCAATTTAACCAGTCAATTAATCAGAAATCACTCGAAACAGCAAATCACCAATAGCAACCTATCCTATAGAAAACAAGGCGTTCGAAAGAGAAAAACGGCCAAACACGAACACGGCACTCTTATCTGCTCATCCAGATGTTCTTTATGGAACACATGCAGTATGCAGCGAGGCGGTTATCCGTGCAGGATGAAATATATTGGATCTTTAACAAATTTGTAAACTTCTCTCTCTCCTCGTTTTGATGTCCACATCATCAAATCGCAACAAAAAAACCGGTCTGCGGAATTCTCTTAGGACCGGTTTTTTTTATTCATCAACTAATAAAATGACACAAAATACCAGGAAAGCGGAACGTAACTGAAACGTATAATTATGAATGTGGATAGATTTAATCAACTATAATCATTAAGATTAAACAACTTTCCCATTTTGTTTTGAAATGACTCAGGTGTTAAAAAATAGTAATCTATTGCAATTCACTTGATTTTATGATGAAATATCTGTAAATAATGTGCATCAGCAATCCGATGTATATTTACTTCACCCATAACTTTTTTCAAATTAAAAAAGGGCTTAAAAGCTATACAAAATTGATGAGGTATGATGATGGGAAAGATGGTAATCATTGTTTTTTTTGTTGCAATAATTGGTATCGCAGGCTGTCACCAACCACTGCCGCCGGAACTCGATAATCAACCGCCTGACGTGCCAATCAATGTTTTCCCCCCAAATGACACGACCGACATTATGATCGATATCAGCTTCCAATGGCTTGGCAGTGATCCCAATGAGAATGATAATTTGGTCTATGACGTTTACCTGCAAAAAGATACATTGCAGACCATTGTCATCGCTTCGGATCTTGATACAAATGCGTTTCACTACAGTCAACTGGAATACGGCGCTCGATATCATTGGAAAGTGACAGCAAAGGATGAGCGAGGAGGTTCGGCGACGAGTCCCACCTGGACATTCTGGACGCGCTACGAAAACAATTCACCGCCCTACGTTCCTTCAAATCCTTTGCCCGCGAACTCGGAATCATCTCAACCCGTGGAAAACATAACATTAGCCTGGAGCGGTGGTGATCCGGATGATTTCAGTCTGGTGAAATATGACATATATTTTGGCGAATCTGCCGGTTCACTGGAATTATTAACCGCCGGCCAATCGGATACTTTCTTTGTCGTCGGGATACTTGACTTCGAAACGCAATATTTCTGGAAAATCGTAGCAAAAGACCATTACGGCCTGGTGACAGAAGGTCCGCTGTGGCAGTTTACCACCGAGGCTTCAGTACTTTTGTTCGAAGAAAATTTTGATGATGACCCTGTTGGCGGGTATCCGGACAACAGCACCTGGCAGGTATTCAAATACGGAGCGAGCGATTTGTTCATCTCGGATTCTATTGCCCGGAATGCCGGTGGGAATAGCGTATTTTTCTCAGATTCCACGGAAACAGCATGGAACTATTTAGCAGTGCGTTTAGAACCGCATTCGATTGGAAAATTACAGTTTTATTGGAGAATTAGCTCCGTAAATGATGTATTTGGTCTGCACATGTATTCGGACTCTGCAAAGACCGAAAAAATTGGTCCGCAAGTTTCAATGCGTTTTGGTGAAATTGCCTATTACAACAAAGACCTAAACTGGCAGACGGTCTGCACCATCGACACAAATACATGGTATTTCATTGAAATTTTATTCGACTGTCAAAATCAGTCGTACAATATATATGTGGACGACGAATTGAAAGTCGAAAATGCAACATGGATCGGTTCTTCTGTTTCGAATCTTGATTTATTATATTTTTTAACATTTGACAATAGAACCTGCGCCGGTGCTTTTCTGGATGAAATAAAATATTATTCCGGTTCGGGAATGAAAAAGAAAGCTATTTTTCCGTAATAAAATTTTTGTATCAGATTTTGTCACCTGTTCCAGGGTGAAACAGGTATCGCTTTAGCTAATTAAAAAATGAAACTCACGCAGAGACGCGGAGCCGCAGAGCCATGTATAAAAAAAACAACTTTGCGTATCGGCGACTTTGCGTGAGTTTTTTTTATTCGTTTATTTTATAAAAAGATCGTTACGGTGGTTCCTTTATTCACTTCACTCTCAAAAGTAATTTTCCCGTCGTGATCTTCGATGATGCGTTTCACGATAGAAAGGCCAAGGCCCATTCCTCTTTTTTTGGTTGTAAAATAGGGTTCAAATATTTTTTCCAGAACATCCGGCGCAATCCCACTGCCCTGATCCTGAATGGTAATTTTTGCAGAATAATTTTCCGCTTCAATGCTTCGCGTTTCGATGAGCACCGAATCGCCTACACTGCTCGCATCGATGCTGTTTTTGATCAAATTATGCAGCGCCCGCTTCATTTGATCCCGATCGATTTTTAATTCGGGGATATTTTCATCCAGACCCAGTTTCAGGCTAATGGCGTGCGGTTCCGCTTCGATCAGGGTAGCCAGGTTGCGGAGTATATCGTTCACATTTTCCGGCATGCGGGAAATTTGTGGCATGCGGGCAAACTGGGAAAACTCCTCGGAAATCCGGCGCAGCGATTCCACTTCCTCCTGAATCACAGCGAATGACGGATTATCCGCGCGCTTTTTGTCTTCCTGCAACTGATTTTGCAACCGGCGGAGCGATAACTGAATCGGCGTGAGTGCATTGCGGATTTCATGGGACACCCTTCGGGCCACATCCTGCCACGCAGCCAACCGCTCTGCCTGAACCAATTTTTCCTGGCTGGTTTTCAGATCGCCGGCCATGGTATTAAATGAATCGACCAAAAATTTGATTTCATCTTTGGCGTTCACATCCACCGGTTTCGAGAGATCGCCGCCGGCCACGCGCTGCATGCCAACGACCAGTTCTTTAATCGGCTCGCTGATTCCCCTGGATAACACCTTGGCGGCATAGATGGCCAACAATGCGAGAAGAATGATGAAAATGGTGGCCAGCCCCCAAATAATCTGACCTTCTACCACGGATTTTTTTATTAGTGACAACGACTTGTAAACTCGCAAAGATTCTGATATTCGATCTTTGGCTTTGAACACATTTTCATGCACCCAAAATGCAACCACACAAATTTTATTCTCTTCTATTTTGTTGTAGACTTCACAAATATATTCGTTTTCAATTGAATACAAATTGCTGGAAATTTCGCCCTGGTGAATGAGTTGCACGACATCAGGTTTTTGTAAGGGACTTCTTCGGATTAATTCTTTCTTCGGTCCCCGCAGAATATTGGGACTAAATTCTTCGGCTGTTGGAAAAGCAGCCACATACACAATGCCCTGATCTTTTAGTGAATCCTGACTTAGTTGAAGTAAATTGGGATTCATCCTGAAGAAATGCTGGCCCCGGTCTTCAAGCTGGTATCGGATAATTTCCAGGGATTGGGACAGTGAATTTTCGATTCCGGGAAGAAGAAGCATTTCGACACCTGTGGTCAGCAATCCGCTGACAAAGTAGGTCAATGGTACTGCAGGGATGAGCACGAGCAGAAAAAAAATGATGGTCAGTTTCACCTGAAACCGGAAGCCTTTTGGCGAGCGGCGATAGATATGCCATGAATAAATGGCAAGAATAAGAGAGATGGCAACGACCCAAAAAAGAAATATTTTCATACAAATATTTTAAGGTTGTATTCTTTTTTGCCTCAAAGTCTCGAAGACTCGAAATGATTAAAATGTCAAACTCGTTTCTGCGCTCTGCGTAGGAACGTCAGTGCAGAATAGCCTGCAGATTGTATCCGGTGGCAGATGCCACTGGCTTACCAAGATTTACGTCCCCATGGAGACCGTATGAACAAGGTGGCCTACCCACCGATACGCTTGCGTTTCATCAAATATTCCATCAGCGCGCGGTCGAAATCCCACGATGTATCCAGCAGCACATAATCGATGTTGTTGAGCCGGCACTGGCGCTTGTAATTTTCGATGAATTGCTTCACCTTTTTCCGATATTCGGTTTTGATGTGCCAGGGCTGGGTTGTCAGTTCTTCCCCGGTTTCCATGTCCCTGAACAGTGCATTTCGTTTGAAGTTGAAGTGTATTTCCATCGGGTCCAAAATATGAAAGACGATCACTTCGTGATTTTTGTGACGAAAGTGCTTCAATCCTGAGATAACTTTATCCGGGTCATCAAACAAATCCGAGAGAATGATGATTAAACCGCGGCGATGAATCCGCTCTGCAATTTCATGAAACGTGTTGCTCACATCGGTGGTTTCGCTGCTTTGAATATGTTCCAGTTCACGTAAGATATGGTGCAGGTAACTTTTCATAGAACGCGGAGGGAGATACGATTTGATTTTCTGAGCAAATGTCACCAGGCCGACCGCATCCCTTTGTTCGATCATCAAGTAAGTGAGCGCTGCCGCCAGATAGGAAGCGTAGTTCAACTTGCTCACTTCATTTGATGCATAGCCCATAGACCCGGAGCTATCCAGCAGCAGGTAGGATTTTAGATTGGTCTCTTCTTCAAACTGTTTGATATAAAAACGATTGGTTTTGCCGTACACCTTCCAGTCGATGTGGCGAATTTCATCCCCGGGCATATATTGCCTGTATTCGGAGAATTCCACACTGAAACCGTGATAGGGGCTGCGATGCAAGCCTGTGATAAATCCCTCCACGACAAGCCGTGCGCGCAGACTCATGTTCTTCAGCCGCGAAACAACCTCCGGCTTGAGATATTTGCGGTAATCTATTTTTTCGTTCACCGGCATGGTTAGACCTTTACATCGTGCAATAATTTTTCGATGATATCCACCGTGCCAACGCCGTCGGCTTCCGCGTTGAAATTGGTGACCAGTCGATGTCGCAGCACCGGCACAGTTAGGGCTTTGACGTCCTCGATTTCCGGCGTGGGACGGCCGTCTAAAATGGCGCGCGTTTTAGCGCCTAAAATCAGGTACTGCGATGCCCGGGGGCCGGCGCCCCAGCTAATCCAGTCCTGGATGTATTTGGGCGAACCTTCATTATTCGACCGGGTTTGATTCACCAACTTCACTGCGAAATTGATGACATTGTCCGAAACCGGCACGCGCCGCACCAATCCCTGCAATTTCAAAATTTCATCTTTTTCAAGAATCATTTTCACATCCGGCTGGTACGCGCTGGTCGTTGATTTCACGATTTGCGTTTCTTCTTCCAGTGAGGGATAATCCACCCAAAGATTAAACATGAACCGATCCAACTGGGCTTCCGGCAGCGGATATGTTCCCTCCTGTTCAATGGGATTCTGAGTGGCCAGCACAAAGAATGGCTCTTCCAGGACATAGGTTTCACCGGCAGCGGTCACTTCGTGTTCCTGCATGGCCTGCAAAAGCGCGGCCTGTGTTTTTGGCGGCGTTCGGTTGATTTCATCCGCCAAAATAATGCTGGCAAAAATGGGCCCTTTAACGAATTTGAACGATTTGCGCCCGGTGGTCAAATCATCCTCGATGAGCTCGATGCCGGTAATGTCCGACGGCATCAAATCCGGAGTGAATTGAATGCGGCTGAACTTGAGATTCAGAGCCCGGGCCAACGTGCTGATCAACAGGGTCTTGGCAAGCCCGGGCACGCCAATGAGCAGGCAATGTCCCCGCGATAACAATGCAATGAGCAGCTCGTCTATGACTTTCCTCTGCCCGATTATCACTTTTCCAATTTCATTCACCAATTTTTCGTGTGCTTCATTTAGCTGAGCAACAATTTTAAGATCGGTTTCGTTCGCTTTTTTCTCCACCATACTTCCTCCAAAACGCAGTGCTGTTCATTTTTTGCCTCGGGCTTTGCGGGGCAATTTTAACAAGAGTCTAATTTCATGTTATAGTTCTTACTCATAATCCTAATCGTAATCTTAATCACTTTTTTGATTATGAGTAAAATTAGGATTATGATTAGGATTAAGATTATGTGTCGGACAAACTAACCAATTATATGTCACCGATAAAAGATTGTTTCACCGACGATTAAAATAAATAATTTTTTCACCAAAATCAATGAATTTTCTTGCGCGTCTGGTTTCATTTTCGTAAATTAATCATCATGAACAATTTGAATATCACCGGCATGACCCTCGAGCAAATGGCAGCCCTCATGGAATCCATTGGTCAGCCAAAGTACCGCGCGGCGCAGCTTTTTAACTGGATATACAAACGAAATGTAACTGCATTCGAACAGATGACCAATTTTTCAAAATCGCTGCGCAGCCGGTTATCCGAACTTGCTCATCTCGGCCATCTCGAAGTTGCGGACCAGCGCATGGCGGCCGATGGAAGCACGATAAAATTTCTGTTCCGGCTCCCGGACGGGCATCACGTGGAAAGTGTGTACATGGAGGACGGCAAGCGCAGGACGGTGTGTCTCTCTTCCCAGGTGGGATGCGCCCTTGGCTGTGAATTTTGCGCCACAGGTGCAATGGGGTTTATTCGCGACCTCTCAGCCGGAGAGATTGTGGATCAGCTCTTGGCCATTCACCGAATCGTGGGAACTGAAGCTACCAATGTGGTTTTGATGGGAATGGGCGAGCCGTTCCTTAATTACCAAGAAGTGATAACGGCAAGCGACCTCATTTCGCACGACAAAGGCATTGCCATCGGCAAGCGGAAAATCATCATTTCCACGGCCGGCATTATCCCGCGAATCAAACAATTCACGGACGAAGGCCAGCGGTACAAATTGGCCATTTCACTCAACGCACCGGACGATGTGACGCGCACACGGCTGATGCCCATCAACAAAAAATACCCGGTTCACGAATTGATGAACGCGGCGAGATACTATGCTGCAAAATCGCGAAACCGCATTACGTTCGAATATGTACTCATCGATAGCGTAAACGACAGCGACGCCCATGCACTGGCTCTGAAAAAACTCATCGGCGATTTACGCTGCAAAATAAACCTCATTCCGTATAACGCTGTTGAAGGTCAATTTCGTCCTCCATCCGAAGATCGAATCCACGCGTTCATTCAGCCGTTTTTGGACATGAATGTGGTAATTTCGGTGAGGCGAAGCAAGGGAACCGAAATTCAGGCAGCATGCGGGCAATTGTATGTTGCAGCCGAAGGAAATACGTAAATCTTAGATTACACTCCAGCTTTCTAATTCTACTTAATCACATTTAAAATTTGAGTAACCCAGTGGCCTCCGCCACTGACCTACCCGTTATTTTAATCTAATCTGTCAATGTAGAACTAACCAAAAATCAATTAAAAACCTCCCACTCCCTCATAATACAAACCGGCTCCCGGACCCAGCGGAAGTCCCAGTAAAATCCAGATAATGAGCAGCAGCGCCCAGCCGATAAAAAACACAATCGAATACGGCAGCATCGTTGAAATGATGGTTCCGATCCCTGCCTTTTCATCATATTTCTGAAAATATGCAATGATGAGCGCAAAGAAGCTCATCATCGGAGAAATGATATTTGTAACGGAATCACCTATCCGGTAAACAGCCTGCGACAATTCAGGAGAGTAACCGAGCAACATGAACATCGGGACGAAAATCGGCGCCAACAATGCCCATTTCGCCGAAGCGCTGCCGAGAAACATATTAATCGTGCCAGCCAGTATAATAAAAAGCAACATCAGCGGAATAACGCCGAGATTTGATTTCATCAGCAATTCTGCGCCGCCAACGGCAAAAATAACACCCAAATTACTCCATTTAAAATAAGCGACAAATTGCGCGGCAAAGAACACTAAAACCATATAACTTGCCAGAGATTTCATGCTCGTCGTCATTCCATTGACCACATCAGAATCGTTTTTGTATTTACCGGTAACGGCGCCATAAACAATTCCTGTTGAACCGGCGACAAGAAATAAAAATGCGATCACTCCTTTTATCAACGGCGAAGATAACAGACCTCCATCGGAACCGCGAAGGAAACCATTTTCCGGTATAACGCCAATCAAGATGACAACAATCCAAAACATTAACGTAATTCCGCTCCAGCGAAGTCCTTTTTTTTCCTGCTCGGAGAGAGGTTCGATTTTATCATCGCTGTGGTCGCCATCGTATTTACCAAAACGTTTTGCAACAATCTTTTCAGTGACAAGAGTTCCTGATATCGCAATGATAAAGGTTGAAACGACCATGAAAAAATAATTTGCAGTGGGATTCACATGATATGCCGGATCAAGAATGTGGGCAGCCTCTTCGGATAAGCCGGCGACCAGCGGATCGATGGTTCCCAGAATTAGATTCGCGCTAAATCCGCCGGAGACGCCCGCAAACGCAGCAGCCATACCAACAATGGGATGCCGACCGACTGCAATGAATACAATCCCGGCGAGAGGGATCAATAAAACATAACCGATATCACTTGCTGTGTTGGAAAGAATTCCTGCCAATACGATCACAAATGTCAATATTTTCCGTGGTGAGGAAAGCACCAGCCTTCTGATAAGCGCGCCAATGAGCCCGCTTCCTTCCGCCATACCAATTCCGAGCATGGCAACCAATACAATTCCCAACGGTGCAAAGCTGGTATAGTTGACAACCATGTCGTCAATAATCCGCTCAATCCCTGCCTTGGAAAGCAAGTTCACGGTTTTAATGACCTCGCCGGTTGCCGGATGTTTAACCTGCAAATTAAACCAGTGTCCCAACGTTGACGCCACCAGCGCCATTAACGCAAAAATTGCAAATAATGAAGCCGGATGCGGCAATGCATTCCCCACACGCTCCACGATATTCAATGCTTTGTTGATAAAACTCGTTTTGTTTTTTCCCGATTTTTTTTTCTTCATAAGCGCCTTTTTATCGTTTATTCAATTCTGTTTCTTTATCCGAAAGCCATTTAATAAAAAATCCGGAATTTTCGTATCACCGGATTTTATTTATATCACTAATATGCTGTTTCCAACTGAACCTTGAAATATATAACTGATTTATCAGGAATTCGTTCCTGAATTAAGATTGGTGGAGTGTTAATATCTGATGACTTAAGTTCTGTGCATTTTTGGCAGAAAATCACAAAAAAACAAAATCCAAATTTCAAATAATATCCAAATACAAACATTCAATTTTCAAACTTTATTCGAAAATTTACAACCGGACGATTCGACCCGTACCCAATTGATGCCCATCAATAAAAAGTACCCGGTTCACGAATTGGTGGACGCAGCGAAATACTACGCAACAAAATCCCGCAACCGCATTACGTTTGAATATGTGCTCATCGATGGACTGAACGACAGCAAGACCCATGCGCTTTCACTGAAAAAGCTGATAGGTGATTTGCGCTGCAAAATAAACCTCATTCCGTATAACGCTGTTGAAGGTCAATTTCGTCCTCCATCCGAAGATCGAATCCACACGTTCATTCAGCCGTTTCTGGATATGAATGTGGTGATTTCGGTGAGGCGAAGCAAGGGCACTGAAATTCAGGCGGCGTGCGGGCAGTTGTTTGTTGCAGCGGAGGGAAAACAAAGATAGCATCGATATATTTTTGAAATAGATGTGGACAAGTTAAAATATTGAATTGCGTCGTCCAATTCAATAGAAGCGGGCTCGATGAATTCAACTTTCAATTACTTATACCTCTTTATTATCTCATCAAAAGGGATTGTTTTCACCCTTCCCTCTATTAAAGCCTGATATCTTTTTTCAGATTCTTCAGCCCATGCTTGTTCAATTTTTTCATCTGGCTCATCCAAACTTTGGTATAACCATTCTATTAACTGCAACCTATCAGCAGGCCTCAGATGCAAAGCTTCTTCCAATATCGCTTTAGAATCCACAATAATTCTCCTTTAAAATTTTTGAGAAGTTGAAACTTATTCAATATAAATCTTTCATTCAATAAGTTCAAGAAGTTTTTAATAATTTCAAAAATAGGAATTCATTTTAGTTGCAATTTAAAAAAAGGATGGAGCGGAAAAGAAAGTCGGTAACACTATATGCCTATATTTTTGATTCCCTACAACATCTCCGGAACCGTTACAAACTCATAACCCTTTTTCTTCATCTCCCGAATGATGAGCGGCAATTTCAAATGGGGATAGTCGCTGTTGCGCTGGGAGCCCAGGTGCATCAAAATCACAGCGCCATTGGCACCGGATTTTTTCCCCTCACCGAAATGGATGATCTTTTCAGCGATTTCATCAGCGCTGTAATAGTAGGAAGCCGTGGTATCTGCAACCCAGTCCAGTGTATCCATGCCGTCTTCCCAGCTTTTCCCAAGGGTCCAGCCGATTTGCCGAAATCCTGCCCCGGCAGCCCATGTTCGAATTTCTGCATTATGCTCGCCATAGGGCGCGCGCCAATACGGCGACATTTTTTTTCCGGTGACCTGATAAAAAAGTTCAGCGGTTTTCATCAATTCCTGTTGCAGCATTTTTTCCGAAATGCCGGGCAGGGTTTCGTGTTTGCGGTTCGTTTCAAAACTCGTTAGATGCGGGTGCGTCCAGGTATGGTTGCCAATCACGTGATTTTCTCTCACCATGCGCTTCACAAGATCGCCGTACCGACGCATGAAACGACCGGTAATGAACAAAGTGCAGCGGATGTTTTCCTGTTTCAAAATATCGAGAATTTCTGTGGTGATATTGTCTTCATAATCGCCATCGAATGTGAGAGCAATCTTCTTTTCGGAAAGACTGCCGCGGGAAAAATCTCTGGCCAGGTAGGACGGCGTCGGCGTTGCATACTTAAAATTGATCTCTTCCAGAACGACTCCGCTTCCATCCTCACTGATGGATCTGACGACAAATTTGTTATCCCCCGGTTTTGCTTTTACATTTTTGAATGAAAATTTCCTATTTTTCACCAGCAATGCCTGCAGCAATTCGCCGTTCAATGACAGCGTCACTACGCGATTATTTTCCGATTCGCCATCGATGTCGAACCGGTTTTGAATGACCATCGCATTTGCCGGCGGCGAATACACGGTGAGCGTATCGATATGTCGGGCCATTTCCTCGACTGTTTTGGCGCTGTCCGCGGCCTGCACGCTTTTTTGCACGCCATAAATTTCCCGCTGCATTTTCCTCAATTGGCTCTGATTCATGATGTTCAGAACAATGCTCACCAGCAAACCCAATCCCAGCAATATATAAATCAGATTTGACGGTTTGGATTTGATTTTTACACGCGCCGATCTGACGCCTTTCTGAATCTTTCCAAAAAATCCCAGCAGTTTCGATTTCAATCCCTGAAGCATAAATAACCTGTAATGTCTTTCACTGCAAAAATAGTGGTGCGATTTTAATATCTGACACGTAGTGCAAATCGGTTCTTTACAATAATAGCACTTCCTGCTGGCCTTTCGGTAAGGATGATTTTTGCATATTTTGTCTTTTTCCATTGTTTATTTTATTCCAAAACATAAATCAGTAACCTGGTCCATCACTATTTTTAATTGATATTTTTCCTTCACGCGCTGGAATCCCAGCTCGCCGAGTTCGGCTCGTTTGGCGCTATTGCGTATCAAATCGACCAATGCCTGCCCGATCGCTTCTGCGCTTTGTGGTGCAATGAGCATGCCGTATTTTCCATTGGCCAGAATTTCCGGCGGTGCGCCGGTATTTGTGGCAATCACCGGCAGACCCGACGCCATGGCCTCCAGCAGCACATTGCCGAACGCTTCCGCATAACTCGGCATAATAAATATATCGGCACTTGCGTAAATTTTCTCGACATCGTTTCTGAAACCTAAAAACCGAACGTGCTGCTGAAGCTCGTGCTGCTCGATTGTTTTTTCAAGCCTCGCGTAATAATCGTCCCATTCCCCGATGGTTTTTTCGCCGACGATCAGTGCACGCACATTCGGGTATTTTTCTTTGACACTGGCCAATGCCTGAATGAACTCCAGATGCCCCTTCAGCGGATCGATTCTGCCGACCAGCGCAACAGCGATTTCATGATCCTTCAGCCCGAGTTCAGCCCGAAATTCAGCACGATTTTGGCGCGCTTCGATATATTTTTCCATGACGATACCGTTTGGAATGACATGGACTTTTTTCGGATCCATGCCAGTCATCCGCAAAAAGTATTCCTTTCCCAGTTTCGAGAGAACAATGGCAACGGCAAGCTTCCGGTAAATTCGTCGGTGAAAAAGGTCCCTTTTTTTAACTGTGCTGCTGAGAATTCTGCTGACCAGAATGACTTGTGATTGGGGCCGCACGAAAAAAACAGGAACGATGTGCCATAAATCAGTGGAACGATGGGAAATGAGAACATCAATTTTTTCATCGTGGCATATTCGCGCCAACCTGGATTTCAGCCCGGGGGACCAATATTTCAAAGCCACTGCGAAAGGAACATGATGTAATTTTTCCTGCTCAACATGCTGATGCAACGGACTGCCCTGTTTGCAGAAACAGGGGCTGAATATTCCCAAACTCTGAAAGTAACGAGTCCATTTCAGCGTTGACATTTCCAGGCCTCCCCAGGAATCGGAGAAACAGGTTTGCGCCAAACGGAGGTTTTTGATTTCTGTTTCTTTCATTCAATTATATCGTTTAGATTTCTGAGGTGAACCGCGATTGTCCATTGATATTAATGCTGGACAGAAAATTATTCGGGATATTTGTCCCCTTCTACTTTAATGAATTTAGAAATCGATCTTGGGCAAAATAAAAATTTACCACAAAGCGCTCCAAGTTTGCATAAAGCACACTAAGAAAAAAATAGAAAAACTGAAATCTAAGAATCGACTGCTGCCTTTAAATATTTGTTAGCACAAAATCTTAGTGGACTTTGAGTTTGGACAGATTACTTAACATGAAAGTTCAAATGTTGATTTTGCACAAAAATCTTGTTAAACATTTTATTTTTGAATCCTGTTCCAGTATTCATTCATTCGAACCAACAACTCCACTTTTTCTTTTTCCTGTAGAAACGAAGCCCTGGCGCCATTCAGCGCTAATTTTTTGATATCATCCAATGAGAAATTCAATTGCTCATGTAACAGCAAAAATTCTTCGGTGATGGTTGTGCCGAACATGGCAGGGTCGTCCGAATTGATCGTCACAAAAAGATCATTTTCAAAAAAGTATTTTATCGGGTGCGTTTCAAACGATGGAAATACGCCGGTTTTGAGATTGCTCACCGGGCACACCTCCAGCGGAATTTGCTTTTCCCTGAGATACTCAACCAACTGTGGATCTTCCACCGACCGCACTCCGTGACCGATCCGTTCGACACGCAGCTTTTCGATAGCGCCCCACACCGATTTCGGCCCGGCCGCTTCCCCGGCGTGGGCGACGACGTGAAGGCCGGACTCTCTCGCCATTTTGTAAACATCCTCAAATGGCTCCGGCGGGAATTCCTGCTCACTACCGCCAAGGCCGATTCCGATAACGCCTGACTCACGATACGGTAGAATTTCGTTCAGCCGGTCTTTGCCATTTTCCCGGCCTGCATCGCGGACAATATCCGCGATGAGAAAACATTGGATTCCAAAATCCTGCTTCGCTCGCCAAACTGCTGCCAGCGTGGCTTCGGTAATTACTGCAACGGACACCCCGCTTGACCGGAAATCCCACGGCGAATAAAAGACTTCCGCATAAAGCACGTTTTGCTCGTGCAAATCTTTCAGCGTGAAATAGGTCGAATTTTCGAAATCTTCCGCTTCTCTGAAAAACTTATTTTTCCAGAACCACGTTTCAATGAAATGGGGGAAATCTTTGAAAACGAATCGCTTTTCCAGGTCGTCCACAGTTTTCACCGACGGATCGCCGCCATACTTTTGAATTAAATCGAACAGAAATTCAAAGGTGAACGCGCCCTCCAAATGAAGGTGCAGTTCAACTTTGGGCATGGTTTGAATGATGTTGGTAACGTTTTTCATGGTTTGAATTTTAGATTAAGATTATGATTAAGATTATGATTAAGATTATGATTACGAGTGAGTTGAGTATTACCCATCAATCACAATTCCATCCGCTCGAAGCTGCTCGCGAACGACCAACTCGTCGATTTCTACCGGTACCTTGTAAACACCGGGCTGCAATTTTTCCTGTGAAAGCAAATAATGAATGCAGCCTAATTGCACTGAAAACGACAAATCCATAATTTCCACCGGATGCCCCAAGCCGCCGGCAATGTTGATTATCCCGCCGCGCGCCAACAGATACAATCGGGTGCCATTTTTCAGCGTGAACTCCTCAATTTCGTTTCGAACCGATTTCTTGTCTTTGGCCATTTTTCTCAATCCGTGAATATCGATTTCATAATCGAAATGCCCGGCATTGGCCAGGCAAGCCCCGTCTTTCATTTTTTCGAAATGCTTGTGCCGCAGCACATCACTCAGCCCTGTGGTGGTGATGAAATAATCGCCGATTTTCGAAGCCCCGGCAATGGGCATCACACGCAGGCCATCCATTTTGGCTTCCAGCGCTTTCCACGGATCGATTTCCGTGACGATCACTTCAGCGCCCAATCCTTTTGCCCGAAGCGCCACTCCCCTGCCAACCCAGCCATAGCCGATGACCACAACCTTTTTGCCGGCGATGTTCATATTGGTCAAATGCATAATCGCGGTCCACGTGGACTGACCGGTCCCGTAGCGGTTATCGAACAAAAATTTGGACTTTGCATCGTTGATGGCAATTGCAGGGAAATTCAATTTGTCGTGTTGCGCCATTTCCTTCAGCCGAGCCACGCCAGTTGTGGTTTCCTCGCAGAAGCCGCGCAAATTCTCCCCGAATTCCGGATACTGATGAATGTAGTCACACACATCGCCGCCGTCATCCACAATGACATGCGGTTTGTGTTTCACAATGGCTTCGACATAGTTTTGATACTCATTTTCATCGGCGCCGTGCTCGGCAAAAACGTGCACGCCATTTTCGGCCAGCGCGGCGGCAACTTCATCCTTTGTTGAAAGCGGATTGCTGCTGGTCACCCAGACTTCAGCTCCCAGCCGCTGGATTGTCAACGCTAAATAGGCCGTCTTCGCCTCCAAATGGATGCACAGCGCGACACGTTTCTTTTTGAACACACCATCTGCCGCGTACCGTTTGCGCAGCCGGTTCAGCACCTTCATCCATTTTGTCACCCAATCGATCTGCACCTGTCCGTCCTGCGCCATTCGAATATCTTTGACGCGATAATTTTCCGACACCTCGCCACCTCTCTTTTTATTCATTCTTTCTATGTTTTGAAACCATCATAGAAATCAAGATAACAATTTTTTTCAGTTTTTACAAGATGAATTTAAAAAATTCCGGCGAACAGGAACGAAAATTGAGCATCGAAAATCAAATACCTGAACCTGAGTAAAATAATAGTCTAAAAATCAATTCCGTTCACAAGATTATCGAATCCTGGCAGCCCGACAACAACCCGTCGAAATGGTCGAAAGGAAACGACCAAAACGTCGATATTATTAATGAAGTGCCTCAAATCTGATTGACCAATTTCATCTTAACACATTGATATTTTGTCGTTTAAAATGCCATCAGTTTTATGGCATAATGTTTGAATTTAAACCAGTGAAGATCTTCTCTGTACCGGGGTCCGACATGAAATCGTTTTTTCTAAACCAAAACTATTTTTTACAAACTGAAGGAGTGCATCATGAAACGAAAGCTTCACCTTATTTCAGTCACTGCGTTGATATTTATTTTTGCCGTTCAGGCTGCAAGTGTTTTTGCGCAAAATAAAAACAGGCGAACAAAAGCATGGCCGGATTCATTATCATCCGTGACGCTGGAAGGCACTGTCATAATTGATTCCACCCATCAAAACCTGTTCTTTTTGGATGTTGACGGAGACGATTCATCCGATTATAATCTGGCGTTCGGCCCGGACTGGTATGTTCCGGAAAGCGGCGCGGTACTGCCCGGAGCCGGCGACTATGTCACCATCGTCGGATCGATCAATCCGCACCCGGTCATTCCGGTTGTCATGGTTTTTGAAATTAACGGATTAGTATGGCGCGAGCCGGTGGAAAACTGGGGGCGTCAAAAAGATGAATGTGACAGCCTAAACGTCATCACATTCTCCGGCAAGGCAATGGTCGACACCACCTATTATTATCCCAAGTATTTTTTAGATGTGGATGACGATGAAGTCCCTGATTACGCCTTGAGTTTTGGCCCGGTCTGGTACGAACCGGAAAGCGGTGCCACGCGGCCTCTGGACGGCGATGCAGTCACTATCGAAGGCGCTGTCAAAGACAATCTCGATTTGACGCGACTTGTAGTTTTGAAAATCAATGATTTGGTATGGCGCGATGTTCAGGGACCGGCGCCCTGGGGCGGCAAATGGATCACCCGCGACAATCCGAACGACTCGCGGCTTTATTGCCCAACAGATTCATCTTCGTGGATAGATGTTCCTTCCGGCGCCATGCAGCATGGCGGACAGTATGGCATGCAATTCCCGGATTCGCTATATTGGGAATTCTACCAGGTGTGGAGAGACAGCCTGCCTGGAAAACCGGATTCTGTGCTTGCCGGCTGGCATTTCAAATTCTATAATCCGGACAGCGGCAATTACTCAAGCATGGCCAGGCAATTCAAATTCATGAAAAAATTGCAAATGCACTTCTGTTTTTCCGAAGGCGATTCCAATGGCGCATGTCTGCCAAAAGCCAGTATGACCAACTACAATTTGAAATACTGGAGCGACGATGCCCAGACCTGGATGGATGTCGAAGAAACAAATTTTGACGGCGCCAACCATGCCGCAATCCTGGAATTCGACGGCATTGCAACATATTACGCGGTATTCTATTCCACGGAAGGCACTTCCAGTGTGGCGAATTCTGATGCTAGCTCTCCGAACCGGTTCACCCTGGAACAGAATTACCCCAATCCGTTTAACCCGACCACAACGATTGGCTACCGGATTGAAGCGCAATCCCTGGTCAAAATATCGGTGTACAATGTTTTGGGACAGGAAGTGCGAACGCTTGTCAATAAAGTGAAGCAGGCTGGCTCTCATCAGGTCGCCTGGGACGGTCGCGACAATCTGGGCAATGCGCTGCCGTCCGGTTTGTATTTCTACCGATTGAACGTGAGCAACCAGGTTCAAACACGCAGGATGGTTTTGATGAAATAACATCATATAGGGGATAATACTAATCGCGCTTCGGCGCAGTGCCTAAAATTTGAAGTGACTAAATTTAATTTTAACTTTAGTTCACTTTAGATCACTTTAAGTACTTTAAACTTATACCCGGATAACTCAAATATTCCAGATTACTATTTTTTGCAAAAAAACTTTATTGGTAATACTGTAGAATGCCCTATCCATATAATCCCTTATCTATGGAAGGAAGGAAAAGGTGCACTGGTTTTAAGGTTGATTTTTTACATTAGAATGATTATCTTCTTAAAAATATCAATGCTTCGAACGTGCACCTTTTCCTGCATATTCGTTGGAGGTGAGGTTCTACAATGAAACGCAATTCAATAAAAATTCTTCCTTTTTTGGCGCTGCTTCTGCTGCCGCTCCTTGTGGCGACAGGTTACAGCCAACAGAAAAAAGGAAAAGCGAAACCGAAGATTATCGGTTACGTTGATAAAAACAAAGACGGCATCAACGATAATTTTGCCGATGCAAACGGAGATGGCATCAACGATGTCACAAATCTTCGCTACGAACACGCATTTAAGTATGAAGACAAAAACAACGACCAATTGAACGATCTCTGGCGCGATAAAGACGGCGATGGCATTAACGATTTGATGATCGAAATTTTGAAATCACGCGGAATTCGCCAGGAAACGCCGTGGGTCGATCGCGATGGCGACGGCATTCAGGACAAAGGTGTTAAGGCTGTTATCAAAGCAGACCTCAGTGAATTTGCTCTTGATGCAGATAAGGATGGGTATAACGATATTTCCGGCCTTCACATCGAAAAAGATAATGCGATGGGCTACCGCTATGGCTGCATCGATGAGGAAACAAGTGACCAGCCATATAAGTTTAAGGATAAAAATGGCGACGGGATGCACGACTCGTTCGCGGATCGCTGGGAAATGGATATGAAAAACGGCCCTCGAAGGCTCTACGATTATTTCATTGACACGGACGGTGACGGGATTTCCGATGGGCGTCGATTCCAGCGGATCAACAAAGGAAAGATGGGAAGATCACATGGCAGGAAGAAATCTCCGTAACATATTTTTCATAATTTTTCTGAGTATTTTTGGTGCCAGTCATTCACAAACAACACTCGAAATTAACCAATCCATCATTTATGATGAAAATGTTTTTCGAAATTACCTGGAATTGCCGGATTGGATAACGCAAACCACTGCCTCGATATCCCATTTTATTCCCATCCATACATCTCAATTTCGAATTCAATATTTCGGGAATCTGAATACATTCAATGATTTTAATGAACGCCTGTTTCACACGCATGATTTAAGTCTAACCGCAGCAGCGCCGGTCATCGAAAATCTGACACTTCACGCCGGTGCAAATTTTCAGCTACGAAAAAATAAGACCGAATATAACATTTACGACTATTCAAACTGGCTGGTAAACGGTGACATGGTATTGAACAAATGGCGCAGCGCTCATTTTCAGACCGGATTCTTTTATAAAAATAAAGAATTGCAGAATTTACCGGCTTTCAGCTTTGAAGAAAGTGGCGCATATCTCAGGATGCGCTTTTTTCTGCCCACCCGAACAACCATTTTGGCGTAGCTTAATTATGGCGCGAAAAATTACGTGGACTCTCAAACAGTGGAAAAGCTTGTCATCACCAAAGATGTCATGCCGTACGGGGGAAAAGGTCAGGGCCGAAGACATGGCAATCCCCCTATGGAATCGGACACAGCCATTGTGGCGAATAATTTATCCATCCCGAAAACCCAGCAATGGAATCTGCAGATAAAATTGGCGCAGTCCATTTTTCGAACCACCGGCGCCAGCCTGGAATATCTGCGCCGATTCGAGCCGACGCAGAGCACGCGCTACCTTTCCGGCCAGGGCTATGCCTACACCAAAGACGATGAATTATTCGATGATCCGTTCACTTATTCCAGCCATGAATGGTATTTTACTGTAACCCAACTGCTTCCGCGCAATTTCACGCTGAAAATTAACGCAAGCTTTGCCGATAAAAAATACATGTATTCGGCGCTCACCGATACGCTGTCGTTATCTGAATCGACTGAAAAGCGAAACGACCGGCAACGTTATGTTGGCGCCAGCCTCAACAAGAATATTTCGCTGAAATGGGTCATCCGTGAAATGAATATCTATATATCTTATTTTTATTTGATCAATGAATCCAACGACCTCTATTTTGATTCGCGGGGAAGTGTGATTTCGTTGGGCAGCAATTTAAAATTTTAATCCTGTCCCCTTTCCATTCATCAAAAAAATTAATATCATGATGAAGAGTCAATACATTTCCCAAATAAGGAATTTTAAACGCATTCAGCCGCGCTACGTCCTTATCATTTCCATCCTGCTGCTTCCGACGTTGTTCATTTCCGCGCTTTTTGAACTGTCGCACACCCGGCGCGAAATTCAGCACATCATGGAAGAGGAAGCCACGACCCTGGTGGAAGCAATCTCTGTCAGCGGCGCCAACGCCATTTACTCCATCCAGGAAATCGAAGCGCTCATCGAGGAAAAGCTGCTCTCCACGGCGCTGCTCATCGACCGCCTCGATTATCACACACCGTTGACCGGCGAAACGCTTTCAGATATCGCTGACGAAAATGTTTTGAACGATATTTATCTCCTTAATTCAAAAGGAAGAATGATCGCGACCAGCAATTCGAATCCTGCCAATCAGGATTCATTATATTTTCGAGCCAGAGCGGATTTTCCGAAATTATTGGATGGCCAGGAAGAAAAACTGGTGATTGGCTACACAAATGATATGGATCAGTCGTCCAAATTATTCGCGGTGGCGGTGAAGCGTTCGCGCGGCGGCGCGATTGTTGTGGATATTGGCGCGGACGAAATTCTCGAATTCAAAAAATCCATTGGCATCGGACGGCTCATGCAGGACATCAGCGCTTACCAGGGAATCGACTACATCGTGTTGCAGGATTTGGAAGGAATCATCCTCGCCTCCAGCGGCATCACCCGCATGAAAAGCATCGTGAGCGATCCATTTTTGAAAACCGCGTACACGGAAAATTCCAAAGCATTTCGCATGCTGCAATTAGACGATCGCGACGTGTTCGAATTTGTCCAGCCGTTCATCCTGTACGGCGATCCGGTGGGGCTGTTCCGAATCGGCATCAAAACCGATCACCTAAAATTGGCGGACAGCCGAATCCGGCGGCGTCTGATTATCATGTCCATTATCACCGGGCTGTTCATCATTACCGCTGTGAATTTGCTCACCATGAACCAGAATTACCGCATCGTCCAAACCGCGTACCAGCGGATTCAAACCTATTCGAAAAACATCCTCGAAAATATGACCGACGCTGTCATCGCCATTGATAAAGACAGATGCATCACCATTTTTAACCGCGCGGCGTCGAAGCTGTTCAAAATTCCTGCCGAAAAAGTGCTGGAAAAACCGTGCGACACGGTGCTCTCTGCTGAAATTTCGCCGCTCATTCAAACGCTGGAAACCGGCCAGACTGTGGATGACGAAGAAAAAACCATTCATCTGGAAAACCGGCGGCTCATCACGTCCATCAACACCTCGGTTTTGAAAAATGAAAAAGGACAAATCGATTCTGCATTTGCGGTCATCAAAGATTTGACAGAAAAGCACGCCCTGGAAGAAAATCTTCACCGGCAGGAAAAATTGACTGCCATGGGCCAGCTTGCGTCCGGCGTTGCCCACGAAATCAGAAATCCGCTCAACGCCATCGGCATGATTTCCCAGCGATTGGATAAAGAATTCGAGCCAAACAGCGAAGAATTTCATGAATTGACGAAAATCATTACCGCGGAATCGCAACGAATCAATACCATCATTATGCAATTTTTGCAATTCGCGCGGCCGGCGAAACTGAATCTGGAGGAGGCCAATCTAAACGAATTGATAGAATCCACCGTGCTGCTGCTGAAATCCCAGGCTGAACAGCAGAACGCTGAAATATCAGTCCATTTGCAGCCTTTGCCGCAGACTTCGATGGACAAGAACCAAATCAAGCAGGCGCTGCTGAATTTGATGCGCAATAGTTTGGAAGCCATGCCGGAAAATGGCCGCATCGAGATTCGCACATCACTAACTGAATTTAAAAATGAAATCCTCGTTGAAATCAGCGACACCGGCGAGGGGATAAACCCGGAAACATTACCCAAAATATTTAATTTGTATTTTACGACGAAATCCAAGGGCACCGGTTTGGGGCTGAGCCTTGTGCATCAAATAATTTCCCAGCACAATGGCCGAATGGAGGTGGAAAGCGAAGTGGGCAAGGGCGCGACGTTTTATGTGTATTTGCCGGTTTAACGCATCAACCTTTTCGCCACCAAGTCTCGAAGCCTCGAAGAAAAAAGGAACTGGATTTTCATATTTGGATTCCTAATCATAATCTTAATCGTAATCTTAATCTTCTTTTTTGATTCTGATTGAGAGTAAGATTAAGCAGTATTAGCAAGTGAATGGATATCTATTAGAATTTTCCAACTCACCCTTGCCGGGGTTGTATCATTGATTAGAAAATAGCTATTTGCTAAATAATCCTCAGTAGTTGTCATTCCCGCGAATGCGGGAATCTCCTCTGGTAGAGGGCGGAGATTCCTGAATGCGCCAAAGGCGCATCAGGAATGACAGTCGCCTAACACAGGTAAATGGACTTTTGATACAGCCCAGATTTAGAGGATAAGTTATTGACTTTCATTCAAACTTATAATTTCGAAATTCCTAATCTCAATCTTCTTTTTTAATTATGATTACGATTAAGATTAAGAGTACGATTAAGCAGCAGAATGAAATTTCAGTTTCTTCGAGTCTTAGCGACTTCGAGGCAGAAATAAATTGAAAAGTAGAGAAAAAAAATGCCACAACACACCATCCTTGTCGTGGACGATGAAGCGTCCCAGGTTCAAATATTATCCGGTTTTTTGAAGAAAAAGGGATTCGAAATTCAAAAGGCGAATTCCGGCACCGAAGCGATGAAGATCATCGAAAAATCGCCAATCGATCTTGTTCTGACTGACTTCAAAATGCCGGACATGGATGGCATGCAGGTGTTGAAAAATACCAAAGCAATCAACCCGGACATCGACGTGATTTTGATGACCGCGTTCGGCAGCGTGGAAAGCGTCATCGAAGCCATGAAAGCCGGGGCAGCCGATTATCTCACCAAACCGGTCGATCTGGGCCAACTGGAATTGATCATCAATCGGGCGGTGGAGCGCAAGCACCTGGTTTCGGAAAATCGTTTTCTCCGCGAACAGCTTGCCGAGAAATCCGGTTTCAAGCACATCATTTCGGTCAGCGAAGCGCTGGAAGAGGCGCTGAACATTGCCGGCCGCGCGGCGCCGAGTAAGTCTACCGTGCTCATCACCGGGGAAAGCGGCACAGGAAAGGAGCTTTTCGCCCGGGCCATTCACTTTGCCAGCCCGCGAAAGAACAATCCGTTCGTGGCAGTCAACTGCGCAGCACTTGCGGAGAACCTGCTTGAAAGCGAATTATTCGGCCACGAAAAAGGGGCGTTCACCGGCGCAGACAAGCTTCGCAAAGGCCGCTTTGAAATGGCCAACAGCGGCACACTGTTCATCGACGAGGTGGGCGAAATTCCACTGTCCACCCAGGTGAAGCTGCTGCGCGTTCTACAGGAGCACGTGTTCGAGCGCGTTGGCGGCATCGAGCCCATCAAAACCGATGTGCGAATCATTGCCGCCACGAACCGTAACCTGGAAGACATGATTGAAGCCGGCCGGTTTCGCGAAGACCTGTTCTACCGGCTGAATGTGGTGAGAATTAACATCCCGCCGTTGCGAAAGCGAAAGACCGACATCCCGTTGTTGGTGGATTATTTTCTCAAAAAATACGCGGATGAAAATGCAAAAGACGTGACGTCCATTTCCAAAGAGGCCATGGACCAGTTGATGAAATACGATTTTCCCGGCAATGTGCGGGAATTAGAGAACGTGATCGAACAGGCAGTGGTGCTCACCCGCGGCGATGTGATTACCACGCGGGATTTGCCATCCACCGTGCGCGGCGTTCGCGCTGAATCTTCGGCAAAGGACCCGACCGAGGAGGGCACTTTTGTGGAGCGTGTGGAAGCGTTTGAATTGATGCTCATTAACCAGGCCATGGAGGAAGCTGAGGGCGTGCAAACCCGGGCCGCCAAAAACCTGGGCATCACCGAGCGGCATTTGCGGTATAAATTGAAAAAGTATGGGATGAAGTAGAAGAGTTGGACCGGATAACAAGATGTATCAACGAATTATTTTCCCGATTAACTATTCGCTTTTAACTTTTAACTAATACCTGCTGCTCACACATCTTCTTATAAAGTCCTTCCTGGTTAATCAACTCCTCATGCGTTCCCATTGTTACAATTCATCCGTTATCCAGCACAATAATTTTATCCTCGGAAATTATTGCGGACAAGCAAAATTAATAAAATTTTAATCATTGTTTATTTTTCCATTCATCCCAACCTCCTCTATAAATACTCAAGTTAATACAACCATATTCTTTTAATTTATTTATTAGAAGGTCAGCGACTTGGCAATGAAAATTTGAGCAATAAACAATAATATCCTTGTTCTTCAATGAATACATATTTATAATTTCTGAGAGTTTTTTGCTGTTATAGGGGATATTTATTGAATTAGGAATATGCCCTATTTTAAATTGGAATTCAGGTCGCGCATCAATTATGATGGCATTATTTTTAGTAATTGTTTCTTTGACAAAATCAAGGTTTACTATTTCAATTCCAGGCGTAAACAAGAATTCTTTTTTAGCAACAGCAAGTTTTAGTGTAAAAAATATTATGAGAAAAATTACAAAAATGATAACTTTCACTAAAATTCTATTAGAAAGCCAGAAAAAACTTTTGCTGTTGCTATGCTTGCATAGCTTTACCAAAAAAGTTACTTCATCTATATTAACAATTAATAACATACAAAAGAAAATTCCAGCCAACAAAAATAAATGGATACCAAATGACATTTTGCTGAAAATAGGTAGGCTTCCAAAACATCCGCATTCTATTCCATTGAAATTACTAATTATAAGTATTACCAAAAAAAGCATTGGAACAAATAAGATGAAAAATGGAACGTGCTTTTTCCAGATAAAAATAAGTATACTAATCTCGATCAAAGAAAACAATACAATAGTTATTTTCGCCAAAATTAATGGAATGTTTAACAATTGACTTATAACAATTGCTGCCTCAACAGGATCAATAAGCTTACCCACTGCTGAAACTAGAAATATAGATGATAAAAAAATGCGAATCAATAATAGTATCAATGGTTCTTATTTTGATTTTCATACAATTAGATTTAAATATTCCCATTTTGTATTTAAACGAGAATAATTATACCAAGAAATGATGGGTTAAGAAATGACTTAACCATATTAATAATGAAAAATATGCAAACTATAATAAACGCGAAATTTCTTTACCAATAATGACTTTACAAATCAACTATCGTGTAATTATAAAGGTTGACAATAGCATAGAATTAATGCGTTTATAGTAATATCAAAGTTAATTGATTGTATAAAATAAAGATTCTTATATTTTGATAAAACAAGGATCCGATGTGATGCAAATTCGAATATTAGTTTTTACCACATCGGATCTCAAGTATCATTTGGGATTGAATTCATTGTTGAAAATTATATATTCCAGTTCTTTCAGGAACCAAAATGTCAATGAATATTGCTAATCATCACCACATCCAGTCTGTTGGCCACATGGTGAACATGTAATGGTACCTTCAACGATCATGCATTGCACGCCATTTGTCCATGGCCACCAGTCACCACAATCCCAAGCTTGTGCATGACATGTAGCTGGTTCATCAGCCATTGCCTTTTCAACAGAAAAATCTACAAATAGTAGAGAAAAGATCAATAGGCTTATACCCAACAAAATTGAATTAATTACGATAGAAAGAAAATGTTTTCTCATAAATACTCTCCTTTTGTTATTTTTATAACTTCTCTAAATATTATGATTTAAAAGGTTTATTTAATATAATCCGCGGATTTTTGGTTAAATCACATCGATAATAGAATAACTTTCTGGAAAATACAAGTCATTCATGTTTGAGCGACCTAGAGGCGTACCTGTATCTTCAGAATTACATAATTAACTGAAATTGATAACAATACTACATAACTAGACTTGAGGTTATAAGTGTACTAAATTTTTTCGATATTAAAATAAAGTAATCCTTAATTATCCACTATAACAATTTTTCTAAGTTGCTCAATATATTTTTTCTGCTCTCGTAAGTTATTGAAAGTACTCTTCATAACATTGATAATTATACCATCTTTTGATAGCAGTACTTTGATCGGAGTGCCACCAAGCTTATCCAATTTCATATTTATAAATAAGTTACTATTTTTGTCAAATAATACAGGGATTTTTATATTTTCAGTTTTGATAAAACGAAATAAAGTATTAACATCCTCATAAGCGCCAATACCTAGTACGTTCAAGCGGTCCCTAAATTTATTATGAATTTCATTCCAAAATGGAATTTCCTGCAAACACGTACCACAGTCTATGGGGGTAAAGAAGATCAATAGTGTATAGTTATCTGATTTATTCGGATAATAATGATAAATAGAATCTGAGTCAATATATTTCAATTTGAAATATGAAACTCGATTTGCTATAAGTGAATATTTTGCATCTGTTAAGTCTGCTTGGATTTTAAGACTTCGGTTTTCGGCAATAAGACTTCTGATGTTTGCTGAAAGTGTTTTATTAGCTGTAGTGAGTCTCCAGGCAAAAATTAGTAGAATACTAGCTGCACAAACGAATATAATTTTTGATATTGAATAAAATTTGTTCATATCACATTTTTCCAGTTTATTTAACAAATAATCACAATATAAATAAATTATATTTTAGTGTTAAGCACAATATAAATAATAAAATAATACATTTGTTCAATATTTTTTGTTAATCATAATTGACATTACATGGTTAATAATGAGATAAGGAGAATTCAAAAAAAGCTATTTATTCGCTCGCATTTCAGCAACATGTCCTATGATCTTTGTATATTGATTTTCTTCAAGTATTTCCATGAAATAAAGATTCTTCTCATCAGAGAAGAGAAGCAATCCAGGGGATTCAATTCCGAAGTATATGAGTTCCCCCCTTTTATTGTAAATATCAAGAAATAATCCCGTTTTACCATTTTTATTGCCCGCTACCGTAACAAATACTAATTCATTAAAAATTTTAATACTCATTATTTGAGATGGTTTTTTATTGAATTCCTGTATCTGCTTTATTTGTTCATTACTATTTTTCGGTTTTTTATTAAATAATTCAGTTGGATTAATACTACCCTTAAGGTTAATATTTCGTATGTTGTCTCCATTTGAATCAAAAACGTGAATTTTGGATTCAATTATATTTGCAATGTAAATATTGAGGTCTTCATCCATATCACTTACCCAAGAATAAAATATAGCTCCCTTAGTATCATAAGGATAAAAGTGTTTTACAGAATTTGAATAAAGATCATATTTCGTTAACAGATATCCATTTTTTCCTGCTTGAACCGGTCCAACAATCCAATAACGTAATCCATTATTCTTACTTTCAATATAGAACTGTTGAATATTCTCGGAAAAGGATTGACTCATTTCGAAGTTAAAAGATGAGTCAAATGTCTGTAATCTAAAATTCCCAGGATCAACAACATAGATGTTGCCTCCATTGCGTTTAACTATCACTTGAGATGGATGTATAAACTCGCCTGGTCCTTGTCCTCTTCGCCCAAATGACTTAACAGATTTTAAATGCCTGTCATAGACAATTATTTGATTTCCCAAACCATCAGGAATGAAAACTCTGTCTTTTGTTACAGCAATTCCTTTAGCCGGTGAAACAATTGGATTATCGATGCTGCTTTCAAATACAAAGCTTTCTGAAACAATAAACAAATCATCAAAAACACCCTTTGTTGGATTTGATTTGTTTGAATTGTTACTACATCCCCAAAAATTGACTGTCAAAATGGTTTGGACAAACAAAAGAAATAGTTTCGAAAGAATATGATTTCGGAAATGACTCAGTCTCAATGAATTTGAAGTCATATTTTCAAATCCCTTTATATTTTACCCAAAAAAGAATTATCGAAATTTTATTTTGAAACAGTAACGACTACCTACAAGTAAATTTCTTCAATAAAATGAAAATCATTATTTTCAATTACTTAATTGGTAAGAAAAAACTGTTGATCTAATGATCAAATCTTAAAATACACTCAGATAAAAAACCCAAACCACAATCCATAACAAACCTATGGACTGTAATTTGGGTTTTTAAAATGTTCAATTCGTAATTCGCTGCGCTATTAAGGGGGGGGGTAACTAATTTCAGCAAAAATTAAACCATCCATGGTTGCGCACATAAACAATGTCTCCATTATTTAGAGAAAATAAGCGTTTAAAATAGTTGTGTCGATTTAAATCCTTATTTTTCAAACTGTGGCTGTTTGTTCTTTCCCCGGGGTTTTTCAATGTTGGTGTGGTTTTATTATAATAAATTTATTTCAATATGTCAAGTAAAAAAATAGTTTTTTTATTGTTTTCGATTATCACCACATTTCCTGTCCTAATCACTTAATTTTAAACTGCATCCCGCCCAAAATAAAATAATTATCAAACTGGTAATAGCTGTCATTGGATTCATTGACAAGGTATCCACCTTCCAGGGACAGGCTGATATTTTTCACGCCGCGGTTGATGGCAAAGCTTCGGCTCAACCCGGTCCAGAAAAGCGCGCGCTGGTCTTTGCGCAAATCGCCGGACACGTCCAGGTTTCCTTCCAAATCATAGATCTGGCGACTGTGGTAATTTTTCCAGTAATAATACGATCCCATTTCCCATTTAATGTACGCCGGTAAAAAATGCGTGAAATTCACTGAAATTTCATTCCCGCTGTAGCCGTAGCGATCGTCGAACAATTCATCTTCGGTGAAAAGGTCTTCGCTGTCCATCACGGTCGCTGAGCCGCTCACCAATCCCGGTCTTAAGCGGTTCACATAACTGAAGCTGATCGATGTTTTCATGCCCAGGGATTGCGCCAGTTTCACGCTGCTCACCAACTGATCCACGCCTGGCATTTCCGAATAATTCACAATTAAATTTCGGCCGCGGCCCTCAGTCGATTGCAATGGGATGTAGTCTTTCAAACCATAATTAACAGCCATTGTAATGGAAGTCCCCGACTGAAAGAACGTGTTCATTTGAAAATAAAGCAAATGTTCCCGGTAATTGAATTCAGGCAGATTGGAATAGCTTCGAGTATTGATGACATAGCCGAATCGGCCAATCAAATTTTGAGCCCAGTAAAATTTCACGTTGAAATACGCCTGAACTTTATTGTAATCAAACACATCGTAATCGCCGTTGCCATCGTGCCAGTACCAGCTTCCGCCAAAGTAATACATATTTTTATTGTTCGAAGAAGCGGCAATGCCATCGTAGCCCAGCGATTGGGTGTGGTACAACCGATCCGAATATGTTTTGAATAAATTTAAATCGCCCTGGTAATACAGTTGCGATTGAATTTTCTCACCCTCGATAACGTGGCTCAGGGATAATCCCACATTGTCATTTAAATCCGGCAATTGTTTGTAGTTGTAAAACGAGTTTGAGTAGTAGGACATCTGCTGCGAAACAACCACCGATGTCTGGGGGTAGGCTTTAGCGCTGAAAAATGTGAGCGCCAAAATAGCCAGTCCGAATATATTATTAATTTGCCTTTTCATATAATCACCTCGTGAGTACCTTAAGAATTAAATTCTTAACATTTTTGGTAGAAAATCACAAAGAACAAAATTCAGATGTCAAATAAATCCCAAATATAAAAACTCAATTATCAAAACTTTATTAGTACTAAATAGTCATATTAAATTTCTGCTGTCATTCCTGATATTTTTTATGCAGGAATCTCATCATTTATCGCAGGAGATTCCCGCTAAAAGCATGCGGGAATGACATGCAGGACTTTACTTTCTTGTAGAATTGTCAAATTTTTTTAATCTGAGAAAGTAGAATTAGAAAATCTAATTAAATACCACTAAGCATGAATTTGTTTTTTGGATTTTGTAATTGTGATTTGTTTGTTGTTTGGTTTTTGCTATTTCCGGTTTAGCTATCTTCATTGAATTAAAAATTACAGAAGCAGCGGCACATTCGAATGGAATCAGGATCCGACGCCACTGCCTCTGTAATGTGTGATCATCTACGAAGAATTTTACATTCCGGAAGATTTTGCCTGCCTTCTCATGCCTTTGGGGCCTGTGCCGTCGCATTCGCCGCTTCCTGTTCCGATGCCTGATTTGCTCCCTCCGAAGCCCTTCTTTTGAAGACCGGAACGATTCAGAGCTTTCTGGCCGAATTTGTTGCCGGTGCCGTCTTCCGGTTTTACCCAATCCGGGTCCTGGCAATTTGGGATGCCGTCGCCATCGGCGTCTTGCATACGATCGTTGATACCATCGCCATCTTCATCGATGAAGCCAAATCGTTTTCCCTGGTCCGGATTTACGGGAACATAGTCCGGATCCTGGCCGTTGGGGATTCCGTCGCCATCGTGATCCGGGGCGTTGTCGTTATAGCCATCGCCGTTTTCGTCGACAAACCCTTTAACCTGGTTGCCGGTTTGTGCATAAGCGCTTGCACCGTAGAAAGCGAATGTCAGCACTGCAAGTGCCAGAGCTACGAGCGAGAGTTTCAATACGTGTTTCATGGTAAACCTCCAAAAAAATTAAGTGAATAAATGATGATTAATTTGTTACATTATTTTCAATTTCACACCTGTTCAAGCAATTGGCGTGCCACTTTTTTCAACACATCACTAACCACTTATTTATTTAAGAGATTGAGCCATAATAAAAATTGGAATTTAATTTTTCACTGAAAGAGAATTCGACCTGATAGTCGAATTTGTCGACCATTTTGTTTTTTTATCCCTGCACTTGCGGATTATTAACTGAGAATTCGAATTCTGAACATCATTGTCAGGAAAATCACTATAAACAACATTCAATTTTCAAACTTCATTAGAAAATGCAGGACTAAATGACCTTGTAAAAGTATGATTATTTGGATGTTGAGATTGAATTTTGCTTGGTATTCGGTTGTTGAATTTTGTAGTTCCCGGTTTATCCGGCCTGGGGAATGGCCTAACGAAAATGACTTGCCCTCGCCTATTGTTGCATTTTATTCAGGACATAAAAACAGTTCTTGGCAGGATGCTGCCCATGCCTTAATTTAAAACAGTGTCGATAGGAGGCTGGAATTAAATTTGGTTGAAATTGTGGGATGAATGGCTTCTATTGGATACTCACACTCCATCGAAATTTCCAGTGAGGCTGGTGAGGAGAGAATTCATCCAAAACCGGCTGACTTAGCCAAAAAGGAAAGTCGAACCGAATAACCCTGCGCTGGTCGAGCAATTGTTTTTGAATCTGAATACTGAGGCCGGCATCCATCATTACTCTGGTATCGAGATGTTGGATTTGCGCATAGCCGGTATCGAGAAACATTGCTAATTGAATTGTGCCCAAAAATTTACGTATATTCTTGGGCAATAGAGAGGTGGGTTTGTGGCAGACCAATTCAATGTTGCTGCTGATCATACGTTTCCCTGTCAAAGGATAAGCGCCCTGGACTAAACGGTTTGCATATCCGCGTAAATTACCATCCCCCGGAAAATGATAATTCAGCCAGCCTGGCAGAGCCCCCGGTGACCTCAAGTAATAATAATTGAATCGATCGACAGGATTTCCCTCACCAATCCAAAACCGGCGGTGAACCGGGAGTTCTTGCTCGCTGCTGAATATGGCGCCGGCAAAATTTCGAACGATAAGCTGCCATGCTTTGCGATACCTGAGAGACCTGAATTCATTTTCATACGCAATGCGGAAGTAATTATAATCACTGCCCAGTTCAGGACGGCTGATTTCCATGGAAATTTCATGGTTGAGGGCCGGCTTCAGAAGGCTCCTCTTTGAAAAATCAAAATAAAGCTGATTGATTTTCCCGGCATCCCAGGTTTGAACATCGATATTTTTATCATCCAGCCTGAACGTGCGACTGGTATATCGCCGGTCTGTGGCCTTTAAATGCAAAAAGCCGAACCGATAAACCTGGTCCGGGATTCCATTGATTTTTTTTGTAACATTATAATTTATATTTACATTTATCTCGCGTCGTCCTTCTGTATTTTTGATATAAAGATGCCGCCAGAGTTTATTGTCAATACTTTCCCAGGGCATGGAATAACCCAGGTTAAAATCCAGCGTGCGCGATTTCAGATTGTACCAGAATTGGTTCCGGGTTACATAATATCGGTTCAGATAACTGCCATACACTTTTAATCCAAGTTTGACTCCATCCAGTTCATTGAACCAGGCGCGCGGCCACAGAAATAATGAATACGCATTTCGGGGGAGTTGATACATACTGTAAAAATCATGGTAAATAAACGGTTCAATTTTGAACTTGCTGTTATTCAGTCTATTGATATCGAGGATTTTGTCCTCAGGATCGAGCTGAACCTGTTTTGCCCTGGATGATGTAACAAACGTTACTTTCTTGATTTTCTCCGTTCCCAGCCATTTCTTTCGGTGTTTCTCTCCTGATGCTGTGGTAATTTCAGCCTCGATCGGGCTCATGCCGTCTCCAAGTCGCGATACTTCAATTGTTGTTTCCCATTTATCTTCCGCAATTTTTCTGCTTGTCATATCGCTGCACGCGTAATCGACATGATTGGTGGTGTGAAGCCACTGATGGAAAAGCCAGTCCAGATCCATGCCGCTGACTCTTTCACAAACCGTTTGAAGACTCTGCGCATTCACATGTTTGAATTTCCACTCCCGGTAGTATTCCTGGATCATCCTGTCGAAAGTATCTCTGCCGACCGTATATTCCAATAGTTCAAAAAATTTTGAAGGTTTTGTATACACGTGAAACGTGTAGAGGTACATATTATTCAACTTGTAACACGGATAAGACATGGGTTTTTCGAATCCACTGTAATAATAGTTATAAAGTGAATTCAAATAAACGTTTTCGTGAACATTGTATTCTGCAAATTGTTTTCGTAATAAGCGATATGTTTTATTTTTGGTCTGTATGGGACGCGTGCTTTTTTTATTGTATTCCAGGAACTTGAGCGTTTGATAGGTCACAATTCCTTCATCCAGCCATCCGTCGGTGAATTCGTTGTTGGCCACAGCCCCATAGAAATATTGGTGTGCTATTTCGTGCAGTACGAGATTGGTCGTCGGTGGATTGACGAGGACGATCATGGGATATTCCATGCCTCCATCGCAGAAAATCTGTTCGCACACCGTAATCTTCGGATATGGAAATTCACCAAAAAAATCTGTCAACCAACTGAGCATAAGTTTGACATCAGCCATGACTTTATTTTCCCAGACGTCGCGGGATTTTTTTCGGTAGCAAACATCAATTTTTATATTTCCCCAGGTGTCGCTTTCCTTTAAAAAATTCGGATTGCAGACCCAGGTGAAATTATGAATATTTTCTGCATGATAGGTGAGTTCGGATTTTCGAATGCGATCAGGCACGTATACATCTTCAAAATTTGGTATTTCATTTGTAGAAGCAAGCAAAATATTTGAATCAGTTTGATTTGTGGCAATTTCAATTTTTGATTCCTGATTGACAAGCTCACCGGTCGCGGCCACAACATAGCTGGCCGGTACATTGATGGTAACGTCGAACGTACCGAATTCACCGTAAAATTCGCCAAGCCAGTGCGTTGGCACGGCGTTCCAGCCATTTTGATCGTACACGCACACTTTGGGATACCAGTGACAGAACTCAAACTGATCTCCGCAATATCCTCCTTTGCCTTTATTGTAGGAGTATTTGCGCAATTTGGATTCGAATTTCAATTGAATTGTCGCCTGATAACCCGGCAATATGGCCGGGGTGAAGCTGAGTTTCATAATAGTGCCGTCATGGAGACGGGTGACACTGTCGATTCGAACATTTTGTCCGGGCATTTCCATGCTCACAGAATCGACATGAATCCAGCCATAAGCTTCCTTTGATCTCGGAGTGGGCACAAGGTATTGATCGACCTCGGAAAAAAGAATCGAGGTATCAGTATATGCATTGGGATAAAGGTGAAAATAAATTTCAGACAGGGAATCCGGGGAATTGTTGAAATAATGAATGGATTGATGGCCTTGAATTCGTTTTTGATCAGGTAATAATTTTACATAAATTTCATTATCTACCTTTTGCTGCCAGTAATTTTCCTGACCAAAAGTTAAACTGACATGAATCAGTCCGAGTGTAAGGAAAAATGAAATAGTTTTTGTATACTTCATTATCCTCTCTGATATTTTTGATGTTAAAAGCATTAGTATTTCATGAAGAATGCTGCATCGGAATGAAACTGTAAATTCTTTTTCGTTGTAGAAATTATTTGATACGTTATGTTTGAAAAAGAGATAAATTATTACAATCTACTGATAATGAATTTTCGAACCACATATTAGCTAAAATCCACCACAGCCGTTTGAAGTTTTCCGGGATCGATGGGAACCACGCCGACCTCCCCGCAAACCGCGCCGGCGGCGTAATTTGCCAGCGTAATTGCCTCTTTCATTTCTGCGCCTGCAGCAAGAGCCAGGGTTAAAGTGCTGATGACGGTATCGCCGGCGCCGGAAACGTCGTGGACCTTCCGGGCTTTTGTTGGCGCGAGGGTAAATTCACCGCTGGAATCGAGCAGGCACATGCCGGATTCGCCCAGCGTAACAAGCACAGCGCCACACTGTAGTTTATCCATTAATTTAACGCAGGACGCTTTTAAGATGTCTTCTGAATTCAATCTCACGCCAAGGGCAGCTTCAATTTCTTTGCGATTCGGTTTAAACAAGGTAACAGTTTTGAATGCAAAGAAATTATCAAATTTCGGATCGACGGTAATAATTTTCTGATACGAATTTGCTTGTTTGATTGTCCGGGTAATGATGTCTTTTGTCAGTAATCCTTTATTGTAATCCTGAAAAATCAGCGCATCAGCATCCCGGATTGTCTCTCGGACTGCATTGCAGACTTTTTTGGCTGTATCCGAATCAACAGGTGTTTTGGATTCGCGGTCAGCGCGCACCACGTGTTGATCATTGGCGATAATTCTGGTTTTGATTGCGGTCGGTCGGGAAGCGACTCTGGTAATATAATCAGTTTGAAAATGCAATTCTTTCATCAGGGTCAACAACTGCTCCCCCTCCTGATCATCGCCAATAATGCCGATGGGAATGGGGATGGCGCCAAGTGAGTACAAATTATGGGCAACATTGGCTGCGCCGCCCAGACGAGTGAATTCTTCGGAAATTTCGACGACCGGCACCGGGGCTTCCGGCGAAATGCGATCGACTTCGCCCCATAAATACCTGTCAAGCATCAAATCGCCAAAGACAATGATTTTTTTGCCTTTAAAGGAATCAAAGAACCAATTTAATCGATTGAGGTCGATGGAAGTCATTAGATAAACCTGTACTCCTTTTAATATATAAAATTAATTGTTGTTTGTCAATGAATATTTACGATAATTTTAATAAAAAATATTAATGCCCCGCTAACAAGTTGCTAATAGTTCAACAACCGATTATAATTCAATTATTTCTGCGCTGTTGGCCAGTACGTCCCAGATAGCGACGCTGCATTTACCGGTAAGCCAACCTCCGCATTCTCCAGGATTTACAATCAAAGTTCTGTCCTCAAGTTTTTCGATTCGGGCATGATGGTCGTGCCCATAGATAATCAAATCATAATTCTTGAGATTTTCAAGATTATCCAGAATCATTGCGTCGTGAAGGACAATTACTTTTTTGTCGTTAATTTTAATTCGAAACGGAGGCTGAAAAACATTGCCTTCAAACGTTTTGTATAGACCCAAAATTTCTCCATCATTGTTGCCAAGAACGATGTTATAAGGGCATGCCAATTTTTTAATTTCCCGGGCTGTGAATGGCGCCACCAGATCCCCGGCATGAATGACAAAATCCACCTTGTTTCGATTAAAAAGTTCTACAGCCGCTCTGATTTTGGGCATATTATCATGGCTGTCCGAAAGTATACCAACTTTTGAAATATTTTCCATTGCATTTTCCAGTATTTTTTGAATTAAATCCTACAAAAGCTCCATTCAAAAATTCACACTGATATTGAATTCTTTTTTTTAGATCATTGTAATTTAAACTCAATGGGAACGGTAAAAACTTGTTGCAGTAAATTGCGGTCATAAAAATCGATGCTGCCAAAAATATGAAAGCCTTCCGGCGCGATTCTCGGGCTTTTATTCAATGTGAATTCAAGCTCTGCCCGAATGAGTGGAAATAATTTGAAGATGCGTTCATTATCCTGGTATATTTTGATGTTAATATCATCGTTCAGAAAATATTTTTCCTGAAGACTGAAACTCCAGCGTGTATCGCCATAATGGTAAACAAACGCCGGTATTAATTCCAAAGTATACGAGTCATCCGCGAGCCGGGATAGACTTATTTTTTTCTCGTTTTGATTGAATGCTTCTTTATAAATGGCTGTGCCGCGTGAATTATAAATATTCACAGCCACATCCGTCATTTTAATAAACGATTCCTCCTCAATCTCGATATTGAATTCAATCGAGTTCACTTCGTTTTCGACCTTGAAATCATAACTAAAGATATCGCTGGTCCGGGAGATGTTTTTTCTTGTGCGCTGAAAACCCGATATTTTTCCCCGGCTGAATCCGTAAAAAGGAATATTGAACTGATTCGTTACGTTGAAATATCCATTCGGTTCCTGTCCCACTTCATAATTGAAATTGGAGATCACCGGCGGTTCAATCAAATAACTGCTAAACGCGATTTCAAAATTATAGGTGGATGTTTTTTCATTTAAAAAATCGGCATAGAGGTCAATTTCCCAAATGCCGGGAGTGAGGTCACTTGTTGGGATGAGCCGGATCTCCTCATTTTCTTCTTTTGAAGAAATGGGGCCAATTCGAAAATACTTTGAGCCATCCGGCGAATATGCGAAGCAATCGACATTGCAGAACTTGTTTTTGGCCGGCGAAAGTGTGATGCTGGCAGCGGTGGCGCCGGTGGGCACTTGAATGAAATAACGGTCGACATTGCCCCCGGGAATTTGTTTTGCAAGAAATTTTCGCTGGTAGTTATTTTCCTGGTTGAACGTGTAGGGTACAATGATGGTGTTGAGCAGCTCGAACTCAACATGGTATTTGTCCCGGATTGAAGAAGTAACATCCGGGTGAGCATAAATTTTCCCGGTATAAATACCCGGCTGCGTGAGCAATTTTTTATTGTAGGTCACGTCTATTTCGCCAGCGCTTTCACCCTTCAGATAAATTGAATTTTTTGTCGTTTGGAGCCAGGAATGAGATGAGGTGAGTTTAAACGAACGATAAAATTCTGCCCTGGCGTCGGCGTCGAGGCTGTCGTGGAATATGGGACGAACGGTGAACTTTTGATGATCCTCTCCTGAAGGAAAAAATCCGGCGGTTCGCCAAAAGGCTGCGCGCCCCTGATTGTTTGTGGAAAGTGGATTTTCGGTCGTGATAAGATATTCAATAATCTTTTGTTTGGCGTAAGCCGTTGAATATTCTTTTAAGAAATCAAATGCCGCATCTATCTGAATCAGCCCTTCTCCCTGATCCAGAAAAGAATATTCTTTAAGTGAAACAGCGGTATTTTTCAAGGCGCGTTTGAGTACGGTATTGTGAATCATCAGTGGCGGATCTGATTGTACGGCCGCGCTCCATAAAATTGCTGCTGCGCCGGCGGCTTGCGGCGACGTCATGCTTGTACCGCGCATAATGTCATCATCCGTAAATTTGGGAACGGTTGACGAGGCAACGCCGGGCACGATGGCATCCGGTTTGTTCAATTCTCCTCCGCGTGCGCTGAAATAAAAAATAGCATCGCCCGTCAGATTCGCCCCGTAAATATCTTTGGCGCTGGCGCGATTCAACAATGCGCCAACTGTGAATGCCTTGTTCGCCGCTGCCGGCGTGCCTGCAGTCGAAATGCCGGGGCCTTCGTTTCCCGCGCTAATACAAACAAAAATATTTTTGTTGTAGAAGAGCACATCGTTGACCAATTCATCGATATAGCTTTCGCCTTCGCGAACCGAGCCAATACCGTAGCTGATATTTACAACGACAGGTTTCAGGTGTTTTCTGGCGTATCGCTCGACAAAGTCCAGCGCTTTCTTGAAACTTCCGCTGACTGTGCAGCCGCCTTTAAAGGTACCATTTCCAATTTTAAGGCTGATCATCTGTGCGCCCGGTGCGATACCGTGGAATCCCTCTTTATTGTTGATTTGATAGCCGGATGCGATTCCGGCCACATGAGTGCCATGGCCGTCATCGTCAAAGTGGAAGGATATTTTCATTTCATCCGGCAATATATTGATGGCGCATGTCAATGGCCGTCGATCGTATTTTTTGTTGCCACCCCGGAAGTGAATTGTATCGTAATTCACCCGATAATCCCGAATGGAATTTTCATCATCGATGTGGTGGTCGCCATCGGTATCGACATAAGCGATCCAATACAGTGTATCCGCAGCTTCAACCTCGAATACGAGTACGCCGAACGTGTCATCGTACTGGCCATTATTGTTGATATCGCGGACATCGGAATTTCGGAAATTGCGCTCATCAATATACCCGATTAAATATTCATCTTCAATGGGTGTTTTATCCAGGCGGTGATAGTTATACAGCCGAAATCCTGTCGGGTGCTCGATAAATTTTTCCTGGCCTTCCGTGCCGGCCTCGCCCAGGTAAAGAGAAACATCCCCCTGACCGGAGAAATCGCGAACGTCAACAACCTTTACTTGCCCCGTGGAAGTTGTGGTGAGCCCGGCGACGCCCATGTCAACACCGCTGTCAAGCACAAAAATGACCACGCCCCGACCATCGAAGGTGAGATGTTTGGTAATAAATTGTTTAGCGCCAATTGTCGTGGTTGAAAGGAAACTCCACTCGCTTGCGCTGTTTTTCTGTCCAAAACCACAGACAGAAAATTGCAAAATAATAATGCTTAAAACTAAAAAATATGTAATGATTATTCCCGCGTTGCGATTCTTTTCATGCATAAAAAACTCCCTTGTGTTCCCATCCCGGATCAAAGATTCCCCGGTGATTGAAATGCTATCAAAAATTAGACACAAACAAAATTCGAATTTCACATCAACCGCCGATAGGCAATATGGCTTAAAATAGACAATGGTTACTGATATAGTCACAGTCGGCGATTGAAAATTTATGCTTAATTTACCCGAACACGATACCCGAGCGATTTCAATTTTTTATCCACCTGGCCCCGTTTATCCCCCTGAATTTCAATCGTCTGATTTTTTACAGTGCCGCCGCTTCCACAAAATTGTTTCAATTCTCGCGCCAATGCTGACAACTTTTCCTGAGTGTGATGAAAATTTTTTATCAAAGTCACTGTTTTTCCTTTTCGCCCCTTTTTCTCAAGTGAAATATGAATGTGTTGTTCCAAGGGCGGCATATCTTCCAACTGATCTTTTTGGGATAATTTTTTCTCTCCTTCAATTTTTTTCTTCGTTCCCGGATCAGTGGAATATACTAATTTTGAATTTTTTCCCGACATTTTCTTTCGTCATATTTTTTCTTCGAAATTTATGATTAGCTTGAAATATAGAAATCGAACAGTAAAATTGCAAGGAAAAATTTAAAGTTAAAAGAATGGTATATGAAAAGTTTAATTTAAGCCAGAAAATAGTGAATAACTTTAGCATTTACTTCAAATAAAACTAAAAAATGCTTGACAATTTGAATTCAATTTGATATATTCCTTGACCTTTTTAAAAACAAATGTAACTTTTCAGCCTTATGAAAAATGCCACCGAGACACAGAGGGCTCAGAGATATTCTCATGAATTATTTTCGGAAAGTGTGTCTCATAATGTGATTGAAATATATTTTCATTAACTATTTGGAAACAGAATAACATGATGCAATACGTATTCTTCGCATAAATATGAATTCGTTTTTAATGTATGTAACTTTAAAAAGATAGTATTCACTGTTTGGCAATCATATTTACAAAAAATGATGGCAATTTTTGATTGAATTTTTCTCCGTGTTCTCTGTGACTCGGTGGCTGAATAGTTACAAACAAATAACTGTATAAATGGAGGTAAGTATGAAAATCAACTTGAAAATGCAACTGCTTGTGGTGGTGATGCTGATTATCGCTTTGCCAGTATTTGGACAGACAAACTTAGATAACGTCCGATTATTCCAATCATTCTTTTATGATGCTCCCATCGCGCAGACCGGCTACGTTGAAGGTGGACTTCAATTTTCTGACTACGATTTCGCGAGCATACTCGGACTCGGTGGTCAGGGTGGCTACCCCATCAATGAAAAAATTGAAGTCGGTGCTTCTCTTCAATTTTTGAGCTGGTCGCCGGAAGAGGGAGACGGTCAATCAGGACTTTCCGATCTCGGCGCTTACGGTCGCTACAACGTTATGAATAATGGCCAGACCAATTTTTCGGCAGGCGCCATGGTGACCTTGCCAATTGGTTCTGAAGATGTCGGTCAGGGAAATCTCAATTTTGGCGCCTTTGGTGCGGTACGACATGCGTTAGAAAATGGCATGATCATTACAGGAACCATCGGATTAAATTTCTACGAGACAACAACCTATGAAGACGGTGACTTCACACAGGGATATTTCGATCCGAATACAGGAGAATGGGTTCCACCAGTCTTTACAGAAGGTGAAGAGAAAACCGAATACGAGAACTATCTGAATATTGGCGGCGGCGTCATTTACCCGGTGAATGACATGCTGAACGTCGTTGGCGAATTGACCTTCCGAAGCGAGGGCGATTACATGATGTTGAGCGGTGGCGGCGACTATGTTATGGGTAGCGGTCGCGTGCGCGGTGCACTGGGCATTGGCCTGGATGATGGCGCTCCTGATTTGATGATTATGGGCGGCTATGTTATTGCTTTCTAACCTGGATTATTCATTGTAATGCATTAAGGAATCCAGATCGCCTGAATGGTGCTTAATTCCGAATTCAGTATATCTAACTTTGTTAAATTTCATTAAGTTAAATATCTATTGTTTGAAATTTGTGAATAATTCAGGCTAAGTTTTTTTCAGCTTTTTAATAGAAAAAGGGTTGCAGCAAACACTGTAACCCTTTTTTTATATCAACCATAATTTATTACTTGCAAAAATAGAATTCAATTATTGAGCTGCATTCGACTCCCTGGTTTTGTGCGGTTGATTTTTTCAATCCGGCAGATTGGAGCTATGAATCTCCACCAGAACCGACACACGACCATTTTCTGTTTCATTTCGCGCAACAACGCGGCCGCCTTTAATCTCACCTGAAAGATGCCCGATATCCGGTTTAGTGGGATCGGCCTGCCATTTCTTGATATACGCAGCCCAGCGGTAGGCATCGGCGGTTGCCGCCTGATCCGCATATCTGGCAGCGATGGTTTCGGTATTGGCCTGCTGGAATGGCTTGCCAAATCCTGCCGCGAGAATCGTTTGCCACGTGGTGTCGAAACAGATGGAAACGAGCTCCTGCCTCAACTGGATATTTTCCGGTGTTTTTAACAATGCTTCAATTTTTGGAGCAATGACTGTCAACATGGAATCATAATTTATCGGTTTGGGCTTAATGGTTTGAACCGTTTGAGCCTCAGACGCGCCTTCTTTTTGTTCGATTTCACCTGTTTGATGTTCCTGTTTTTCACCGCAAAACAGGAGTAAGCACCCCATTGAAACAATGGTAATTATTGAAATCAACGTTTTTGTCTTCATGAGAAACCCCGATTTTTTTTCACAGAGAAAGATAAAAATATAATTATTATACTTCATTATTATTCATTCCCGTTCACGCATAAAGTAACCTCCCGAAAGAGTGTTAATTCCGGGAGGTTATGAAAACGTTTATATCAGGTGCCCATGTGCCAGGATGAGAGATATTCTTCCTGCTCCGGAGTGAGCACATCAATTTTAATGTTCATGGATTTCAGTTTCAACTTGGCAACCCAGTCCTCAATTTCTGAGGGGACATTATAGACTTTTGCCGTCAAATTACCTTGTTCTTTTATCACATATTCAGTTGCCAGCGCCTGGGTGGCGAAACTCATATCCATCACAGATGCCGGGTGACCTTCCGCCGCCGCTAAATTCACGAGCCGGCCATCTGCCACGAGATTGATTCGTCGCCCATCGGACAGCACATATTGATCGACAAATTTTCTCACCTGCTCGCGACATTCTTTGGCCATTTCCTTGAGCGCAGGAATGTCGATTTCAACATTAAAATGGCCGGAATTGGCAACAATGGCTCCATCTTTCATATTCGCGAAATGTTCTTCCCGGAGCACATTAATATCGCCGGTCAGCGTACAGAACAAATCGCCCAGAGGAGCTGCGGTTTCCATTTCCATCACTCGGAATCCGTCCATAGCCGCCTCCAGCGCTCTGATGGGATCGACCTCGGTAATGATAACATTGGCGCCCATTCCTTTGCAGCGCGTGGCAAATCCGCGGCCGCACCAGCCGTATCCGGCAACGACGACGTTCTTCCCCGCCAAAAGAATATCCGTGGCGCGAATAATTCCGTCGACGGTTGATTGTCCGGTACCGTAGCGGTTGTCGAATAAATTTTTCGTGGTTGCATCATTCACTGCAATGACCGGAAATTGCAATGCGCCGTCCTTTTCCATGGCTCGAAGGCGAATGACACCGGTTGTGGTTTCCTCCATGCTGCCCAAAATATTTTTCCCAAGTTCAGGATAATCCGAATGAATATTGGATACCAGGTCAGCGCCATCGTCCATGGTGACAACCGGTTCATGTTCAATTGCAGATTTAATGTGATTGTAATAGGTCTCTGTATCTTCACCTTTGATAGCATAGACAGGAATTCCAAAATCCTTGACCAGTGAAGCGGTAACGTCGTCCTGCGTGGACAATGGATTCGATGCGCAAAGCACAATATCGGCGCCTCCCGCTTTAAGGCTTCGAACCAGGTTTGCCGTTTCAGCGGTTACGTGCAGGCATGCAGACATTTTTTTTCCAGCCAGGGGTTTTTCTTTGGCAAATTTTTCCCTGACCAATTGCAGAACAGGCATGTCGTTATCTGCCCATTCAATCCTCTTTTTACCTTCCGGGGCAAGGTTAATATCTTTTATATCATAATTCACGTTGTACCTCCTGAGATTTTTAAAAATATATTCATTGACTCATGGAAAACTTCATCATCCGGCTAATTTGTCAACCATGTTTATTTTTTCCCACGAAAAACTGGACTCGGTTCTTCCGAAATGACCATAAGCTGCTGTTTCGCGATATATGGGACGGCGCAAATCCAGCGCTTCAATTATGCCTTTGGGAGTGAGATCGAAATGTTTTTTAACCAGCTTCTCGATTTCATCATCCGGTCTTTTGCCGGTTCCATGAGCATCCACCATGATGGACACCGGTTCAGCCACGCCAATCGCATAGGCCAATTCAATAGTGCATTGATCAGCAAGCCCGGCTGCCACGATATTTTTCGCAACCCATCTCGCCGCGTAGCACGCGGATCGGTCAACCTTGGTTGGGTCTTTGCCTGAAAAAGCGCCGCCGCCATGAGGTGCGTATCCGCCATAGGTATCCACAATAATTTTGCGTCCTGTCAGGCCGGCATCTCCCTGCGGGCCTCCGATGACAAAACGGCCGGTGGGATTCACGTGATACACAATTTCGTGATCATTGACCATTTCCGGTGGCAATACCGGCTTAACAACATGCTGGATGATATCCTGACGCAAATCGACCAGTTTAATCTCCTGGCTGTGCTGAGCCGCAATGACAACGGTATCGACAAATTTTGGCTTACCATTTTCGTAGTAAATGGTGACCTGAGATTTGCCGTCCGGGCGCAGATAAGGCAGAATATTTTTTTTCCGCACTTCGGAGAGACGTTTGGTTAATTTATGTGCCAACAAAATTGGAAGCGGCATTAACTCTTCGGTTTCATTGTTTGCATATCCAAACATCATTCCCTGATCGCCGGCGCCTTCGCGGTCAACCCCCATGGCTATATCTGAAGATTGCTGATCAATCGAAGTCAGAATGCCGCATGTCTCAGAATCAAATCCATAACGTGCATCGATATAGCCAATGTCTTTGACTACTTCACGGACGATTTTAGGAATATCCACGTAACAGTCAGTTGTAATTTCACCGCCAACCACCGCCAAGCCTGTCGTCACAAATGTCTCGCAGGCAACGCGACCATTTGGATCTTCTTCGAAAATAGCGTCCAGCACTGCATCAGATATTTGATCCGCCATTTTATCAGGATGCCCCTCGGTGACTGATTCCGAAGTGAACAGATAAGATTTCATTTTTTATTTCTCCTTAATTTAATGTGTATATCCAGAACAAAAATTCCAGTATAAATTAATTTTATTAACAATAAATCGGTTCAAGAATAGAACAAGATTTTCGAAATAGAATCTCCACAGAGTGGAGGTATTTTTATTTTTTGACTCACTACCGGACACTTTTTCCAAAAGTACATTTTAGATCAAATTGTCATGCCCGAATGC
>CAZSBG010000047.1:0-45668 GCA_964605145.1 uncultured Cytophagia bacterium | reverse complement strand
ATTAGTGAGATTAACGAGGTGTGTAAAATTTAACAGAGTTTGATATAACGAATTCTGAATTAAGCACCATTCAGGCTATCTGGATTCCTTAATGAATTACAATGAATAATCCAGGTTAGAGGCAATCATGATAAAAAAAATAGATCATATCGGAATTGCGGTCAGGGATTTGCAAAAGCAGATTCATTTCTATTCTGAGGTGATGGGCTTAACCTGTACCAACCAGGAAGAAGTGCCGGATCAGAAAGTAAGAATTGCCATGTTCACCGTCGGCGAGGTGCGGCTTGAATTGCTCCAACCCACTTCCGATGACAGCCCTATTGCCAGATTTTTGGAGAAAAAGGGCGAAGGCGTGCATCACATCGCCTATCACGTGGAAGACCTTGAGAAGCAGCTTCAGAGCCTGGAAGAGCATCAGGTGCAGTTGATCGACAAAAAGCCGCGCAAGGGTGCTGAGGGACTGAACATTGCTTTTCTTCACCCAAAATCGACCTTTGGCGTATTGACTGAAATGTGTGAGGAAGATTAGTGCAGTGTATTCCCTGTTCTATGTTAATATGTATTTGAAAATGTTTGAGATATAAATAAAAGATTCTTTCCGAAGATCGCATCGCTTCGGAAATTTTCATTTGAGTAAGAGGATTTTATGGAAATCATTGAAGAAAAATTAAAAGAACTGTTGGAAAAGCGTGAGCAGGCCAAGCTGGGCGGCGGCATAAACAGAGTGGAACGTCAGCATGAAAAAGGCAAATTGACTGCACGCGAGCGCATTGAATTGCTTTTGGACGATGGCAGCTTCGAGGAATTTGATATGTTTGTCACGCATCGCTGCACTGATTTCGGGCTGGAAAAACAGCAATACCTATCGGACGGCGTTGTGACCGGTTACGGAACTGTCGATGGCAGGCTTGTTTATGTCTTTTCTCAGGATTTCACTGTTTTTGGCGGATCACTGTCAGAGACATTTGCTAAGAAAATCTGCAAGGTGATGGACATGGCCATGAAAAACGGAGCGCCGGTCATCGGGTTAAATGACAGCGGCGGGGCGAGAATTCAGGAGGGTGTGTTGAGCCTGGCAGGTTATGCAGATATCTTTTTAAGAAACGTTATGGCGTCCGGTGTTGTGCCGCAAATTTCAGCCGTTTTCGGACCATGCGCCGGGGGTGCTGTGTACTCGCCGGCAATCACCGACTTCATCATCATGTCGAAAAGCACCAGTTACATGTTTCTCACCGGCCCCAAGGTGGTAAAAACAGTGACCAACGAAGATGTGACCGAGGAAGAACTTGGCGGCGCCATGGTGCACAACCAGGTTTCCGGGGTGTCTCATTTTGCTGTGGAAGATGAAAAGGAAGGCATAAGCCTGATTCGGAAAATTATTAGCTACTTGCCGCAAAACAACATGGAAGATCCGCCCATCGTTCCATGCAACGATGCCATTGATCGGCTGGAAGAATCGCTGAATTACATCATTCCGGACAGTCCCAACAAACCCTATGATATGATGGATGTGATTCATGCAGTTGTGGATAACACCGAGTTCCTTCATGTGCAACGGCATTGGGCGCCGAACATCATCATTGGATTTGCGCGGTTCAACGGGAGGTCCGTGGGAATTGTGGCCAATCAGCCAAATGCGTTGGCCGGGGTGCTGGATATCAATTCATCCCGCAAGGCAGCGCGGTTTGTCCGGTTTTGCGATGCGTTCAATATCCCATTGGTGACAATTGTGGATGTTCCCGGCTTTCTGCCCGGCACCGGCCAGGAATTTGGCGGCATTATTACGCATGGCGCGAAACTACTCTATGCTTACGCTGAAGCCACCGTGCCAAAAGTAACGATCATTACGCGGAAAGCGTACGGCGGCGCTTATGATGTGATGAGCTCGAAACATCTGCGCGGCGATATAAATTATGCCTGGCCCACATCTGAAATTGCTGTAATGGGGCCCAAAGGCGCCATCGAAATCATTTATGGTAAAGAGATTAAATCTTCTGAAAATCCCGGAGAAGTAATCGCCAGACGTGAAGCGGAATACCGAAGCAAATTTGCCACGCCATACGCAGCCGCTCAGTATGGTTTCATCGATGATGTGATCGAGCCGCGAAATTCCCGGTTCCGCATCATTCGCGCGTTGGAAAGCATTGCTACAAAACGGGATTCGAATCCGCCGAAGAAACATGGCAATATTCCTTTATAAATTGAAAGTAGATAGTCCCCGGTCCTGATACGCCAGGTCAATGGGGCAGTTTAATATAATTTTATGACGAAACAACTCGAATAACTATGATTGATTTTTCATCATTACAATTAGGTTTGTCTATCGCCGTTTTGGGAATTTCAGTTGTTTTTTTAAGCCTGCTCGTACTATTCTTTTGTATGAAAATATTTATTCGTGTACTTGATCCGGCAAAGAAAAAAAAGAAGGCGGAAGCAGGAGCACTGGAAATATCCGGACGGACTGGAAAAGAACCGATAACAGGCGAAGTCATTGCAGCAATTTCAATGGCCATTCAGCGAAGTCGTGATGAATTTCATGATCTGGAGCAGACAATTATCACGCTCAATCGAATAAGGAAACCCTATTCGCCGTGGTCCTCCAAGATTCATGGAATTCGGAGACTTTCGCGCTGACATGTTCTACGCTGACGCAGGTTCATCTTGCAGAAATTGCAAATAAAAATCATTGTTGAGGAAACAGAATGAAGACGTATAAATTTTCTATCAATGGGAATCCTTATGGTGTGGTCATAAAAAATCTGGGAGAAGATCATGCCGTTATTGAAGTGAACGGTTCAGAATATGATGTCGATATTCTCGAAGAGCCGATGCAGCGGAAAACACCGCAACTTATTCGGCAACGGATTGTCCATGATAGTGAGAAACGACCGATTCAGACCAAAGCGTCCCATCGAACTGCGACATCCGGAGTGGTCAAAGCGCCATTGCCCGGTTTGATTCTGGAAATCTCCGTCAAAGAGGGAGATGAAGTCGAAGTGGGGCAAAGCCTGTTGAAAATGGAAGCCATGAAAATGGAGAATAATATTCAGTCGAACCGGCAGGGCAAAGTGACCAGCATTAAAGTGAAGCCCGGCGATTCCGTGCTGGAAGGCGATGTACTGGTGGAGATTGGGGGCTGACATGGAAGGTTTTTTTCGATTCATACATTTTACCGGATTTTATAATGTAACGCCCGGCCACATCATCATGCTTCTGGTGGGGCTGTTTTTCATCTACATTGCGATAAAAAAGGATTACGAACCGCTCTTGCTCGTTCCCATCGGATTTGGTATTCTCATCGGAAATATTCCGTTCCTCGAAAATGTGGGCCTGCAATTGGGTATCTACGAAGATGGCAGTGTCATGAATTATCTTTATTATGGTGTTCTCAAGGGTATTTACCCGCCGCTCATTTTTTTGGGTCTGGGCGCCATGACCGATTTTTCCGCGTTATTGTCCAATCCAAAATTGTTGCTTCTCGGCGCGGCCGCTCAGGTGGGCATATTTGTCACATTGCTGGGCGCTTTGGCGCTGGGTTTTTCACCCCAGGAAGCCGGCGCCATTGGCATCATTGGGGGCGCTGACGGCCCGACCGCGATTTTTATTGCATCCAAACTGGCGCCGCATTTAATTGGCGCAATTGCCATCGCCGCCTATTCGTACATGGCATTGGTGCCTATTATTCAGCCGCCAATTATGAAATTGCTCACGACAAAAGAAGAGCGCCTCATCCGAATGAAACCATCGAGAAGCGTCTCAAAGATTGAGAAAATTATATTTCCGATTTTTGCATTCCTCATCACCGCGTTCATTTCTCCCGGTTCCATTCCGCTGCTGGGCATGCTGTTTTTCGGCAATTTGCTCAAGGAATGCGGCGTCACCGACCGGCTGGGAAATACCGCCCGTAATGCACTGATTGACATCGTTACCATTTTATTAGGCATTACAGTGGGCGCAAGTACGCAGGCCACCACATTTTTGCGCCCTCAATCGATTCTGATTTTTGTGCTTGGCGCATTGTCATTTATGATTGCCACGGCCAGCGGCCTTCTCTTCGCGAAGTTTATGAACCTGTTCCTCAAAGGCGACAGCAAAATCAATCCGCTTGTGGGCGCTTCCGGTGTATCTGCTGTGCCCGATTCCGCACGAGTGGTGCAGAATTTTGGCGCAAAGGAAGATCCTTCGAACTTTTTGCTCATGCATGCCATGGGCCCGAATGTGGCCGGGGTTATTGGCTCTGCTGTAGCTGCCGGAATTCTTTTGGCGATTTTGTTGAAGACTGTGGGATTTTAATCCAGGGCTTTCTGAGATTATGGACTTAGAAAATGGTGCGATACTACTGAGATTAATTTGAATTGAGCGTTCAGCATAATGGTGGCTGATCGCTCAATTTGGGATTAAGATTATGATTACAAAAATAGTGGTATCATCAATCATCATGCTTAATGCGATTAGTGAAATCACTTCCCGTGGTGGCTCGCCAGTTGCGGCTCTGCTTCTCTCTGATACCGGCGTGAATAATATAGCTTTTCAACGTCCTTTTCAACTTCATTGGCTTTATTGGTTAATTCCAGAGAATCTAAAATATCTTTGGCCATCTCCATGTGTTTAATAGCCTGATCCAGCTCTCCCATTTCAGAAAGCATTTCAGCGTACTCCTGGCAGCTATTGGCCAGACCCAATGGAATCTCAAAATCCTGATACAGCCGGATGCTTTCTTCGTACCATTCCAGAGCAATATTATACTGCTTGTAATTTCGGAAAATGTGCCCGTAAATTACAGCCACTTTGGCCAGTCCGACAGGATTTTTAATCTGAATCAATTGTTTGAGTCCTTCACTGCAGAATTGTGCCGCATGACGATAATCGCCAACGTGGAGGTAAAAAATTGCTTTATTCAAATATATATACGCCAATAACTGATTGTCACCGTACCTCGTGCACAGCTCCACACATTCGTTCAACAAGGTGAGCGATTTTTCATAGTTTGATTTTTGGACGTGACTCATGGCAAGTTCATTCAGGCTTTCAATCAATCCCTGAATTTCATCGAGCTTTTCGAACATATCGACAGATTTTTGTAACAGGTCAATGCTGGTGGATCGCTCGTCTTTTATCCGACTGACCACGCCGAGCCGATTCTTGAGGTAGGCTGTTTTTTTTGGATTTTTTGTTTCTTCTGCCAATTGCAGAGTTTGGACATATAGCTTTTGCGACAGATTATACTCTCCTTTTTTGAAATGAAGATCTGCCAGTTCAGCTCGCACTTCGATGATATTGGGATAGTCTTCCAGCGTTTGATAATATTCCAGCGCCTCGTGAAAATAAAGCTCAGCCAATTCCCAGTTTGCCAGCGAAGCATGAGTCTTGCCCAGCTTGAATTTAATGGCTGTCTGGAAAAAAACCAGATTCAATTCTTCGGCAATGGTCAATGTTCGAATATATACAGCCTGGCCGCGCGCTATTTCTCCGGCGTTGAAATAGGTATCCCCGGTGCTTATCAGAATAGGAATTTTGTAAATGTTATCCAAATTTTGGTCAAGGTCCTCTATGATATTTTGCAGAATCTCAGCGATCGGTTTTCTGGAGGTGGTTTTGAATGAATTTTCTTCTGAACTCTCCTGCGTTACTTCTTTGCAAATATGTTGAATGGTGAAAATGATTTCACGAATATCCCGTTTGCGTTCCGGGGAAATATCTTTCACCATTTTCCAGTGAGTATTTATTGTTGCAACTCGTTGAATGAACGTATCAATAATATCACGCTTGTTTTCCATACAGCCCCTGAAATTTTAAGTGTTCATCTGAAATGAGAGAATTGAACTTAATTTCTCAATAATTATCGACATTAACCAACTTTTCCTTTAATAGCGATCAAATATCATTTAGTACCATATTTCATAATTACGATGTCATATATTTTTTGGTTCTATGCTGTTTCGTGTGGTTAAATCAATTCAACCACACGAAACAGCATAGAACCGAAACTAAACTAAACAAACATACCACAGCTTTTTTGTCTCTTTGAGTCAATTCACCATGATAGAAAAAGCAGACGTAACCATGGTGATTTGTAAAATAGTTAGAAATTGGAAAAATATTGCTATGAAATATTGAAGGAGCCGGATTCAGCACGAATAGATGCTTTAAATTAATTAATAATAATAATAACAGTAAATTAAACCTAATATTAACATTCTTGAATGAATGTTACAGGCGTGAAAAATCCACTTAAAATTATTGAAATGAAAAAAAATACTTGACAAAAGTGTTATGATTTTGTATATTTTCCGTTGGCTCATTGTAAAACAATGTTTTAACGTATATGATGTTTAATCAGACTCAGTCCTGATTAATTTTACGCAACAATTTGTTCGTTGTCTATATTTTGGGTGGTGGTTTACAGAAGTGATAGAGTTACGTGCGTCATAAATATAATGGTTTTTTATGGTTAAAATGCTTGATCTGATGAATTTGAACTCACCAAAATTTCTGTAATCACATGAGATATTTGAAAAAAAGCGAAAAAAATTCTATCCTGAAAAAAAATGGGGGGCGCGGGATAGGAATCTTTTCGCTTTTTGCATTTTATGACAAAATTGTTATTTTGGTAATTTATTGAAAAGAACTATGAAGGAGGTGATGGAAAAATAGTAAGCGGAACAATTTTAAACGAATAAAAAATAGTGACAATCACACCATAACTTAAGGAGGTGAGGGAGAAAAGCGAAAGTATGATGTAGTTTAGGAATCGATTTCTTTAATGAATCATTAAATCCTATTTTAATTTGGAGGACTCTTATGTCATTGAAAAACTTAAGAAAGTTGTCTATAGTGTTTACTATAGGCCTGGTCGTAGCACTTTTATTCGCTACCCCGTCCTTTGCTGCTTTGGGAAAAATTGCAGGGACGGTAACGGATGAACAAACAGGAGACCCGCTTCCAGGGGCTCAAGTGCTCATAGTTGGCACCAGCATGGGTGCTGCGACAAATGAGCAGGGTCAATATTTTATATTGAATGTCCCTCCCGGAACCTATACTGTCAGAGTAACCTTCATGGGTTATGCGACAAAGGAAATTGAGGGCGTTCGATCACAATTGGACGTAACCACCACATTAGATGTCCAGTTGAAATCTACAGTAATCGAGGGAGAGACAGTTTCGATCACTGCGGAAAGACCTCCTGTTGACAAAACCATGACTGCTACGAAAATTTCATTCGGCGAGGACCTGGTCGATAATATCCTCCCGGTAAACGACTTAAATGAAATTCTGCAAACATCAGTCACAACCCAGTCCATGCGCGGCGCCAACAAAGCCGGTGTTGCCTACATGGTAGACGGTGTGAACATCACCGATATTATGGCTGTTACCGGTGGTGGCGCTGATGCCTATACAAATGTAAAAAGAAATACCAACGCAATGGGAAATACCACTGGTGAATTCAGTTCTGAATCGAGCGAGGACGTGAGAGGACGTTCCGCTGAAATGATTCAGACCGTTGGTGGCGTGAACCAGAGCAGTGTTGCCGAAGCCAGCGTGATCGCCGGTACGTTCAATGCAGAGTACAGCGCTTCTGCCGGTGTAATTAACATCGCAACCAAGAGCGGTGGCAAACAATATTCAGGTAAAGTCTATTTCCGTTCAAGCCTCGGTGGTTTGGACCATGCCGGTCCCAATACCTACACCGCAGTACCTGGCGATGAAGCCATCCTGCAGGGTATGACCCCGGCTGCATTGTATAACCAGCACAAACAAAACCTGATTGACAATGGTCAAACCGAATTGGCTAACAGAATGACCTGGACCGAAGATCTCTACCCCTATGGCGAAGATCCCCGCATGAGTTCAGAATTCAGCCTCGGCGGACCATTGACAGACAAAGGCAGTTTCTACTTCTCAGGTAATTTACTCAATGATAATGGCCGTTTCCCCGGTGAATTCCAGAGAAATCTTGGTCTTGCATTGAAATTAAACTACGATATCACTGAATCCGATCGTATCGTTGCTTACGGTAAAATGGATGATTGGGGCAAAGTGCTCGGATGGGAAAACCGATCCTATTCCTATATGTATCAGTTCTGGCTTGAAGGCCAGCCGATATGGGATCGTTCCGGCATCGTGTCCTATCTGAAACACACCCACGTTTTCAATCCACAGAGCTTCCTGGAATCTACAGTGAGTTTTGTGTCCAACGACAAAACTTGGGGTTATAAACCGGTTGATGATCAGCTCCAGTTCGATAACTATGGCGATGACTGGTTGATCCTGGACACCGCAGAAAAAGCTGATTATTACCTGAACGACCCGAATACCCGTATTTTCAACACCTCCCCGGGTAACGATCCAAATTATGAAGTGTCCGGTTTTGGAAACCAGGTGCGTTTTGGCCTTTCCGGTTATCACTACGAAAACCTGAAAACCAGCACCTTAACCCTGGCTTCCAATTACACCAACCAGGTCAGTTTCCATCATCAGTTAAAAGCGGGTGTGGAATACAAAATGCATAATGTGGATCAATTCTCCCACAAATCCAGTGTCGGATTCCCCGATCCTTCATTCAAGTTCGAAACCGTTATTTTCGACGTCAATCCCTGGTCGTTTGGTACATTTGTCCAGGATAAAATTGAGTATGAAGGCATCATCGTGAACCTGGGCGCCCGATTCGACGCCTATAATATGGATACCGAAGTCGTCACTGATTTTATCGAACCGGTGAAATTCGACACACTGGACAATGGTCAGGCTGTGATGGTCTGGGACAACACCGAACCAAGCGAAACCCGATATTACTTCAGCCCGCGTATCGGTATTTCTCATCCGATCACAGAAAATGCTGCCATGCATTATAGCTGGGGTATTTATACTACGCAGCCGAACCTGGGTTACTGGTTGAGAAACCACGGCTCATTTGCCAATTCTTCATTACCGTTAGTGCGAAATGCTGATCCTGATCCTGAAAAAGCAACAGCCTACGAAATCGGTATCAACGTCGCATTGACCAATGATTTTGGCGTTGACCTCACTGCGTACTATCGCGATGTGAGAAATGGTAGCGCCTCAGGCTGGAGCATTGGCCAGGATAAAGCTGCTACCGGCACCGATTTTTCTCTGTACACTTATCAATCCGTCTGGGGATACCGCGACAGCCGCGGTCTGGAACTCAATTTCTGGAAACGTCCAACGCCTGAACGATACTTCGGTGTATTTGGCCTTTCCGGTAATCTGAGTGTGTCTTATTCCTATGATAAAGCCTCCTCAAACGGCGGTAATATCAACCAGGATGCCCAGTTCACCAATTCCATCAGTTATAAAGATGCACAACCCTACAATTGGGAAGTAGTCGAATACTGGCCCACATATTCTCGCGGATATAACGACTGGAAAGCCAAATTGTCATTGTTGTGGGATTTCCCGTTTGACGTGAAAATGGCCACCATGGCAACGTACAAAAGCCCCTGGCGTTATACCCAGAAACTTAATGTTGTCAATGCACGTTACGAAAATAAACTCGATGGCGAATCCTTCTTACAGGTTGACTTACGTTTGACCAAGTATGTCACGGTTGCAGGATTCCGCGGCGGGTTGTTTTTCGAAATGTTGAATGTGCTTGATCGCGAAAATATCCTGACGTTCGATGATTACGGTCAGGTGAGTTATTACGAACAAGGCTTAGGCCCCTGGGGACAGTTGAACCGTCCCACCGATCAATACGGAAGCCCGTTGGCTGGTATTGCCCGGGAAATGTATGTTGGCTTTGAAGTCTCATTCTAATTGTCATTCAATAACTGAATAGACTTTCTCAATTAGGTTAAACTTAGGAGAAACGTAATGATAAAAAAGAATTTATCAATTCTAATGATAATATTTCTCATAGGCCTGAGCACATCCGCCCTGGCAACAGATTGGCCGGGAATCGGAAGCGTTTGCTGCGGTGACCTGTGGGAAAGTATTATGCCAAGTGGTATCAACAAATATTACGGCGAGTCACAGACCGATGTCCTGAAAAACTCTTTACTCGCCAGACTTGGTAACTACGCCCGTCAATGGACCGCCCCGACATATCATTATCCCGGCGGTGATATTTTTACATTGACATGGAATACTAACCTCGTTATGACAGAATACCATCCAACAGAACCAATCGGCGCGTATCGCGAATCCGTTGCCAGCGATACAGCTAATTACATGAATTACTGTAATGCATTCTGGATGGAAGGTATGGGCAATACAGATCAGGTTCCGACATCCACTGGAAGCACACATGGCGGCGCTCCCTGGGCAAGTGATGATCGTTACCAACAGGTCTATGAATTCTTCATGCCCACCAATATTGGTGTGGATGTCAAAGGCCGCGTTCGTGGCTACAGCTTCAATGAAGCGAATATGAACGACTTTATTGCTTTTGAATTCGAACTGACCAATACCGGTGTGCAGGACAATAACTGCGACGGCACCGTCGATCGCACCGATCACAAAATCGAAGCCCTCTCCATGATGTTCGACGACGGAACATTCGGAAGCATGGCATTGCGAAAACGCGGTACCCGCTGGACCGGCTGGTGGCCTGCATCACGCCTCTCCGGTTATGATGGCAGCCCGGATCCGGATGGCAATCCCTGGGATGTGGCGTTCTGCTGGGCAACCAATATCAACCAGGGTTTAATCGATGCCAATGGATGGGCTCCTGATGGAAGCCGCCAGGTCGCTTATCGTAACCGTCGATTAATTTTATTTGATATCTGGAATGGCCAGCACTTTATTGCCGTGAAACAAGGCGGTATGGACGGCGGTTCTGCGGCAGAAGATAAAATGACCATTTACGGCAGCCATCCAATTGGTGAAGACACTGAAAGAGGCTGGTACGTTACTCGTAACCGAACCAAAATTGGTGAACCTTACGGTAACTTCATTATGGCCACAGGTGTGTTCTACGAAGAAGGTGGAAAGAGTGAAGATCCTTCAATGCTCAATGGAAAAGTAATCAAACCGGATCCAAACTATTTTGATACCTCGCAACCGTACACAATTGGCGATCCTGTTTCATTTGCCAATCTGCCGGTTCTGGGTGGTCAACCCATGGGCGATTTGAAATACACGAATCGCTGGATTCAGAACTGGGAAAAGAATTATCCCGGCACCCCGAGCCCGGGCATCCCGGCTGAAGACGAATGGACTGCCGGTGGAACGCCGAAAGACGGATTTAACTTCGGTTCCGGTGCATCTTCTGGTGTTGGTCCTTTCTCCCTGGAAGTCGGCGAAACCATTACCGTCGTTGCTGTTGAATACGGCGGCTATCGGTTGAAAGGTGTGAGAAATGCACTGGCTGCTGCTCGTTTCGCTTATGAAAACGACTGGAATGTGCCTGTGCCTCCGCCCATGCCTGACATTAAAGTGACGGCTGTTGAATATGAAGAAGCAGGCGGTCTCACAGTAAAACCGAGAGTTGCATGGGATGACCGTGCAGAAACAGCTTCTGATTTTGCCGGTTACAAAATTTACCGCGTCACTGCGTATCCCAAATATGATTCCGGTCAGTTTGGCGTTCGTTTTTTAGACAGATTCCATCATCAGGATGCTGATGATATCGGCATTTCCGAGGAGGAACTGGAAGCCAGATTCAGCGAACCCATCAATCCAAACAACAGCATTTCCAGCGAAAACCTGGAATGGGATCCGGGTTTCCATGGACCCTGGAAAATTATGGCTTACATTCCTGCATCCGAGCTCGGAAGCTATGGCAACTCCAGAGATGATGCTGGCACTTATGCCTATGAATGGATCGACGAATCACCAGAAGCCCGATTCGGATATACATTCTGGTATTATGTCGCTGCGTTTGACAATGAAAGCGGAACCATTGCTCATACGTCATTCACCAGCCTGGAAACAGGTAACGTGAACTTCAACGGACGTTGGGGCGAATGGCTGGGAACCTATCCATGGGCGACCGCAGCCACAGATTTCCCAACCGATGCTGCCGGTATGAAAGAAATGGGCGCGCCTTTTGTATTGAATCTGCCGCGTGCTGAAGCAGAAGAATTGATCAGTGGTAAAAAATCAATTGCGGTAAAACCGAATCCGTATAAAGTTCAGGCTCCGCATGATGTCGGATTAGAGCATAAAGTGGTATTTTACAATTTACCGTTAAATACCAAAATTACCATTTTTGATCTGTCCGGTCAAATCATGGACGTCATCGAATACTATGGTTTGGATCCTGAAAATGGAACCATTTTCTGGGATATGTTCACCAAAGACGGCCCTGAAGTACAAAGTGGTCTTTACATTTGGGTTGCCGAATATCCTGGTGGTCAGCAAACCGGTTATTTAGCAATTATGCGCTAAGCCTAATGGTTAATAATTTACTAAAAAACTAAGAAATTAGGAGAATATGCTCTATGAGACATAAAATAATCTCCACGCTACTTATATTAGTGATGATCATTTTTGTAGGTAGCGGGTTTGGACAGGAAATGAAAAAAACTGGTTCGTCAGGTGCCTCAATATTAAAAGTTGCTGTCGGCGCCAAAGCAACCGCATTGGCAAGCGCAATGACAACAACCCAGGGCGACGCCAACCAGTTATTTTGGAACCCGGCCGGTATCGTACTCGAATCCGGGGAAACTCAGGTTACATTTTCTTATAACAACTGGATTGCTGACTTAAGTCACAATGCATTTGCAGTGGCTCATTCTTTCGGTAATCTGGGAACATTTGCACTCGGTGGCATGATGGCTGGTGTTGGTGACATTGTCGCCAACCGTGACATTCAACCTGGTCTCGAAGGTGTCGATTATGTCGACGATGCCACATTTGATTACAACTCTAACTTTATCGCATTGAGCTATGGTCGTCAGTTCACCGATAAATTATCACTCGGTGCCACTGCGAAATACTACAGTGAAACGATCGACGGCGTTGGAATTCATGCTTTTGCCGTGGATTTTGGTGCGATTTACAACATTGGTTACAAAGACCTCACCATTGGTGCCAGAATTCAGAACCTTGGCCAGGATATGGAATACTACTATGTACCCATCAACCTGCCGCTGGTCTTTAGCTTTGGCGTTTCCTACAGCATGATTGACTCTGACATGTTCGGTGTCAAAGGCTATCTCGATGCTGCAAAACCATTGGATGCTGACCAGATGATCAATGGTGGCGCGGAAATGCATCTGTACAAAACCATGTTTGTCCGTGGTGGCTACAAGCTTAATTACTCCGGTATTCAGGATGAATTCCTGGGCCGCGATGTATATTATGGTACAGAAGATGTCAACCGCGCTTCATGGTTGAGTAAACAAAGCTATGATCGTACCGATGAAGGTCTCTCCATTGGTGCGGGTCTGGAAATTCCCTATGATAAATACAAATTAGTCATCGATTATGCATGGACAAACTTCGGCGTACTGGATGATGTCAATCGCTTCTCATTGACATTCAAATTCTAAGTATATCGAAAATTGTAATTTGTTCAGCATTGATGTAAATTTGTAGAAAAAATATCAAATGGGGGACTCTTGAAATAGTTGCCTTGAGTCCCCCATTTTTTAATTCATCTCATTCTATTTTAAGGATATACGATTTTGAAGGTTAATACACGCATTGCAATTCTAATTGCCGGTCTCATGGCGCTCATAACGTTCAGCTTTTCCGGATGTGGAGATCGCGCCCCTGAATATCAACTGGAACTCATTCCATCTTTCCGCTTAAATATGCCCAATGTCGATCTTGATAAGTATTTCGTAAAGGTGACAGATGTGAGTGTCACCCCGGATGGAGGATTTATTATTGTCGATGTTGCCGGCCCCGGCGTGCTTCGGTTCGATGAAAACGGGAATTACATCAACAATCTTGCCGGCTTTGGCAGCGGGAATTATGAAGCGCTGTGTTCGGCTCAGCAAGTGGACACGACGATAGCGGTTCACACCCTTCAACTTCTTGAGTTCCTTGCAAAAAATGGCAAACCGTCAAAACGGCATTTTTTACGTGGCAGAGGCGATATTACCGTGGCCCCGGATGGCCGCTTCGTCCTGAATCGAATGTACGATTCGAGGATATTTGGCGCCTGCCTGGAAATTTACGATACCAATGGAAAATTGGTTAAATCGTTTCGCACGCCTCGCGCCCGGGAAGAAGGCAAGGAAATGCTCGATTTCGCCTATTCGCGATTAACTCCTGAATCGAACATTGTTTATGTGCAGGCCATCGTTGATTCCGCTTTTGTTTATGATTTCGATGGAAACCTGTTACTTGCAAAAAAATTAGAATCAGAATTAAAGCCGTATGGAACCGAAGAAGACACGCCCGGCTCATTGGTGGAAGATGTGTTTGTCAATGAAGACGGCATTTTCATCGTCAGAGTGAAAAAAGAATTAACCGATGAAAAAATTGTGTATTTTGATTTGATCGAACAGTATGATTTCAATCTGAACCGTGTGGCGCAATACACATTGGCCAAACCTGTCACGATGACGGTCCCTGTGGATATCTATTCGCCCTGGTATCATAAATTCGTGGTGAAAGACGATGTTTTTTACTTCATGGTCTCTCAGCCATTTGAACAGTTTATTGCATTTCGTGCAAAGAAATAATGATATGTGTTTAATTTTCAGAATTTGAAACGTGGTCGGGCTGTAGTCGGAAAATACTATTCTTAAATTTGGTGTAAATCGGAAGTCGAATTTGTGTGTTTTTACCTGACTGACTGTATGGAAATTAACATCCCGTTCTTTTGGACAACCAGAATAATCGCAATTATAGTTTGATTGGATATAGTCTGAATTATTCATATAATTATAATAAAATTGATTCAATTACCTGATTATTATCAAATTGAATTCTCAATTAATTTAAGACTCAGTTTTAGACGTAAAAATGTACTCATCTCTAACTTGGATTATTCATTGTAATTCATTAAGGAATCCAGATAGCCTGAATGGTGGTTAATTCATAATTCGCTATATCAAGCTCTGTTAAATATCATATATCTGGTTATTTTTATTAATAGCATTAAGTTAAATATTTTTAAGCTGAAATATGTGAATAATTCAGGCTAAATTCAGCACCATTCAGGTTATCTCGATACCTTTAGCAATATAATGTGAATAATCGAGGATAGATAGTGAAAAAAAATAAAAAAACCCGACGCATCAAAAAAATTGTTTTTTATATCATCGCAATTATTGCTCCATTTGTGATTTGGCTGGGACTGGAACTGCTGGCCAATTCAATCACCCATCGCTTCGATCCGCTCAAAGTTGATAAATCAAAAGGCACACTCTATCTGAATCAGGATTATTTCACCGATTACTTCCTCTACGATCTGGACAGATATGTGAATACCTCCATATCCAATCGGGCGATATATAAAGACAAAAAATACCGATACCGCATCTTTATCCTTGGCGGCTCGACATCTGCCGGCTATCCATATAACACCTTGCCGGAATACAATTGTCCAGCTTCGTTTCCAAACTATTTGCGCTCCATTTTGCAATACAATAAAGACCTGCCTGAAATTGAGATGCTCAATTTGGGGAGCAATGCCTTTAACAGTCTTTCGGTGTTGAAGGTATTCAAGGATGTCAAGAAATACGATCCGGATTTGATCATCGTTTATACCGGGCACAATGAATATTTTGGTCCCAATGAATTTGCGCTCTCCAAATCTGCCAATAAACTGTACACCAAAAAATTCTTCAATCATGGCTTTTTAGAGCTCCGGCAAACATATCTCTACCAGGGTTTGCGGTGGATTCTGAAAAAAGTATTCAAAAGAACCGAGGCTGAATACCAGGATTATGCGCAATGGAGCATTCAGAATACTGTTCCTTTTGGAGATGAATATCATGATCGGGTGGAGCGCAATTTTAAGCAAAATCTGACTGAACTGGTTCGTCTGGCCAAAAAGGAAGGGATGAAAGTTGTGGTTTGTACGCCGGTGACCAATCTGACATTCCCGCCGTTCGTAAGTCAGTTTAAGGAAGATTTGCCCTACGCCACAAAAGTCCGATGGGATTCATTGCGTGCAAGGGCGAGCAAACTTTTTGATGAAAAAAAATATGACGCTGCACTGTCTCAATGGAAGGAAATGTATGAAATTGATTCCACCTATTCGGACGTCCACTATTACGCAGGCATGAATTACGCCAGGCTCAATGAATATTCCATCGCCAATCAGGCGCTCAGCCGGGCCGTGGACCTGGATGCGCTTCCGTTTCGAGCCAAATTTGATTTTCAAAATATCACGCGCGAAGTCGCCAAAAAAGAAAATGTGATTTTGGCAGACGTGGATCAATTTTTCAGAAAATTGTCCGGTAAATATTATCCGGAGCCATCCCTGTTGTTGGATCATGTCCACCCAACAGAGCCTGGATACTATTACACGGCTGTGTTTCTTGCGCGGACGTTGGTGGATAATGGCGTCTTCCCCGGTGTTGATGAAATTGAGTTCCCTTCGCTTGAAGATACGCGGATGGCGCTGGAAATTCATGATTTTGTTGCCTACAAGATCGAATTTGATTTTACGGAACAAAGCTATTTGAAGGAACTCGGTGAATTGAATCCGGCTGTGAAATATGTGCTCCAGAATATCAGGCAAGAGGCGATTACGCGTGCACAGGAAATTGGACAGCAATTGATGAAAGAAAATTTGAAAGATTCAGAAACAGAGGAAAAGAATTAATTATGTATCATTATCTCGTATATACGCTGTTTTTTTTATCCGGCGCCACAGGTTTAATTTACCAGCTCGTGTGGGTTCGCAAATTGGTGCTGTTGTTTGGTAATACAACCTATGCAACCAGCGCCATTTTAACGGCGTTCATGGGAGGCCTGGCACTGGGCAGCTATTTGATTGGGCGATATGCGGATCGGATTAAAAAACCGTTGCAGCTCTATGGCAAACTTGAACTCGGCATTGGTGGCGCAGCGATTGCCATCCTGTTTTTATTCATTCCAATTTCCGATGCAGTGTATGTGTGGCTGTTTCGCACCATTGGTAATAATTTGATCATCATTAATATTTTTCGGTTTGTGCTTGCGGTGTTCATTCTTATTATCCCGACCACGTTGATGGGGGGAACCCTGCCGGTCATCAGCAAATACTTCATCCGAAAATCAGATGAATTTGGCAAACGTGTGGGACGACTTTACAGCTTCAACACTTTTGGCGCGGTTATCGGCGCCTTTTTTACGGGATATTTTCTCATTTACGCATTTGGCGTGCAGGCGACGCTCTGGATCGCCATTATATTAAATGTGCTCATCGGCCTGATTGCTATGTTTCTTGATAGAAAAGATGAGCTGCCTGTCCCCGAACAAACGAAGAAAAAAGAGAACGGCAAAAAGCCCCAGGAGCGGCAGTCCGGGGAAAAAGCAAAAATCAGTCCCTACGGGCCAAATAAAGCAAAGCTGGCCGTGTGGTTATTTGGCGCTGCCGGTTTCGTTTCTCTTGCATACGAGGTGATTTGGACGCGAGCGTTGATTTTCTTCATCAGTTCTACAACTTATTCGTTTACTATTATCCTCACGACATTTCTAATTGGCATTGCACTGGGAAGTTCACTTATGGCCAAATGGGTCGATCGGGTGAGACGGTTGATCCTGTGGTTCGCCATTTTTGAGATAATCATTGCCCTCGCCGCCATATTAACCATCCCGCTTTTTATGAATCTCACAGCCATTCAGGGCTATTTCCTGAAATTAATAGAGTTTGAAAACTGGACCCAGGTTTCAATAATTCTTTTTCTGTCTGCATTTTTTATAATGATTATCCCCACTATTTGTATGGGCGCCGCATTCCCGGTGGTCAATCGAATCTACGTGGAGAATCTCAAAAAGCTCGGACAGGGCGTGGGTAATGTATACATGGCCAATACCATCGGCGCCATACTCGGTTCATTTCTCTCCGGTTTTTTACTGCTTCCTGTTTTCGGATTGAATGGCAGCATCCTGGCCTTAGCGCTGGTGAACCTCGCCATTGGCCTCATTTTGATGGTTTCCGAGCATGACTTTAGCGAACGAAAAACGTCTTACCTGGCTTATTCAGGAGTGGCGGCGCTGCTATTTCTGGCGATTGCACTCACGACGTTTACCACAAAACCGATTTTTGTCCGGGGTGCAGGTTTTAAAGATGCCCGACTGCTGCACTACAAAGATACGGCCGCAGCAACGGTCAGCGTGCTGGAGAAAAAAGATCAGCTCAACATTTGGGGCAGAAATGTTCGCTATTTGAATGTGAATGGGCACAACACCGCGCATACGACCTATTCCGATATGATCATTCACAAGATGCTGGCTCATTTGCCCATGATGTTCACTCCGAATCCCCGGGACGTGTTGGTGGTAGGATTTGGGTTTGGAAATACCTGTCAATCATTTTTGGAGTATGATAATATCAATACTGTTGACTGTGTCGAATTGGTCGAATATGAGAAGGAAACAGCCGAGTATTTCAAGGAAGAAAGTGAAGGCGTATTCGATGATGAACGGTTCAATTTTATCGTGACCGATGGCAGAAACTATATTCTCGCTGCTGAAAAAAAATATGACATTATTTCCATCAATTCAGTGGACCCCAAATTCAGTCCAACGCTTTATACGGAGGATTTCTATCGCCTCGTGAGAAAAAGGCTTAACGAAGATGGACAAATCGTGGTATGGCTTCCGATTTACGGCATGAATCTGGCAGAAGTGAAAGCGCTTACAAAAAGTTTTATCAATGTTTTTCCTGCGGCAGAATTGTGGTACAATAATCCGGAACACCTGTTGTTGATCGGAAAAAAGGGCAACTACCCCATCAATGTGGAGACGCTGAAATACCGCATCTCAAAACCAAGAATTTGGAAAAGCCTGAAAGAGATCCATTTGAACGATCCGTACACGCTGCTCTCCACATTTTTTTGCGGCCGGCAAATGCTGAGTCAATTTGCCGGGACCGTTGAGAGCCATTCCGACAATAACCCGATTGTTGAATTCAGTCGGATTACAACCAAAGATATGATCCCTGAAGTTTACCGCGAACTGCTCAAAATTCGGGAGACCGTGCTGCTTTATTCCGAAAATTTTAAGGCGCTGGGTGAAACGGAAGAGGTGCGCAAACGAATACTCGACTATGAACGAGAAATGAAGAATCTTATCGCTGCTTTCTTTAATTACCGACTTTTTGCCCCTGAGCCGGAAGCGCAAACTATGCTGGCGGAACTCGTCGGCAAAATGCAGCAAATCCTGGATGAAGAGCCGCATAACGATTTTGCGCTGATTCAGTACGTTGATCTCATCAGCCATCAGGATGCCGTAGCCAATCAAAAGTATTTTGACCAGGCCATTGAAATTGCGCCTGATTTTGCCAAGGCTCGTGTGCTTTCCGGATTGTCTTTTGCGACCAAAGGAGAGTGGGAGCGTGCATTGGAGTCTTACGAAAAGGCATTGGAAATAAATGAAAATTATATCACGGCACTGTCCAACGCGGGATTCGCACTCATTCAATTGAAAAAATGGGCTGAAGCAAAGGCCATGTATGAAAAACTTTTATCGGTTGACCCTGGAAATCCGTTTACACACTCCACAATCGCGCAAGTGTATTACATGCTTGAAGATTATGATGCGGCTATTTCTCACATGAAAATTGCCATTGAAGGACAGCCTGAACAGGCGAGTCTTTACTTTAACCTGGGTAAAATGTACCAGAAGAGCGGTCAGATTCAGGATGCCATTCAGGCCTTCAAAGCAGGATTGGAAATTACACCTTACGATCAGAGAGCGATTCAAATACTCGAAGAATTGGAAAAACAGAAATAATGTGCCGCAGTAAATTTGCCTGAAAAACACATGTTCAATCAATTCCCCGGGATTATTAAATGACCGGGGTTTTGTTTTTGTGCACGCCCCAGTGAAATAATTTATGAAATATTGATAATCGATTTTGATTTGATGGATGAAAGATTTTTCAACATATTCTGACGAGACGCTCACCGGAGCCGTAAAGTCAGGAAATATTGCTGCATTCAAGGCGCTTTATTATCGATATTATGAACCGCTTCACGCCTTCATTTGGCTTCGAACTCAATCTACAGAATTGGCTCAGGATTTCATTCAGGAAGTATTCACCCGGCTCTGGAAAAACAAGGGAAATTTGAATCCTGCGAACTCAGTGAAAGCCTACCTCTACAAAATAGCCAACAATCTTGTAATTGATCATTATCGAAAAAAGAAATCAGAACATTCGTTTCTGGCGCGTCGTTTCCCAAAGACCTGCCGATAGACGAACAGTGGGAGCAGTTAAGTGGAGAACTTGATCTTGAAAAAGATAGCCGCAGAAAACGCCGCGAAAAATGGCAGTTCCCGGGCTTTCCCGAAACAGTACGTGAAATATTTCAGCCTCGTTTCAGGCCTGCATTTGCTGCTATGGCGACAGTCGTTATCATTCTTATTGTGAGTTTGATGAATCGTCCGCAATGCCAACAACCGGCCAGTGAACAAATAATTACAGCCAATGGTGAAAAAATGTCGTACACTTTTTATGATGGTTCATCCGTTCGCATCAATAGCGGGAGTTCGGTTCAATTTCTCAGTGAATTTTCAGACAACCTCCGGCAAGTGCATCTCAAAGGCGAAGGCTTTTTCAGGGTGGCAAAAGAGAATCGTCCATTTGTGGTGATAACAGAAAACGCGCGCACAATCGTGCTGGGTACAGAATTCAATGTCTGGTCTCGTCACGGGGAAACACGCGTTATCGTAAAAAGCGGAAATGTGCTTTTTGCATCGTTTGAAAATGATGAGATGAGTGTGAAGTTGGCAAAAATCCAGATGAGCTGTCTTGATGAAAGGGCAGCGCCAAGCGCGCCACAGGAAGTGGATGCAGATCATCTGCTGGGCTGGCTGAATGGGCGTCTCGTATTTGAACGGACACCCATGATGGAAATAATTGACGAACTGGAAAGGACGTTCTCCATATCTGTCGTGACAAATAATTTGGATATAAACGATCAAACCATCACTGCCAATTTTGAAACGACCTCACTGGAAACGGTTTGTGCATCGCTATGTTTGACGCTCGGGATTCAATATAAAATTGACCGGAATCAGGTTATGCTGTATGAAAAGATGTAACGCAGGGAAGTTGCTGTTTTTTCAGTGAGATTTAATAAAAAATTTTGCTACCGGACACTTTTTCACATATTAAAAGAAATAGAATAATGATGACACGGATTTAACGGATTAACACAGATAATATAGTGTATCATGAACGCCGGACTCTCACGATGCGTCAAATAATTTATGGTGATTTATTGTTTAATAATGTAAAATTTCAGGATAAACAGCTAAAATAATTTTCCTGATTAGTGTCCGAGATTCGGAAATGCATCGAATCTAATTTTATAAGAGAAACGCCTAATTCGTCAGTTGTTGATTTTTCGATATGCATTTCAACATCTATAAAATTAATGGATTCCCGTCCTCCAAAAAGATGGCGGATCTACGACTAAAAGCAAAGTCTGCATTCATTTAAAAATATAATGAAACTTTGCAGGCGTGCGGGAATGACAACGGGAAAAAATTCAAGTTTCTTGAAAGTATTTTTGTTACCAGGCAAATCCGTGCAAATCAGCGCGGAACGTCCGTCATCTTTTTGGAGGATCATCCGTTAAATGCGAAGCAAAATCCACCGCCTGATGCGGTGTTTGGGGAAGGGTTGTGAAGGGAATCTGTGTAAATCCATTCACCCCTTCCAGGGATAACATAATCAAGCCACCACCTCTGGTGGTGGTAATTTGACTCCGTGTTCCATTTTGTGTTTTTATCAATGGCCAAAATTCAAAAAGTGTCCGGTAATGAAAAAATAAAAAGCTTTTGAAAAGGATGATTGAATATTTTCGATTGTCTAACGAATTGAGTAAGTTTCTTGGGTGGATGGTGTACATATTACCTGAGCGATGGACGGGGAAACTGGCGTCGTTATGATGAAAATGGTATAATAGTCGAGATGGGTGAGTGGTTTTGACAATTATCTAAATATAGAAGGCGAATCTAAGCCTTGCATGTTGCGGTTCAAAAATCTATTATTCTGTTTCTGTTAAAAGACTTGACAGGCCCTAAAGGTTCATAAATTTAAAAATACTGTTGCTTTATTGTAATGAAATTATTACATTAAAAATTCTTAACAATCATCACGAAAGGAGTACGCCGTGAAAATTAGAAGCATTTTAAATTATCAAAAAAGTGAGAAAAGATTCAGGATGTGGATCGCTTTTTTATCGGTTGGTTTTTTAATTTTATCGACAACTTTCGCATTCGCGCAAGTTGAAAAGAATGGTTTTGTCATGGACTTCAACCGGTTTCAAATGAAAACTGGCGATTCGTTTGTTGAGATTTATTATTCAATACCCAGAGAAAAACTGTCTTATGAGGCAAGCGCAGATGGACATCAGGCAGGTGGATTGATTCAAACCTATATTAAAATGGGTGAAAAAGCGATGCAAGCGGATAGTCTGGTTATTACAGATTTCACAAAGTCGTTGGAAGATGTAACATCAACACAAAAGTTTACCGAGCAGACAAATATTCAATTGTCACCGGGAAAATATGAGATCATCGCACGTTTTAGTGATCTGATTTCAAAGAAATCGACCATTGTCAGGGATAGTCTCAGAATTGAGAAAGCGGGTGTGAGCAAACTGAAAATGAGTGATGTTCAATTAGCAAGTTCCATTACGAACCAGCCAAAAGCCGTAGACAAGTTTGATAAGAACGGATTGCGTGTTTATCCCAATCCATCTCGCGCGTACGGTACCGGCTTTTCAAAATTGTATTATTATGCAGAAGTATATGATCTTGAATACCAGGGAAATGAAAGTGATTCAACATTTCATACTAGTTATTCGATACTTGATGAAGGTGGCAAGTCTGTAAAATCTGTGATTGGCACCTATCGGAACAAGCCGGGCACATCCGCAGTCATTAATGGCGCTTTCGATTTAGAAGGAATGGCCAGCGGTTTCTACAGCTTTAAGATTGATGTGACGGATGATTTGACTGGACAAACAACGAGTATAAGCAGGGACTTTCAGATTTTCAGACCTGCTGATTTCATTGTATCGAGAAAAGGAGCAAAATCCAATCTTGTCGAACTTGACAATGTTGAAGATGAATACTCGACGATGAGCGAAAAGCAATTGGATGAAAATTTTGAAATGGTAAAATATATTGCATTAAAAGATGAGAAAAAGGTGTTCAAAAAACTGGATTTGGAGGGAAAGAGAAATTTCTTGAAGCATTTTTGGTTGCAGCGTGATTCAAATCCAGATACGGCGGTAAATGAAAGAAAAATTCAGTACATGGAACTGCTGAATTTTGCCAATTCAAATTTTTCAATGGGCAAAAAACAGGGCTGGAAAACAGACAGAGGTCGTGTACTTTTAGTCTATGGCCACCCGGATGAGATTGATAGAGTGCCTTCGGACGTAAATAGAAAATCCTATCAAATTTGGCGTTATTATACGATCGAGGGTGGTGCGTTATTCGTATTTGTGGATTTAATGCGAATTCGTGATTATCGCCTGGTTCATTCCACGCATCGCAATGAAATTCAGGAACCTGGTTGGCAGGAAAGATATTTGGGACTGTAGTTCATTCTTTTGAATATATCGAAAATTTTAAGGAATTTTTATGAATAGGCTTTCGGATCGGTTGATTTCACTGGATGTCTTTCGTGGTATTACTATTGCTGGTATGATTTTGGTCAATAATCCCGGTAGTTGGACCTATATTTATCCACCATTAAAACATGCGCCGTGGAATGGCTGGACGCCCACGGATTTCATTTTTCCATTTTTCCTGTTCATCGTTGGCGTTGCCATGTCCCTTTCGCTTTCCAAGCGTATTGAACGCGGAGATTCTTCCGCCCAATTGATGGTGAAGGTTGTGCGCCGAACCCTGATCATTTTCGGCATCGGGCTATTTTTAAATTTGTTTCCTTTTTTCAATTTTAAAGAAGTCCGAATCCCCGGCGTATTGCAACGAATTGCTGTCTGTTATTTTTTCGCTTCGGTTATTTTGCTTTACGCCAATAAAAAGTTTCAGATATTCTGGACAGCTTTTTTGCTCATTTTCTACTGGGCGCTGGTCAAACTGGTACCTGTGCCCGGGTACGGTGCCGGCGTTTTGGAACCCCAGGGAAGTCTGTGTTGGTATATCGACAGTCATCTTCTGGCAGGACATACCTGGAAATTTGCGCCTGCCCCGGGTTTCGATCCTGAAGGCATCTTGAGCACGCTGCCGGCAATTGCCACTGTCATGTTCGGTATATTCACAGGAGACTGGATTCGCTCGCCGCGAGATCATTACGAAAAAGTGAGCGGTTTATTTGTCGCCGGTATTTTGGGGCTCTTGATTGGTGAAATATTCAAAGGCTGGTTGCCCATCAATAAAAACCTGTGGACGAGCACCTATACCATTTTTATGGCCGGCATGGCGCTTATCTTTTTAGCCATGTGTTACTGGTTCATCGATATCAAGGGATATAAGCGCTGGGCCAAACCTTTTATCGTATTCGGAAGCAATGCCATTATTGTTTTTGCATTGTCTTCACTGGTTGCCAAGCTAATGGTAATTATAAAATTGACCCAGCCAGACGGCACAAAAATCGCCTTGAAAACGTACATTTATAATAACTGGTTTGCTACCTGGGCTGGAAATTTGAATGGTTCTTTATTTTACGCGATAATATATATCCTGATTTGGTTAGGTCTGGCCTGGATATTATATCGAAAGAAAATATTTATCAAAGTATAACTGCGATGCTATTAGCACTTCCTTCCGCCAATCATTTTCAAAGAATTTTGTGACAAAGCACCCGGTTCTGTATATTGAGTCGGATACTTTGTCTTTACTTTTGTGAAGCAAACCTTCATTTTCTCCGCTGCTTCAATCTCGTGAAAAAGACGTATATTATTACTTCATCAAAATAACTTTTAAAACATGGATCGTTTCATGGGAAAAAATCTCTTTACAATTCGACTCGCCATTTTTTCTATCTTATTCCGGGAATATATACCCCTGCCGTAAAGGACAGATAAACACGAGTGAAGAAAAATTTCTTTAAAATAACGTTTTTGAAATTCATGACGCTATTTTGTAAATATTTCTCAAATCTTGCTATGATTAAACAATAAGATTTTATTCTTTCAAAATTTTTTCGCTTGACTATGTAATACTTTTTATTTAGATTATATATATTTTAATTGTTATATCATCTCATCTACCTATCAAAAAAAAGCTTTTGTTGTTTGATATATAACAATTTAATTACGCGATTTCCCATAATTGCCTGTAGATTATATCGATATAATATGACTGGATGAATTTTGACTCAATATGAATTAGAAATCAATTGTATTTTAGTGTTTGCTTCAAATGATAGTGAGCAATTAACATGCGTAAAGAGATTGAGTTTTGGGGGGGAATGAATCGTTTCTGAGGCGACATCATGTTATGAAAATATCTGTCGAAGATTGAAAAACTTATTTGCTTCTCCCTTGTCTCACATACAATTTCCCCGTTGCCAATTGGTATAGTAAACTGCTATGTATTTAAATAAATTGACTCATACATATCTCTATGAAATTGCCCAAATTGACTTGTATTTTTTTTATCAAATAAAATAACTATAAAGGAGGTGAAGAAAAAGTATTTTGAATTGATAAATCGCTTATAAGTTTGATCGCAAACCAAAACGGAGGACCAAATGAAAAAAGTTTTATTGTTAACCATCATTTTGGCGTTCATCGCAACTTCGGCGCTGTTGGGCCAGGAAGCCAAATATTACAGCGGAGAGCGTAATGCTTTACGGACTGATATTGAAGATTTTGTTGGATATGTGCCCAACGCGATAGTTGTGAAGTTTAGTTCGTCTTTACTCAATACCATCGAGAAATCAAACCTCTTGGAAGGAAGAACCGGCATTTCCGGAATCGATGCGTTGAATCAGAGATACAATGCAGAAAAACTTGAGGAAATGTTTCCCGGCGCGCAAGAAAGCTATTTGGAAGGAAAGGTTGTAGACCTGGCCGGATTTTATCGAATTAGATTTAAAAATTCCTTGAAAAATATTGAAAACGTTGCAGCCGAATACGCTGAATTGCTAAACGTTGTAAAAGCTGAACCCATTGGAATTCACACTGTTCATGCAAATCCAAATGATGGCAATTACCCGGACCAATGGCATCTCAATCAATCAAACGACCATGATATTGACGCTCCTGAAGCCTGGGATATTGAGACAGGTAATTCCGGCGTTATTGTCGGTATTTTGGATACTGGCGTTCGCTATTATCATAAGGACCTGGGCGGTTCCAATGCATCATATTCCAATCCTGAAGGCGCAGATGGCAATATGTGGATCAACTGGGCTGAAAAAAATGGAACTCCTGGCGTTGATGACGATGGCAATGGCTACGTAGATGACTGGGTTGGCTGGGATTTTGTGGATGATGCTGCTGACTCATTTCATCCTATCTGGCCTGGTGAGGATGGCGATGAAGAAGATAATGATCCACGTGATTTCAATGGGCATGGAACCCATTGTGCCGGGAATGTTGGTGCTATAAATAATAATGGATATGCGACCTCTTCACCTTCAGGTGGCTGGGGTGGAGACGGCAATGGCGTGAAAGTTATGGCATTGCGTGTTGGTTGGTCTGCCAAATATTATGGTTTTAATTATGAAGTTGGATTCATCCGAATGGACTTTGCTGCTCAGGCAATGTACTATGCCGCTGATAATGGCGCCAAAATAATTTCCTGTAGCTGGGGTTCTTCCAACAGTGGCGGACTGGGAGATGCAATAGATTATTTCCTGAGTCATGGTGGATTGATTTTTAAATCTGCAGGTAATTCTGACAATGAATCTGCTGATTACATGACTGACAGAACCGATGTAATCGCCGTTGCTGCAACTGATCAGAATGATTGTCGATCCGATTTTTCCAGTTATGGTACATGGGTGGAAATTTCTTCTCCGGGAACGGATATTCTAAGTCTTTACGAAAACCACGATGACCCGGAAAGTGATTATGTCGCCACAATGAGCGGTACCTCCATGGCTTCACCATTAGCTGCCAGTGTCGCTGCATTGATCTGGTCGCAAAATACAGGACAAAGCGCCAATGACGTAAAACAAAAACTTTTTGATACCGCTGATGATATTTACGGGGAGTCATGCAATTCCTCGTATTCCGGTAAACTGGGAGCTGGTCGTGTCAATGCTTATGAAGCTGTGCAAGGTAGCGAGCCGAATCCACCGACCGCTGAATTCAACGGCAGTCCGACTTCCGGCGATGTACCGTTAACAGTAAACTTCACAGATCAATCCACCGGCACGATTGATACGTGGTCCTGGGACTTTGGGGATGGCAACACATCCACACAACAGAATCCCACACACACCTATACGGTTGCCGGTACTTACACGGTTGAGTTAACTGTTTCTGGAACGGCCGGATCGGATACAGAAACCAAAACCGATTATATTACCGCGAGCACTCCCGCTCCTGTTGCTGATTTTTCGGGCACTCCCACTTCAGGAACGGCTCCATTAGATGTAACATTTACAGATGCTTCGACTGGTGAAATCAGCTCATGGTCATGGGATTTTGGTGACGGTGGTACTTCCACTGAACAAAATCCGACGCACACATACAACACAGTTGGAACGTATACCGTGGCTTTAACTGTAAACGGTCCTGGCGGAACAGATACTGAAACCAAAACAGACTATATCACCGTCAATCCTGAACCTGTTGCACCCGTGGCTGAATTTTCGGGCACGCCAACCGAAGGAAATGCGCCGTTAACCGTTGAATTCACCGATGAATCAACTGGTGATGTGACAACATGGGAATGGGATTTCGGAGATGGCGGCTCATCGACCGAACAAAATCCAACCCATGTTTACAATAATTCTGGAACGTTTACGGTGGCATTAACTGTTACCGGACCAGTAGGAAATGACACAGAGACAAAAACAGATTACATCACGGTGAATGTGGCTCCTCCTGTGGCAGATTTCACTGGTGATCCCACATCCGGTACTGTACCATTGACAGTCAATTTCACCGATGCTTCGACTGGTGAGATTACTTCGTGGGAATGGGATTTCGGAGATGGCGGCACCTCTACTGATCAAAATCCAACGCATCAATATACAGCCGTTGGCACATACACCGTGGCTTTAACTGTAACCGGCCCTGGCGGATCGGATACAGAAACCAAAGCCGATTATATCACAGTGAATCCTGAACCGGTCGAACCAGTGGCTGATTTCACAGCATCGCCGACATCAGGAACCGCACCGCTGAATGTGAATTTTACAGACGCGTCCACTGGTGATATCGATTCCTGGGAATGGGATTTTGGTGATGGCGGTTCATCAACACAACAAAACCCATCGCATACCTATGCTAACGCCGGTACTTACACTGTTGCACTGACAGTGACTGGACCCGGTGGATCGGATACCGAAACAAAGACAGATTACATCACGGTAGAGCCCAGTGCTGAAAATCTTATGCACGTCAATGATATAATTGTTACGAAAAATTATATCACCAGAAAATGGAGCTGGGCCACAACGGAAGTTCAAATCGTTGACCAGAATGGCAATCCTGTCAGTAATGCAACGGTTCACGGTGAATGGACTGAAGGCGAGTCTGGCACGGAATCGTTCACGACCGATTCCAATGGCTGGGGTTCTGTCAATTCAGGTTACAATAAAAACGTAGATACCTATTGCTTCCGCGTTACCGATGTAGCCAAGACTGACTGGACCTATAACTCCGACGCCAATGTGAAGACCTGGGCATGCAGCGATGGTTCGTCCGGAACCGATATGAACCTTCCCAAAAAAGTTGCAGGCCAGAATCCAAACGCTGCGGATGATAAAAAGTTAGATGAAATGGATATTGTAGCGTATCCAAATCCTTTCAATTCATCGACAGTCATTAATTTCTTCACGCCGGCCGCCGGAAGAGTTACGGTGGATGTCTATAATATTCTCGGCGAAAAAATTACGACTCTCATCGACCGAGACGTTTCTGAAGGTCTGACAACCGTACGCTGGAACGGCACCAACGCCAATGGCGATATCGTGAGTGGCGGTTATTATTTCTATAATATCAGATTTAATAATGGTCAGGCAATCACAAAGAAAATGTTATTCCTGAAATAAATCTGATTATCATAACATTTTAAAACAGGATGCATGCTTTGAAGGTATGCATCCTGTTTGTTTTTGGGTCAAAATCAAAAAATGAATGCAGAAATTATGAAGACGGCTGTTCATCTTCAGCACAGATCAAAGACTTAATCCGTTAAATTGAAAAAATATAAAAAATTGGTTGTCCTTTTAAGTTATTTTATATATATTATTTTAATGATGTTTTTTCGTCAATTCACTACAGACACCGAACTGATCAGAAAAAATCCATTATGATTCCTGCATATTCTGCTTCGAACTATTCGTAAACTGCACATGGCTGATTTCCAGATTCTGAATCCTCACACTGAAAAATTGCATAAAAAAATAAATCATTTTCAAAATTATTCTTTACAGCGAAAATAAACCTGTAATGGCGCTCAACGTATTCAACCAAGTATTTTTTTGGCGTAGAACAAACTAACAAAGGAGGTCGTTTATGCTGAAAAAGAAAAGAAGCATTTCGTTTCTCATGGCTATCGTTTTAGTGACTGCTTGTTCTATCTGGTTTAGCTGCGAGAAAATTCCGCGTCAGGTTGTTGCTCCTGAAGTATCTCAGGAAAGTCTTGAAAAGCCATCTGGCAATATTTCACGGGTGATGGATGTTCAGGATCGCCACACCAGGAGATTTCTGTCCATGAGAGGTGTTGTTGGAACCGCAACGGCGCGGGATGCAGATGGCAGCTATGCCATAAAGGTACTTGTACGAAATGCCGGCGATGCAGACCAAATCCCTGAAGAATTGGAAAATGTGCCTGTGATGGTTAGTGTGGTTGGTGAAATTCGGGCAGAACAGGTATTCACCGGCCGGTACCGCCCGGTGAAATGCGGAGTTTCCGGCGGATCGTACGAATATTTCCGCGGTAATCAATACGGCTATGTCTATGATGGCGGAACGATCGGTTGCGTTGTTAAAAAAGGGAACGACAAATTTTTCCTGAGCAACAACCATGTAATCGCTCATTCAAACTCCAGGGATATTGGTGATGCCGTTGTTCAACCCGGATTGATCGACGTCGGGGGCGTTCAAAACGAAAATGATATCGTCGCCCATCTCTACGCATTTAAAACAATTCGCTGGCATCCGCTCAGAAACAGCAATGTTATTGATGCTGCCATCGCCAAAATTAAACCGGGAATTGAATTCACAGGGCAAATGATTGCCGGGTACACACCGTCAAGTTCGCCGATAGAGGCAACTTTAGGCATGGATGTGAAAAAATGTGGTAGAACAACCGGCCTCACCTATGGAACCGTCACGGCGGTCAACGTGACCATTGTCGTCAGCTACTTGCCGAAGAGAGTTGCCCGTTTTGATGACCAGATCGAGTACACAAAGATGAGCGCTTCCGGTGATTCCGGTTCTCTCGTCGTCACAGCAGATGGAAATCGACCCGTTGCCCTCCACTTTGCCGGCGGAAGTAGCTCTGGCTACGGCAATCCGATAGGCGCTGTACTGGATTATTTTAGCGTATCAATTGTTAAGTGATTAGAATTTCAGAAGAGTGCATTTCCGGGGAAATATACAAAAACCAGTTTCCCCGGAATTTTCTATTCATTTAAAAATGAAAGATTATAACGATGAATCGACCTAAAATTGAAGATGTCAAAAAAAAGTACCAGAAAAAACTGATGAAGATGAGAGGTGTTGTGGGCATTGGAATTGCTGAGGATAAAAGTGAAAAGGTCATCAAGGTGATGGTTGTAAAACATACAAAATCAATTGACAAAAAAGTCCCGAAAATCCTGGAGAGTTACCGAGTAGTCATTGCCGAAACAGGCATCATTCGCACTTTTTGATGAACAATCCTGGATCTTTATTGTTCAAACAATCTTCTCAGGATGAATTTTATTTAAAAGTGATTTCTGGGATTTATTGGATTTTTTCATTTCGGTCTAAAAGCTGAACAGGAATGCTTGTTATTCCTTCTGTAATACATCCCCCCATTGATTTAAATAGTTCTGCTTAATGCTCATTTCAAAAAAACTATTAAATTTTTGTTTTGATTTTTCTTAAAAATTTAGTAACTTATCTCGGTGATTCAATCTGTAACAAAATTGGGTAAATACTAAATCAAAATTAAGACTTAAGCGGAAATAATAAAAAGGATGAGCACAAGAATCTTGACTTATTACTGTCAAGCAGCTATCAATGAACCGGGAAAATAAGGAGTGACTCATGAAGGAAATACAAAATGATCTCGTAAGAATTGTTGGTGAAGAATATGTCATTGGTCCTGATAAACCGGAATATCATGCATATACTTTTGGTGATGCGACCATGTATCGTTCGAAACCTGACGTGATAGTCTATCCGGGAAATGTGGAGGAAATTCAGCGCGTCATTAAACTGGCAAATGAGAAGAATATACCGATCACAACGAGCGCGGGATTAACCGGCCTGTCCGGCGGAGCGGTGACTCAGAAAGGGATATTGTTGAATGTTTCCCGGCTGAGAAAAATAAAGAGTGTTGATGAGGTCGCAAAAACTGTTACTGTCGAGCCGGGCATGAGCTGCGCACATTTGAATGACCATTTAGCGCAATACAAATTTATTATTCCTGTGGCGCCGGCATCTCATCAGATTTCAACTCTGGGCGCTAACATTGCAGAGGCCTCCGGGGGCACGTTTGGAATGTCCAAAGGAACATTCAAAAATTATCTGCTATCGCTCAAGGTGATCGACGGCGAGGGCAATCTGTTCGAAACCGGCAAGCCGTTTCCAAAACAGAGCACAGGACCTGATTTGACAGCCCTCTTCCTCGGTTCTGAGGGGACAATGGGCATCATCACGGAAATGACATTTCGCTGTGATTATTTGCCGGAAGACACGTGGACCATTCGTTGTCAATTCAAAGATGAATCGGCACTGCAAGACATACACGAAGGTCTGGCGAAGGAAAAGATCGACCTTTTCTCATTCGAGTATATGGACGATAAAATTATGAAATGCCTGGGCAAGGAGAACATGTTGCTGCTCCTCCAAACGGCAGGTTCAAAACAATGCGCGAAAATAAATGCGGAAAAAGTCGTGGCTATGTTGAAAAAGCTAAATCCGATAGAATTGAAATACACCAATGATCCTCAGGAAGCCGATGATTTGTATGCCGAGCGAAGAAGCGCTCTCGGTGCTCTGGCCAAAGCTGATCCGAACAAGCCTGTGATCGTTCAATTCGATCCTGTTCTACCGTTGCACAAATTCAACGAAGGCGTGAAGAAAATGCGGGAACTGGCTGCGCGGGAAAATCTGGAATTGATTATTTACGGCCATGCCGGCGACGGAAATCTGCATCCGAGTTTTATAGTGGAAGATGACATTGAACAAAAGAAAAAAGCCCGTAAGGTAATCCGGGAATTTGATGACTGGATAGAAAAAGAAGGCGGCGTTTACGCTGGTGAACACGCTGTCGGGTTCTTTTTGGGGCGCAGCCAGGATCATATCCGACCCCACGTTGGGAAATATCTGAGCGCTATAAAAGATACATTCGACCCAAACCATGTCCTCAATCCAGGCAAAATTGTGAATATTGAGGAACCCTCCCTGGAACTCGTGCCGGTTAAAGAGGAATTCAAAAAAATCGCCAAAATTTGCTCGCTTTGTGCGAAGTGTCATCTTTGCAAAAATGACAGCCCTAAATTTGCCGAGACACCCTTTGAGCATAATACTATTCGCGGCAGAATCGCCATGATTGATGCTGCAACGCGCGGACAGGTTTCATTTGAATCAATAAAGTCTTTTGTCAAAGAAATGGAACCCTGGACAAAAGAGATGAATTGCCCCACGTTCATCAAAGATAAAATGAGCGAATTGATTCAATTAAGTCTCGCGCAGGCTTAGATTTCAGTGATAGTCTTTGAAATATAGCTGCAGAAAATTGGTCGTATGCGGTAGCCATACCGTGTACGACTAACTTCCTTTTGGTTGATTCTGAAATATTATTTATTGAAAAAGCATGAGAAGGAGATAACGGATGAAGAAATGTTGCTCGATGCTGCTCATTTTCTTTCTACTCACTTTAACTCTTCAACCTGCTTTCCCGCAATCGATTCAACATCCCAATGAATATTTTGGCCTGACATTGGGCGCTGACCGAACACTCATCAATTACGACCAATTAGTCCAGTATTTTCAATATCTTTCAGAAAATTCTGCAAATGTTCTGGTAGAAAATTTGGGATTGACCACTGAAAGGAATCCATTCATTCTGGCCTATATTAGTTCTGAAAAGAATGTCAACCAACTGGATTTGTTGCGCAGTATACAGCAGAAGTTGGCCGATCCCCGCCAGGTTGAAGAACAGGCCCTGCCACAACTGCTGAACCGGGGCAAGTCAATCATCAGTGTTAACTGCTCCATCCACTCAACTGAAATCGGTGCATCTCAAATGGCGCCATTGCTTGCTTACCAGATGGCGACAGATACGTTGCGTTTTATTCAGGATATTTTGGACAATGTTGTTTTATTGCTGCTACCGTGCCATAATCCTGATGGAATGAATAAGGTTGTGGATTGGTATCAGCGTTATCTCGGGACAAAATATGAAGGTTCACGAATGCCGTGGCTCTATCATAAATATACCGGGCATGATATCAACAGGGACTGGTACATGCTCACCCAATCCGAGACTCGACTCACGGTTGAGAAAATATACAATGTCTGGCATCCGTTTGTGACGCTGGACATGCATCAGATGGGCGGGCGCGGCGCCAGACTTTTTGTTCCGCCATACGTAAATCCCATTGATCCCAACATCGATCCTGTTTTAATCAGTCAAATAAATATGCTGGGGCATACCATTGTGGCTGATTTAACGGCGAAGGGTAAATCAGGTATTATCACAAACGTCAGTTTTGATGCCTGGTCACCTTCGCGAACCTATATTCATTATCATGGGGGAATTCGAATTTTGTCCGAAATGGCGAGCTGCCGAATTGCATCGCCGATCGAAAACATATCTGAGACGAGCCGGTCACGAACAATGAAACGTTCCTGGAATTTGCCCAAACCCTGGGATGAATCGTCGTGGCATCTGTCCGATATTGTTGATTACGATAAAGATATTGTCCTGTCAATTCTCAACCATGCAGCGAAATATCGGCTGAGCTGGCTGCAGAATTTCCACACAGTGGGGCTCAATGCGGTTAACGATATATCCTGTTTTGCGTTTGTTATTCCAGCCGGTCAATGGGACGACGCCATGACATTCGAGTTGCTGGAAGTGCTCAATCGCGGACAGGTGGAAATTTTTCAGGCGACTGAAAATTTCAAAGCTGGCGGGAAAAGTTACAAAAAGGGGAGCTATATCATCTATAATGCACAACCTTACGGCGCATTTGCAAGAACGTTATTGGATGTGCAAAAATATTCGTGGGAAGAAAACGCCCGTGCTTACGACGTTGTCGGCCATACGCTGCCGTTTGTCATGGGAGTGAAGGCGGACAAAATTTTGAATTCATTTCATGCAAACGCATTGAGGGTGAAAGCGTTGCAGTTACCTGAAGGTGAAGTCCGCTCACCTGATGCGAAATTATTTTTGTGCAATTACCGATCCACATATTCAGTGAAAGCGGTGAATCGAATGCTGCACGACGATATTCCAGTTTACTGGTTGACAGAGCCGGTCAAGGCGGGCGATCGAATTTTCCCAAAAGGGAGTATTGTGGTTGAACCGGAAGGGAAATTTAAACGCTTCAGTGATATCACTGAGGGGTTGGGGTTGAAATTTTATGGTTCACAAATAGAAAAAAAACAGTTGTCCATGAGAAAAATTCAACCGTACAAAGCCGGGCTGTATAAAAGCTGGCGAGCCTCCATGAACGAAGGCTGGCTGCGTTTTGTGTTGGAAGAATATGATTTCAATTTCAAAAGTATTTTCGATGACGACATTCGCAAAGGAGAATTCGCCGATAACTATGACGTGCTGATCGTTCCCGATTTATCCGAAAAAGCCATATTGAACGGGCATCGGACTGAATACATGCCGGAAGAGTATTGCGGAGGGATTGGGGAACAAGGACTGCAAAACCTGAAAAAGTTTGTCAACAATGGCGGCACCCTTGTGTTGGTTGGAAATTCGGTACATTTGGGACTCAATAATTATCAATTACCGGTGAGTTATTATAATGCCAATAAAGCCGAGGGATTCCGGGTGGGTGGTTCTATTTTAGAGATTGAGCTTGATACAGATTCACCTGTATGTTACGGAATGCAGGAGAATGCCGGATTTTTATTTCAGCAGCGATATCCGCTTTTTGACACAGAAGGAAAATACAGTGTGGGCAAATTCCCGGAAAAGGATTTGCTGCTGAGCGGAGGTATATTGGGTGAGCAGGCTCTTGCCAATAAAGTATTGATCGCCAATGTGCCTGTAGGTAAAGGACGAATTATTTTATTTGGATTCCGACCCTATTTTCGTGCGCAAACCCGGGGAACCTATAAATTAATCTTCAATTCAATATTTTTATCAAATTTAGAATAACACTCAATCAGATAAGGAAATTAGTTACCCTTCTCAAGCGAAAAGGTGGAAAAATGGTCGCAAAAAAGGATGAAGTCAGCCCATACATTAAAAACATAAAAGACTGGCAAATGCGCGATATTATCAGCCGTTATCTGGAGGCGTTTATAACTTTCAAGGAGTTCAATCGTTCTTTCCATAAAGGCGAAATTATGTCATTCAGCAATCTTCGCAAAATACACGATATGCTCTGGGACGTAAAAGAAAAATTCCATCTGATTTTTAAGCGTGTTCTCAATCCCAAGAAGCGGATATTCGAGCAGGCAAATAAAATAACGCCGTCAGAGAATGAAATCGATTTCATGAACAATGTCGGGTTGTTGTTTCACAAAGTGATGGTGGCACGAGAGTTGAAATATGTTTTGGATTATTATGAGGAAGACAGCGCAGGCTATCAGGATACGATCGCATCACTTGAGCATAACCTTGAACGCATCAATGTTCTGTTCGATCAGGGAAAAGATTTTCTGGTGAAAACTCTTGTCAATTACAGGGATAACATTCAATTGCTGACCTATTTTCTGGAAAATAAAGAAATGTGTGAGCCAATTCTCAAAAAGCGTCCTGATGAAATCTTGAAAATAATCTCAGGTGGAAAAAAGATTGAAGATATTTACATGGCAGTGGTGAGATATTATCAATATAGCGGCTGGAATGACAAAGCAGAATCTGTTCTCAGAGAACTGCTGGAAGTTAGGCCCGGGCATAAAGAAGCGACGGTGCTCTTGCAAGCGATCAATATTTAAAAAGCTTGGTCTGTATCAGCATACTTGACCAGGGTGACTTCATTGCCTTTTTCATTAAATTTTACTTCATCAAAATAGAATCGTGTCATTAAAATCCCTCGCCCATGAGGTCGGCTCAGCGATTCCATGTCGTCCTCGTATGTCACCGATTCCCAGTCGAAACCACTGCCTTCGTCACGAATGGTGAAACATAATTTTTCGTCATCCATAACATATTCGATGATTACCTTTCGGTCTTTATATTCCGGACTGTTGTACCGTTCTTCCAAAAGATCGTTGTATTTTTCCTGCTCAAGCGCCTGACTTTTTTCTTCAAAAGTGATATCCAGGTTACCATGTTCAATGGCATTAATGATAATTTCATACAATCCGGTTTTCATGCCGGTCAGGGACGCTGGCTTGCAGATATTGGTGGCGCATTGCAAAAGCTGGTTAATAACGCCTGAAACATCATAAATGTTGTTATCGATGGCCAGCAGCTTCCGTTCTTCTCTCACCGGGACAACAGTGATTTTATTTTGTTGTTCCTCGTGATGAAGAGATACAAGTTTTTTAGTGATCAAAATAAGCTCCTCAACTTTGACAGGCTTTTTTAAATAATTTAACGCGCCTGCTCTCAACGCACGAATAACCATGTCTTCGGTGCCATAGCCGGTGAGCAGAATAACGTTTGCACCAGGATCTATTTCTTTTAGTTTTTCGAGCAAGGTCAGTCCGTCCATTACCGGCATGATAATGTCACTGAATACACAAAGTGGCTTTAGCTGTTTGTAGAGCTCCAGAGCTTTTTTTCCATTACTTGCGCATACTATATTGTAGTTGAAGAATTTAGAAAGAGTTCGCTTTATCAACAGACGAATCATTTCTTCGTCGTCAACGACCAAAATCGTTACCTGTTCATCATTTAGCATAAAATTCGAATTCATTTCCCAAACGTTTTATTTCCATCGGCGCGTTATTCAATTGAGATAATTATCTTCTTTATTTTCGACATTATTTTGATTTTATTAAATATGATTACGAAAAAATAATGAACTGAAAAGTCATATTATTCAATTGGATAAAAGTTCACTCCATGCAGCGATGTGGCATATCGAAACTTTCAGCCGATGTTTTGACTTACATTAATAGAGCACGTGGATTGAGACGCGCAGTAAACAAAATTATCCATGAATATTCTTTGATGCGAACAGTTTTCGCAATAGTTGCTTGACTGATGTTCAATAATTTTTTATATTGATAAACAATGAATATTTTTATTTGAGGGAGGATTGATAAAACAGTGAAATTAAATCGAAATGTAATTTTGGATGAAACCCGCTTTTTTGATTCGGATCCTTCAATAAGGTCTGTTGCTCTTGAATTATATCATGAAATAAAACACCTGCCCATTGTCAGCCCGCACGGGCATTGCGATCCCAAATGGTTTTCTGAAAATAATCCTTTTCCTGACCCGACGGAGTTAATTCTCATTCCGGACCATTATGTTTTTCGAATGCTTTATTCACAAGGAATTAGTTTGGAATCAGTCGGTATTCCGACGCTGGATGGCTCTCCGGTTGAAACTGATCATCGAAAAATCTGGCAGCTATTTGCTGAGAATTATTACCTGTTCGCAGGAACACCCACCAGCCTGTGGCTTAACCATGAAATGGCAGAAGTCTTCGGAGTTCGCGAGAAATTAAATGGTGACACAGCCATGCGGATATACGATCAGATATCAGAAAAATTGGAGTCCCCGGAATTTCTGCCGCGCGCACTTTTTGACCGATTTAACATCGAAGTGCTAACAACCACCGACGCTGCCACGGATACGCTTGAATACCACGGAAAGATCAATTCATCCGATTGGAACGGAAAAATTATCCCCTGTTTTCGACCCGATGGAATTATCAATATTGCGGCTGAAGGATGGAAAGAAAATATCGATCAACTGGGCGAAATTTGTGGATTTGAGATACATTCTTTCAAAGATTATATTCGGGCCATTGAAGATCGTCGCGAGTTTTTCAAATCCATGGGCGCAGTTTCCACAGATCAGGGTATTTTTAGTCCATACACCAATGAGCTGTCCCTGTCCGAAGCTGAAGTGATTTTTCAAAAGGCGCTCAAGGGAAGCGCAACGAAAAAGGATGCCGTCCAATTCACAGCGCGCATGTTGATGGAAATGGCGCGCATGAGTTCAGACGATGGCCTGGTTATGCAAATTCACCCTGGATCGTTTCGGAATCATAATGAATATATTTTCAGAAAATTCGGGTCGGATAAAGGCTGCGATATTCCGGTTCAAACCGAATTTACTCAAAATCTGCATGCAATTCTCAACAAATATGGCAATGAACCTGATTTCACCCTGATTGTTTTCACATTGGATGAATCGACTTATTCCCGGGAATTAGCACCATTGGCCGGTCATTATCCGGCACTTAAGTTGGGGCCGCCCTGGTGGTTTCATGACAGTATCGAAGGAATGAACCGATATCGGCGAATGGTTACTGAGGCAGCCGGGATTTACAACACAGTCGGATTCAATGATGACACGCGAGCGTTTCCATCCATACCGGCGCGGCATGATTTATCGCGGAGAACCGATAGCAATTATCTCGCAGGTCTGGTGGCGCGACACATTATCGACATGGAAGATGCCCGAACAATGGCTCGGGCTTTAGCCTATGATCTCGCAAAGAATGCGTATCATTTGTGATTTTGATTTATATTAAAATTAAATTTCAATCAACGATGGTGCGGGGCGAAATTTCAACTTAACTGCTATCTGCGAATTGGAAAAATGCTTATTTTTTTTGATATTTAGTTTTATTTTGTCACATTTAAAAATTGGGTAAACCAGTGGCCTCTGCCACGGGTGAGAAATCCATTTTATATTGGTCTGTTAACAAAACATCGATGTAATTATCTGCAACAACGAATAAAAAACTGGAGAATTATAAAGTCAGTGGCTGAGGCCACTGACCTACCCACTGCTTTAATTTAATCTGACAAAGTAGAATTAGATAACGTGTAAAAATTACTATTATAAAAAGGGTGACATTATCTTACTATTGTTTACCTCGAATTTATCATCTTAAGCCGCGGTAATCGATGGAAAATTTTTATTCATTTTAATGTGGAAAGGTATTCTAAATGATCGAGCTGAAAGAATTGCAAGTCTGGTTCGTAACTGGCAGTCAGCATTTATACGGTGACGAGACACTGAAGTTGGTCGCCGAGGATTCACAAAAGATCGCGCAAGCACTGAATGATTCATCTGAGATACCGGTAACCGTAGTTTTCAAACCGACATTGAAATCACCGGATGAAATTTATCACCTGTGCATGGAAGCAAATACTGATCCGAAGTGCATCGGGCTCATCACCTGGATGCACACATTTTCTCCTGCAAAAATGTGGATTCGTGGACTCAACGCGTTGCAGAAACCATTTGTTCATCTGCACACCCAATTCAATAAACTTATTCCCTGGGGTGACATCGATATGGATTTTATGAACCTCAATCAATCGGCTCATGGCGGGCGAGAGTTTGGGTTTATCTGCACACGGATGGGACTGCACAGAAAGGTCATCGTTGGACACTGGCAAGATGAGGAGGTTCAGCGTCAATTGGCCGCATGGATGCGCGCGGCTGCCGGCTGGCACGATTCTCAGGGCGCTAAAATTGCTCGCTTCGGAGATAATATGCGCGAAGTTGCGGTAACCGAAGGTGATAAAGTGGAAGCGCAAATTAAACTGGGTTATTCCGTGAATGGATTTGGAGTGGGCGATCTTGTGCAAGCGGTGGAAGAAGTTGCCCGGGAGGAAATCGATGCACTAGTCAGTGAATATATTGACACATATAAAGTATCCGACGATTTGAAGCAGGAAGGAATCCAGAATTTTTCACTTCGTGAAGCCGCGAAAATTGAATTGGGAATGCGGGCGTTTTTGGAAACAGGAGGCTTCAAAGGCTTCACCACAACATTTGAGGATTTGCACGGCATGGAGCAATTGCCTGGATTGGCCGTGCAGCGGCTCATGGCTGGTGGGTATGGTTTTGGCGCGGAAGGCGATTGGAAAACCGCGGCCTTGGTTCGGACCATGAAAGTGATGAGCGCCGGTTTGAACGGAGGCACGTCATTTATGGAGGATTATACCTATCACCTCGATCCCTGTGGAATGAAAGTACTTGGCGCACACATGCTGGAGGTTTGCTCGTCCATCGCGGCCGGAGAGGCCTCGCTTGAAGTCCATCCATTATCCATCGGTGGAAAGGGCGATCCTGCCCGGCTCGTGTTCAATGCAGCCACCGGCCCGTCCTTAAACGCTACGCTCATTGATTTGGGCAATCGATTTCGCATGATCGTTAATACGGTGGAAGTTGTTGAGCCTGAGGCTCCTCTGCCAAAACTCCCTGTGGCTCGTGTGCTCTGGAAGCCGCAGCCAAATCTCAAAGTTTCAGCGGCTGCCTGGATATTAGCCGGCGGGGCGCATCACACTGGCTTCAGTCAAGGTCTGACTCCAGAGCATCTCGAAGATTTTGCTGAAATGGCCGGGATCGAGTGCATTGTGATTGATCGGGAAACAAAATTACCAGAGATCAAAAATCAACTCAGATGGAATGAAGCGTATTATGCGATGAAGTGATTTTATCCGAATGTGCAGTTTAGCTTCAAATCAATAAGAATGACAGAACTGGTTTCAATTCTCATTGTTGAAAAACGATTTTCTGAAATTAATTGGATATAAGGATTTGAGAATGCACTTTTTCAACCTGAAGTTTTTCGCATGAATTATTCACAGATTTCAACCTAAACATATTTAACTTTATGTTATTAGTGAGATTAACGAGGTGTGTAAAATTTAACAGATTTTGATATAACGAATTCTGAATTAAGCACCATTCAGGCTATCTGGATTCCTTAATGAATTACAATGAATAATCCAGGTTAGTTCACTAAGCACGAATTAAATCAGGAATTGATAATGTGGAAATACACCGGTGTGAAACGGCCTCCGTTCGCGGAACCGACTGCGGAAGGCCAGGAATCGGTCTGGGATTATCCCAGGCCTCCGGCAGTGGAAATTTGCCATCGGCTGGTCGAAGTTGTTACTGCGTCGGGAACTGTGATCGCACGGTCAAACGAATTATTTCGCGTATGTGAAACCGCCAGTCCGCCCGGCTATTATATCCCGTCGCGCGATGTGGATTTGGAAAAACTGGTGAAAACCGATGCCACATCATATTGTGAATGGAAGGGCATGGCGCAATACTGGACGCTGGTGTCCGCTATTCAGTGGCATCCGGTGGCCTGGAGCTATGAAAACCCGACACCCAATTACAGGATGCTCACAGGCTGCATTTCCTTCTACCCCGGACGAATCACCTGCTTTGTTGACAGCGAGCGAGTCCGTCCGCAGCCCGGCCAGTTCTACGGCGGCTGGATCACCCGAGAAATCGTTGGCCCATTGAAGGGAGCGCCGGGTACCGGTCATTGGTAGCGCTTTAACGTTCTCTCTATAGATGTCTGCCAATACTCAGATTTAACGAGTCTTCAAATTTTGAATTTTCTAATGCGTTTTGCAATTTCCGGTTTATCCGGCTTTGGTGTTGAAAATATCGTTTCCAATAGTGCCATGAAAATATTTATCTCCGAATAACGATGGATTTCATTTCATCGGTATGAGTGAGAGCAAAAAAAACTAAGGTCTCTGCTTTTTTTGCTTGTATTTTATCTCTGAATTTAGTAATATTAAAGGAATGTAAAATATAAAATTGACAAGCAAAGTGAAGCTGATGTCCTCAGAAATAGTAAAAGTAATTATCCTTTCCCCCAATGAAGAACTCAAAAAACGTCTGCAAAGTGTTTTACCCTACAAATCAACCAAAATTTTGTCCAGAACAAATATTGATCAAATAACACAGGATACGCTTGTCGATACATTCGATATTTTCATTTTAATGAGCGAAGCATGTAAGAATCAAATGCCGCACTGCATTGAAGTTCTGAAAAATGTCACTTCGAAAAGTCCTGCAACACAGATACTGTTTTTAGTCGAGGCTCAGGATGTTGAAATCGGTCTGGAGTCTCTTGCCTTCGGTGTCTATCAATATGCGAAGCTGCCAATCAAAGATAAAGAATTGAAGCTTTTGATTGAAACGGCAACAGAGAGAATTCCGCTTTTCAGTAAATTAACATCAGAGGACGTGGATAGAAAGCGGGAGCGATTAGGGAATCTCGTGGGCGGATCAGATTCCATGCAGCGTGTATATCGTCAAATTTGCCGCGCCGCCGACAGTGATGTGAATATTTTATTGCTGGGCGAAACCGGCACAGGAAAAGACCTGGCGGCTCAAACCATCCACCAACTGAGCGATCGGAGCGAGGCACCGTTTTTACCGATTAATCTGGGTGCAATCCCATCTGACCTTGTAGCCAGCGAGCTTTTTGGTCATGAAAAGGGTGTCTTTACCGGCGCGGTCAAACTCAGTAAGGGGATTTTTGAAAAAGCTCAAAATGGCATCGTGTTTTTGGATGAGATAGAGGCAGTCGATGAAAAAGTGCAAATAAGCCTGCTGAGACTGATTGAACAGAAGAAATTCAGAAGGCTTGGAGGAAAGCATGTGATTGAGAAAAAGTCCCGTCTGATTGCTTCTTCAAACGAAGATTTATTGAGGCTGACTGAAAAAAATCTGTTTCGAAAAGACCTTTATTATCGCCTTGATGTATTTCGGATAAACATGCCGCCACTGAGAAATAATCTGGACGATATTCCTTTATTGACAAAAGAATTCATTGCACGGTATAATCGAAATTATAAAAAATCTATTACGGGCATCACCAATGATTGTATTCAGGCGTTTCAGAAATACGATTGGCCGGGCAATGTGCGTGAGTTAAAAAATGTAATTCAGAGAGCTTCGGTGGTCTGTGATTGCGATAAAATACAGCTTGAGCATCTTCCTCCCAGATTCAGAGAAACCATAAAAAAAGAGGAGAAAAAGAATACGATTACTTTTGAAATTGGTACCCCGTTAGATCAAGTTGAAAAAGAAATGATTCTCCAGGCATTGGCTGAATCTAAAAATAACCGCACCAGAGCGGCTGAGCTTTTGGGAATCAGTCGCAGGGCAATTTATAATAAACTCCGCAAACATAATCTCCAATGAGTGCATATTTGGTACATTGACCAACACCCGACATTTTCACCTTTATTATCTTTAACCTTCTGTTATTACTAGTTAATTTCAAACCTGTTCAACTTCTTTGATGCATTTCAATCCTTTTCTTCACACAACTGTACTATTTTTTCATAGTTAATTTTTTCATTAAGCGCAATCTGTACCAATCCTTCACAAATTCATGTTATATTTAACCTGTTTTGCTTAAGACAGAATAAAAGATGTTAAATTGAATTTTTAATAAGATTAGAATAAACAATGGTTAAAGAAGACATGAATGTATGTTGGCATATAAGTTGCATAAAATAGATACAGATAAATAATTATCAGTGATAGTGATGTCTGTATGAATTTGAATGTGAATCCGTTGTGAAAGGTGTTTCGCGATGTTTTTAATCATGACTTTGGCAACCAATCCGTTAACAGACACTTGTGAAAAATTAATTTGAGGACATGTTCGCATGAAGGATTTTTCTTCTCTTATGGTTTTGACAGATAATGAAGAAAGTAGGCTTGTGGATGCATTATTCAATCTTGGGTATGTGCCCTTAATTAGAAAGAAAATGACGACAGCCTTGAGGGATATACACCATAAATGTGTCGCACTTGTTTTCCTGGATCTTAATAATGTGGATATTGATGCATTGGAATTTGTAATCAATGTGCGCGATATTGATCAAGACTTGCCTATAATTATTGTCAACGGAAGAATCGAGGGGAAAAAGGAGGTGCTGAATCGAAAAAATATTTACATCATAGCCAATGTTTTGGAGCAGATTAAGAGCCAGATTGATGTAATATTATAAATCGTAAAATTAGCCTGAGAGCTGTATTGCAACAATTATAAGAAGAGAATCATACGTTGATGATAATTGCTCACTGGAACGAAATAACGCGATTGACTCAACAGGCGTTCTATAAAATGTATACGTTCCAATAATTCACAAAAACAATAACCTGATTAGTTAGAGGAGATGTTCGTATAAATAGCGTTTGAATCTTGTTTTTTGTGATTTTTCTGCCAAAAATGGTCAGAATTTTATTAGTCAGACTAATGGAGGATAACACAATGAATGAAAGAAGAGAGTATATTGATAAGTTCACACATCAATTAAAAAAATGGGATGCTGAACTTGAAAAACTTGAAATGAAAGCAGATCAGGCAAAGGGTGATGTAAAAGTCAAATACCAGGAAAAAATATCTGATTTGAAAAAAAAGAAGAAGACTCTTCAAAATAAAGTGAAAGAATTGGAGAATAGCTCTGATCAGGCCTGGACGGAGTTGAAACGCGGTTTTGAGAAGAGTTGGGACGAATTGGAAGGCGCGTTTAAAAATGCGATTAGTATGCTGAAATGATGATGTGTAGCATTAGGGTTGGAGATGCTTTTCACGAATCGTGCGAAGCCGTTTTAAATATATGCATGAAAGGAGATAATGATATTTTTTGTTGAATTTTCGCTAGCTTTGGTGATATCGCTATTAATCACCGCCCTATTTGCAATAGTGCTGCGCCGAAGCGGAGGATGGCCATTTCTGCTCTTGTTTTTCCTCATTCTATTAGGCACGTGGGCGGGTGGTATTTGGATAACTCCCAGCGGACCCATTCTGTGGACTGTTTACTGGGTGCCTTATTTGATAGCAGGATTGGTATTTGCACTATTGCTCACATTGGTAATTCTGCCGCAGAATTATAGAATCAGTATCAGAAAAACCAAAAGATTGGTAGACATGAACGAGGATAACGAAGTAGAAATGGTTTTGGGTGCTTTTTTCTGGATTCTCATTCTCGTTTTAATTGTAAGTATTTTTACTCATTATTTAATGATCTAATCATTTAGCCTGAATTATTCACAAATTTCAAACAAAAGATGCTTAAACTAATGTTATTAATGAAATTAATCAGATATATGAAATTTGACAAAGTTAGATATACTGAATTCGAAATTAAGCACCATTCAGGCTATCTGGATTC
>CAZSBG010000046.1:0-46004 GCA_964605145.1 uncultured Cytophagia bacterium | reverse complement strand
TAATTAATGAAAATATTTTTCAATCACATTATGAGACACACTTTCCGAAAATAATGTATTAGAATATCTCTGAGCCCTCTGGGTCTCGGTGGCATTTTTCATAAGGCTGAATAGTGTCAGAGATTCTGTAGATCATAGAATCTAATTTATTTTGAAAAACTTAATTTCGTCATAATAGTACTACTTCGTCAGATTACCCTTTTTCTGTCATTCCTGTATGTTTTTTACAGGAATCTCATTCTAAATCACGAGGAGATTCCCGATTAAAACATGCGGGAATGACATCGGAGAAAAATTCAAGTTTCTTGAAAGTTACAAATTTGGAAAAATATCCTTACGTGCCTTTTCGGAATAAATCAATAAATTAATGGAGAAATGATTTGAGAAAAAAGAAGAAGCTCTATGAGGGCAAAACCAAGAAAATTTACGCCGTTGATGAACAGGAACAATTAATTCAGGAATTCAAAGATGATGTGATTGGAACCGGGGGGCAGGTTGCCGGCACTATTAAAGGTAAGGGCTCTATTAACAAACAAATATCAGCGATGTTGTTTGAATACCTTGAAGGCTTCCACATTCAAACTCACTTCATTAAGGAATTGGGAACACGGGACATGCTCGTCAAGCGCCTTGAAATGATCCCCATTGAAATAATAATGACCAATGTTGCCATCGACAAATTCAGCAAACAGTATGGATTGGAGCAAGGCGAAGAATTGAACTGTCCCATTATAGAATTCTACTTAAAAGATGAAGAGCGCCAGAATTTAATGATCAACCAGTCGCATTTGATTGCATTCAAACTGGCCTCGGTCGATGAAGTAAAAATGATAGAGCGCATGACCTCTAAGATAAATGCTGTTTTAAAATCCTATTTTCAAAGAAGAGATCTGAAGCTCATTGATTTCAAACTGGAATTTGGGAGATTCAAAAATAAAATTGTACTTGGAGATGAATTATCTCCGGAAACATGCACGCTCTGGGAAGTGAGTACGGATTCGAAGCTGGAAACACACGTCTCAGGGAAAGATACAGCACCCGTCGAGAAAATATACGTAAAATTAAAAACCAAATTAATCTCCTGAAACTTTTTCAATTTTTGAGGGAAACTTGGCCAAAGGAAGCACAGGCACCATTCTTGCGTTTATATTTCTATCTCTGGTTCTCACAACAGGTTTGATTGTGGGGGGCGGCATATTTTTATTCATCTTGACGCCATTGAGTTGGATATTTGCTGTATTTACAATCTACTTTTTCAGAGACCCGAACAGAGCAACACCTGTGCAGGAAAACCTCGTCCTGTCACCGGCTGACGGGAAAGTAATCGTCATAAAAGAAGATGAAGATAAAAAATTCTTTAATGGACCTGTAATCAAAGTTAGCATTTTCATGTCTGTTTTTGATGTCCATGTCAACCGAATCCCCATTTCTGGCAACGTGCGCTATTTTAATTATTCACGGGGGAAATTTCTGCCGGCGTTCAAAGATGACGCGTCGTATGAAAATGAACAAACTTGCATTTTGATCGAAAACGACCACATCAAAATTTTATTCAAACAAATTGCAGGCGTACTTGCCCGGCGCATTGTTTGTGATATTCGCGAGGGTTCCAGAGTAACCCGGGGAGAGCGATTTGGAATGATCAAATTCGGTTCGCGCGTGGACATGCTATTGCCGGCCTCAGTCAATTTAAACATCAACCTCAATGATAAAGTCCACGCCGGGCAAACAGTGATAGGAACATACTAATTCCAATGAAGAACAAACGACAGGTTATACCAAACTTTTTCACTACGCTTAATATCTTTTGCGGATTTCTGGCGGTCATCAGCACCATGGAGGGAAAAATTGTAACTGCATGCTGGCTGATTGCCATTGCTGCGATCTGCGACGCGCTGGACGGTGAGCTGGCCCGGTTGACTAAAAGCAGCAGTGATTTTGGGATTGAATTCGACTCTTTGGCCGATGTCATTTCTTTTGGGATGGCTCCTTCAATACTTGTTTATAAAATCTATTTTTCGAAAATGGGAATTTTGGGCATTATTCTGGCTTTCCTGCCGCTCGTTTTCGGCTGCATTCGATTGGCTCGGTTCAATGTTGTTTTTGGCGGCAAAGAAAAAACGAAATTTGTCGGCCTGCCCATTCCGTTCATGGCGATTACTATGGCATCATTCATCATTTTTAATTATCATTTTTGGGGCGAGCTATACCTCTCCCGAATAATGATTCCCCAGCTTTTGCTGATATGCCTACTCATGATCAGCACCGTGGAATACTATACCGCGCCCAAGGTGACATTCCATCATAGCTTCGGTAATTCTCTCGGGATCATTCTGCTGATCGTGCTGGCCGGAATATTGGCCATTTTTCCTCATGAAACTTTCTATCCACTGACGATCATGTACGTCTTATGGGGAATCATACGATTCTTATACCGGCTTGGCAAACGTTCAGAGGAAAATAATCACATTGAAATAATCGCCCGATAAAAAAAATAATTGTATTTTACCAGTTATTTAATTATATTCAGGATATATTTTTATTCATTTTTTTTTTAAAACCAGGTTAAGTCGAAAATCTAAATGCGAAAAAAACCACTTGGAATAATTATTCTCATTCTCTTTCTTGGTGCAATTATTGGCTCAGCATTGGGTGAAATTATAGCACTGCTGCTTCCAGCCGGTGTTGTGAAACAATTCTTTTTGCGTTCAGCTTCCATCGGGTTTAATCCTGCGACGATTGATTTGGGGATTCTGGAATTTACGCTTGGATTTAAATTCATCCTGAATGTAACCGGAATCATCGGAATTGCTTTTGCAGCCTACCTGCTGCGCTGGTATCACGGGAATCGTATTTAAGTCTGGATTTTATCAGATCACCTTTATTCAATCCAGTACGCTGCTGGTTTAGCACGGAATTGATACTCGGCTTGATCGCAGCAAGTTTTTTACTCAATTTTTTACAGGAGAAAACGTTCTATGTTTGGCTCAATTGGAACACCGGAACTGATCATCATCATGCTGGTTATTTTGCTTTTATTCGGCTCAAAGCGTTTGCCGGAATTAGCAAAGGGCATTGGCAAGGGGATTCGACAGTTCAAAAAAGCCATGGATGATGTGAAGGACGAAATTGATTTAAAAGATTATGATCGCGATTTAAAAAAATAAATACCAGAAACTTAAGCTCAGATGTTCCTGTGAACATTAGCGATTTATACTGTATTTTATACGGAGGAAAAAATGTTTAATCTTGGCGTGCCTGAATTACTCATCATTTTTTTTGTTATTCTACTCCTCTTTGGCGCAAAAAAATTACCAGACCTTGCAAGCGGATTGGGAAAAGGTTTGAGAGAATTTAAAAAAGCCACACAAGGAGAAGATGAAGAGGAAAAGAAAGAGTTGGAGAAAGGAAGCGAGGAGGAAACCAATCAAAAGGCCTAAGTTTGGATATGAAGAAAATTTATAATTCTACCGAACCGAAAACCTCCAGGTTACGTAACGCTTCAACCTCTGAAATTGTAGACAATTATCTAACAGCGATAGATGAAGGCAAGAGTTTAAATGCCTTCATTTCTATTTTTGGACGGGAAGCGAAATCCAAAGCTCAGAAACTTGATCGGAAAATTTCCGTCAAAACTGCTCCGAAATTGGGAGGAAAAGTAATTGCCGTAAAAGATAACATTAACATTGCCGGACACAAAACAACCTGCGCTTCCAAAATTCTTTCAGATTTTATTTCACCCTACGATGCCACTGTCATTCAAAAATTGAAATTGTGCGATGCTATTTTCATCGGTAAAACCAACATGGACGAATTCGCAATGGGGTCTTCCAATGAAACATCCTATTTCGGGCCGGTGAAGAATCCACACGATGTGAGCCGCGTTCCGGGAGGATCATCCGGGGGATCTGCGGCCGCGGTAGCTGCCGGCATGACCTGGGCAGCGCTGGGTTCTGATACAGGCGGTTCTGTGCGGCAGCCGGCATCTTTTTGCGGGGTGGTCGGTTTGAAGCCGACCTACGGCCGTGTCTCCCGTTACGGACTGGTCGCTTTTGCCTCATCTCTCGATCAGATCGGGCCCATTGCAAAAAACGTCAGCGACTGCGCAGTGCTGCTAAAAATTATTGCTGGTCACGATCCCAGCGATGCAACCTCAGCTAATATTCCGGTGACTGACTATTCTCAGCATCTCGGTCGTCCAATCGCAGCAATGAAAATCGGCATTCCCATTGAATATTTTGGAGAAGGTACTGCGCCACACGTAAAAAAAAGCGTGGAACACTGTATTTCCATTCTCAAAAATCAAGGCGTGGAAGTGATTGAAATATCGCTCCCCCGCACTGAATATGCGATCGCAACATATTACATCATCGCAACAGCCGAAGCATCTTCTAATCTGGCGCGTTACGATGGCGTTCGTTTTGGCCATCGCAGCCAGACAAGTACCAGCCTGGAGGAGACATACATCAAATCACGAAGAGAGGGATTCGGTGAAGAAGTGAAACGAAGAATAATGCTGGGTACGTTTGTACTTTCAACAGGATATTATGATGCCTATTACCGAAGAGCGCAGCAATTCAGAACGCTCATCAGGCAGGATTTCGAATCTGCTTTTCAGCAATGTGACTGTATTTTGACACCGACCTCGCCAACCACCGCTTTTCATTTTGGTGAAAAAATCAAAGATCCATTAACCATGTATTTGTCAGATATTTTCACGGTTTCTGCCAATCTTGCCGGGATTCCGGCTATATCCATACCTTGCGGCTTCGATGAAAACGGACTGCCCATCGGTGCCCAATTGATGGCGGCCCACTTCCGGGAATCTCTGCTTTTTCAAATCGGACACGCGCTTGAGCAACAATTGGAATTATGAAACAAATTTCAACCACATACGAACCTGTGATCGGGCTTGAAATTCACGCCCAATTGTTAACAGCCTCAAAACTTTTTTGCGGATGCAGCGCCATATTTGGCGGTCAGCAAAACACCCAAACCTGTCCGGTGTGTCTGGGACTCCCCGGCGCGCTGCCTGTTCCCAATCGGAAACCATTTGATTTCGCCATCAAAATGGGACTGGCCACGCATTGCACAATATCTCCCCTTGCAATTTTCGCCCGCAAAAATTATTTTTACCCGGATTTACCGAAAGGCTACCAGATCAGCCAATACGAACATCCCATCTGCCGCAATGGTTTTCTATCGATTGAGACTGAAAATCGGTTAAGAAAAATTGGAATTACGAGAATTCACATCGAAGAGGATGCAGGAAAATCCATCCATGAGGGCGATGCTGCCTCCGAAGAAACACTGGTGGACTTGAATCGCTGCGGCGTCCCCCTCATTGAAATTGTCACAGAACCGGACATTCGCACCCCTCGGGAAGCGCTTCTTTTTCTTCAAAAACTACGCCGAACGCTGCTTTACCTAAAAATCTGCGATGGCAACATGGAAGAAGCAAGTTTACGCTGCGACGCCAATATTTCAGTGCGAAAGTCAGGCAGTGATACCCTCGGCCAAAAAACTGAACTGAAAAATCTGAATTCTTTTCATGCCGTTGAAAAAGCGCTGAATTATGAATTTCACCGACAGGGAAGACTGCTGCACACAGGGAAAACAGTCACTCACGCCACGCTGTTGTGGGATGCAAAAGCCAACAAGGCGTTTCCCATGCGATTCAAGGAAGAAGTGAGTGAGTACCGCTATTTCCCGGAACCTGACCTTGTTCCGGTGACTGTCGATCGAAACTGGATCGAAAATATTCGGTCGGCTTTGCCCGAATTACCTGAAGACAAAAAAAACCGATTTATGAAAAAATACAAACTGCAGGAAAATGATGCGACTATTCTCACCGATTCCAGGGGTTTGGCTGACTTTTTTGAGGCTGTGGCAGTTAAAGTTGGCGATGCAAAGTTAACCTGCAATTGGATATTGACTGAAATTTTGCGTGCACTAAAAAGTGAAGAACATCTTGGCCAACCGCCGGTTTCTTCGGATCACCTTGCACAACTTTTAATTTTGTTGAAAGAAAAAACCATATCGCGAAACATTGCCAAACAGGTGTTCAATGATATGTTGATTTCAGGGAAAGGACCCGAACACATCATTGAAGAAAAAAAACTGGCGCAAATAAACGATACGGAAACCATTGGTAGTATTATTGACAAAGTCCTTTCAAATCACCCGAAAGAGGTGGCGCGTTACAGGAATGGGGAACAAAAATTGCTTGGTTTTTTTATTGGCCAGCTCATGACAGAGACAAAAGGGCAGGCAAATCCCCAAAGAGTCCATGAAATTTTGCGTCAAAAACTTGAAACCGGATAGAAATCTCGGCAAATGACCGTTATGGTAACTGTTGCCGGAATTCACATTTTTATAATAACATAGGTCTTTTTAATTTTTACAGCACCCAAGAAAAATCTTGACTTTTATAAGTTTTTCAATTAAATTAAAAATTAATTTTACAGAAAAATGGAACCATTCTCCGTAAATTGCTGTTAAGTCCAGTATTGAATACCAATCGGCATAGAGGTCAAGGATAATTTAAAAAATTCTATAATCTCTTTTTTTGTTAACTTCGCTTGAGCGATTATACATAATTCAAATTCATTTAAACAGGGATAACTAAAACAGGGTGCGGACGATAAAAAAAATAGCTTTTCCCCAAAATGGAGATCATTATGAGACCAAAAGAAATAAAGAAACTGATTGAACTAGTCGAAGAGAGCAATATCAACCAGCTTGAGGTAAGCCGTTGGGGCAGAAGAGTCAAAATAATGAAAACACCGCAAAATTCAGCAACGAATTCAACTGCATACGAAACAGTGACCGTTGCAACGCCCCAGACAGCACCGCAGTCTGTTCCAGCTCCTGCACCGGCTCAATCTGTTTCCGTCCCAACTGAAGCCAACCCCACCGAGACGCTGCCATCCAATGTTGCTGAAATAAACTCCCCGATGGTAGGTACATTCTACCGCTCCCCGGCGCCGGATGCCGATCCCTACGTTCAGGTCGGCGATATTGTGACACCGGGACACGTCCTTTGCATCATTGAAGCCATGAAATTGATGAATGAAATTGAAGCAGAAGAAAAAGGCCGCATCGTTGAAATCCTCATTGATAATGGCCAACCGGTGGAATATAATCAGGCTCTATTCAAAATTGAAAAATTATAATTGAATCCTCAAAAGCGGAGATAATCTGGTTTGTTCAAAAAAATTCTAATTGCGAATCGCGGCGAAATTGCACTTCGGATCATACGAGCTTGTAAAGAATTGGGAATTGCTACCGTCGCTGTATACTCTGAAGCCGATACCGAATCTCTTCATGTTCGCTTCGCTGATGAAGTCGTTAAAATCGGGCCAGGTCCCAGCGCTCAAAGCTATTTGAATATACCTCAAATTATCAGTGCGGCTGAAATTACAAACGCAGAGGCCATTCATCCCGGCTATGGTTTTCTTGCAGAAAATCCCCAATTTGCTGAAATCTGTGAATCATGCAACATCAAATTTATCGGGCCATCTTCGGAGATGATCGCCAACCTGGGGGACAAGGCTTTTGCCAAAGAAAAAATGAAACAGGCCGGTGTGCCCACTATTCCCGGTAGCCAGGGCATCATCAAGGACATTAGCGACGCTGAGTCGCTCGCAGAGAAAATCGGTTACCCGGTCATCCTCAAAGCCACTGCCGGCGGTGGCGGCCGCGGCATGCGGATTGTCAGAAAAAAAGAAGCGCTGCTAAAAGCATTCGATACTGCGCGGAGAGAGGCAGAAGCTGCTTTCAACAATCCGGACCTGTACGTAGAAAAATATTTCGAAGAACCGCGTCATATTGAAGTCCAAATTTTAGGCGACCAGCACGGCAATATCGTGGCGCTCGGAGAACGTGAATGCTCCATTCAACGCAAGCATCAAAAGCTCATCGAGGAGTCCCCATCTCCGGCGGTCACCGATCGAATCAGAAAAAAACTGATCGATGCCGCGATAAAAGGTTCCAAGAAAGCAAATTATGAAAGCGCCGGAACCATCGAATTTTTGCTGGATAAAGATGGCAAATTTTATTTCATGGAAATGAATACGCGTATTCAGGTGGAACACCCTGTCACGGAAGTTGTTTTCAGCCTGGATCTGTTGAAAATGCAAATCCGATTAGCTGCCGGCGACAAGCTGGATTCGGTCATTAAGGGCTATAAATTGCGCGGTCATGCCATTGAGTGCAGAATCAATGCGGAAGACCCGGACAAAGATTTCCGACCTTCACCTGGAAAAATCGAGAACTTCCATATTCCCGGCGGACCCGGCGTTCGCGTGGACACGCATGCGTATGATCAATACGTAATTCCGCCGTTCTACGACTCATTGATTGCCAAAGTCATCACCTTTGGTATGAATCGTGACGAAGCCATCATTCGAATGCAGCGTGCGCTTGAAGAATTTGTCATCGGAGGCATTAAAACCACGATTCCGTTTCATCAAAAAGTGTTAAAAGATAAAGATTTCATTGAAGGTAATTTCGACACCAAATTTTTAGAACGAAAAATAAACCTTTTATAGCAATTCATTAAAATCAGGGAGAGAATACTCATGGATATTCCGAAAGATTTGCTCTATACCGAAGAGCACGAATGGGTGCTGGTTGAAAATGACATCGCCACAATTGGCATCACCGATTACGCGCAGGGAGAACTTGGGGACATCGTTTTCATCGAATTGCCCGGCGCTGGTGACGAAGTGAAGCAAATGGAGCCATTTGGTACGATTGAAGCAGTAAAAGCAGTTTCCGATCTCTTTTCACCTCTGAGCGGAGAAATTGCAGAAGTTAATGAAATACTGCAAGATCAGCCCGAATTAATCAACCAGGATCCATATGAAAAAGGCTGGATGATTAAAGTGAAATTATCCGATACATCGGAACTTGATTCGTTGCTCAAAGCAAGCGACTATGAAAACCAAATTAGCTAAGTCTAAGACTATGAATGATTTGTATTGAACGATTGCAGGTTGGAGCTTAACATGCCTTTTATTCCGAATACAGATTCAGATCGCAAAGCGATGTTAGAAAGAATTGGTGTTAATAATTTTGAAGAACTGATATCGAATATTCCGGAAGATTTGCGGTTCAAAGAAGAATTCAATCTTCCGGAATCATTGTCTGAATTGGATATCGCTCGTGAAGTCGATCAGAGAGCGCGATGCAATCAAAGTGCAACTGATACAATCAGTTTCCTGGGAGGCGGTGCTTACGACCATTTCATCCCGGCAGCAGTGAGTCATATCATTTCCAGGCCGGAATTCTATACCGCCTACACTCCCTATCAACCGGAAGTGAGCCAGGGGACGCTCCAGTCCATCTACGAATATCAATCCATGATCGCCGAACTCATGGCCATGGAGGTTGCCAATGCATCGATGTATGACGGCGGCTCAGCCCTTGCTGAAGCAGCATTGATGGCCGTGGCCGAAACGCGTAAAAACAAAATACTCGTTTCCAAAATGGTTCATCCGTATTACCGTCAAATCATTAGAACATATTGCCATGGGCAGGCCACAGATATTCAAATTCTGGAAATGGAAGATGGCATCACCAGTATTACAGATCTGAAATCGAAAGCCGATGACCAGACCGCGGCGATTATCATTGAGCACCCAAATTTCCTGGGGAACCTGGAAGAAGTCTTCGAAATCAGCACAATCGCCGAAAAAATCGGCGCCATGTACATCACCTCCAACGATCCAATTTCACTCGGATTGCTGGAACCGCCCGGGCAATATGACGTGGATATTGCGACCGGCGAAGGTCAATGTCTGGGCAACAGCTTGAATTTCGGCGGGCCTTATCTCGGCGTATTTGCCTCGCGCGAAAAATACATTCGTCGGATGCCGGGCAGAATTGCCGGTGCGACCACAGATAAAGAAGGGCGTGCCGGGTATGTGCTGACATTCCAGACACGGGAACAGCATATTCGTCGGGAAAAAGCAACGTCCAATATTTGCACCAATCAGGCATTGAATGCGTTAGCCGCCACGGTGTATCTTGCGCTCATGGGCAAACAGGGCATCAGGGAAGTTGCTTCACTTTGCCTACAAAACAGTCATTATCTGGCTGAGAAAATTCAAGGTTTAACTAATTTTAATCTCGCATTCACGTCCCCGTTTTTCAAAGAATTCGTTGTAAGAACCCCTGTCTTACCTGATAAAATTATCGACAAACTGATCGAGCACAATATTTTTGCAGGGATCGATCTAACGCGATTTGATTTAGGCATAGAAAACGGCCTTTTAATCGCTGTAACAGAAAAAAGAACAAAAGAAGAAATGGACATGTTTGTCGAAGTTCTTTCAAAAATTAAATAAGAAATTCTCCGAAGCGGCCAGGAAATTCAGGAACTTTTAAAATCGGTAATAGTTTTATAGATGTACTTGTTTTCTGGCCTGTTTTTTCTAAAGCCTGTGCTGTGTGCAATATGAAGCATTTTATTATTTAAGAATTTAACAGGTTCATTCGATATATTATTTAAGAAGGGTTTTCGCCAATTTTTTGCATCAACCAAATATACTACAATGGGGGCTGCCTATCAGGAAAAGTTCGTTAAAGGGTTAGTGATTTGTTTTATGAGATATGAAATCAAAAATATTAATATCTGTTACTATCAAATACAATAGTATTTAGTATCTCATCGCCTTTTTCTGAATTTTCCTGCAAATAGGTTAAATTCCGAATGCGTGAGGTGATCCTTTATGAAGAAGAAGGGGCCAGCCTTTTCCATTCGGTTTTTTATTTTTAACAATCGAAATTTACTGGAGGACCAAATCATATGAAAAAGTTAGTCGTTGTTGTCACCCTGCTTCTGGTTTTGGTGTTCGCTGCACAGCAAGCTCACGCTGTGAGTGAAGCAGCAGTCCTGTTCCTGATGATTTCTCCCGGTGCAAGAGCCGCAGGTATGGGCGAAGCATTTGTAGGCGTAGCCGATGATGCATCTGCCGTATTCTGGAATCCGGCAGGACTTGCGTATCAGTACGGAAGGCAGATCACATTCATGCACGTGAACTGGCTCCAAGGTCTTACAAGCGATCTGTTCTATGAATTCTTTGCCTATCGAATGAGTATTGAAGGTGTCGGAACCATTGGATTCCACGTTGTATTCCTGGACCTGGGGGAACAGCAGGGAATGGATGAACAGGGCAATCCCACAGAAAAATTCAACAGTAATGAATATGCCATTGCTGCCAGCTACGGCGCGACGGTCACGGATAACCTTGCAATGGGCGTTACACTGCGGTTCATTCGCAGCAATCTTTCAAAAACAGGGGCTGGTGCAGAGCAAGGCAGTGGACAGGCCAGCGCGTTCGCATTTGACGTTGGCACGCTCTACACATTTCCGTTTTTTGGTGAAAGACTGAACTGGGGAATGAACATCTCAAACATGGGCCCCAAAATTGCCTATATCGACGCAGCCCAGGCCGATCCACTTCCAACAAACCTGAAAACAGGATTTGCCTACAAACTCATCAATCAAAAATACAACAAACTGACGCTTGCTGCCGATATCAATAAGTTACTCGTTACTCCGCACGGTGAGGAACCGGCAGATCCGTTTTACCAGGCATTGGTGACCTCGTGGTACGATGAACCCATGCAGAGGGAATTGGATAAAATCACCCGAAGCATTGGTATGGAATACTGGTATAGTGATTTAATTGCCTTGCGAGCCGGTTATTATTACGACAAAGAAGGCAAGGTCAATTATGCCTGTTTTGGCGCCGGTTTAAAATATTCCCTGTACAGTTTCGATTTTGGTTACGTTTCTGCGGCTGAGGGGCATCCCCTGGCAAACACAATGAGATTTTCTCTGACACTTGGTTTTTAACCTGAATTATTCACAAATTTCAAACAATAGATATTTAACTTAATGTTATGAATAAAATTAATCAGATATATGAAATTTAACAAAGTTAGATATACTGAATTCGGAATTAAGCGCCATTCAGGCTACCTGGATTCCTTAATGCATTACAAAGAATAATCCAGGTTAAGCTAAATTGAAAAACACCATTTCTTTCATTTTAAAATTATTTCCGCAAGCAGTATTCGTTTGCGGATTTTACTAATTTCACAAATCTGGTGCAAACAGTCGAAAAATGATTTTCAAACGAAGTCTAATTTTTGTCGCGGCATGCCTTGCAGCTTTCAGTTCAGGTCTGACCAGGGAAAATATCAAGCCGCCAACATACTACAAAAGCAGTGTATCAACACGTTTTTTGCAATCCGTCAACACCCAATTGGTTGATCATGATGGAGCACTGGCCAAAACAAACACAACATCTCTTCGTTCCATGGTGCCGGATACGCTGCGCATTTTGGCGCTTCGCGTGCAGTTTCAGCGGGACAACGATCGGAATACGACCGGCGACGGCTGGTTCGACATGTCTGAAGTGGACAGCGTGATGATCAATCCTCCTCCGCACGATCATTTGTATTTTACCCTTCAGCTTCGCGCACTGAAAGACTATTTCGAAAAAGTATCCCACGGGAAACTGATCCTTGAAGTGCTCGATGAAAATGGTGCCGGAAATGTATTTCCCGGCCAGACCGACGATCCCTGGACGCTCCCCAATCCCATAGCTTATTACAATCCCAATACCACCGATGAAGAACTGGATATAGGCCTCGCAGAGCTGTTCAGAGATGCCATCGTTATCGCAGATTCCAATAGTGATCTTGTTTTCTCAGAATATGATGTTTTCATTATTTTTCACGCCGGGGTTGGCTGGGAATTTACCCAGGATTTCGATACCACTCCAAGCGACATTCCATCTGTATTTCTCAACATCAATGATCTCGGAAATGCATTGGGCGATGGTATGGATTCCTTCGAGGGGATTCCGGTGAATGATGGCACCCACTTCATAAAAGAAGGTATTATTCTGCCTGAAACTGAAAATCAGGGTGGCTATAGCACATTTGGCATGTTGGGAACAGCAGCCATAATGATGGGACATCAATTGGGCCTGCCCAATTTATTCGATACTGACACGGGTCATCCGGGCATTGGTCGTTTTGGATTGATGGATCAGGGATCGGGGAGTTTTTTGGGACTCATCCCGGTTCAGCCATGCGCCTGGAGCAAAATATTTTTGGGCTGGGAAGAACCGATTGAAATCACCTCAGGAACGGACATTCCTGTGGCAGCCAGTCTTGCCAAAAATTCAAACAAAATTTATAAAATCCCAATCAATTCCAGAGAATATTTTTTGATTGAAAACCGGCAACGGACTGTGTTGAAATCCCGCGATGTCGCAATAGGATATGATGCTTACGGCGTTCAGGTTGAGTTCACCAATGACGGAGAGATCAATTTGCCAATTGGCACAGAGCGGCTGGATGTTATTACGTCCATGGACGAATATGATTTCGGGCTGCCTGCTTACGACACAGGAAACGGATACCAGCATTCAGGAATTTTGATCTGGCACATCGATGAAAATGTTATCGAAGAACATTTTGAAGAAAATCGTGTCAACGCTGATATGTACCATCGCGGCGTGGATTTGGTCGAAGCTGACGGCGCCCAGGACATGGGGCATTTTTACAATTTTTTTGGCATCACCGGGTATGAATCCGGCGGCGTATTTGATATGTGGTGGAATGAAAACAGCGATCACTTTTACGCCAATTCCTCAGAAGTCGTTGCATTTACGCCAACCACAATGCCCAACAGCAACTCACATGCCGGCGCCAATTCGGGAATCTATATTTCAGATTTCAGCCCGGTGGACTCAATCATGTATTTTACGCTGAACATCAGCCATTCGCTGACCGGCTTCCCGGCATATACCGGCCCGAATTCAGGAACAAGCAGCCCGGTTGTCGGCGATCTGGATGGCGATGGAACAAAAGAATTAATCGCTTCATCCGAGCACGGTGTAATTCTTGCCTGGCAACAGAATGGAGACAAATTTATTTCAAACGAGGATGAAACATTCTTAATCAACGTTGCCGGAGATACCACAACATTGCCTCTGGCTGTTTTTGCCGAAATTGACAGCAGCCGTTTTTCATTCGTACCGTCGCTGGCAGATTTGAACAATGACGGCACTCTGGAAGTCGTTGCCGGCGCCGATAACGGATGGCTTTACGGCTGGTACAGCATCGACAACGACGGCGATGGACGCGCCGATCCATTCTTCAAATTTGAATGCGGCTCACCAATCACCACCGAGCCGGTCATCGGCGACTGGTCCAGATCGGGCGATGCCCAGGAAATTATTGTCGGACTGGAATCCGGCGAAATTTGTTATTTTCGAATTGTAGATTCAGCGGTTCAACTATGGCAGACCAAAGTTTCCGATACGCCAATTCATTCCATCGCAGATTTGCCAACAGCCCACCGAGGTAAAATTGTGGCAATCGACGCGTCGAACAGTTTGGTCATTTTAGACCACAATGGGGACGTTATTTTGGAAAAGTCTCTGTCAAATTTTGGCGCTCTGAATCACCCGGCCATTGCCGATCTGGATAGTGATGATGCGTATGAAATTGTGCTTTCGACGCTGCAGGGGGATGTGATTGTTCTGGATGAAAACGGCGAAATGAAGTCATCATTTCCCGTCGTAAAAGTGACCAGTCCCCTATCCAATCCGGCCATCGGCGATATGGACAATAACGGGTATCCGGAAATTGTTCTCACTGGCGGTGGAAAGATATTTGCTTTTCACCATAACGGGGCATTGTTGACAGATTTTCCGGTTCAAATCGAACGCGGTTTCGAGCAATCTGCCTACCCTGATCCTGTTTTGGTTGATCTCGAAGGTGACGGCAATTTTGAAATCATCACAGGAACCAAAGCGGGTCTAATTGTGGCTTATGATATATCCACAAAAAAAATCACGGATTTTCCGCTTTCAGTCTCTGCTGAAATTGCGACCAGCCCGGCCATTTCCGGCTTCACAGAATCAGGGAAATTTCATCTATTTGCCCGATCAACCGATGATTATGTTTATGTCTGGCAGTTACAATACGATTATCATCCGGATCAGGTTCACTGGGGAGAATATTTAAATAATGCACGGCACAGCAGCCTCTATTCAATCGAAACGCCGTGGACGGCGAGGCAGGGCGATTTAATGCCGGAAAAGATGGTTTACAATTATCCCAATCCGACCGAGGGCAATTCGACAACCATACGATATTACCTGCGCGATGCAGCCAATGTATCCATTCGTTTTTACGACATGTCTGGCGAACTGGTGGATGAGCTGGCCGGCACAGGATATGCTGATGTTGAAAATGAAGTAATCTGGGACATCACGGATGTACAGAGCGGCGTCTATTTAGCCAGAGTTGCAGCCGAAGGTTCAGGCGAAACCAATGCCGCCATCATAAAAATTGCAGTTGTAAAGTAGATTTACTCATTAGATTCGAAGCAGTTTATCGTCGAAAGCTGAAATTATTCCAACATGAAAAGAAGGTGATGAAGGGTGAAATTGAAAAGAATCATAACACTCGCCATATTGATTTTTACAGTCTGGAGTTTGAATTTGCCGGCCCAGCCGGCAACGTATAATCATCCTGAACTTGACTGGTATTCCATTGACACAAAACATTTCCAGGTTCATTATCACAAGGGCGCAGAGCGCACAGCGCGCATTGTGGCGAAAGTGGCAGAAGAAATCTACTGGCCGGTGACTTCTCTCTATCTCTATGAACCTGACGGAAAAGTGCATTTCATCATTCGGGATCACGATGATTACTCCAACGGCGGTGCGTATTATTACGACAATAAAATTGAAATCTGGGCATCTCCCATGGATTTTGTGCTGCGCGGAAACCATAACTGGCTGCGCAATGTTGTCACCCACGAATTCGTCCACATGATTTCTTTGGGCGCTTCACGGAAAATTACGCGTACCATTCCAGCCTTTTATTTTCAATACATGGATTATGAGCCAGAAAAAAATCCGTATGTGCTGTATGGATTTCCACACAAAATTGTATCTTATCCTTTAGCCATGACAACTGTTCCGAACTGGCTGGCAGAGGGCGTCGCCCAGTATCAGCTTCCAAAATTAGATTATGATAACTGGGACTCGCACCGGGACATGATATTGCGCACCTCAGTTTTGGATGATAAATTACTCAGTTTCAAAGAAATGGGCGTGTTTGGCAAGAATAGTCTTGGAAATGAAAAAGTGTATAATCACGGCTTTGCCCTGGTTAAATACATGGCGGAAAATTATGGACTTGAAACCTTGCGCCGCGTTTTCAGAGAGATGAAAAAGCCCTTCAGCTTTACTGTCAATGGCGCTTTGAAACGCACTATCGGGAAAAATGAAAAACAGCTTTATGAAGAATGGGAAAGCTACCTGACGGACATGTACACTTTTCGTACGAATTCCATAAAGGAGCATCTCACCGCAGGGAAAATTATCGGGCGAAAAGGATTTGCCAATCTTCATCCTGCATGGTCTCCAGATGGCAAAAAGTTCGCGTATGTATCGAATAAAGGCAACGATTATCTCTCGCAATCAGCTTTGTACGTTTACAACACATACAATGGCCAATCCGAAAAGATTCGGATCAAAGGCGCGGTCAGTTCATCTGTCAGTTGGCATCAAAGCGGTGAAAAGATTGTCTACACCCGTCGTTCGAAACCAAACAAAAACGGCTCCCATTTCTATGATATTTACACATTCGACTTTAAACAGAATGTTGAACGCAAAATAACCAAAAACTTCAGAGCCCAGAGCCCGGACTGGTCGCCGGACGGCAAAAAAATGGCCTTCGTGACCATGAAGGATGGCACGCAGAATTTAGCCATACTGGAACTGGACTCGAAAAAACTAACCTATCTCACCCAATTTAAAAACGGCGAGCAGGTTTTTCCGCCCCGCTGGTCTCCCAATGGAAAACTGATCACCTTCTCCTACTCACAGGGACAGGGCAGAAAAATTGCAGTTATCAGCGCTGATGGCAAGAAACTCGCCCACCTGATCGACGATGGCAATGACGCCCGCGACCCGGTGTTTTCCCCGGACGGCAAAGACATCTATTTCAGTTGGGACAGAACCGGTATTTTCAATATTTATTCGATAAATATTTCAACAAAAAAGAAATCGCAGTTGACCAATGTCCTGGGCGGTGCATTCATGCCCTCGATGAACCAACATGGAATTTTGCTTTATTCAGAATTCACATCCGATGGGTATAAAATCGCACAGATGAACAATCCGAAACCCCTGAATACCAAAAACACGGAATACCTGGCCTATGAAAAGCCGGCGCATCTTGCGTCCAGCAACAATCAGGACATTGCCCTCATAAACCAGGGAATTCATGAGCAAACCATCAACTACGATGACACATCGGTGCCGGAATACGAGTCCACGCCATACACCATGACCTACGGAAAAGTAGCTTTTCTCCCGAGAGTCATGATCGATTATGGAACCACCAAAATCGGTTCATATTTTTACTCCAGCGACATTCTCGACAAGTACGACATTTTCGGAGGATTCGCCTTCAACAGTGACTGGGATTATGATCTTTTCGGAATCATCAATTATCGAAAATTCAAGCCAACAATTTTTCTTGAAGTATATAACAAAGTGCTTCATCACTCAGAATTGGAAGATTTTTCGCCCAACGAAATCGATACAGTGACCACAACCTTCAATTTCAGATACGACTTGACCGAAGTTGATCTGGGCATGGAATTCAAATTAAACGACACGCAGAGCCTGAGACCGGCGTTTGTGTTCAATCGTTTCCGGGCGAGATACCAGCCGGATTACACGTACCAGGGCCAGGAAATGCCGGCAATTAAATACACCTATTACATTGGTAAAATTCTTCAGTTAGGCTGGAAATTTGGTGAAGTTTATCCAACATCCACGTCTGATATCAATCCTGCTGCCGGGCGGATTATTTCTCTGAAATACAACCAGGAGTTCAACCAGTTTATCAGCGATTTCAAATTGACCAAGCACGGCACCTGGACCGAAGTGTTCGATAATTATAATTACACAAAATTAGAACTGGATTGGAAAGAATATATCGGTTTGTTTGCCAATGGAAAACATGCGCTCAATCTGCATTTTCAGGGAGGCTGGATCGATCGGCCAACGCATGAATTTTTCAACTTTTTTGCCGGGGGGCTCATTGGTTTGCGCGGCTATCCTTTTTACAGCATCGAGGGCAGGAAAATGTTGATCGGGTCAGCGACCTATCGTTTTCCATTGATCAATCACCTGGATTTCCGCCTGTTCCACCTGTATTTTGATAAATTGTACGCCGGCGTTTTCTACGATTACGGCAATGCCTTTGATGAAGATGAACTCAATTTCAACGAATTTAAAGGGAACGCAGGCATTGAGCTGCGGTTGGATATGTTTTCATTTTACAATTTTCCCACGAAAATATTTTTCAATGCGGCATACGGATTTGATAAGCACACCAAAATTGAACAATACGATAATACTGCTCTGGATTATGGCCAGGAATGGCGGTATTATTTAGGAATTAGTTTCGGCTATTTTGATTAAAATACTCACCAAAATTAATGGAGAAATTAAATGAAACTACGACATCCATTCACCATCCTGTTCGCTTTCATTATTTTTGTGAGCGCCGGTTATGCCGGTGATCCTTCAGATGGGGATGAATACACGAATTCTTTTTTAACACATTCTAAAAGCACAGAGATGGTCGCGAAATATTTTAATCCTGTGAATTCGAGTATGCAGGATACGTCCAATCTAACCCGCGAGCAGCAATTGGCAAAATTGCCGGGCTACAAGCTTCCCAAGAAAGCATTATTTTTCTCAGCGCTGATTCCTGGCGCCGGCGAACTTTATGCAAAGTCCTATTTGAAAGCTGCTGCTTTTTTCCTTTTGGAAGTTAGCGCATGGACCTACTATGGCGTATATACCAAAAAGGCAAATGACAAAGAAGATGAATACGAAGCCTTTGCCGATGAAAAATGGGATCCTCAGAAATGGCAATCCTGGTATGAAAATGTACCGGACGAATATAAAACCAGCTTCACTCACGCCAGTCACATGCTGGAATTGATAGAAGAAGGCAGGAAAACCCAGCAGTATTATGAAATGATTGGCAAGTACGCTGAATTCGTATCCGGATGGGAAGGCGCCAGTACCGAGGTAACGTACGAAGATCTACTGGAGTACCGTCAAAATTTTGACCTTGCGGACGGCTACATGACCATGCGCGCCGAGAGCAATGACCTGTTCGACAAAGCAAAAACCGGCACGACCATCGCCATGCTCAATCACCTTTTCAGCGCCATCGATGCTGCATGGACAGCCAAGAAGCATAACAACAGCCTTGTCAAAACAACATTGCGGTTCGAACAAATTTATTATGCAGATCATATGCAACCGGTTTTATCACTCAAGATTAAATGGTAATAAAGCATGAAATTTATGAAGTATTCTGTCACCCTTGTTTTTTGTTTCACTCTTGGATTTCAAACGCTGAATGCCGGGGATAAATCGAGTCAATTGCTATCTCCTTCGCCGCTCGCAATGGCCAGGGCGGATGTGCTCAGTAGTATCGATAATCGCTCAGCTTCTACACTTGCATATTCCGGTATTTCGTCATTGAGTAAAGAAGAAGAAAACGACAACGGATATAAAAATCGTGGTGTAGCATTTCTGCGGTCCTTGCTCATTCCCGGCGCCGGCGAACACTATCTCGGACACCGCACCCTGGCAAAGTCATTTTTCATCACCGAAATTTCGTTGTGGGTGGGACTTTTCTCATTTCGCGCTTATGGCAAATGGCTCAGAGACGACGCCATCGCGTTCGCAGCGACCCATTCCGGCGCTTATACGGATGGAAAGCCATCCCAGTTTTTTGTCGACATTGGCAACTACATCAACGTCGATGAATACAACGACGCCAAGCAGCGCATGCGTCAATTCGACAAGGTGTACACCGATGAGTCCGATTTCTGGCAATGGGACAAAGACATCAATCGCCACGACTTTGAGCAAATGCGCATCGCTAGCGACCGCGCGTACAATCGATCGGTGTTTGTGTTAGGCGGCATTTTTGCCAATCATATCATCAGCGCGTTCGATGCGGTGTGGCGAACCAGAAGTTATAATCGCAAGGTTGATAAAATGAATGAAGGCAGCGTGCACCTCAACGTCCAAACCAATTACGCGACAGGTGAAATTTCATTGAATATTCTGAAAGTTTTTTGACATTCACAGCATAAATCGGATTTATTTACATGAGAGCGAGTTGAAATTCAAAAACTCGCTCTTTCTTTTTTTCCAAATGACATTTTTTAAATGAATCTTTCAGCATGGTTTTGCATCTAATACAGGTGATATTTTGCAGCAAACAAATTTTGTTCCCAATGCTACATGAGCATAAAAAATGCTTTTCAAAATCGATTTTTTTTTATTATATTTGCTTTCGTCGAATCAAGTTGAATCGGATAAACGAATAGGTATTAGTCATAGTTAAAAATGAGGTTTAAAAATGGAAAATCTTGTCATCATTGGCACAGGACCTGCAGGGCTAAGCGCTGCTATTTATGCTGCGCGCGCTGAGCTCGCTCCAATTGTGCTGCGCGGCGACCAACCAGGCGGTCAGGTTACTATTACAGATGCGCTCGATAACTACCCGGGCTTCCCGGATGGGGTCTCCGGGTTCGAATTGTTTCAGGCAATGGAAAAACAGGCTCAACGATTTGGAGCAAAGTTTGTCAACGACACTGCTGTTTCCGTCGACTTCAAAAACCAGCCGTTGAAAATACAGGGTCGTGAAAATCTGTACGAGACCAAAACTGTCATCATCTCAACCGGCTCGGATCCGCGAAAGCTGAACGTACCCGGCGAAAAAGAGTATGTTGGCAAGGGCGTTTCTTATTGCGCCACATGCGATGGTTTTTTCTTCAAAGACAAAAAAGTGATTGTGGTTGGCGGCGGCGACAGTGCGGTTGATGAAAGCCTGTTTCTCACTCGATTCGCGTCTTCAGTGACCATCGTTCATCGACGCGACCGGCTGAGAGCGAATCCACATTTGCAGGCACGTGCCAATGCCAATGAAAAAATGCATTTTATTTGGGATTCGGTTGTCGAGGAAATTATCGGGAAAGAGATGGGCGGCGTGAACAGCGTGCGATTAAAAAATGTAGAAACCGAAGAAGAACAGATTGTTGAGACAGATGGCGTATTTATATTTATCGGGCATATTCCCAATACCCAGATATTTAAAAGCCAAATCGATATGGATGAATCGAATATCATTAAAACCGACCGACGCCAGCGGACAAACGTTCCTGCCGTGTTTGCAGCCGGTGATGTTCAGGACCCCATTTATCGCCAGGCGATCACATCTGCCGGGGCCGGCGCCATGGCAGCCATGGAAGCGGAGAAATATTTAGCTGAAGAAGCCGGAACTGCCTATCCTGGCAAAATGGAATAATTTTATTGCGAAAGGTCTCCAGACAAATTGGAGACCTTTTTTTATCTTTTTAATCTGGATTATTCATTGTAATTCATTAAGGAATCCAGATAGCCTGAATGGTGCTTACTTCAGAATTCGTTATATCAAACTCTGTTAAATTTCATATATTTGATTATTTTCATTAATAACATTAAGTTAAATATGTTTAGGTTGAAATTTGTGAATAATTCAGATTAAAAACAACTGCAATTATTTTTTGTACATTTCATTGAATTTCAACTGAGCCACCACCAACGCATCCCGCATCATATCTTCCGCCTTTGCCGTTTCCCTCGCACCTAAAAATCGCATCAATTCACCTTCATCAAAATTTTTCGCTGCGTGTGCGCATGCTTCCCAGCTCAATATGCTGCGCACCACCCTGTCTATTCCCTGTTCCGCGTTATCGTACGCGCGCGTTTGCATGTCGTGACCTTTCCATCTATTGAAACCTGCCTGCCGAATGAGCCCGGCAATGGCGATATTCATTCCGTTCACGCGCGTGCCATGATCGATATCATATTTCCCGGGACCGCCCAAAATGATACCGTCGTTGTATCCCTGGCTGTTCAAATGCATGTGCACCATGGCGTCATTATCCAGTTCCTCCACGGTGTCGTGCACATGATCCAGCCCGATCATTTCCGAGTGACCAAATTCCTTGTTCACGCCTTTTTTCTTTCGGATAATTCCGAATTCCTGTTCCAACCGATACCAGAAAAGCAGTGCGCTGGCAACGGTCGGGATCAGCATAGCCGGGTGGCCTTCGTTCGGTTTCGGCTCGAATCCGATAAAAAGCTCGCCGCCTTTTTCGGCTTCCAGTTTACATAATTCCGCCACGCTTTCTTTGAGATTCTGGTACATCTGTTTAATGCCGATGGACGCCAGGTCATACCCGAACGAACCATTCCACAACACGAACGTCGGCGCCTGATTCGGATCAGGATGCCACGCTCTTCTCAACGGCCCGTAAGCCAGTTCCAGCGTTCGTTTCCCGAACTGCTGCGCCTCGCTTCTTTCTTTTGGGTCCAGCGATGAAATACCGCCATAGGCAAAATGGGTATGGGCGCCCGGTGTAATCATCGCGAGATGAATGCCGGCATCCACCATGGCATCTGCAATGGCCGGAGCGGTGGATTCGTTCACCTCATTGTCGTAATGCAATTCAATGCCCAGATCGATAAAATCCGGTAATCTTGGCTTAATTTTTTCCTGAATCAGCTCAATCACTCCCACTGTGTCCAATTGTTCTGTTTTCCAGTCAGGTCTCGCATCATCCGGGACAAATCCACCCTTCCCCGCATTAATGGTCCAGCGACAAATACTATGTAACGATTTTCTTTCAACCATGTTTTATTCCCATATTGTATGTTATGTAATATTTTTAATTTAACAGACACATTAATATAAACAGGCAGGCGAATTAATGCAAGATTTTTCTTGATCTTTTTTTAACATAAAAAAACGGATGACCAAAAAATATCATGATCACCCGTTTAACCCTAACCAAAAGGAGGACATTATGTTATTACCCAGCAACTTTTGCAAATTTGTGCAAAAAAATTATACATGAATCGATCATCAAGTATTATTATGTGCGGCTTTGCCGCGCTGGGAAAAGATTATTTAAAGAAAGGATTTGTTCTGCTCATCTGTCTATTTCGTTGTTTCATTCGATCCAATAAATCCTTCATCGGAGTCTGGTCTCGTCCAAGGTCGCTCTTCACCTGATTTATAATAGACTTTGGTTTCGATTTTTCAGTCTTGGGTGTTTCCGATTCCGGTTTTACTTTATCAATAACTTTTATTTCCTTCTTTTGCTGTGGCTTTTCAACCGATTCTTTGGTCGACTGAGGTGGTTTTTGTGCTTTCTCAACCTGTTTTGCCTTTTGCTTGGGTGGCGCGCTTCGTGCGAATCGTTCCCCGATCTGTTCGATGATATCCCCGCTTATTTCCTCTAACTTATTTGTCTCGCCGGCTTTCAGGGCGAGTTTACAAATACGGTTCACCAAACGAGGGATACCATTTTCTGAATATTCATAAATTTTGTCATAGGCTTCCTCAGAAAAAACCTGCTGCTTCACACCTGCGCATTCCATCCGATGTTCGATGTAATATTTTACCACATCCCGGGATTCCATCTTGTTCAGTCGGCAATACACACCGATGCGCTGATACAAATTGGCATTACTGGGATGTTCAAGGTTTTTTCCCAATTCAGGTTGTCCGGCCAAAATCATGGTAAACAGATTTCGATCATCTTCCTGCATGTTCGTTAAGAGTCGCAGGCTCTGCAGGTTCATGCGACGAATCACATTGCCTTCATCGATGAAAATGAGGACGCGTTTTCCTTCATCAGCGGTTGTGAACAATATTTTATTAAATTCTTCCAGCAACGCATCTTTATTTTTAATGTTGCATGGCTGGTTCTGCAATTGCCCAACAATTTCCCGAAGCATTTGTGGAAACGTTAAATCAGGATTTGTTACAAATGCAATGCGGTATTTGGATTGATCCAGTGAATCCAATGTCACCCGAAGGGACATTGTTTTTCCCAATCCAACTTCTCCAACCACAACTGCCAAACATTCATCGGCTTCTTCGATGGCGAATAGCAATTCCGCAACAGCGCTCTCAACAGTTGCATGCATGTCAAAATACATTGTGGGGTCCGGCACATTGTTAAATGCATGCTTTTTTAAACCCCAATAATCCAAATACATGATCTATTCCTCCAATCTCAAATAAGATTATTTTCTAACCATACATTTTTTCACATAGTCCATCACATCTGTTTCCAGAAATCTTATCTGATTTCCAATGCGGAAACAAGGGATTGTTTTTTCATGGACATTTTTATATAAAGTACTACGACTAATTTTCAACAATTCGCATACATCTTCCGATGTTAAGGTTTTAAAAGGCAGATGTTGTTTGATGTTAAACTGGAAAATTAAATTGTTATTCTCATCGCGGTCAACTTTGAGTGTCGCTTCTTCCTCCCCGCTTTGCATAATTTCACTGAGATGCAACAAAGAATTCATTTCCGGCAGATTTTCCATATTTAATGCAATGTCAAATCGGTTGCTATCATTTTCTTTTATTTCGGCTGCCCTTTCTTGTGACTGATGTTCCAATACTTCATCTTCATAGTGGCATCCCTCCGAGCCACTCTTCCCCTTAACTTTCTCCAGTTTTCGTGCACGCATAGCCGCCGATGTGGTCACCTGTTTATTCCTGTCACGACGACGTTGCACAATACTAATTTTATTCATCTTCCACCTCATCTTACAATTTCTCAAGCGAAACTAATTCATCTGATTACGTCCCTCGTTCCGTAACAGATCAAAATAATCGGGAATAATTTCTATTTTTTAATATCGGCTATCCAGTACAATACTTGACATAGAAAGCAATTTTTTTCATTATTTTTTTAAGCACACTATATTCAAATTTATCTATCCCCAATATTAAAAATATGTTGCATCTGTAATAATGATTTACTAAATTTAATACATTCATTTTTTATTGAAAAACAACTGTTCTTTTCGTCAGACTAAATCAAACGTACTCTCACCCAAATTGAGGGAGGCTAACCAATGAAAAAAGTTGTTCTATTTACATTTATCGTCCTGTTTTCTTTTTTCGTGAACGCATTCACACAAAATCTACTGGAGGAAGCAGATGAATTGTGGGAACAGCGAGGGGCAAATTTCAATTCAGAGACGCTTTTAGCCGATAGCGCCAACATCGACAAGGCAATCACTCTTTACAAAAAATACCTCACCGCGGCTACAGGCGATGAGAAAGAAGAAGCAACGTGGAAACTCATCCGCGCCTACTATTTTAAAGGAGGTTACACGACTAACGATTCAGAGCTGAAAAAGGAAATATTTGATAAAGGCAAAGATCTCGGGAATCAGGCTGTGGAGGAATTCCCCGAATCAGCAGGCATCAATCTTTTTCTGGCAATCGTTTGGGGAGTTTGGGGTGAAGAATACGGCATTTTGCAGGCTGCCAAAAATGGGGTCGCCGGAAAAATCAAAAAATATTGTGAGAAGGCAATCGAAATTGATCCGAATTTCGATGAAGCCGGGGGATACCGCGTGCTGGGCCGAGTTTATTTCAAAGCCCCGAAGATCTGGCCGATTCTGCGCTGGCCTTCAAAGGAGAAAGCAGTGGAAATATTGAAAAAAGCCCACGAACTGGCGCCGCACAATCTAATTACGAAACAATTCCTGGCAGAAGCGCTTCATGCCGAGGATCAGAAGGATGAAGCCATAAAATTACTGAAAGAAGTGCTGGCTCATGAAGGCGTTGCCGAAGGGATTGCTGAGGATGCCGTCACCAAGGATGAGGTGAAATCACTCTTAGCGGAATGGGAAAAATAACCAATATTTACAGCACAATAAAAAAGCCCCAGGTTATTTTCCCGGGGCTTTTTTCCATTTATCTCGCACAAACAGAAGTATGTTATATTTTTGTTTCATCCCAATTCCTGACAATACAGGCGGATATTGGCATTGCGTTTGAAATCATTCTACTTCAAAAATAAAAGCTTCCTGGTTGCACTGAAATCGCCTGCGGTCAATCGGTAGAAATACACGCCTGAAGCTGTTGCCTGGCCCGAATTATCCCTGCCATTCCATCGGATGGCGTGAACACCGGCGCTCATATCACCGTCCACAAGCGTACGAATAAGCTCTCCGCGGACATTGTAAATGGAGACGTTCACTCTGCCGGCTGCCTGCAAATCAAATTGAATGGTCGTCGTCGGATTGAACGGATTGGGATAATTCTGGTGAAGCGCAAATTTTTCCGGGAGCATTTCAGAAGCAATCTCCGCGCGTGTTGGCACGCTAACGCCCTCAATAATTTGCACATCATCGATAAACCAGCCCGGCAATGGCGGCACCTGGGTTCCATCGCTCATCATTCGGAACCGAAGTTTCACATCGGAAAATCCGGCGCCACAATAGTCACTCAGCGAAAGGCTTTGCTGCTGCCAGTCAGTGACAAATCCATTTAAAGCCTGACCCAATACATTCCAGGTCGCGCCACCATCCGGGCTCACTTCAACATATCCATAATCGTGTCCAAACTCCAGGTAGACTTTTGTCCAGAATTTTAACACGGCATTCTCTGTACCGGAGAGATCGATATTGAAGTCCGTTGATATGGCGACGTTGCGATTGTTAGGATATGGATTTTGCCCGGGACTATCGTTGATGGAATACTCACCTGAATAGGTATACAGGTCTTCCCGGCCCCAGCCGTTGGCACCAACCTCCCAGTTATCGATTCCATTTTCAAAATCTTCAAAACCGGCCACATAAGAAAAGGTCTCGGACTGACCTCTGTTCACCAGTGAAGATAAGTCGTTGGCAGTGAAAAAATATTGAACCGTATCGCCATTGTGAAACCCGGGCAGGAATCCCTGAAACTGTTGTTCATTTTCTCCAACAGACAATTTCACGCTATCCGCCATTGTTTTTGTTCGATAATGGATGTACACAGTGTTTGTATCCACGCCGGAGTTATCCAGCACGCCCACCAAAACCTGACGGGATGCCAGGGAATTGATTGTTGATTTCAAAGCAGAGTGACTGAATGTTGGAGGAATGGGATCCGGGCCAACCCAGTAGCTATAGATTTGTTCGGGATAGAGCGGAGGATCCTGCCAGTCATAATAACTGTTCATCATTTTTAAATAATACTGAATAGTTGTATTCTCACCCGGGCCTGGAATTTCGGAGGTGAACTGGTTGGTGCCATTATCGGTCATGGCAACTGTGGTAAATGCCGCGTCACCTTCTTTTTTCCAGTGAAGTTCCATGCCAATAAGATCATCGGAAACCCGCTCAGGAATGCTGGCGCTAATGGTCATCGGTTGTGCCAATTGTTCCGTGTCCCGGGCCGGTTCATGATCAATAAAATTCAACCAGTTGATCGTTCGCTTCATGACCTCGGTACGGACCGGCGAAAATTCTTCCGGGGGAGTGAATTCTGTTGCATCGATAGCTTCCAGTCCCATAGCCAAATAAACGACTTTATGGCCGCCTTTGTATTTTATTCCAAATTTATGGTGATCGCCGCCCACATACTCAAACATGGACGTTGCGCCGGAGTCAGGTTCAATCTCATCCGGGAATTGACTCTCGGCCGGCAGCCCGGGTTGATAGACGCTAAACTCCAGACCATCGCCGATGACGTCGCCGGGGATGCCCACCACATTTGTGATCGGGCTGGCATCCTCATAATACACGGCATGCAAATAGTCTCGATAAAAATCCTGCTGCAAATAGGCATAACCATTGGGATCGTTGAAATCCCAGCCAATATCCTGCCCACTGATGAACAAACTGCCGCCATTGTCCAGAAAGTTGGAAATGGCCAATTGATCATCCGGATCCAGCGAGGGGAAAGCCCATTCGCACAGCCAGACAACGATTGGAAAATTTGCGAGATGATTTGGGCCCAGCGGTCCGTTGTCGAACCGGTCCCAGATCGCATAGTTCAGTTGCATGTTATCCAAAATGGATGTGTACATCTTTTCTGCCGCGTAAGTCCCCTGGTCATCATCCACAATTAAAATTGGGATTTTACCGATAATCACTTTAAACGTATCCAGTTGACCAATCCCTCCATCTGCCTGCCAGCCAATGTAGATTTCAGCGTTCTTTCCTTTTGCATTTTCATTCACTGAAAACGAGAAATCCACGGGGATTGAAACCGTTGTATCCGGCGGCATAAAGCCATAGTTATACGTGCCCTGAATGATCGTGATGTCGGTATCATTGGTGGTCATAGTGAAAATAAGATTTTCAGCCTTGCTCACGGTGTAATTCCGATAATCAGGAATTTGCACATCCACAATTTCATTTCGCTCAAAGATTTTATCATTGTCCCCACCCAGAGAATCGGAAAAAACAATGATGCCCTGTCTTTTGATATTCGGCATCAAATCCGGTGGATTTATTTCCGTCACTGCCCGATAGCCGTTCACACGCCCGCTGCCCAATTGCCCTTTGTAATCCGGATTCACATCATCAATATTATCCGCGGTGAATACGATCTGGCGCATGATTTCCATCGGACTCCAATCGGGATACTGGGATTTAACCAATCCGGCAAGACCTGCGACCACGGGGGTTGCCGACGAGCTTCCGCTCATGCGGATTGTACTGTTGTTCGGGTGCAAACTTAAAAGGTTCACACCGGGAGCCGATACGTCCACAGCATCACCATAAGTCGTAAATTCCGTGATCTGATCGTTCGAATACACCCAGGTTACACTGAGCACATGGGGATACCCCGAGGGATAATGCGGGAATGACACCAGTTGATTACCAGCCGAAGCAACCACCAGTACGCCTCGTTCGTATGCATAATCAATCGCCTCAGTTTTTTCAAACTCGGATGGTGGATAGAAATTACCAAAACTAAGATTTATCACATCCGCGCCATTATCCACTGCATATCGAACAGCTCTGATCCAGTTATAAATTCCTCTTTCAAATTCTTTTGCATCCCGGCCACATTTCAGCGCCATCACCTTGCAATTCCAGGCGACGCCGGACACAAACTCGCCATTATCGGTTCTTGCAGAAGCCAGACCGGACGTGACAGTTCCGTGATAAAAACCTTCCAGGTTGCTCGGCTGATTGGTGGGATTATTATCCCATTCGCCAAAATCCCAGCCGCGAATATCATCGTGAAATCCGTTTTCGTCATCATCAAGGGCTGCCAGGGCAACGTCCTGAGCATCGTCATCGCCACCGGGCGAACCTGGCGTTGACTCCAAAATCTCATTGATTCCCCAGAGCGGCACGCCATCACCATCGTAATCCGCAGTCATCACCTGCACATCATTCAAATCGATGCCGCCATCGCCATCATCGTCTACGCCGGCAACGCCGGGGGCGCCATCGCCGTTGGCGTCACCCGCTTTTTCGTCGTAATTGATCCAAATATTATCCTTCAAATCCGGGTGCTCCCAATCGGTGCCGCCATCGATAACAGCAATGATAATATTGCTGTCGCCTGTTGCAAATTCCCAGGCCTGAGGCATTTGTATTTGCGGAAGATGATCCTGCTGACTGTAAAGCGGGTCATTGGGAATTTCATCAATATAATGATAGGGAATCGGTTCCGCATATTCTACGCTCGGGTCAGATGCAATGATCTCGGCAACTTTTAGCGGATCTTTTTCCATCGTAAAATGAAATGTAAATATTTTTGAAATACGGGCATCAGTATCTTTTGAGTCCGCGGATTTTGGATAATATGATTTTTCAACAGACTGGATTCCCAGTTGCATCATTTTTGCATCCAGTGAGACAAGCCCGGAGCCTGTCGTGCCGGACTCTATGTTCACATTCCCAATAGACTGCTTAAATTTAACCCGAATCTGACCCGGCACAAACATCGGGCGTTGTTCATCGTTCTGGAACCGAGGATTTTGACCTGTCAGTTTTTTACTGTTGGCCTGATTCAGGCTGAACATAAATCCTGATACAATCATCAGGAATAAAAAAACATGGATCATCTTTTTCATAGTTACTCCAAATTTAGAATGAATTATCAACAGACTTGAATATTTGCATAAATTATGAAGTTCAGTTTTCAGAAGCGAATTGAAAATTCAAGAAAAATACAGGATCAAAAAAATATTCATCGACCTCTGCTTCGTTATCGCATGTAAAAGTCTTTCGATGATAATAGTCTGTGACATACGCCGGCAATTTTTTGAGTATCTCCAGATGCACATGATCATATTCCCAGCCGTATTGATCCAGTTCTCCCTGGTTCATCCTTCGGGCAATGATCGTTTCTTCAGTTACAATTTGATTTACGGAAACTTGTGCATCCGCGATATGGCAATACGCGCTCCAGATGGTTTTGCCATCCGGTAATTTATGTTCAATGGTAATTCGCCGTTGCGGCATCGGATCTTCAATGGCAATCACTTCGCCGGCAGCGATGGCGTAAACCGGCATGCCCGGGGCATCCACGAAACCAAATTCTTCCTTGACCTGAATATCTGCACCGGTGTGATAATGCAGTTTTACTTCACCAAAAGGCGAGCGCATGGTTTTGAATTTCGCGTCGTGTTCAAAAAAAACGGTTGACCAATCCTGCCGATCCGCCGTGAGCAATGGCAGTTTCCACACGTGAGCAATCGGCGGCTCCGGCGATTTATATCCGATGAAGACCAAATAGATTACGAGACAAATCAGAAATATTGTAAAAAAGGCTTTCAATCCATATTCCGCGATTTAGTGAACTCAATAATTTTTTGAAGACTTTAAATATCCTAAAAATTAACAATTAAATCAAGTAATATTTTTGCAAGATTTGTACTTTTAAACATTTAGTTCAAACTCATCCTCAATTATAACCCACCGGGATACCCTACTATTTCTTGTTACGATCATTTTTTTATTTACCGATCTCCAGCGGAATCTTCATATCACACAAAATGGCATTGGTCCTCTAATTTTAGCCGATTCCAAATTTCATTTTGACCCGATAAACTCAAGATCTAATCCGTGCTTGTTCAAAATATTTTTATTATTCTTCACCAACTCCATAATTACTTCTGAAGCGATTGCCCGGGTGATGCCATAATTGATATTCTTTTTATGGTCCACAAAAATTTCTCCCTCGTAAGGGACGGTTTCATCGTATTCCCATCCGCGCTCAGGCACAAGCACCGTGGCAAATTCAGCAGCCGCAGAAGTTGTAATTCCCACCACTTCAAAATTGGGAACACCATCGCGGATGGCCAATAATATTCCGCCGCTCAAACCGCGGTTGAAAAGCGCATCGATTAAAAATGACCCGTCTTTGTCCCGGTTCGGATGACTGACAATGCCTTTTGTGATAATTTTATACCCCTTGGGAAAACCGATCAAATAGACAAAACTGCCCCACTCCAAATCGCGTGCCTTTCCGAATGGGTAATTCAACGTGGGCACATCGAATTTTGGCGTTGCTGTAAATTCCCGGTGCAGGATGGCAATGTCATTTTTTTCATCCGATAAAAGAATTTCAAAATCACCGCCTTCCGGAATGCCGATGACGAAATTATCCTGCTTTTCCTTAATTGAAACGCTCTGAATAATTTTCTCCGAGCCGGGGCGCTCGCTTTTAAAATAGGTAATGATGGTATCCGGGTGAGTGACCACATGCGCGCAGGTGAGCAGGGCAATTCTCTTTTTATCGAAGTAAATGATGGTGCAGGTGCCGGCCACCGAATTCTGAAAATAAGTAATATCAGCAGCTTTTCTGAAATCCTCCTGATCAAGCCAGGAAACTGTGACGCCGTCCTGATAATTGAAAATGTAATTTTTATATTTGATGATGCAGAATAATTTTCGCACCGTTTTTGTAATCTGTTCCAGTTCTTCGGAGCAGCTTTTATAGGGGAATTCCGAGTCATAACGTCCGTCGCCGAGCGTTGGATATGCGACCTGATAAATACGTTTGCTGCACGAAAACATAAGAAGTATTGAAACGAACAGCACAACAATCAGAATAAATATTTTTTTCTGCATATTCTTCATCCTCGCTTTGGTTAATGATTTCCCCACAACGCATCCCGCAATCCTGAAGATCTTATTATTTTTCGTGATACTGCTGCTTTGAAAACCGCTTCCGACGTCCACACTTCCACACGCTTTTTTGCGCGCGTGATGGCCGTATAAACCAATTCCCGCGTCAGGACAGGATAATCCCTGTCCGGCAAAATCACCAGAACGTCGTCAAACTCCGAGCCCTGACTTTTGTGAATGGTCAGCGCATACACTGTTTCATGCGCCGGCAGTCTCAGAGGATGAAATTTGCGAACGTGACCATCCAGACCGGAAAAAAACACGCGCAGGTCGTTTTCTGCTTCAAGATCGTTTAGAACGATGCCAACATCTCCATTGTAAAGATTCAAATTATAATCATTCTTCGTAATCATCACAGGTTTCCCGGCATACCAGGAATTCTCCCCGGAAATAATTCGCTGTTCTCTGAGCATTCTTTCGATCAAATTATTTATTGCTTTTACACCGAAAGGCCCCTCCCGGAGTGCGCATAAAATTCTGAATTTATTGAAATAACGAAACGCCTCTTCCGGATGGTGAATGGCTTTAAATCCCTGATAATGTGCTGCGATTCTCCTCCATAAAATGGGCGCCAAATCTTCTGTTTTTGGCAATGGATGTAATTGAAAGTCTTTTAGGCTGCCACTCTTCAGCAATTCCAGCGCTGCGCCACTTTGACCTTCATTAATGGCACGGCTGATCGCATAAATTCCGCTATTTTCCCGAAAGCGATAGCTCTTCCGAAGCTGCACCATACAATTTTGGATTGGCTTTGAGTTTTCTTCAACCAAAACGTTTGCAACAGGAATGCCTGATTCTCGTTCAAGCCAATCAGCGAAATTTCGTGTGAATCCATGTGTGGTGCCTGCATCACAAATGTCGCCGAGCACAGCGCCGGCTTCAACCGAAGCGAGTTGATTTTTATCCCCAAGAAGGATGAGTCTTGCGTAAGCAGGAATCGCCTGCACCAGCTTGGCCATCAACGGCAGATCGACCATGGATGCTTCGTCAATCACGACCACATCCGCCTGTAATGGATTATTTTCATTGTAGCGAAAATATGGCGTGCCCGGGATTGGGCCGAGCAGACGGTGAATGGTGGATGCATTCTCCGGAATCGAGTCCCGAATGGCATCCGGGCAGTTCAGATTTTTTTTTGCGGACTGAATCGCTTCCTGCAAGCGGGCTGCCGCTTTTCCGGTGGGGGCAGCCAGGACGATTTTCAAATCAGATTGCGATTGCCGAATGAGCAGCGCCAAATTTTTTGCGACCGTCGTCGTTTTCCCTGTGCCCGGCCCGCCGGAAATGACTGTGAATTTTTGAGCCAGCGATACAACCCCGGCAATTCGCTGCCAATCGATTTCTGCTGAATTTCCCACAGGGAAAGATAAATCGAGATTTTCAGCGATGGCACCATCCCCGAATTCGAAGAGATTAACAACGCGCTCCTGAATGAATTTCGTCAGTTTGGCCTCGTAATCCCAATAACGGTAGAGATAAAGGCGATTCTTTTCGTCTAAAATAAGCGGTTTGAATTCTCCAGGGGAACCGACAACGCCACTTTCCGAAAGCTCGCGTCGCCAGATTTCCAATTCGGGACAAAACACTGGAGGCAACGCTTCGTCGAATTGAAACACTGCCTTCCCGGCCATTGCCGTCAAATCGAGGCAGATGTGCCCCAGCCGCGTGTGATAGCTCACCAGAGCCGCCGCAAGGGCAAGGTCACGGGATTTCTTCTCAACAATATCGTGGATGAAGCCAGCAAAATGAACATCCATTTTCGAGAATTTGCTGTCCCTGAAAATATTTTTGATTTCTTCTTTTTTCATTTTTTATACTTTTTTTCTCCTCGGAGTCTCGAAGGCTCAAAATATGCGAGGATTAATTTAGCCACCCCATTCTTCTTAATCTTAATCATAATCGAAAATAGATTAAGATTATGAGTACGATTATGTTTATGAAATTAGAGTTTTTTCTTTCCTGCGAGTCTTAAAGTCTTCGAGGCAATCAAAAACAAAATAATTACACCCCAATCAACTCCGAACTCATTTTTTCGACAACCTTCTGGGAGGGCCGATCGGAAAAAACGCCGTACTGTTCGCCCATTGTCGGGTCAACGCCGCGCAGAAAAATGTAAAATACGCCGCCGAACATTTTTTCGTATACATAGCCGGCAACGCGATGATTCAAATACCGGTGCAGCGCCAGCGTGTACAGGTAATACTGGAGAACATAATTCGAGTGCTCCATGGCCGATTGCAGCGTCGGCTGATCGTAGTCTTCGACCCTCGCACCCAAATAATTGGACTTCCAGTCGATGATGTAATACCTGCCTTCGTGCTCGAACACCAAATCGATGAATCCTTTCAAAAATCCCTGCACCGGCGAGAAATTTAGCCGGCCAATGTTCTCGGAAAGATTCGGAAATAAACCTTTGATTCCGGCATTTTCGAACACTTTTTTCAATCGCATTGGAGTCAGCTTCTTGAGCGGAAAATAAAATTCAAGTTCGTTGAGGCGCTTTTCATTTTGAATGTGTGAAAGTTTGAACGATCCATTTTCGCCAGAAAGCGGAACCGACAGCACATTTTTCACCATTTCGTGCAGGGCATTTAACCAACTTGACTCCACATTGAATTCATTCATCGTCTCTTCAATTTTACTGTTGAGCGTTAAATTATCCTTTTCTGCAAAATCCAATTCCTCAAACACTTTGTGCAAAAATATCCCGGACCGAGCGCCGCGCGGAAACCGGAAAATCCCTGCCGGCTCCTCGGTAATCTGTTCCACTGGTTGTACCTCGGCCGAACTCAGCGCATCATAATCCGCTAATTCAGGGCTGTAGACGCTGCGCGACACCAGCGAAGAGAAACTGGATATTCGCCATGATGAGTCAATCTGCCCACTAAATTTCCTGCTTTGGAGCTGAATTTGCTCTTCACCTTCCAGACGATAGACTTCACCTGCGTCTTCCGGCAAGTCATCCACTGCAATACTGCTGGGAGCGATTTCACACAAAGCATTCAGTTCTGCTCTCACTGCACTATCGTTCATCCCCTGAAACTTTTCGCTCGTTGCTCCGCGAAGCGCCGTCGGGTCTGCATCTTCGGGCTGATGCAGCAAATAAGCGGGCGCGGAGGTTTCCGCTTCATTGAATCTGCCCCAGATTAGGTAACAGCGATTGATGGCCCGCGTTATGGCAACATAAAGCAGGCGCAGATTTTCAGCCAACAATTCTTTTTCAGCCTGCATACGGTTCGCTTCAAATTGATCCGAGCCCAAATCCAGTGTCAACTGATTTTGAAGCGACTCATCATGAAATGTGATAAAGCCCTTTTTGTTATTAATTGTTGAGCCGTCCCACATGAACGGGCAGAATACAATCGGGTACTGCAGCCCTTTGCTTTTGTGAACCGTGACAAGTTTTACCGCTTTTTCATCGCTTTCCAACCGCAACTGGTGCTCCTCTGACTGCTGATTCTCTGAGCTACGCTGCTCGGCAAGCCATTTGATTAAATCGAACATGTCCAGTTTTTTTTCTGCGGCCTGCTGATGCAAAACTTCCGCCAGATGAAGTACATTGGTATTTCGACGCTCCCCGTCCGTATAATTCATCAATCTTTTCAGGACCTGGATTTCCGGGAGGAACTGATGAACCATATTCATGAAGCCGCGTTTTTTCCACACATCGTGCCAGCCACGAAATTTTAACAGCCATGCTTCCCACAAATCATCCTGCTGAAAAAGAAGTTCAATTTCTTCGCTGCATAAGCCGATCGTATCTGTCGTCAGCGCTGCCCTGAGGATCGATTCGTTGTTCGGTTCAGCGACCGCGCTCAGAAAACGCTGCATTTCCATGGCCTCGCGCGACTCGAACAGATTTTCGGCGCTGTAAAGCACGCTGGGAATTCCCAGCGCGGTGAGGCTTCGCTTCATGGCCTGTGCTTCCATGTTCCTTCGAACCAGCACGGCGATATCGCCGGCGTTCAACGGCCTGTCCCCGAAACCGACTTCGCTCCTGCTCCCCGTATTCAATAGTCGGGCGATTTCTGCCGTCACTGCACGCGTGATTTCAACACGCGCTACACCTTTTGAAATAGTATTTTTTGTTCCAGGAGCCTGACTGGAATTCATCAGCCAGAGTTGCAGCGACGGCTCATTATTTTCGTTGAATCGCAGCGATTCTGATTCCGTTTTCCCCTCTGCATCAACCGGTTCAAAACCTATTTCCTCGAAAATAAACGGATTGACTGCGTTGCCGAAAATCGTATTGACGGCCTGAACCAGGTTCGCTTCGGAGCGCCAGTTCTTGCCCAGGGTATAGCGCGTCTGAACGTGGCGGGCGGCATCCATGTACGCGAAAATATCCGCGCCGCGAAATCCGTAAATGGCCTGTTTGGGATCACCAATCATAAATAGTACGCCTTCAGGCGCATTGAAGATTCGCTTAAAAATATCGTATTGAACCGTATCCGTATCCTGAAATTCATCGATGAGTGCTGCGCGGAATTTTTCCTGAATGGCACGGACGAGCTGATCTCCACCTTCCGACGAAAGCGCCTGCTGCAGGTTGAGCAGCAAATCTTCAAAATGAAGAATGTTGAGCCGCCGTTTTTGTTCCGGCAATTTATCACGGAGGTATTGGACGAGCTTTAATTTCAGCGCCAATATTTTTTGCTCGAAGGCCTGAGTCAGCGTCTGCTGCGCCGACAACAAATTATCGCACAATCCAAAAAATCGGTGGTTGGGAGCGACTTGATTTTTCTTTGTGGCTGCCTCCAGCCCGGCTGATGCAAATTTTTCAAATGATTCGAATAAAAGACAATTATCCCGACCGAATCGAACAAAGCTGCCCATTTCAGCCAGCCAGCCCGGTATCTTGTTTTTTTTATAAGATGAAAGGCTGAGGCTCTCCGTGGTTAGTAATATTTCTTCAATTTCCCCCTGAACAGAAGTCCATACTCGTGCTACCTCATCAAATGCTTCGTAGAATTTATGTTCCGCGGACGAAACATTTCTCTCCTCAACCTGCGGAATGACATTCACATCAGGAAAAAGCGTATTGGGGCCGGCGTACCTCCCCAGTTCCGTCGGCGTGAATTTTTGGGCCAGCGCATAATTTACGAATAGCGGCGAGGCGAAATAAACATGCTTCCGCCAGAAATCCTCGACCAAATCCTGCTTCAATTGCCTGTTGTCCGTTTCCAGTTCCGTGTCGAACAGACTGTTGCTCTCGAATGCGTTTTCGTGGAGCATCCGCTTGCAGAAACCGTGGATGGTGAAAATCGCTGCCTGGTCGAAATCCCGCAGCGCTGATCTCAGGGACTCCAGCGCGCCGCAGTCGGTATTGCACTTCGAAACAAGCTCCCCAAGAAGCGGATCGTCGAATTTGCCGGTGGCGCATGCCTCGGCTGCGTCCCGAATTCTCCCGCGAATGCGATCCCGCAATTCTTCGGTTGCTGCTTCGGTGAACGTGACCACCAGAATCTGATTGACACCCAGGCCTTTTTCCAGGATCAACCGCAAAAAAAGCAACGTGATATTGAACGTTTTCCCGGTGCCGGCGCTGGCTTCGATCAGGTTCGAGCCTTCCAACGGCGCATTAATTATATCTAATTTTTTGATGGGTTCCATGCACTTTTCCGGTTTCTGTCCGTGGCTTTCGTTCCCCCGCGCTACGCGTGGATCCGACGCACAGCGGAATTATTTCTCTGACTTGTATTCCAAAAACTTCCCAAAAATTTCAAACGACAATTTTTCAAATTCTTCATCCAATGGATCATCATTACCAAAACAGAGATCCATGTAAACGTCGCGGTTTTCGCCGGCGGAAAAATCATTGCCAAACCAGATTCTGTGGGCATTTTTCAACGCATCCTCGGGTGATTTCCCGCCGGCCATTCGGTGTGCGTACTCGTACGAACTTATTGGGAAAAAGCGCAGCGGCTGTTTGAGTCCCTGCCAGTAAAAACCAAGCATTAGCTTTAGAATCTCGATTCCATTTTCCACCGCTGAAATATGCCAGGTCGTAAAATCTGTTTTTCCGGATCTGAGCTTCAACCCGATGAGCCTGCTCTCCTGTGGATACTTGTCTTGCCGCACCGTATTCAACAGCAAGTGAAAAATCCACAACCGAATGGTATCCTTTGGTTTTATAGTTGCGTAGCGAAAATGAATCAGGCAATCCGAATAAATATTGTCGATTTGGCCGGTGATGCGAAAGTCATCGATCTGTAAATCGATATTCAGCGCAGGTAATGGTGCGGATTGAAGGTACAGCGCTGTCTTCGAAGCAAACGATTCCACCTTGGCATGTTGATCGTTGTACGTGCACTCCCCCACTACACCGTGCGGCAACTGTCCCTCGGCTCTGGCCAGAGAACGAATCGCGTCCACATTTTGCTGGCTTAATTTTGCCCCTAAAATTCTCTGTTGAAGCTGGTATTTATCCAGGGATTCAAGGCTGAACGGTTCCTTTTCATCCAAAACCAAAGTCTCATCCTCAAGCTGAATGCCCAATCGCCTTCTGAGTAGAAAACGGCATGGGTTGAAATAAAAATCGCACAAATCTTTTATGGTGAGTGTCTTCCAGTCTTCATCAGGTTCGGCTAATCCTTTGGAAAAAAAAAGTTGCGGAGCTGTCTTCGGTTCGATAAACTTTCGCGCGGCCTTTAGCTTGTCTTCCGCATAACTGAACAACCTGCTGCCCGGCTTAAAATATTCGATACTGAACGATTGCAGCCTGTGCTTCACATTGATTCTCTCTCGTATTTCTCCATCAGACAGACAGAAATTATCGTTGATGTAATCCTCCAGTTCGCTGACCAGTACCGACGGCGGTCTGACGCTGTTATCCTGAATGCTCTGCCCGACGTAGCTGATGTAAAGTTTTTCACGGGCGGAAAGGATGGCCTCCAAAAATAGGTAACGATCGTCGTTACGCTGGGAGCGGTCGCCCTTGCGGGGATTCTTGGCAATTAAGTCAAAACCCAAACGTGGAGTTTGGCGCGGAAACAAGTCGTTGTCCATGCCGACGAGGCAGATCACCTTTGCAGGAATACTTCGCATGGGCAGCATGGCACAAAACGTCACGCCGCCGGTGATAAAACCAAATCCGAATCCGCGACTCTCGCTATTGTGCTTGAGATAATGTTTGATGACGTGAATATCGACATGTTCATCAAAATGTGATTTATCCGCAAATCTGACCAAATCATTCAAAAGCTGTCGCAGCGTCTGGATTTGCCCCTGGGTTTCCGAATCCTCGATGAAAAATTCATCCAGCATTATTTTTAGTAATTCCGACCATTCCGTCAGCGTCCGTTTTTGTTTCAGCGAAGTGATCCGGTCGAAAAGCTTGTCGGCGAAATCCAGAAAATTTCCAAGCACGGCGGTTTCGGTTCCTTCGATATTATCGAACGGAAGAATACCGGCAAACATGTTTTCATCCCGGCCCGGCATGGCATAACCCAGCAGTAATCGCTGCAGCCCGGCGTGCCACGTGTTTTCCGACGTGGCCGGCAAATCCATTTCGATGCGATGTGCTGAATCGATTCCCCAGCGAATGCGCGTTTCCTGCACCCATGTTCGGATGGTTTCCATATCGGATTCGGCCAGATCGAACTTTTTCCACACTGGCGGCGACTCCAAAATCGATAGCACCCGGGCAACGCCGAATCGACTTCCGAACAGATCGAGCAGGGAGAGGAATGTCTCGATGACCTGGCTTTCCTTTCGGATGCTGCGGTCGGCAATGCTGAACGGAATTCTGCGGGGGTCGTCGTACGTCACATCAAACACTGCCTGAATATAAGGAGCGTATGTTTCGATGTCCGGGATCATCACCAGAATATCGCGGGGTTTTAAATCCGGATTCTCCTGGAACAAATTTAGAAGCTGATCGTGCAGCACTTCAATTTCGCGCATGGGGCTGTGGCAGGAATGAATTTGAATGGAGCGGTCATTTGGGGAAACGATGCGTTTATCCCCCTCCTTCGGCTTTTCGTTCAACTCGAGAATATCAGACTGAACCTGAAGCAGGAGTTCACCTTTTTCAGGTGGAATGAAATCTGAATATTCTTCAAAATCGAATTGATAAATGATGTCGAAGAAATCGCGGCCGAGCGTCCCCATGGAAGCCAACAGGCTGTTGCCTTTTTCGAGATGAAGCTCATCAGAAGAAATATTTTGCTTTCTCAACCTGTTTGTGGTTCGCGAAAGCTCGCGGTCGGATACAATGTCGAACCAATATTCCCGGCATGGGTTCATCAAAAATAAGTTCACCTGCGTGAATTGGGAAATCAGGTTGAGCACTTCAATATGAAATTGCGGCAGCGTGGAAATTCCAAACACCGATATTCGCTCCGGCAAATCGGCGCCATTGGACGGCGTTCGCTGCAAACTTTTCATGAATTTCTTTCTCAGCGCTGCCCGATGAAATTTCTTTTCAAAGCCGGAAACAACCAGTCGCCACAGATCGGCCTGCCAGAGATTATCTTCGCCCTGCTCCCAGCGAAATATCATTTCCGGGCGATAGAGCAGGTACTGGTCAAAGGTGTCGGCAATGCGCTCCGCCAATTGGAAAAACTTCAGCCCGGAGGTTTCGCCCTCCACATATTTTTTTAGAATTTCGAACCCGGGGCGATGAATTACATCCGGCAGGAGTTTCAAAATTCGCCATGTGAGAAATTCTTTTTCGAACCCGGTTTCGTCGTCAACGCCCGGCAATATTTTTTTGAAAATGGTGTGAATATAATTATTCGGAAACGGGAAGTCGATATTGGCGCTAATACCCGCGCGCGCGGCAAGCTCCATGGCAATCCACCGCGCCATGCCCAGGCTTTGAACCACAATCACCTCTTTTCGAAGCGGGGAACTGAGCGGCGTTTTCAAAACTTCGGTCAACTGTCCCGCCAAAATTTCCAGCCGATTGCTCGTGTAAAGTCTGAATCCCGTCATATTAAAATTCCAGTTTTAGATTTATTATTGTATCTATTAAGCTACCCACCGTGTATTGTCACCTTTCGACTCCGTCCTCCCGAGGCGGATTTTCAACTCAAGGTGACATATCGTAAGTCATATCGAGCGGAGTCGAGATAAGACAAGGTACTAAGGTTATTAAAATCTTTTTCTTATATTATCAATCACCTGAATGGTTACTTATTATTTTAACAGAAAACAGCCAACCAGATCGTCTCCTGATTTGGATCGGTCCAATCGACGCGATGCTTACAGTGCGCAGGAATATTGATATAATCCCCTTCATTCAATTCCACAAATTCATCCTTTTGCTCGAACTGCAGTCGGGCGCGACCTTTCAGCACGAGCACCCACTCATTTTCGGTTTGATCGTACCAGAAATTCTCCGGCGATTTCTGTCCTCTGGAAATAATCCTTTCAATTTTGCAGCCTTCGGATTTGGCAATGACCTCAAAAATTTCTATGGGAATATTCTTTGGGAGATTCGAATAAATATTTTTCTTTTGCATAAATCAAATTTTTGAAATTGAAATTATTTCATCTGTTATTTTGAAGAATAGCCTTTCACCGCCTTTGTCACCTGCTGAAAGCCATAAAGAAAAAGAATCGCGCTGAAGCCATAAAGCGCAACATAAAACCATCGGAAAAAATCACCGGCAAACAGGATGGAGGGCGCAATGCTCCAGCTATTCAGGATTAGCACGCTGGAAATGAGAAAAATGAGAAACGGCGTTGCAAGCAGTAGAAATTGCCCGGTTTGTTTCCGGGATGAACTGACAGGGTCCAGCCAGAGAGGCGCAATGAGTGCGATTTGTTCGGCAGTTAAAATATTTTGTTTCGGATCTCGCTGCTGGTACAACCGGTGAAAATTATCTCGGAGAACAATTGCGTCGCGCAGCAGTCCGGCGCAGATGAGAAATCCGATGGCCAAAATCATGGGAAACAGGGAGACAGACTCGTCCAATCCAATGGGCAGCTTGCCGAACGGAAATTCGATTTGCTTCAGCCGGCTGTCCAGCGTGGTGATTTCCGTCTGTAAGTCCGTGAGTCGTTTCTGCATATCTTTGCTGCTGGCGGCTAATCTGGGAAGTTCATCGTTCAACTTTTTGCTTTGATTTTCAATGGGCGCGCCGTGGGTTCCCCAGAATTTTTCCAAGTCATCATCCAGCCCCACGTAAAATTCTTCTTTTCCCCGAAACGTGTGCCAAAATTGAGGGTTCTCAGCCAACTTTTGAGCATAGATTTCTTTCAGCGAATCAAAACCTGCGGTAATTTCCGCTAAATTGATGATGACCAGCGTGTCATTTTCCAGCGCCCTGAGCGGTACATAAATTTTCTGCTGTAGAATAGTTTGATATTCGGCAAAACGGCGCGATACCTCGTTTCTAATCAGTGTTCGCCGATCCATTATCCCATCCCGCGCGACATTCGACTGGATGGCGCTCTGCTCAAAATTCGATTGAGCGTCTTCACGGTTCGTTATGTCCTCAGGTAAAGTAAGAATAAAGGACCGAAGCTCTCCCGGACCGCGTTCCATTTCTCGGTGTAAATCCCTTATGCCGTCTTTAATTTGCTGGAAAGTTGTAATAAAGGACTGCCGTTTCTTTATTTCTGCTTCCAGCTTCGTTTGCCCGCTGATTGTTTTGTCATGAATTTCCTTTATGGATGCGTATGGAATGAGAATGATGAATAGAAACAAAATGGCAAAACTCAATAAAATTCGAAATGTTTTTTGAAAATTTTTGGATTTATTCTGAAAAAGATCAAAAACTTTTTCGGTATATTCGGTCACGATCTTTTCCAGATTTTTATCTTTTTCCTGCATGAGAACCTCCGTGTTTGGTCAGGCACTATTTCGCATCGAGTGTTCTGTGCAGCTCCGAACACTGTTAGCACCTTAAAAATAAAATTCTGAACACATTTGGACAAAAATCACAAAAAAACAAAATTCAAATGCGCCAGAGGACGCGCATGCCTACGGCCGGTATCAAATAAATTTCAAATACAAAAGTTCAATTTTCAAACTTTATTCGAAAATGTACAATCAGTCTGTCCTTTCCGAGTTTGATTTTTTGTAATTTGTTTTTGTAAATTGCTTGTTATTTGGTTATTGATTTTTGTCATTTCCGGTTTATCCGGCTTAGGTCAGCACAAAATGACTGGCCTCAATTACCGGGCTTTCAATCGCCTTTGGCGCGATCTGCCGGGTTGGAATCACCGTCCGATCCACGCTGGACAGCACATACTGAATATCCGCTAAAATTGCTGGGTGGTACCGGTGAGAGCTATGCACGGAAATGGATTTACCGGCCCGATCTTTGATTTTTTGTGCATTCATGGAATCGCTGTTCGCATATTTTTCCGCATTGATAACAACTACATTGGACGATAGATTGTCGTAATCGTCCGCACCATGCCGGCCCAAACGGTTCGCGCCAAATCGTTTGACGCTGGAAGCCTTCAACGCCCGATCGTGTCGGGAATAATAAACATGCACGCGACGCGAGAAAAACGTAATATATTTGCCCTTGCCATCCAGTTCGATATCTTTGGAAGCCAGGTCGGGCGCCAACATAATCGTTTCGTTGAAAAGCACCCGGCCAACCGGGGTGCCCAGATAATCGGAAAGGTACTCCATGCCCTTGCGCAGCAAATAATTTCCCATGGAATGCGAGATGCAGCAAAACGTTGAAAAACAATTCTGCCTGTTTTGCTGGACATACTCATGAAGTTCCATGATGAACCGGGTGAACGCTCCCACAGAATCCCGAACCTCCTCCCGATCGGACAGGTAATTTTTCACCTTGCCGGTTGAGGGCCACGAAAAACCGATGAGCACCGGTGTATAACCAACAATTTGTGTGAGCGTTTTTTCCAAATCCACCAGTTCATCGATACTGTCCTGCCAGTCATTATTGTAGCCATGCACGTAAAGACATACTTTTGGCGTTTTAACACCGTCCTTCTGCAAGCGATAAAGTTCTGCGTTCATTGCCTTCCGAAATCCGCTTTCACCTTCTTTGCCGAATCCGTCCTTGCCCTGTGGACCGTTCAAATATTCGTACAAATACGTGTAACCGTATTTTGGCATTTCCTCATCGGAGAACTCTCCCCCCTTTTTACGGCGATTGGTTACCATGAATAGCATAATTTTGTCCTTTCTTTAATTTTGGTCAGCCGCCAAATCTCTAAAACTCGAAGTTCTTTTATTTGTTGATTGTTTTTAATACTACATAGTCAGATTAAAAAATGTCTCGAAAAACAAGGCAGTATTTCATAATCATTGTCATTCCCGTATGCTTTTAGCGGGAATCCCCTCGTGATTTAGAATGAGATTCCTGCAAAAAACATGCAGGAATGACAGAAAAAAAGTAATCTGACTAAGTAGTATTAATCGTCAGCCAAAAATATTAAATTGAGCTTCCTTTTCGAAACCAAGTTCAGGACGCTACAAAATCATCGAAAATCCAATATCGAAAATCAAACATCTCGACCGTATCCAGAATAAATTATCAAGTAAAAGTTAAAGACGACAACGACTCTCTTTTCAAGAAAAAAATCTAATAAACATCGATCCGCACCAGTCGGCCGTCCAGCCCGGCGTTTCGAAGCGGTTTTTTGAATGATGTTTTCAGTCCAATATCCGGGATCAAACTCCGATCACCGAAATAAATGTAGGCGGTTGAATTTTGAGCATGATGCTTCAGGTAGTCGCCGAATTTTTTATAGGTATGTTGCGCGCCTTCTTTTTTTCCCATGCGGATGCCATACGGCGGATTGCATACGATCACCTTGTTTTCCAGGTTATCCAGCGATTGAAAATCGGTGACGTTCAATTGGACGTTCTCTCCCCCGGGTAAATTCGCAAGATTATTTTTTGAAGCTTCGATGGCTTCCGGCGCAATATCGCTTCCGGCGATTAATCCGGCCGGCAATTTCCGAATTTTGCTGTCTGCGACAATTCTCACAGATTTCCACAGGTCTTTTTCAAAATCGGGCAGCAGCTCAAAACCGAAGCGCTTGCGAAGGTAACCGGCAGGAATATTGCAGTAGGCCATCAGCGCTTCGCAGAGCAGCGTGCCGGAACCGCACATGGGATCGTAAAGCGGTTTCGTGCCATCCCATTCCGACATTCGAACGATGGCCGCCGCCACGGTTTCCTGCATTGGGGCGTCCATGGATTCCTTTCGATAACCGCGCCGATGCAGGGAACCGCCGGATGCTTCGAAGCTGAGCGTGGCAAAATTATCGTCGATATGCAGGTTAATCCAGGCGTCGGGAAAGGTTCGTTCCACATCCGGCCGCCTGCCTGTTGTATCCCTGAAAAAATCCGCGATGGCGTCTTTCACGCACAGCGCCGCGTATTGGGAATGCTTGATTTTACTATTGGAGACATTGGCAAAAATCGCAAATGTCTGATCCACGGAAAACAGCGTGTCCCATTCGATTTCCCTGGCCTTGCGATACAAGTATTTGGTGTTGTGGCAGATAAACTTGTTCAGCGGCGCCAAAACTTTCGTTAGAAAACGGGACTCGTAATTTACACGATACAGCGTAGCTTTTTTCGCTTCAAAGTAAATGCCCCGAAAGGCGGGATTTATATTCTTCGCACCAAGCTGACCCAATTCGGCAGCAGCCAATTCTTCCATGCCGCTGGTCGTCTGGGCGAAATATTTATTTGTTTTTTGGTATTCGAACATAATTGATTAAGAAGCATTAGTTTTTTTTATCGTTTATCTCTGATTTAAAATTTTGTTTTGGAATAAGCGTGAATATTATATTCCTTGACAAACGTAAGAATATTGTGTACATTTAAATAAAATTCGGAGAATCGAACATGGCATTTCAAAACCTGACCAAAAACGAGCGCGATGCAGTGACTCTATTTTCCCGAAGAGTTAACCTGGATTATTCATTGTAATGCATTAAGGAATCCAGATAGCCTGAATGGTG
>CAZSBG010000045.1:0-47633 GCA_964605145.1 uncultured Cytophagia bacterium | reverse complement strand
ATAGAATCTAATTTATTTTGAAAAACTTAATTTCGTCATGATAGATACTGTTTAAGTATCCGCTCAATAAGAAAAGGATAAGTACGATCGTTCAGGATATTTATCCTGAACGGGAAATTAGTTGGGATATATATCCCAATTCATTATTGGGTTCAGGAGGAATCTCCTGAACCATCACTATCCTAGAGATTTTCCATTAATTATTGAATGGATACCTGTTTAACAATTTAACATCTTTACAATCAATGGATTCCCGTCCACTATAAAAAAGGCGGATCTACCAACGTATAACGTGCGGGAATGACATTGGAGGAAAAATCAATTTTATTGAAAGTTACTAATAATGTAAAATTTCAAAATAAACAGCTAAAATAATTTTCCTCGATAATATTTTTATTAACAAATAAATCCGTGCAAATCAGCGCGGAACGTCCGCCATCTTTTTGGAGGATCATCCGTTAAAAACGTGATCCATTTTGTGTTGTTACCAATGGCTAAAATTCAAAAAGTGTCCGGTAGTGAATATACGGTACATATATTTTTGTCCCCATTGCCGTGCGACGCTGGGAATCTCCCATCGAAAAGGTTTTTGGATGGGCTAAAAGTTCTGAAATGAAATTTTTAAAAATAGAAAATGATTTAGCATGGCCAAAAAAATAATGATGGCAGACTGTATATTTTTCAAAAATGCTTGATTTTTATGCAAATTCTGTTAATATTAACACTGTATTCCAAATTTAAATTCAAGCCAAAGTCCCGGGTAGTGCGGGCTATTCTATGAAAGGCCTCGAGTTATCATGAAGATGCTTTTAGGTATCATCGCGTTTTTGTATATTGTTGACGTTTTTGCCCTTGTCTGGTTGAGCGGGAGATTTGCCGGTATTTCCAATCAGAAAATTTCGAATATTGGATTTATCGGGATGGCAATCATTTTGGTAACCTGGCTTGTCGGGATGGCCCTGTTTTATGTGCCATTCGAATTAAAACCGGCTATGCTGTTTATGGGCATTGCGCTTATTGTGTATATTTTCGTTTTGTTGCTGGATGAACATATTGCAAAATGCCTGGCCGCCGGTTTGTTTTATGTTTTTTGTCAACTAGTTTTTCTGATTGTGATATTCAGAGAAATGTGGAGTCGGGAATTTTTCAGGGCCATCCGAACAATTTTTTTTCAAAGTTTTTGAAGAACTGAGTTGGCAAACGCTGAATTCAATAAAATTGAATTGGGATATTTGGGTGTCATTTTTTCACTGGTCAAACTCCGGAAAATAGATGTTCTACGTAGATAAATCAGGTATCAGAATTTCTGATAGCTCTTTCTGGCTGGATGCGCGAAGAAAAGTCCCGCTATCATTTGTTTCTCATGCCCATGCGGATCATGTCAAACCACATCATCGTATCATTGCGACGCCTGCGACATTAAGCCTGGCCAGACTTCGGAACAAGAAAATCAATGGCATTTCATTGGCCTTCCATCAAAAACATGATATGGAAGATTTTTCCATTGAGCTATTCCCATCCGGACACATGCTGGGCGCTGCTCAAATACGCGTGGAAAAAAATGGGATGAGCCTGATTTATAGCGGCGACTTTCGGCAGGGAGATTCACTGACTGCAGAACCCATTGAAATCAGGCAGGCGGATATTTTAATCATGGAAAGCACATTCGGCGATCCGAAATTTATTTTTCCGAAGCGCTGGGTGATTGTTGAAAAATTGGTGAAATTTATTGATTCATGTTTTCGAAATGGCATCGTCCCGATCGTGATGGGATACGCCATGGGCAAAGCGCAGGAGATAATAAAAATTTTGTCCGACCTGGATTACCAGATCGCTATCCACGCCAGCATTGAGCCTATTGTAAAGATTTATGAGCAACATGGGATTGAATTCAACAATTATACGGTTTTTCATGGAGAAGATGTTCGGGAAAGGGTGTTGGTTGTTCCACCTCATCTGTCTCGTAGTCATTCAATATCAAATCTGTGGAAAACAAAAAAGCTGTTACTTTCCGGGTGGGCGATTTCACCGGAGGCAAGGTTTCGATATAATGCGGACGTTGCCCTTCCATTTAGCGATCATGCCGATTTTGAGCAGTTGCTCGACTATGCAAACGCGGTTCAACCCCGACAAATTTTTGTTACGCATGGTAATAATAATTTTATTCATTTTTTGAGACGCGAAGGCTTTCAGGCCGGTCCTTTGAAAGAAAGTTCTCAGCTATCCCTTTTTTAAATTCGTTGAAGAAAATGCACAAGCTTATTCCCGCCTGAAATAATTTGAAATTGAATAACGTTCATCAGGCAAAATGATTGTGAAAATACATATATAAGGAAAAAGGCTATTGGCAAGTCGAGTTGAAGACTACTTAGCATCTTCGGTTATAGAACAAATCAAGGAAGCCATTCAGGATGCTGAAAATAACGAAGTTTTTTTCGTTGGTAAAACCAATGATGAAAACATCGTTGAAAAGATAATGGTGGTCGCCCGCGGAAATGAGTTTGCTGTTCCGCTTGTGCGCGAATTGACCGAACGCAGTGACGTCGTTATTCATAACCATCCCTCCGGTATACTTACCCCTTCTCGAAACGATCTCAATATTTCGATTGAACTATCAAATTTTGGTATTGCGAGCTACATTGTCAATAATTCGGTCACAAAAATTTATGTGTTAATTGAACCCTTCTCGAAATCCAAAAAAGTGCTGATCGATGGCGAAAAGCTCTGTCAAACGTTATCTCCCGGAGGCATGGTTTCGAAAAAGCTTCCAAGGTATGAATATCGACCGCAGCAGTTGGAAATGATTTCTCACGTGAGCGAAGCGTTCAATCAAGAAAAGATTGCAGTAATTGAGGCCGGCACCGGCGTCGGAAAATCCATGGCGTATCTCATTCCGGCTATTTACTGGTCCATCCAGAATAATGAGCGCTGCGTGGTGTCGACGAATACGATCAACCTTCAGGAGCAGTTAATAAATAAAGATATTCCATTTTTACAGAAAACACTGGGCGTAAAATTCAGTGCGATTTTGGTGAAGGGGCGCAGCAACTATATTTGTTTGCGAAAATTATATTCACTCCAGCAGAATCAGGATTCGCTGTTTCCTGATACAGATATGCAGGAAATCCATTCGCTTGTGGAGTGGTCCCGGGTAACGAATGATGGCAGCAAATCGGATCTCAATTATATGCCGGGCAAGAATGTATGGGAACAGGTCTGCGCTGAAAGTGATAATTGCCTGCGATCGTTTTGTCCGCATTTTAAGGTATGTTTTGTTTATAAAGCAAAGCGTCGGGCCAGCCAGGCCAATATACTGGTGGTGAATCACCACCTGCTTTTTTCTGATTTATCAGTGAGAAATATGGGCTTGGAAGTTGCAGTGCTTCCAAAATACCACCACATCATTTTCGATGAGGCGCATAATATCGAAGATATTGCGACGGATTATTTTGGCTTTGGTGTAACCCGAACAGGCATTAATCGTATTTTGCATCGTCTCCAAAATAAAAAAGATGGCAGGAATGTTGGCTATTTAAATTCATTAATCAAAAAACTTACTGTAGAAATAAAACAGAATCAGTATGAGAAAGTTCAGAAAATTGTGGATCAAATTCAGAATGAACTTCTTGTGTTATCTGATTCCCTTGTGAATTATAACAATGACTTGATGCAAATAATTTTCAATCACCTGAATAAAACTGCCCTGACTCAGGGCGAAGAAAAACGTATTCGGATCGATACCGTTGATTTCAGGACCGATGTCTGGAACAGCGATGTGCTCGCAAATTTATCCTCGTTTTTAAATTTGATGAAACGATTTCTGACCAAACTTGTAACAATGTTGAATTCCCTGGAGAATATTGGCATAGAATTGAGCGACGAAATTCTTTCCACCAAAATTGATGTTGACAGCCAGGCTCTGAGACTGAAAGCGATAGTAGAATCCATAAAACAGATTATGCTGAAATCAGATGATGCGCATGTGCGCTGGATAGAAACAAAAAAGCTCGGCTATGGAAAAGACATTGTTCGATTGAAAATGGCACCGCTGAATATATCCGAGCAAATGGAAGAAATGGTATTCGAGAGTTTTAAGACAATCATACTCACGTCGGCAACTCTGACGATCAGCGGTAAAAGGAATGGCGATGAATTCAGCTATTTATCCAATCGCATTGGTTTGAAAAATCTTCGACCAGATAAAGTAAAAAAAGTGAAAATTCCACCGTCTTTTGATTATCGAAATCAGGTCATTGTTACCATACCCACAGATATTCCGAACCTGAATTCAACGGATTTCGTGGCAAAGCTTTCAGATGTCATTTTCAAGGCTCTCGAAATAAGCGGTGGCCGGGCATTTGTGCTGTTTACATCGTACAGTTTATTGAACAAAGTGTATAATATGCTTGAATCAAAACTGGCAAGGTTAGGAATCGTATCACTCAAGCAGGGACAAATAGCCAGACATCAGCTTTTACAAAAATTTAAGACAGATGCCACCAGTGTATTATTTGGCACTGACAGCTTCTGGCAGGGCGTGGATGTTGAAGGCGACGCGCTGGAATCAGTTATTATCACAAAACTTCCGTTCAAAGTACCGACTGAACCGATTATCGAAGCCAGAATTCAGGCTATTGAACGCAATGGTGGCAATGCTTTTATGGAATACTCAGTTCCACAGGCCGTGCTAAAATTGAAGCAGGGCTTCGGTCGCCTCATCAGAAAAAAGACGGATCATGGCGCGGTTTTCTTGTTAGATAAAAGAATTGTTGAAAAATTTTATGGAAGAATTTTTCTGGAATCACTGCCGGATACTAAAATTCTTACAGGCCCGGCAGATACCATTTTGAAGAATGTTGAACAATTCTTCCAGGGATTTACCAGTTCTGTCGAGTAAATAAATGAAGCATGGTTATCATCAGCAGGTGATGTGATGTTTTTTAAGCGATTAAAATATAGATACTTGGGAAGGTTTAGCAAACTGGCTGCGTTTCAAATAAAATGTATTACAGTCGAACGAAGTTTTAAAATAATACACCAATGTGACCACTAATGAGCCAAATAATATTTTTCGTCAGTAATGTTTCAATAAATTAACATAAAAATAAAATATTATTAGAGAAGTTGACGATAAAGAATTAGCATTATAAGCAATATCAAAATGGTTATGGTAATCTATTCATAGGTGTTTTTATTAATAATTGTTAATTTAATAATATAAATAGATTAAGTTGATTTATAGTTGTAATTCAATATTATTGAAATAGTAATAGTTTTTATGAGTTTTAAACTATCCCGAGTTCTTGATTTTTCATGGAATGGAAAAATGTTAAGAATATATAACATATTTGATTGATGAATGATAGGGAATAATTCTTGCAGTAAGCTGGATGATGAGTTGAATGTAAAGTTATTAAAATAGCTAAATTGAGGAATCGGTATATGAAAAGCAACTTGATGGTGCGCGTGAACATGAAACAGTACGGTCCCCTGACTCAGACAGAATTACGCACATTGGTAAGGAAAGGAAAATTTACTCTAAACGATTATGTATGGGATGATGATGGAAATGAATGGGTAAAGGCAGAGCAGATTGATCAATTAAAGAAGCTTTTCAGCAGTGATACGTTAGAGGATACGGAACGAAAAGTTGTGGCCGTCGGAAGTGGAAAGGGAGGAGTTGGTAAAACTGTGTTCACAGCATCTCTTGGAGTTGGGCTCGCGGCTTTGGGGAAAGATGTCATTTTAGTGGACGCGGATTTTGGTGGAGCAAATTTACATACATGCATGGGATTTTTAGAACCAAAATATACTTTTCTTGACTATTACACAATGGAGCGAGAGTCACTGGAAGATATTATTCTGGATTCTCCCATAGAAAATTTAAAATTGATTAGCGGCGCCTGTGGAACGCTGGGAATGGCGAATCCCAAATATACACAAAAACAGAGACTCATTCGTGAGTTGAGGAATCTTCAGGCGGATTATGTTATAATCGATTTAGGTGCCGGTACATCTTACAATGTCATTGATTTCTTTCTGTCAGTAGATGAAGGAATTGTGGTGACAACGCCAGAGCCAATGGCGATACAAGAGGCGTATGAATTTATCAAATTATGTTTAATCAGAAAATTGCAGCAAACTTTTAAGAATGAGCCTGAAATATTATCTATTTTACAAATTGAGGGATTCAATAATTTAGCGCAATTCAATGCCCCGGTTGAAGATTTGCTCTCACGCGCTCAGGAATCGGATAAAGAGATTGCAAGTCGCGTTGAGGAGGCATTGAATTCCTTCAAACCAAAACTTATATTGAATATGATCATGGAGCCGGACGAAATTAAAGAAGGAATGTCAATAAAAACCGCTGTTGGCGAATTATTATCCATTGATTTGGATTATGCCGGTTACATCGAATATGATGAAAACATGAGACAATCGGTAAAAGATTTGAGACCATTTATTTTGCACAACCCTGGCTCGCCGGCCGCGAGAAGCATTGCAAAGATCATCACATTAAAACTCTTCAAGGAGAGAAAATTCAAATCGATCATGCACAATTGGAAAATGCGTCAAAATATTCATCATCAGGCGACCGGATATCCAAAAGCGGAGCCCCAGCAAAGCAATACGATTTGCTCGGTAAATTGTTTTTACTGGGACGATTGCGAATTCCAAAACGGCGGCTTACCATGCCGAATCAGGCATCTGGAACCAATTTTTAAAATATAAGTAACATATTAAATAACAGGTGTGTTGTGTTTTGGGGAACGAATCAAGAAGCAATTAATTTTTGATTCGTTTTTTTTTGTAACTATGAATGTGGCAAAGATGTTAAGTTATTCAACTGTGTTCCGAATATTATATTAGAACACCATTTCTCATGATCAAGACTTCTGTTTAACTGCACGAAAAACGATGAATAAATAATGCACTAATTGAAAAACATCATCAACGAGAAAAATGTGTCATATTTTTTGTATCGAGGAGTTATGATGGAAACGATTGTAGAAAATAATGAACATGTGAAATCAGCGGATATTATTGTTGGAATTCCCTCCTATAACGAGGCAGAAAATATTGCCTATCCAACAGATGTTGCGAGCAGAGCATTGGTGGATTGTTTCCCGGAAAAGAAGTCTGTAATCATCAATGTGGATAATTATTCAACCGATGGAACGAAAGAAGCTTTTTTGAATACACCCACAAAAATTCCAAAAATTTACATATCAACACCAAAGAATGTGAAAGGAAAGGGGAATAATTTTAAAAATCTTTTCAAGGCTGCTGTGGAACTTGATGCAAAGGCGATTATCGTTGTTGATGCAGATTTAAAAAGCATCACACCAGGATGGATTCAGTATTTGTGCGAGCCACTCATGAATAACTTTGATTACGTGGCGCCAATTTATGTACGACACAAGTACGATGGCACAATCACCAATCATATTGCCTATCCTCTTTTGAGAACCCTGTACGGTCTTCGCGTTCGGCAACCCATTGGTGGCGATTTTGGATTCTCCGGAAAATTGGCGCGTGCTTTCCTTTCAGAAAAATTGTGGAACGATAAAATTGCACATTTCGGAATTGATATCTGGATGACAACGATTGCAATAGCAAGGCAGTTCAGGGTGTGTCAGGCGTTTCTTGGAACACCCAAAATTCATCGGCCAAAAGATCCGGCTGAAGACTTGAGTACCATGTTCACACAAGTTGTTTCAACACTGTTCGATTTGATGATTGACTTTGAATATTTGTGGAAACACACCATTGAGAGTCGGCCCAGCAGCATATACGGCTTTGGATTAGGGGTCGTTGAGAAACCGCCGGCAGTGGATGTAAACACCTCAAAGTTGTTCGAGAGTTTTATGAATGGATTTGATAAATTCGGAAAAATTTGGGAAAAGATTATCCCAATGCCGGAATTCACAGAAATTCAAAATTATAAAAAAGTGAAAAACAAAGATTTGTTTTATTATCCCAGCAATTTATGGGCACGAATACTGTTCAGTTTTGCTGTTTCCTATAAAAATAATAAATCGCTTGACAGAAACGAAATAATGGATTCATTGATTCCATTTTACCATTCCCGTGTATTGTCTTTTGTAAACAGAACAAGGGATTCTGAAATTAAGGAAGCTGAAGAATATCTGGAAAATATCAACAGAATATTTGAAAAAGAAAAATACTATCTCATTGAACGATGGAATGGAGAAGAAAAAACCGGAAGCGGCAGGCTTTTTAAATAGCATGATTCCACTAAAACTCGGACGCTTAACTGCCTGAAATCTGTTCAGGAGAAAATAGTTAGTGAGTGTAATGAAGTAATGACAACAATGCGGAGTTCAACAACAGTTTGGCTCCGCATTTTTATTTCGATTGAAAAAGGCAAGCGAATTTTATTCATGAAGTTTGCTACCGGACACTTTTTCACATATTAAAAGAAATAGAACACGTTTTGTGTTGTTATCAATGGCTAAAATTCAAAAAGTGTCCGGTAATGAATCATGAAATAAAGTTAACGAATAAGAAAAGTCTTTATTTTTGTATGATAAATTATTATATTTAACCTGAATTATTCACAAATATTAAATGAAATTGAACTAATATTTTCATTATTAAATGTTATTTTGAAATCAGAATATTAACTTTATTTTAGCACCATTTTTTCAAAATGCGCACCATTCAGGTTATCCTGCATCCTTAAAAAATATTATGAATAATGCAGGGTAAATCCAAAAATAATGTTGAGTAAATAATCGGGAAGGTTTATCAAAGATGGAAAGCGAAATGCGGTCAGAAGCTTTAAAAATATTTCACTCCTCTCTTGAAGCGGTAGATCCTGTTGCCGCCGTGAAAAAATACCTCATCAAAAAAAATGGCACAATTACAATAAAAGATAAAGTTTTTGAACTGGATTCGTTTGATGGTGTTTATGTGGTCGGATTTGGCAAAGCTGCCGCAGCCATGGCTAAGGGAGTGGAGCAGGTTCTCGGAAATGATTTGAAACAGGGAATTGTCAGCGTAAAATATGAACATCTCGATGATGTCTCACCAAGAATAAAAATAAATGAAGCTGCACACCCGGTACCTGATGAAGCCGGGGCGGCCGGCGCTAATGAGATTATCAATTTTTTGAAAAATCGTACTGAAAACGATTTGGTTTTATGTGTAATTTCCGGAGGTGGTTCTGCGATTTTTCCGTTGCCCTCCGAAGGGATTTCATTGACAGAAAAACAGGAAACAACGCGGCTACTGCTTTCGTGCGGAGCTGATATCACAGAAATTAATGCGATACGCAAGCACATCTCCCAGGTGAAAGGCGGCCAGTTGGCGCGGGTGACTTTTCCAGCAACGTTGGTCACATTGATACTATCGGATGTCATTGGCGACCCGCTTGACAGCATTGCTTCCGGCCCAACATCGCCGGATCGTTCAACGTTCAATGACTGTCTTGCAATTATTGATAAGTATAACCTGACCGGAAAAATACCCAACGCTGTGGAGTCTCACCTGCGAAAGGGAGCAAACAATTTGGTGCCGGACACCCCCAAAATCGGCGATTCAGCTTTTGAACGCACGCATAATTTTATCATTGGAAGCAACTGGGAATCTGTGCAGGCAGCAAAACACCAGGCTGAAAAATTCGGTTATCATACACTGGTTCTATCAACATTCATTGAGGGGGAAACCAGGGATGTTGCCCGCGTGCACGCAGCAATCGCGAAAGAGATTCGGAAAACTGGCAACCCGATTGCAGCGCCTGCCTGTGTGATCTCCGGTGGCGAAACAACAGTGACAATTCGCGGGGATGGCCTTGGGGGCAGAAATCAGGAATTTGTTTTAGCGGCGGCTATGGATATTGCGGATTTAAAAAATGTAGTCGTGTTAAGTGCAGGAACCGATGGCTCCGATGGACCCACCGACGCTGCCGGCGCTGTAGCGGATGGGGAAACAATTGCCCGGGCAGAAGAACTGAATTTAAACGCTCTCGATTATCTTCAACGAAATGATTCATATCATTATTTTGAAAAATTGAATGATTTGATAAAAACCGGCCCCACCAATACAAATGTGATGGATATACGTTTATTACTCGTTAAATAAATAAAATGTAAGAATAACGAGATTTTAGCAAGGTAATTTTATGGTAGTGATGAAAGACTCTGTTGGATATTATATCAAAAATTTAAGCGACAAATTCGTTCAATATACGAAATTTAGCCAGAATACCTATGTATTCATTCTGGGGATTTTAGTGGGTATCCTCGGCGGATTCGTCTCCATCGGATTTAGATGGCTGATTAGCTTTTTCCAAAATTTTACTGTGGGAGACTCGACGAATATTCTGGGTTCACTTCAGGGTCTTCCTATTTACTGGAAAATACTGCTTCCTGTTATTGGCGGCGCTTTTGTTGGTCCTGTTATTTATTTCTTTGCACGTGAAGCCAAGGGACATGGTGTTCCCGAAGTGATGCAGGCAATTGCGTTGAAAAATGGCATTATCCGGCCTCGCGTTGCTGCGGTGAAATCGGTTGCATCGGCAATTACAATTAGCACAGGGGGATCAGTTGGGCAGGAGGGACCCATCATTCAGGTTGGATCGGCGTTGGGTTCTACGATCGGCCAGTGGTTGAAGGTTTCTCCAGACAGGCTGAAAATTCTCGTTGGATGCGGCGCTGCAGCCGGCATTGCTGCTACATTCAATGCACCCATCGCCGGGGCTTTTTTCGCGTTGGAAATCATCATTGGTAATTTTGCGCTGCTGAGTTTCAGTCCAATTATCATTTCATCGGTGATGGCAACTGTCATATCGAGAGCCTTTTTTGGCAATTACCCAATTTTCTCCATTCCTCATTATTCGCTGGTGAGCATTTGGGAAATACCGCTCTACATGGTGTTAGGCCTGGTGGCAGGACTTGTGGGGCTCGCTTTTACCGAGTCTGTGTACGCCAGTGAGCGATTTTTTGATAAGCTCAAAATGCCTGAGTATTTAAAAACACCATTCGGTTCACTATTTCTTGGAATCATTATAGTATTTTCGCCCCATGTTTTTGGCGGCGGGTATGAAACAATCGAATTGGCGCTGAAAGGTGAAATTGTTTGGTATTCACTAATCGTTCTTATTTTTATCAAATTGTTAGCGACCAGCGTAACGCTTGGTTCCGGTGGTTCCGGAGGTGTTTTTGCGCCCTCGTTATTTGTCGGTGCTGTTGCTGGCGGAGCGTTCGGGCATCTTGTTAATTACCTATTCCCAGGCGTTACGGCGAGCAGCGGCGCATACGCTATGGTAGGAATGGGGGCTGTGGTTGCAGGAACAACACACGCGCCAATCACATCCATTTTAATGCTTTTTGAAATCACCAATGATTATAAAATTATTCTGCCGGTCATGATTGCATGTACCATTGCCACGATTCTGGCAAGAAAACTGAAAGAAGATTCCATCTATACATTGAAGCTTTCTCTTCGTGGTATTTCACTGAATCAGGGACGGGAAGAAATTATCATGAAATCATTTGCAGTTGGAGATTTGATGAAATCCAATCCACCGACAATAAACGAATGTATACAATTGAAAAAAATTATTAAAATTTTTATGTCAAGCCAGGAACCTTATTATTATGTAGTTAATAACAGTGGAAAACTCCTTGGATCGCTTTCCACGCATCTTGTGAAAAATGTATTGAGTCCGGATGAAGACTTAAACCGGTTGATTATTGCCAGAGATTTGCTGGTGCCGACAGAAGCTTACGTGATGCCGGATACCAATCTGGCAGATTGTATGGATCAGTTCGAACGGGTGGAGAGCGAACATTTGCCGGTTGTCGATAATGATAAAAATAAAAAACTCATCGGCATTATCTCCAAAAAAGAAATATTTAAGCTGTATAACCGGGAAATTCTTCGAAAGGATATGCTCGGCATCAAGTATGTCCGGGATTTGGGTTCGGAAAAACAGCGAAATTTGGTTCAACTTCCCAGCGAATATAAAGTCGATTATGTTTCTGTGCCGGAGCACTATATTGGAAAAACAATGAAAGAATTAAATATTCGCGCCATGCACAATGTCACCATTCTGGCGGTGAAGAAAAAATTGAGCGATATTGCACTGACCAGTGAAATGCCCAATCCTGACCGCGTCTTTGAGCCTGGCGATATTCTAATCGTCGCCGGGAGAGACGAAGATGTGGATAGAATCAGAAAGGTTTCAAAGTCGGACTCTGTGAAAAATGAAAAGTGACATTGATTTCGTATAAAAATCACAGTGCATGTCTGATAAATAATTGTAAATTTATCTCGCTACTTGACACTTTTTGTAATTTTGCATTTTTGATGGAATTGTCATGCCCGAATGCCTGTGGTACGGGAATGACAGAACTTCCGAACATAAAATAAAAAGTGTCCGGTAGTGAAAACTTTATTGAAATATGAATTAAATTTACATTGGAACCTTGAAGATCATCTGCTTTCATCCTTAAAAAACAAGGCAGATTCACATAAATTTTATAAAAAATTAATTTTTATTTAGTTGGATATTAGAAAAAAGTTATATATATTGACCCCGTGTTTAATTTCCTGTTTAGAGAGAATCACATTCAGTAATTTACAAAAAATCTGCTTTTTATTTGCAGAAATATTTCTGATATTCCTTTGTTTTTTTCTATACTTCTTGCCTGTCTTATTCAAATTCATTGGAAATTGAAATTTTGTGATTAGGATGTTTCTGATTTATGAATACTTTTTTATGATATACCCGGGCATTTTGGATGACTGGATGGCAGGAAAAAATGGTGTTTAAAAATTTGAATGTTTAAAAAAAGCAGGAGTGTGTTTTATGATGGAGGGGAATTTCGCAAAATTGAAAGATTTTGATGAGATAGATGATATTATCATTCCGGGTCAACTGCCCATTCTACCGCTTCGCGATTTTATCGTGTACCCTCACATGGTTTCGCCATTAATTATCGCCCGCCCAAAATCACTGCAATTGATTGATCATGTGATGGAAGGTGATAAGCTATTGGGACTGGTCGCTCAGCGACAGCCGGAAGAAGAAGATCCCAATGCCAGAATGCTTTTTAAGTATGGCACTGCAGCCTACATTTTAAAGATGCTGCGCTTCCCGGACGGAAGTCTCAGAATTTTGGTACAGGGCCTGGCTCGAATAAAGTTGACAAAAATGGTTCAGGAAGAGCCGTTCTTTATTTCCAGGGTGAAAAAACAGGAAGAACAATTTGACATGAATCTGGAGGTGCAGGCGCTCGCCCGAAATATCGCGAACCAGTTCCAAAAGATTATTACTCTTGTCCCAAATCTTCCCGACGAATTGCAGATCGCCGTAATGAATATGGATGATCCGGGCAGGCTAACCGATTTGCTGGCCGCAAACCTGAATCTTTCATTGAACGAGAAGCAAAGGATTCTCGAAAGTCTGGATACACGCGACAGGATGGAGCAGCTCACTGTTTATCTGAATCGTGAACTTGAAGTCCTGGAGATGGGCACCAAGATTCAAACACAAGTTCAATCTGAAATGGGCAAAAATCAGCGCGAGTATTATCTTCGGGAGCAGTTGAAAGCGATACAAAACGAGTTGGGTGAAACAGATGAGCGCACTTCCGAGATTAACGAACTGCGAAATAAAATTTCCAAAGCGGATATGCCGGAAGCTGCAGAAAAAGAGGCGCTTCGCGAACTGAATCGACTCTTAAAAATGCCTCCGGGAGCTGCGGAATATACGGTTGCCCGAACCTATCTGGACTGGTTGATTGCCATTCCCTGGAATAAATCAACCGAGGATAATCTGGATATTGATTCAGCCGAAAAAATTCTCAACGAGGATCATTATGATCTGAAAAAAGTGAAAGAGCGCGTCCTTGAATTTTTAGCGGTTCGAAAATTGAAAAAAGATATGAAAGGTCCCATCTTGTGTTTTGTTGGGCCACCCGGTGTTGGAAAAACGTCACTGGGGCGTTCCATTGCCCGGGCGCTCGATAGAAAATTCATTCGCATTTCATTGGGAGGTGTCCGGGATGAAGCAGAAATCCGCGGACATCGTCGAACCTATATCGGAGCTCTGCCAGGACGAATTATTCAGGGAATAAAAAATGTCGGTTCCAATAATCCGGTTTTCATGCTGGATGAAGTGGATAAAATCGGACAGGACTTTCGGGGCGATCCCTCGTCGGCACTGCTGGAAGTGCTGGACCCGGAGCAGAATTTTTCGTTTTCCGATCATTATCTTGATGTGCCGTTTAATTTGTCAAAGGTGTTGTTCATCACCACTGCAAATTATCTCGATCCCATTCCCCCTGCGTTTCTGGATCGGATGGAAGTGATTGAGCTGCCCGGCTACACAGTTGAAGAAAAAATTAATATCACCTTTAAGTATCTGATTCCAAAACAACTGGAAGATCATGGACTTCTAAAAAAGTATGTGAAATTTCATAGAACTGCGGTGAAGGATATTATCGCCAATTACACCCGAGAAGCCGGCCTGCGAAATCTCGAAAGGGAGATCGCAAAGATATGCCGAAAAATAGCGCGACAAATAGCCAGCGGCAGGGATGAAAAAATTATCGTCGACAGAAAAGCTGTTCCCCAATATTTGGGGCCTGAAAAATATTATTCAGAAGTGGCGGAGAGGATTACCGAATCAGGAATAGCCACCGGCCTTGCTTGGACTCCCTATGGCGGCGATATTTTATTTGTGGAATGCAGCATAATAAAAGGCCAGAAAGGATTGATGCTCACCGGCCAAATGGGCGATGTCATGAAAGAATCTGCACAGGCTGCGTTGACGTATGTTCGTTCCAAAGCGAAAAATTTGGGGATCAGCAAAACACAGATTGAAAATTCAGAGATTCATATCCACGTGCCGGCCGGCGCGATACCAAAAGACGGACCTTCTGCCGGGATTACCATGGTCGTTGCGTTGATTTCACTGCTGAAAAATGTACGCGTGAAAAAGAATGTAGCCATGACCGGCGAAATTACGCTGCGTGGAAAAGTTTTGCCCATCGGCGGGGTGAAAGAGAAAATACTCGCGGCCCGGCGCGCCGGGATTAAAAATATCATTCTGCCATCCAAAAACGAGAAAGATCTGAGCGAACTCCCGTCAGAAGTGAAAGATTCCACAAATATTCATCTCGTGGAAAAAATTGATGAAGTGGTATCGTTAATTTTTCATAAATAGTGAATGAATATTTTTGAGTGTATTCGAACAGTTGTTAATTTATGTTCCAGTTAGGTTTGAGATAATGTTTAGGTTGGAATTAAAGAGTTCTTCGCGTTTTATAATAAAATTGGTTGCTTCTTGTAGATCATTTAATATTTCATCTGGCTGGACTGGCCAAGTTGATTTTCTTTCAATATGTTTTTGCCCTAATCCTGTCTTTACTAATATAGAGTAACATTGAACTGCTTTACCTGCTTGGATGTCACTGATTTGGTCTCCAATAAGATAGCAATTTTCTAAATTTAAATTGTAATCATTAGCGGCTTTTAACAAAAGTCCAGGTTTTGGTTTTCTGCAAGAACAGGGGATTTTTCCATTTTGTTCGGGGTATTTACTATGAGGGCAATAATAATAATTTGTAATTTTCCCACCATTTATATCTGTAGTTTTGCATAAATATTCAAATATGCTGATAATATTTTTTTCAGGTATATTTTGATCCTGAATAATTCTCTGATTACTGATAATAAAAATTAGAAATCCAGCCTCATATAACTTTCGAATAGACTTAATAGAATACTCGTAGAAATAAAATTCTTCTAATGATTTTACGTGTTCATCTATATTGTGATTTATGACACCATCCCTATCTAAAAAAACAACTTTATGATTTTTTGAATTGATTTGTTGTTGGTTCATGATGTAGTTATCCATATTTAACTATCATTAAATTATTTAGATAAAGATAATCAAAAACTTTATTTTTGTCAAGTGAAGAATTTTTAATATTTTATCTCGCTAACGGACAATTTTTACAAAATGACATTTTTTGATGGAATTGTCATGCCCGAATGTCTCTATCGGGCATCTATTTGACAAAATTTTTGGAGATTCCCACCAAAAAAATGCGGGAATTGCAGCTCCACCAAGCATAATTCTTAAAGTGTCCGGTGTTGAATAATCCGATTCATATTTATTATAAGAAAAGAATTTCCTTGACATTCTTATTAGATATTTATATAATTGATTAGGAATTTATTGATAAAATTTATTTTGTTTACTAACCAAATAATATAATTATTGATGAAAAATCTGAATGAAAAAACGCTACAAATAATTAACGATTTGAGGATTAAGAAGGGAGCAGAATCTCATAGTCGTATTAAAGATTTCTTTCGTGCGTTTTCCCAAGCGTTAAATTTTCCCATTCGTCAAATAAAATCTCATTCCTATTATTCAGTCTGTTACTATGATATGAGTGAATTTAGAATTGAAGTGACAGACATGACACCATTTTATATTATACCAGCTTATAATTTAGAAAATCTTCAAATAGAAAAAATTTTTTATCAAATAAAGCAATTGTTATATAGTCAAAACATGCAAGAAAAAATTGGTTTTATATACATAAATGAGCATGATAATACTTTGAAAGAATTGGTAAAAAGTTCGTATATAGATATAGTGGTATTGAATGATTCGGATATTATTAAAATATTATCATCAGATCATAGACGTCGTTCTTTGCTGCGCTTGATTCTTGATCAATGTGGTATTTCAATAGTATCTCCATACAGCTATACAAGAATTCCATTTGGATCGATGTTTTATGGTAGAAAAGATGTAATGCAAAAGATAGTTAAAAGCAATTTTGAGGTTAATTTTTCTGTTATTGGATCAAGAAGAATTGGTAAAACATCACTCATTCTTAACATAAAAAAATATTTGGATCAGGATAATTATTTTTATACAATTTTTTTAGATTGCTATAGGATTCAAACGATAAGCGAATTTATTCAACAAATTGCTTCGATATTAGACATAAGATCATGGAAACGAGTCAATCTTGCATCATTTTATGATTTCATGAGGAGAATGAGACTGAAGTATAATAAAAAATTTTTCCTAATTTTAGATGAAGTTGATGAATTAGTAGAGTTTGATAAAAATTATAACTGGGAGTTATCGCGTCTGTTTCATTCGCTTGCTACTGAAGAGATTTGTAAAATAATTATTGCAGGGTATAGAAAGCTCTATAGAGAAATAAATAACCAATATTCACCTATGTTCAAATATTTTGAACAAATTTATCTGAAGGAATTAGATTCTGAATCTGCAAGGAAACTAATTTTAGAACCACTTGATGATATAGGGATAAAAATTAATGATAGGAATCTTTTTTCACAAAAAATTATGGAATTAACAGCTAATCATCCACAATTTATTCAATTTATTTGTAGCAAGTTGGTTGAAAGTATCAATAATGAAAATAAAAACGAATTGTCAAATGGAGATATTAAGAAAGTTGAACAACTTGATGAGTATTTCCATTTTGTAATTGATACTTTGATTATGAATGCGGATGATTTTCAGCAATTATATGTTTACGAAATGGCTGATTTTTTGTCTTTTGATGAAGAATTAATTATTAATCAGTTAGCCAAAAACTATAATATTGAATTGTCTTTAACCTCGATTCAACGGGATTGTCTTGAATTAGAATTAGCAAATATTTTCAAAAGAGTGAGTTCTGGTTATACATTTGCCTATCCAGCTTTACCCAAAATTTTAAAAGAAAATTATAATCTAACATTTAAGAAAGAACGCATTGTAAAAGAAATTTTATCAGATGGTAAGTTCTATGTCAACTAGAAATGACATTCGGGAGAACATTATTTCCGGAATTATCCGCGGAAATTATTATTCACTTTTAGGGCCGAGGTATAGTGAAAAAACATTATTTCTCCAGATGGTTATTGAAGAACTGGAAAAAGATGATTTTATGAAATGTATTTACTGGGAAGCATCGGAGCTCCAGCGAATTACTAAAACAAAAACATTGTTCAACCAGATTAAAAAGAAAATTGCCAATAAGTTGAGAGAGGATAACGAGATAAATATTTATATTGCGAATAAAAAAACAAATCATTATGAATCGAGAAAATTATTAAATAAACCAATTAATTCAGGCAATCAATTTAAGGAATTTTTATTTGAAATTTTAAAAAATAACAATTTTCGGTTTATCCTCATATTAAATCGCTTGCAGCTTTTGCCAAAGTATGTAACCCGAGGTGTACTGTCCTGCCTTCGAGAGGTTTACAATTCCCGTGTGATTAACGAGGAATTCACACGGCTCAATGTGATTATCTCAGGGAGCAGTAATCTGCTGGAATTTACAAAAGCTCCAAACTCTCCTTTCAATATTTCTCATCCATTGTTATTGGGACATTTGACTAGAGATGAAGCTCAAAGCAAATTAAAAGCATATTCTGAACATGAAATATATTGTACTAAAAAGGCACGGGATTATTTATTATCTGAATTTAATAATCACCCTTATTTTATCAGTAATATCAGCCCAATTATATTTAAACATGTTCATAACAGAGACGAACATGCAGTAACGCTAGAACATGCAACAAAATATCTGAGTGATTTTATTCGCGATCAAGCGGGAGAAATTTCGGACAAATATTTAAAAGAGATGGTAGCACGCATAAAAGATGACATCCAAATTTATGAATCAATCCTGGATTTGCTCAAATCTGAAAAAATCAGGCTTCAGGAGCCAGAACTGGGGGTGAGTAAATTTACTCTCAGCGGCGCCATGATCGAAATTGACAGGATACTTGAATTTACTAATAATGTAGTAAGGAGATTTTTAAAAATATATCTGAATGATAGAACGAAAGGTGATATTTTTCTCAGATTTGGTAAATGGGAAAAAGCTTTGGAGCATTATAAAAAATATAAAAGCAATCCTGACAGACGACTTAAAGTTTTTGAGTTAAAGAGAGTTGAAGAGGCAACAACTTCATTATTATTGATTTTGTATAAATGCCTCGAGGAAGAGGAAGTATGGGAGTATTTTGTCAATAGTTTATACTACATTCTTTCGTTTGACTCTGTCGAGGTATTTGAGCTGGATGAGAAAGAACATCTAACATCGATTCGATTAATCAGACGCCATTCCAGAAATCCACGACATGGAAAAGTCCTGACAATTACTGGTCGATCTGAGAATCTGGCTCGATATGCATTGGAGAGCAATCAATATGTACTGAGCTATAATGGCGGGGAGGCAGCATTTCCAGCGGAAAGTTGGGACGGACATAGAAAATGGATCGTTTTAGTAGATATGATAAATATTAAAAAAGATATAGATACTGAAATTTGTGAAGTGATTGATTTATATTTATCAATTACAATAGCAGCAGTGGATCGAATTAAAATGGAAGAAAAATATCGACATGAAATGGAGGAGATAATTAGTATAAAAGAACAAAGTTTCAATGAAATCGCCCACCAGATGAAAACGCCCTTGATTGGTGTTGAGAAATTGTCCAGAAATGTCATGAATCTTGAATTGGATGACATCCAAAAAACAAATGTTTTACATACCATTGCCGGCGAAGCACAAAAAGCGTTGAAATTTACAAATCAGATTTTGGACTTAAATTATCTGAAACACAGTAACAAGGCGTTTCAATTTGAAATGAACCCAATTTCAAGGATTGTGAGAGAGGCCATCAATAATAATGTGCCAATCGCAGATATGAAAAACATTGCCATAGAATTAAAGGAGAAAGAAGAAAACATATATGCGGAGGTGAATGAGGAAAATTTAATAAAGGCGCTTTCCAATATAATCAATAATGCTGTAAAGTATTCTCCAAACAATACAAAAATTCATGTTTCCCTGGCAGAGAAAAATAAAAAGATTGAATTCACTGTAAGGGATCAAGGAATTGGAATTCCAGAAAATGAATTTCCTTTGATCTTTGAAAAACATGAACGGGGGGAATATGCAAAAGATATAATAGTTGAAGGAATAGGCATTGGACTGGCGATTACAAAGTTGATTGTAGAAAAGCATTCCGGCAGCATACACGTCGATTCGACTATTGGGCAGGGAAGTACTTTCACAATTATAATTCCAAAAGAAAAGGAGAAAAAACATGCCTGAACGTATTCTCTATATAGAAGATAACCGCGCTCAACAAATGGCCTGGGAAATGATTCTGACCCAAATGGGGAATTTTAAAGTTGTCCTCGCCGGAGATGGGATTGAAGGTCTTGAAAAGTTGGATGAAATATATACCGCAATTGTGCTCGACATGTCGTTACCAAAGATGAATGGACTCGCTTTTCTGGAAGAACTGCATTCGAATGAGAAATATATCATTTACCGAAAGTTACCCGTCATTGTATTGACAGTATGGAGCGACCTCCATGATGTGAAAGCAAAATGCGATCAATTTGATGTAAAACTAATCAGTAAGGAAGAGGATGAGGAAACGGTTGTAAAGGAAATAAAGAACTATATTTCTGAGAGGTCAGGTAAGAATGAATGATCAAGTGAACGATGGTTCAAACCCGGATGCTTTATTCAGAGCAGGGAAACAGGCGGAAAAGAAAAGGGATTGGGAAAATGCGACCGAATATTTTAACAAGGCGACCGAGGCGTATAAAAAGGAAATTGAATTTCCCTCATCAATGGGACGTCTCAAAGAGGAAAATATCATTTACTATTTACGTTCGAGGATAAACGCGCTTTTGAATCTGTTCCGATTTGAATTCGAGGATACAGATGAGTTCGCAATAGATCATGCAATTCAGAAAATTGATTTTTATCAGCGTGAACGAAGGGATTTGTTATCGGAATTTCCTCATATTTTCGAACATTGCAGTTCTGTGGAAAGAAGTTTTTTCAATAAATTGGAGGAAAGTCTTTCAATCAATGGATTAAAATCGGAATCGAGTCAAATTTGCTATTTTAGTCAACAACTGGAAACTGAAATTCTACTGGAACACAGCAAGCAAGCGTACCGGGATAAGAAAATATTCTTGTGGATTAAGAATGGCGCTCAATATATATTTCGAAATCTCTTTTTTAATCTATATTTAGGCTATGGCGTAAAAGTCGGAAATCTGGTTGTTTCCGCAATTCTCATCATTATTGCTTTTGGCTTACTCTATTCATTAACTCACTGTATTGAAATTACTAAAATGAAAGATAGTTTTAATCCGCTAAAAGGATTATTTGCCAGTGTGATGACATTCATCGGTTTTGATTTTGATGAAGTCGCTCCAATATGCAACTGGGGAAGAGTGCTGGTGAGTTTGGAGGGCATCCTTGGATTCATTACGTTCGGTGGTATTATTGCCTATATTTGGAGAAAACTGAAATAGTCGGCTAAAATTCCCCGGTAATTCCCACTGTAAAATTGCGAATCTCCGCCATGCTTCGTTCGATCTGGGTGTAGTAGTAATCCATTGCGTTATTGACTGCCAATTGAAAATCCACATTGCCAAGATGGTAAATCAGGCGAAAATTCCAGACTTTCTGGGGCACGCGATCGTCGTAATAATACAATTTTACCGCTTCAATGCGACTGGCGTAGCGATACTCAGAATGGAGCTCGACATTTCCCAAATGCAGAGAAGGATGGACAAACGCAATCACTTTGGGGCGATAGGTCAGTGGTTCATGATTAATGACATCCTCATGGTCGAGAACCGTAGCTGTGGCCTGTAATTGCAGCCTGCGTTTCCACCAATTCCCGCCGGTGGTAAATTCCAGACCCTGAATTCGCGCTTTAAGCAGATTTTTGAATCGAACCGCCACCCGAATGTCCTGCGCGAACTGGATTTCACTCTGTCTTAAATCGATTTCAATGAGATTGTCAAAATCATTTCGGAACGCGCCGATTTCAAAAAACCAGTTTTTAGTGAAATACTGCCGAATCCCCATGTCATAAGACCACGATGTTTCCGCTTTTAATTTCGGATTGGCTTCGACAATAACACTGTTGTTTTCAAAATCCAGGAACCGTTCCGCGATTGTGGCGGCCCGGAAGCCGCTGCCGGCCGAGGCTCGCAAAATGGTATTGTCAAAGGGACGATAGTTAACGCCGAACCGTGGGCTCAACAGACTTTGCGCCATGCCGTCGATGAGCTGATAACGGTCGTATCGCAGGCCTGGGGTAAACCGAAGGTTGGGCAAAATACGATACTCTGCCTGACTGTACAATCCAACTGTATACCCCTGGTGATCTCCAAAATATTTAGTGCTGCCGGTATCCCATTTGAACTCGCAGCCATAGGTCAAATCGAGATTTTTGAACGGCAGGTAATCCCCCTGGATTTCAGCGCCAAGGCCTCGTGCCGGATTAAAGTCTGTGGATTTGATGAACTCATTGCCCATCAAGGTCATTAAATAGGAGACTCGAAATTTCAATGCTGCTTTGGAATTGAGGATCCAGTTGTATTTCGTGTAAAAATTGGCCATTTTAATTTCACCGCGACTGTTGCGGTTGGATGGCCTCACCTGAAACGGTTTTTGCGGATCGTCCCATCCCACGTAAATGCCGCCGGCATTGTAATTGTACGCGCTATAAAGCGTCCACGAAGAGCCGTTCTTGAAATTGTAAACGAATTTTCCTGTGGCATTCCATCGCTTGAAATCACCAACTTCTGTGAATCCGGTGGAAACATGGCGTCCCAATGAGACGCGAAACGACAGGGGGCCGATTTTTCGGCTATGACTGACATCCACTCTGCTGAACTGCAATGGTATATCTGTCCATTTCCATTCGTCATATCGGGGTTCATCGTATTCTCCACCGATAAGCTGAACCAGGGTTTTGCCCTGCTGTGTCGGAGATTTGGTGATGATGTTTATCACGCCGCCGAGAGCCGCAGTCCCCCACAGCGCAGAACCGGCGCCTTTCACCACTTCAATTTGCTCGATGTCCAGCACCGGCAGCAAGTCCCAGTTGAATTGGCCGGTATCGCTGGTCATTACCGGCACGCCATCCAGAAGCAGCAACGTGCGATTGGCGGCACCGATAGTGAAGCCGGTCGAACCGCGAATATTGACCTGATCACGGATGAAATTGACTCCAGGCACAGTTTCCAATACCTGATCAACGCGAAGGGCATTTTTTTGCCTGATTTCCGGGGCGGAGATCACGGACACGCTGTTGGGCGTCTGGTCCAGTTCTTTCTGCATTTTATTGGCAGTGACGATCAGCGGGTCAAAGTTAATAGCTGTCTCTTCAAGAGTAAAATTAAGCCTAACAGTTTCGTCTGCCGAAACAATGATATTTGATTTCAAGGATGGCCGGTGACCAATCATGGTCGCACGCACAGAATATTTCCCGATCGGAACTTTTCGAATGGTAAAATTACCGTTAAAATCGCTGCTGGCGCCCAGCATGGTGCCTTCAATTTGAATGTTAACCCCGGGCAATTTTTTCCCGGTGGACATCTCCTTCACTGAACCGGAAATGGCGCCCTTTTCCTCTGCCAAACCAGTTGAAAACAAAAGTGCAGCACAAATAAAAATACTAGGAAGGAATTTCCCGATATAATAAATTCTATTCAAATTCAATTTTTATACGTCCTGTATTTTATGGAAATTCAATGGTATTGAAATTAACGTTGATGTCGATGTTTTCAGCCTCGCCTCCAAAAGTCAGGTCCACTTTACCCGGCTCGCCGGGATTGCTGCTGTCTTCATACACACCAATCGGAATGAGGTCGGATAATTTTTTTATACTGTTCCCGACCCAAAAAATCACAATGTAATTGTAAATACTGGAATTCACTGCCAGCCGATATGACGACGAATCGACATAGATGGGTTGCGTGTAGTCGACATTTTCGAATAAAAGGTAATTCATTTCCGAGGCCGGTTTGGATCGGTAGATGGCCAACAAGAGTATTTGTGTGTCGTCCGGCCATTCGCCTTCATACGTGATATCGCCGGAAATATGGGCATCTTTGGAAACAGTCTGCCAGTTCGCATAAATGGTGATATCTTCTGTAACAGGGTCTTCTTTGGAGACAGATATGGTGCCGGGTAAAATCGATTCCAGTCCGCCTGTGTAAAAACCAATCAAACCGGTTAAATCCCAGTCCTTGCCCTGTTCTCTCCAAAGCACGCCAATCATTTCGTAGGATGTGGGTGACACGTTAATTTTAAAGCTGACCTCGTTGCCCTTGCTGTAATCCAGCGCCCCGGAACGGCCGAGATAAAGGAAATTTTGTGGATCTTGCGGTGGAAATTCTTTTAGCGCAAACACTTCAACCCGATCCGTGTTTTCCGGCGCTTCACCTTTGAAAAAAACAACCCTGCCCTGAATTTGATAGTTTACCGGATATAATCCGTGGTCGATTTCGCAGGCCAAAATAAAAACCAAAACAGTGAAAATAATAGCAATCGATATGGCAAATACTTTCATCAGGTCCCTTACTTGATTAAAATAAGTTTCTTGGTAGCGCTAAATTGATTCGCAATAAGCTGGTAAAAATACACGCCGGAAGGCATGTCCGTACCAAATTGATTTTTACCTGTCCAGTTCATTTGATAAGAACCGGCAGGGAGGTCATCATCGAGAAGCGTACTGACACGGCGGCCCAGGGGATCGAAAATTATCAGTGAAACAGAAGCCTGCTCCGGCAGTGAAAAAGATATTGTCGTGGTCGCATTAAATGGATTCGGATAATTCTGGGCCAATTGAAATCGCGTCGGTATCTGATGATCTGCCCGCGTGATCTGTGATGGCGGACTATATTTTTTCTGGAGCCTGGTCACAAAAGTCAACGGCGATTTCAATTGGTCGCATAAAGCCGAAGCCTCGTCAGGATCAAAGTTGGGCGGCAAAAAGTAATTGTAATATATGAAATTAAACGTTGTCGAATCTGTGACGTAGTTTTCAATATTATTGTCCAGAGAAAATCCGTTGTCCGCATAAGACAGGCTGTCGCCGGTATCTACTGCTAATTCTGAATCATCCCCGGAACTGCCGTCTGTGGCTTCATGATAATAAATATGAATCTCATCACCCAGCGGCGGGACGTAAAAGGCGTTCATAATTGTTCCCGGATCACCGGTCCCCATGGTCCAGTTCAGTTCGCCCGGCTGGCAGGATGTATCCACCGCGTCACTATTTCCGTCAATGAGCGCGCCGTTTTTATTGTTTTCACTGAAAAAGTGCATGCCGCTTGCATTGCTGTTGAAGTCCCATGAGACTCTCAGGATATCGATCTCTGCGCCGTACTGTTTCGCATCTTCCAGAGGGATTTCCACTAGCCTGAAAGAGCCGTTCCAGGGATAAAAAAAAGAGGTTTGGGTGAATGCTTCGTTGGCTTCCAGTGGATCGTATTTGAAATGTCCAAACATATTTCGAATGACGCGAACAGGCCCGACTTTGGCATAGGCATAGCTCATTTTAATATAATTTTCATAAAGAAAAATAGGTAGAATCCAGAGTGAGCCAAATGCTCGAATTTTCACCCGGTCAAATAAATCCTGGCTCATGCCGGATTCGGATTTGATGAACACATCGCTCAACTGCCCTGTTTCATTGAAACCCACTTCATAATTATCTGAAAATACGCGATTGGAAACAGCGTCATAGCCCATGCCGTAGGAATTTGGAATTGACTCGGAAAGACTGGAAGAATAGCAAAGATAAACATAGCCTTTTGTATTATTCAATTCATCGGTAATGCAAATTTCGTATCGAACCGTATCAGTTTCACTGACCCATGCGAGAGAATCTGCCCTGTCTCCCAAATCATCGGCCATAAAAACGAGTTCATCATCTTCGTCAAAAATTTCCATTAGGCTGTCTTCCGGCTCGAAATATTTCAATGAATCTTCCACATTTGGATTCACCTCGTCAATTTGAAAGGGAATTATTTTCCAGGTATCTGCCCCGACGTTGTACGCGTAAAGATAAAGATGGGAGATCTCGAGGTTTGGGAGATCGGCAAGTGATTCTCCTTTCATAATAACAGGCTCAAAAGGCCGGTCGATTTGTCCAAAAACAGCGCTTGTAAACAAATTAAAGAAGCAGAAGAGTGAAATCAAAAATCTGGTATTCATGGGTGCCTCATAAGTCGAATTATCGTTTTCAGAATTGTGACAAAATTATGATAAATTATCAAAAACAAAAATAAAATGCAAGCGAATAATTTGAAGGTGAATTTATCAATGATTTTCTCTTTCGCTGATTCAAGCGTGTCAACGGCAAAGTACAATTTTTTCTGTTTGTTTGAAATCGCCGGAAGTAAATTGAACAAAATACATCCCGGCTGGTAAGTTGTGATTTTCAGAGATTGCCAGCCACGACATTTCATTCATTTCTTCTGGAAGTGTGGAGTAGTGACGATGGAAAACAACCTGTCCGCGAAGGTTGAAAATCCTGATTGAAACCGGTGAATCGTGAAATTTTTTTATCAAAAATTTAATCCGGGTACTGAATGGATTGGGGTAGATTTTTTCAATCGAAAACGATTTTTGATTTGTCTGTGTTCGCACAACCTCTTTCGTCAAATAAAAAGTATATGTCTCCGGGTTATCTTTGAAATAGACATGATGTGGCTGCGTATATCTGTCAATATTGCAGGGAATGATAAGAATATCATAGTTATCCGGGACATCTAATATCTCCACGGTTTGGCCTGGAGAACCAATGGCCAGTCGAATGTCGCTTTCGTCATAGGCCAGAGCGGCCAATTTCCAATGGTGAGTGCTGTCGGTTATCATTCGGGCGGAAAAGTCGCCCCCGGTCATGGAGTGAAAAAGAAAATACCCGGCAGTCAGGTGATAGCCGCTTCCATTTTTCTCTGCAAAATAGTTGATACTTTCTTCACTCTCGAGTGTAATTTCCGGGTAATTCGTGCCATTGGAATAGTAACCTGACCTCGACCGGCGTCCTGTGAAAAAATTCCAAATACAAAATTTTATGTATTCGTTTTCGAAGTTGGTTCCCTGGGATCGAAAGATATGGTTCAAAGCATTCATGGAAGATTTATTGGGCATCAACTCCCAGGCCTGCCGAATAGCGTTCCGACCGAAATTTTCTTCAATATAAAATGCAAAAATGCACGAACCGTAAATGTGTTTGAAGATTTTGGGTACCGTGAAAGAGACGCCGTTCAAGGGAATGTCCGGAGCCTGGAAAAAATAATCCATGTAGTACAAATAATTATCCAGTTCATCGAAAACCTGATCCTCCATCCACACAGCGGTTAATTCGAAAAAAAACGAGTCAATTTTCCTGAATACGTAGCCTAATTGAATGGCATGGAAAAATTCATGCGCCGCGGTGGATTTAATTGCATCATCGCCGCTGATGTGGAAATCCTGTCCGATAAAATCATTGTCGAATAGAATGTAGCTGGATACGTGCTGCTGTTCCATTGCAGTCGAATCAACATTTTCCGTGACTGTTATCCCGAAGCTGTTGTTCAAATCAATCACGTAAATATCGTATGGTTTTGTTCCGTTCTCAAACGAGGGCGGGAGTTTATAATTCAGCTGCTCAATTTCGACAGCATAACTTCTTTCGAATGCGTCAGCAATTTTATCGATACGGTCCGGAATTTCGTTCGAGTTGGAATCGATCCATGCGACCGCACTATCGCCATGAGTTGTGTAATGAATTTTGAAATGATTGCCCGCGCTCAAAATACTGTCCGGCAGGACCGGGCGTACTTTTTTCGATTGGGCGATGGCAATGTCCGTTAACGGGTACATCGGGAATTTTAGAGGTGTTGACCGATTAAAATTTGGGTGTGCTTGACGCTTTTGATGCGAGGACGTGCCTCGAATATCATCGTTCTTCGAATCTGAAAGAATTAAATCCGAACCTGACAACGCTAAAAGAATTGAACAAAAAATTAATATGACGTGATTTTTTTTATTCATTACTTAATGAGATTGGTGGAAATAACATGGGTAATATTTTTATATTTCTGCATCAATATTTTAGACGAAACAGAAGCTGGATTTGTTCAACGTGAATTAGGAGGTAAGAAATAAAAAAATGGCGCCACATTTTATTGGAAATAGCATCCAGATAAATTTAGTGGCACCATATTTTTTTTCACAGCGATTTACAGAAATGTATAGGTCAATCCAAGCGCTATGGCTTGTTTAATCTGCCTTTTTTTGGAAATATCTTTGTCGTACAATAATTTCAAGTTAAAATTAAACGCAATGTATTTGGATGCTTTGGTGGAGAGGACATTGTCCCAGTTGACATCAATTTCATCGAACGCGCCTAATGCAGAAAAAAGCTCAAGTTTCGAAGTGAGCAGCGAGCTTTCCGTTATTTTCCAATTGACGTCCGTGACCGATTCCGCACCGAATTCATTTTTAGTTTTTTCGATATCGACTGTTTCCGGATCGTCCGCATAGGGCACTGGATAGTCACTGGTAATCGTCTGCTTCAACGCGACACCCAACCTGGTTTGGAATATGTCGTTGGGTTTGTAACCCATACCAGCGCTTTCCCTGAAATAGGCTGGATCCATTAACGCAGAAATTTGGCTTTTTGTGTCGCCATCGTAGGCATACCCTGCTGCAAACTGTGTCTCACCTGTGGCAGCAACAAATGGATTTAGCAGTTTGCTCATTTTATATGTGAAGACACTTTCCAGCTTAATTTCATCGACGGATTTGCGAGCATCCTGATCCCCGGATTTGGTAGTACCATAAACAAATTTTCCGGAATTCGACCAGTTTGTTTTTTCCTGGTCATTGACTAATTTAAAGTTAAAATTAAATTGCCAGGCAAAGGAATTCTCGCCACCCTGTGCCCAATTATCAAAGCTGGTTTGGGTTAAATTCAATCCACCGATTATCTCTTTTTGCCAGCCGTATTTTGGTTTTTCTGCGGGTTTATCCTGGGCAAACAGCATGGTGGAAAAAACACCCAAGATTAGAATGAACGTAATTGATTTCAAATGCATAAAATTCTCCTTTCCTGTTAAAGAGATATTAATGATTGTAAATATGAACATCCTGCTGCGGGAACGGAATGGAGATACTTTCTTTGTCAAACGCTAATTTCACTTTTTCCTGCATATCAAAATAAATTCCCCAATAATCACCGGCATTGCACCAGGCACGAATGACAAAGTTGACTGAGCTGTCAGCGAGTTCGGAGAGCAGAATTGCCGGTTCCGGATCTTTGTGAATGCGTTCATCTTCGTCAACCAGTCGTTTAAGGAGACTTTTCGCTTTCTGGACATCGTCCGAGTAGCCGATACCGAACGTCATATCAACTCGCCTTTTGGGTTCCGTTGAAAAATTTGTGATGTTCCCGTTAGACAGCGCACCATTTGGGATGATGATCGTTTTGTTGTCCGGTGTTTTCAGAATTGTATGAAAAACCTGAATTCCATTTACCGTTCCAGTATAACCCTGGGCATCGATAAAATCACCAACTTTGAATGGTTTGAATAAAAGAATCAAAACACCACCTGCAAAATTAGCCAGACCGCCCTGCAAGGCCAATCCAACAGCCAGACCGGCAGAGGCTAAAATTGCGACAAAAGAAGTCATTTGAATGCCAATCATGGAAGCCACGCTGATGACAAGCAGAGTCTTGAGTAAAATACTGACGAGACTGAGTAAAAACGGCTGTAATGAAGCGTCAACTTCCCCTCGCACCATCGCCTTTTTAATCGCTTTGGTAAAAATTTTAATCACCCAAAGACCGATGATTAATGTTACAATGGCAAGCAATAACTGTGGACCATATTTCTTAATTATTACAAGAGCCTGTTCTGAATAAGTTGATACATTTTCCATGTAAAGTATCCTTATAAAAATTTTAGAATTTAATGAAAAGTAAGACCGATTATTTCCAAAATATTAATTTAGATGAACATTTATGAAATATGATTCACCATCAATGGAAAAAAATAAAAAAACCGAACCTAAAAATTTTGTTCAGTCTATGTTTTATTTAATTGCAACTTTAGTTAGTTGTACATCTCTGTAATCGCCTAAATTTACGAAATACAAAAATCATTTTGGTTTAGTTCATTGATTTCAAAAATGCAACAAATAATAATGAATTATTTCTTAAATGTCAAGACAATTTTGAATTTACGGAAATGAAAATCGAAAAATATGTGATGGTGAAGACGGATTGAAGATGGTAAACTATTGAAAGAAAAATGCAAATATGCTGAATAATTCCAAAACTTCAATACATTTTTCTTTCAAACAGATTTTTGATCTCTTTCAAATTTTGTGTGCGGCCAAGGGCAACCATCAGTTTGATGCGGGCTTTTTGACCGGAAAGGTCGCCGCCGTAGATAATGCCAGCTTCATGCAATTTTTTCCCCCCGCCTGTTCCTCCATACACACCAAGCACGCGGCCCTTGAAACAGCGCGACGTGAGCACCACCGGAATGTTTTGACGAATCGCACGCAGCACCTGAATTGCCGCCGGTCCCGGAATATTGCCCCTGCCCAGACCTTCGATGACCAAGCCTTTCACATTGTTATCAATGGCGCATCCGATCATGCTACCGTTGTCACCGGCGGACATTTTAAATAAAGAAACATTTGGCTCAATTTGTTCCCCGGTAATGGTTTCACGGATCAGCGATTTTCTGAAAATGATCACACGATCCTCATCTACAATGCCAAGAGGCCCGTATCCCGGGGATTCAAAAGTAGCGACATTGCTGGTATACGTTTTCCTCACTTCGCGGGCCGAGTGTATTTCATCGTTGAGCACAACCAGCACGCCTGACTGCGGGCACGCGTTGGAAGACGCTGTTTTAACCGAGGCAAGGAGATTGGTGGGAGCGTCGGTGCCCAGTTCATCTCCGCTTTTCATGGCAGCGGTTAAAACGATGGGCTTTGGCTCATCAACCAACAAATCGATCATGTAAGCTGTCTCCTCCAGTGTATCTGTACCATGCGTGATTAACACGCCGTGCACGTCGCTGCGAGCGATTTGTTTTTTCACTTCCTTTGCCAAATTGAACATCATCTCCGGCGTCATGTCGGAACTGTCAATGTTGGAAAATTCAATGAGCTCAAGTTGTGCGTATTTTTTTAATTGGGGCACAGATTCAAGAAGTTCTCTTCCGCTTTTGGCCGGAGAAATTGCATGAGTCACCGGATCATGTCGCATTGCAATTGTACCACCGGTGGTAATAACAACCAATTTGTTCATGGATGGGCACCAATTTTGAGATTGCACTTTCACTACCGGACACTTTTCAAATTATGTTCAGTAGAGCTGTCATTCCCGTACCACAGGCATTCCCTTCGGTCACATGTTTTTGGCGGGAATCTCATAAAATTTTGTCAAATGGATGCCCGATAGAAGCCCAGTCTGTCATCCTTTATAAATTTAATGGAAGCTGGACATGGCATTCGGGCATGACATTTTAATCTAAAATGTAATTTTGGAAAAAGTGTCCTGTAGTGAGATTACACTTAAAAATAAATGTGAATTTGAATCTAATGAATCATTTTTTCATCTAAGATTAATACAGGAACCGCCTGCTTAAATATGAGTAAAATTAAAAACAAAATCAAGAGAGAAAATTAATTGGAGCGTTGAAATGACCCAAAAAAGTAACCTGATACTATCTGTTCTGTTCTTGTTTTTTATTTCGTCTGGTACACTGGCGCAGGGATTTCTGGATGCCGACTTTGTATCGGTGGAGGGAGAATTATCATACACGAAAGTTCAGCCGGGAGCTATTGTTGATATCGCTATCATTGCAGAAATTCAATCCGGGTTTCACATTAACTCCAACAAACCCACTGAAGAGTACCTTATTCCCACTGTAATTAAATTCAATCCATTGGCAAACGCGTCATTTGGAAAAGTCATTTACCCAAAAGAGAAAATGGCGACGTTTTCATTCTCTGAAGAAGAGTTGGCTGTCTATGAGGATAAAGTTGTTTTTTATTCTCAGGTGACGTTTTCCGATGCTATTTCACCCGGAAAAATATTGGTGGATGGCACATTGAGCTATCAGGCGTGCAATGACCTAAACTGTTTTGCTCCAACTGATGTGACGTTCGAAATCCCACTGGAAATTGTGGAGTCGCTTGAAGAAGTTGAAAAAAATGACAATCCGGTTTTTTTGGAAATCCCAATGGAGGAAACTGTTGAAGAGGAGGAAGATGGTTTTACTGCCACATTCACGTCGGACGAACTGAAGGCCAAGCGTATTCTCGAAAAGGGACTCCCCTATGCGATCATCGCTTTTTTTCTGTTCGGACTCGCGCTGAATCTCACCCCGTGCGTTTATCCTGTCATACCATTGACGATTGGCTATTTCGGCGGACAAAGCGACCGCAGTAAATCATCCACTTTTGTGATGGCGCTGTTTTATGTGGTCGGTATCGCTATCATTTTTGCGGTACTGGGTCTCATTTCAGGGCTGGCCGGCAAGCAATGGGGATTTTTATTTCAGAATCCGTGGTTCGTCATTGTTATCACAACAATTATTCTGGCTATGGCAGCGAGTATGTTCGGCGCGTTCGAAATTACAGTGCCGGCCTGGATGACCGCCTCCCTGAGCAAGTCGCGGGAAGGCACAGTGGGCGCGTTCATCATGGGATTGACCGTGGGTGTTGTCATCGCACCGTGCGCCGCAGGGATCATCATCGGACTTGTTGGGCTTGTCGCCAAATTGGGAATTGTCGCAAAAGGGACGCTGCTTTTTTTCATCATGGGACTGGGTCTTGGTCTGCCCTATTTAATTCTGGCCACATTCTCGGGCTTGCTCAATAAATTACCGCAATCCGGCATGTGGATGGTTTGGGTCAGAAAATTATTTGGTATTTTACTGGTTGGCGTTGCATTATATTTCTTCCTGCCCCAGGCAAAACATATTCACGATCAGCAGGGATTTTTCTTTGGGCTACTGGCCATTTTTGGCGGCCTGCTGTTGGGCTTCCTCGATCATGAACCCGGGTACACAAAGAATTTCAAAATTGGTCGGGCAATTTTTGGTGTGCTGTTCATTGCACTGGGTATATTTATGACGAACAATGCCATTAATGCGAAACCATCTGCCATTGACTGGGTACATTACGAGAAAGGAACCATTGAGCAATTGCAGGAGGAAGGCAAGCCGGTTTTCATTGATTTTTATGCCGATTGGTGTGCGCCGTGCAAGGAAATGGACCGGGAAACGTTCAGAGATGATCGCGTGGTTGAGCTGGCAAAGGAATTCACCATGATCAAGGTTGATTGTACAGCGCCGGATGAAAATGTCAGAATATTTATGGATGATTTCGAAGCCACCGGCATGCCCACGCTTGTATTTATCAACAGGCAGGGGGAAGAACTGAAGGAACTGAGGGAAATCGGTTTTGTCGGGCCTGAGAAGTTTCTGGAGAAGATGAATCGGTTGCTCGAATAAATAAACCAAAAAAAAACTGCAAAATAAAAGGCTTTCAGTTCCGGCAAACTGAAAGCCTTTTTTATTATGAAGTCAAATTGATTGTTGAATGTGCTGATTGAGCCAATCAATTACGCGAAAATCAAATAGCCTTTTTAGCGCTTGAAGGATTAATCAATAGCGTCAGCACCAAACCCACAGAAATAGTCACAACAGTACCGATGAAGACATACCAGGGCCAGAAAATGGGAATCGGTTCAATCAAACGAATAATAAATCCAATGCAAACAAACAAGAATGTCAGCCCCATTTGTTCTCTTCGGTCTTGAAGTCTTGTGAAAATCCAGATAAATGCCACCACATTCACGCCAATTATCGCCCACTGAGCGATTCCTTTCACGCCGATAATCCACGTCATGAAGAAAATAGCGCTCCACAATGCAATGAGCGCAATGTTTTCCCGCACATTCTTGAATAGAACGCCCATTAAAAAGGTGCCCAATAATCCCCCGTAGGTAAATGAAGCGATTGCCAAGCCAAGTTCAACCACCGGATTGTTTTTATCTTTGAACAACATCGCGCCGCCGATGAAAATGATTCCCCAGACAGCGGTGATAATTCTGGAAATCAGCAAATCTTTTTTCGGCGAGTTATCTTTGCCGAAGCGGGGCTTGTAAAGATCGAGCATGGATGATGACGCCAATGAATTCAGCGAGCCGCTCAGAGTCGACATGGCTGCGGCAAAAACCCCGGCGATAATGATGCCCGAAAGCCCTGCAGGCAGCTCCCCCACAATAAATTTTGGAAAGAGCTCATCGGAGCTGGTTATAAAATTGCTGTCCGGTCCAATAATTTGACCCTGATAAAACGCGTACAGCATCAGGCCGATCACGAGAAACAGCGCGAACTGGATCATCACAAGAATGCCGCTTGTGATCAGAGCTTTTTGGCTGTTTTTCAGATTATTGCAGGTCAGTAAGCGCTGAACAATCAACTGATCTGTTCCGTGCGAAGCCATGGAAAGAAACATGCCTCCCGCAATGCTGGTGATAAAATTGTACCGTGTGGTGAAAAACGCGCGAATGCCATTTTCAAATCCGGGATAGAAAATCTGAAATTTATCCTCCGGTCGGGCCGCTGCAATTACATCGCTCCAGCCACCCGGAAGCAGATTGAGCAAAAAGATACCGGCGATAATGGCGCCACCAAGATAGATTCCCATTTGAATGACATCGATCCAGACAACCGCCCGAATTCCGCCGATGTAAGTATAAATAATGGTGAGCACACCAATCACAGCAATGGATAAAGGATAGCTCCACCCGGTGATGATTGAAAGCGGAATGGCAGTGGCGAATAATCGAACACCGTCAGCCAGTAAACGCGTTATCTGAAAAATGATTGAAGTAAAATTCCGCATCCGATTTCCGTATCGTTTCCCCAAAAACTCGTAAGCAGTGGAAAGATCACCGCGATAATAGGCCGGTAAAAATAAAAAGCTGATGATAATTCGCCCGATTAAATATCCCACGGTGAGCTGCAGAAAATTAAGATTTGTGAGGTATGCAATTCCGGGAATACTGATGAAAGTGAGTGTGCTGGTTTCTGTTGCGACCACAGAGAAACAGACAGCGCCCCAGGGAATGTTCCGATCTCCTAAAAAATAATCGCGGGTGCTTTTCTGACTGCGTCCCAACCAGGATCCAAAAATAGTAACACCAATAAGGTAAACGAAAAGAATGCCATAGTCAATCGGAGTGAAACCCATTTGCGCTCCTAATTTAGTTCATTTTATTTTTCAGTGATATTGAAGCTATAAGTTAAAAATAAAATGCAAATAATCAAGTCAAAATTTTTCAGCAAATTGAATTAATGCTTGACATTGAATATTAAATTCTTAACTTTCTCGCTAACGGACACTTTTTTTTAAATGGCAGTTATAACGGAATTGTCATGCCCGAATGTCTGTACAGTTACATCAAAATTTATGGAAATACAGACTGTGCTTTTCGTCGCAGATCCGCCATCTTTTTGGAGCACGGGAATCTCCTCGTGATTTAGAATGAGATTCCTGTAAAAAACATACAGGCGACCGAAGGAAGTCCAGAGGAAATGACAGAAAAAGGGTAATCTGACTAAGTAGTAATAGTTACATTAAAAGTAAAAAGCTGTTTTTCAACAAATATATTCCTTTTATTTCATGTATGAAAGTTCTTGACATTTTGATTTTTTTTTATTTTATTGATTCAAATAAAGCATTATAAGAAAGATGCGAATTGATCTGTGAGTCTTAAAATGAGTGTATGCATTCCTTATAATTCAACATAATTTTCCAGGAGCATGGGATGGATATAAAACATGAAAAAAAGGATGATGTGATAATCGTTAAGATTGATAAAGAACGATTAGACTCTGTGTTGGCACCTCTATTAAAATCAGAATTGCTGCTTTTGGTTAACGAAGGCGAGAAGAAAATCTTAATCGATTTATCGAATGTCAGTTACGCCGATAGTTCCGGACTGGGCGCTCTTCTTTTTGGCTTGCGTCAATTGAAGAACATGGAGGGCCAGTTGAAATTGTTCGCAGCCAATGATCGCGTAATGAGTCTGGTGCGAATCGCCCGATTGGATGATTTTCTTCACAATTTTGATGATAAAAACAAGGCAATTGAAAGTTTCGCCTGAAATTGAAATCGTTAGAAACCGCAGATATTTGCACCTTAGCACGAATTGGAGGAGGTTTTCGCCATGCTGATGCGAAAGAATTTTTGGATGCCTGTTGTCATTGCGCTGATGGCAGTTCCTGTTTTCGGACAGACCGAAGTTTCAGATACAATTGAAGAAGCCAGGCAGCTCTATATAAATAAAAATTTGTTAGAATCGGTTAATCAGTTGACTCGCGCGCTGGAACTGGTGAATCAGGAGTTATTGACACAAATTGAAACTGTTTTTCCTGAACCGCTGAGAGGATGGCGTGCGGATTCGCCAAACAGTCGGATTAAAAAAGGGGCGTATTCCACAGGGCTGGTTTCTTCGTGTAAATATTATAAAAATGGCGGCGGACCTTCGGTTCGGATTGAAATCGAAACAAATACGCCGCGAATTCCAAACTTGAAAAGAGTTTTTGTTAATCCATCCATGCTTGAGCAGATGGGCGGAGATGCCAAAATAGCGACCTCCGCCGATCGTCGATGCATTGAACGATATGACCAGATCGACAGATTCGCGGAATTGATATTTATCCCGTCGTCGACGATGCTCATCAGTATCCGGGGCCAGGACATGAAAAATACTAAAACCGTGATGGAATTCGCTGAAAAATTTAGATGGACTTCATTGAGCGAAATTTTTCAGTGATTCTTCCCTTTTTTGAAATTATTGATACTGTCTTCTATCCGACTTACTATTTTCATAACTACAAATCCACCGTTCAGGTGGATTCGTTATTTTTAGTTTGAAATGCAAAATTCAGGCAGTGACCAGACACTGTTCAGAACGGTGAATTCGGTTCACCTGAAATTTGTTTGAAACTAAAGGTGCAACTTTTATGTTTAACATGGCAAATGCAGTTACGAATTCGAAACGAATAGGCGATGAATAATAAAATCAAAATCCTTTCTGAAGATTTAACCAACAAAATTGCTGCCGGTGAGGTGGTGGATCGTCCCGCCTCCATTGTGAAGGAACTCGTCGAAAATTCAGTTGACGCCGGCGCTGATGAAATTTCTGTTGTACTCAAGCATGGCGGCAAGTCGCTGATTCAGGTTGTGGATAATGGATCCGGGATGACTCGCGATGATGCGGTCCTGGCAGTGCAGCGACATACTACCAGCAAAATCGGTACCTACGATGATTTGCATAATATACAAACGCTGGGATTTCGCGGAGAGGCGCTGGCGAGCATCGCTTCAGTGTCTCGCATGGAACTGAAAACCATGACTGCCAAAGAAATGTCCGGAACCCTTCTCAAAATTGAGGGAGGCGTCATCGATGATGTGACTGATGCAGGAGGCACCCGGGGCACTTCGATTTCTGTTAAAAATCTGTTTTATAATACGCCGGCGCGACGCAAATTTCTGAAAACCGATGAAACAGAATACCGTCACATACTGGGCGTACTGCAACGATTCATGCTGGGGTATTTTCAGATAAGCTTCCAAATTTATCATAACGATCAACAAGTTTATCTGCTAAAACCGACTGAACCGAAACAGCGAATCATCGATGTGCTGGGCAATCGGTATCAGGATAGCCTGGTGGAAGTAGAGGACAAGGGAACTCTGATGACTATCTGGGGATTCATCGGAAATCAGGACAGCGCCAAAAAATCCCGCGGTGATCAGTTTTTGTTTCTCAATGGCCGGTATATTATCAATCGGGCATTGAACCACGCCATTGTTTCTTCTTACGGGACGATTATCCCGCGTGGAGAATTTCCCATGTACGCGCTGTTCATGGAAATTGAGCCCCGGCGCGTCGATGTCAATGTTCATCCCACCAAAATGGAAGTGAAATTCGCTGATGAGCGGCTGGTCTATAGTTTGCTGAGAGCTGCTGTGAAACGCGCCCTGTCATCCGGGGAAATTATACCGTCGTTGTCGCCGTCCTATCGCCCTGCACCGCAACCCATTAGCAAGCCGAACGCAGATCGATTTTCCCAACAAACCGTTATTCCATTATATGAAACAATGCCGAGTCCGGAAAGAACACCTCCGTTTCAGCAGCAGCCACAGGAGCAGGTGGAAAGAGAGCCGGTTGTCATTCAAATGCCACGGCGCGAGCCAAAATTCGAACGCCAAAATGTGTGGCAGCTCCATAATCAGTATATTGTCTCGCAAATTAAGAGTGGATTGATTGTCATCGATCAGCATGTGGCTCACGAGCGTATTCTTTACGAGCGCGCCCTGAAAATGTTTGAAGATAATAATCCCGGCTCGCAGCAGTTGCTTTTTCCGCAGGTCATCGAGCTGTCGCCGGAAGAAATGACTTACCTGATGGAAATGCTTCCGTTTCTGGAAAAAATTGGATTCGTCATCAAAGGTTTTGGCGGCAATACAGTCGTGCTCGAAGGAGTGCCATCCGGATTGAAAATCAGTCAACCGGAAACCATCATCAGTGAAATTCTCGATGAATTCAAAAATAATAAAAGCTCGAGCCTGGACATTCGCGATAATGTTGCAAAATCATATTCATGCAAAATGGCCATCAAAAAGGGAAATCCGTTATCGAAAGAAGAAATGAATCTGCTCATCGATCAGCTATTTGCAACGCAAAGTCCCTATTTTTGCCCTCACGGCCGCCCGGTCATTGTAAATATTTCCCTGGAAGAATTGGATAAGAGGTTCGGGCGAATTTGATATTCTATTCAAAATGTAGTATTATTTTTCACAGTTGAGATTAAAAAACTCACCTGTGAACCGAACTCATCTGAATATTTTACTAATATATCATGAAAAAAAAGGTTGTGTTCATTGTTGGACCAACAGCAGTTGGGAAAACAGGGCTATCACTCGCACTTGCTCGCCATTTGAAACCGGTGGAAATTATATCAGCCGATTCCCGCCAGGTTTATAAATTGATGGACATTGGAACGGCCAAACCCACACCCGAGGAACGGAATCAAGCAGTCCATCATTTTGTCGACATAAAATTCCCGGGTGAATATTTCAGCGCTGGCATGTTTGGCCGGGAAGCGAGAATCGTAATTGACCAGCTATTATCATCTGAAATCCTGCCTTTTGTCGTCGGCGGCTCCGGTCTGTACATTCGTGCCCTTGTGGATGGATTGTTCATGAAACAGATTGCCAGTGAATCGGTGAAGCAGCAACTGAAAGCTGAGATGCGAGAGTATGGGACGGATGCGTTGTACGAGAGGCTGCAGCAAATTGATCCCAAGTCGGCTCGGAATATCCATCCGAATGACGGCCATCGAATCGTTCGCGCGTTGGAGGTTTACGAATTATCAGGTGAACCGATCTCGCAATTCTATAAACATCATGCTGATGCTCCGATTTTTGAACCTGTTTTCATTGGACTGAACCGGCCGCGCGCGTCCCTTTACCACATCATCGAACGCCGGGTGGATGCGATGATAAACCAGGGATTCGTTGACGAAGTAAAGGGGTTGCAGAAAGCCGGCTACGGTTCCGAGCTAAACAGTATGCAGACTGTGGGGTACCGCGAGGTTTTCCAATATCTCAGAAATGAATGTAATTTCGATGAAATGGTACGACTGATCAAGCAGCGCACCCGCAATTACGCAAAACGCCAATTAACCTGGTTTCGCAGGGATGAGCGAATAAAATGGTTCAAAATTGAAGATACAGAAGAATCAAACGATGTCGTGTCGCGCATTCTTGAATATCTGCAAACGGAGAATTTTCATGGATAAGGACCTGAATTACATTCTGAATAAAATAAAAAACTTTCGAGATGATCGGGATTGGATGCAATTTCATAATCCGAAAAATATGGCAATTTCTGTTGTGCTGGAGGCGACGGAGTTGCTTGAGCATTTTCAGTGGAAAACCGATGAAGAAATCAGCGCGTACATCAAAAATCACAAGGCGCAGATAGAAGAAGAAATCGCTGATGTGGCGATCTATCTGTTGGAAATGGCTGATAATTTAGGTATTGATATCATTTCGGCAATGGAAAGAAAATTAGAGAAGAATGCGAAAAAGTATCCCATCGAAAAGGCGCGCGGAAATTCGGCAAAATACAATCAATTGTGAAAAATAATCTATGGCATGATAACAGCGAATGGAGACAAAATATGAACAGTATCAAAAGAATTGGTCCGTTACTTGGAATCATCATCGCCCTGGCTTGCGGAAGCAGGGAATCAGCTCCGGATATTGGTCTTTCTGAAGTAAAAGAAGGAATAAAAAAACGGTTGAGCTATCGTGAGCAGGCGTTTGAAAATTATACTTGCGATTTGGTTACGAAAATGACAATGAATTCGGAGCGCGGGGAACGAAATAGTGAAATGAGCTTCAAGCTTTATATGAAAAACACCGGCGAGTCCAAACGTGAATTTGTGCAGGGGCATCGCGCAGGGATGAAAATCTCGAAAGAAAATTATGAGCAACTGGAAATGCGGCGACGCGGTCCGGAGCGAAGGGGCGCCGATCAGCAGGATGAAGAATACCAAATATTCGGTGTTAATAAATATTTGGATAAAATGAAACTAATTGGCGCTGAAAATGTCAATCAATTAAAAACGTATAAGCTGGATGCTGAACCGGATGACGAAAAAAGCAAATTTAAAAAGATCACACTATGGGTGGATCAGATAAATTTTGATATTGTAAAAGTATTTACCGAAAGCCGAACCAGGAATGAAAAAGATTTGGGAGAGTTGACCGAGGTTTACAGCCCGCTGGGCCCGGATGGATTGACCATGAAAACTGCATCGGAAAACCGGACGGTGAGAAAATTTCGCACCCCTCGCGGAGAAATGACAATGGATTTAACGGTTGAAAAACAATATACCAATTATCAATTCAATGTCGAGTTGGATGAGGATGTTTTTAACGAGGCAGAAAAGTAGGATTTTGACGATAAATCAACCTGAAAATTCGACAAGCATTATTGTTCCTTGATTCCCAGTCGCTGAATCATGCGCCGCAGTGTTCCTTTGTCGATGTTCAATTCCCGGGCAGTTGCCATTTTTTTCCATTTGTTTCGGATCAGGGCCTGTTCCACAGCGCGCTTTTGAATGGCCTGTAAAGTCAGAGGAGAACCCTCCTCCTGTTCACTGACCGGCACTCTGGGCTGCAGTTGATCCGGGAGATGTTGAATCTGGATGGTATCTCCGCGGCACAGAATAAACGCATATTCGATGATATTTTCCAACTCTCTGACATTGCCCGGAAAATCGTGACGCATTAAAATGGCAAGGACTTCTTCGGAGAGCGATAGGATGTTTTTGCTCTTCAACCTGTTGAAGCGTTGAATAAAATGATCGGTCAATAACGGAATGTCTTCCTTACGATCGGCCAATCGGGGCAGGCTTATAGTGACCACATTCAGGCGATAGTAAAGGTCTTCGCGAAACTCCCCCTCTGCCACCATTTTGGATAAATCCCGATGCGTCGCAGTAATAATTCTTACATCGGCTTTGAGCGATTGCGTGCCACCTAATGGCTCGTACGTTTTGTCTTGCAATACGCGCAGTAGTTTGACTTGCAGCGCCGGCGAAATATCCCCGATTTCATCCAAAAAAAGTGTGCCGCCTTCTGCCCGGGCGAATCGACCTGGTTTGTCCTTCTTGGCATCAGTAAACGCGCCGGCTTTGTATCCGAATAATTCAGATTCCAGCAGTGTATCCGGCAGCGCCCCGCTATTGACGATCACGAGCGGCTTTTTGCTGCGATGACTCAGGCTGTGGATGGCTCTTGCGAACAATTCTTTTCCTGTGCCACTTTCACCGAGAATGAGCACAGTGCTGTCGCTGTCGGCAATGTCCGGGAGAATCTGGAAAATTTTCTGAAACTTTCTGTTCTTGCTGATGATGTCCTGAAATGAATATTTTTGTTCCAGTTGCTTGCGCAATTCGGTCACTTCGGAAAGATCGCGAAAGGTCTCGACACCGCCAAAAATCTGACCTGAAGAATCTTTCAAAGGAGCGGCGCTGATGCTCACCGGCACCTGCTTTCCCTGGGCATTGACAATGTAAATGGATTTATTGATGATGGGCTGGTTTATTTTAATGCTTCTTTTCAGCATGCAATGACTGTCGCAGATGTTGGAATGGAAAACATCGCGGCAGGTGCTGCCTAATGCATCTTCGCGCGACACCCCCGTAATCCGTTCAGCCGCTTTATTGAACGATGTGATTCTGAAATCACAATCAACCGTGAAAACGCCATCAGCGATGCTGTCCAGAATGATATCGGTATGAGTTCTATGAAAATCTGAATTCGTCAATCGATAACTCTAAAATAAAATATAATAAAAAAATCACTTTAGTTATTAAATATTAATCACTTTTTTTGTAAAAATCAACTATTTTTTGTACGACTTCCTCCGGCGTGTCAGCCAGCATGAATAATTGTGTGTCATTTTCACTGATCTTGCCGCTTGCCAATACCGCGTTTTTAATCCAGTCGAGAAGTCCGCCCCAAAACTTTCGATCGACCATAACGACAGGAAATGAGAAAATTTTATGAGTTTGGATGAGTGTGAGCGATTCAAAAAGTTCATCCAGCGTGCCGAATCCGCCAGGCAAAATGACGAAAGCTTTTGCATATTTGACAAACATGACTTTTCGGACGAAAAAATAGCGGAAATCCAGTTGAATGTTCGCATATTTATTGGCTGATTGTTCGAATGGCAGGTCGATATTCAGCCCCACTGAAATTCCACCCCCTTCGGCAGCGCCGCGATTCCCGGCTTCCATAATGCCGGGGCCTCCGCCGGTGATGGTGCCATATCCTGCTTCAGCAAGTTGGAACGCGATGCTTCTGGCCAGCTCATAATTTTCATCTTCTTCTTTGGCGCGTGCGGAGCCGAATATAGTGACGCAATCGCCAATTCGGGACAGCTCTTCAAATCCTTCCACAAATTCAGAAATAATTCGAAACACACGCCATGTATCTTCAATGAATAATTTTTCGACTTGTCCATTTACAGGGTTTGTCGGTTTTTGTATCATCTTCGTCTCCATGTTATTTTAAGTATATCAGTCGTCGTGTCTCCTGATACGTTCCTGTTTTCAATCGGTAAAAATAGAGCCCGCTGGTCACCTGGTTTCCGCGGTTATCGTCCCCGCTCCACGTTGCTCGCTGAAGCCCTTCCGGTTTAAATTCATCTACCAAATTCTTGATGAGTTTTCCATGTATTGAAAAAATCTGAATGGTTACATATCCCGGCGTTGCTACCGTATATTGAATATTCGTCTTCCGGTTGAAAGGATTGGGATAATTTTGGTGAAGATTCCACTTCGGAGTGAATTCAGATTTTTCCGCGACGCTGCTCATGGCAATGTCGAATTGCCATTCTTCGATTGTGGTGAACCCGGGATTGTTAGTGGCTTCCACTCTCACAAAATGAGTTCCGGTGGCGAGGTCGGTATCCGGCGTGTACGATATTTTTGAGCCGGCAATGGTAGCTTGATTGGTGATGTTTTCCCCGTCTAAACATAGCTTAAGCGAATCCATCAACATCCCAAAATAATCATCTTTGAACCGGACACTGATTTGCGGCCGCGATGTACTGATGGTCGCGTCCTCCCCTGGCTCAAATCCGTAAACAAACGGGTATCCCCGAAGCACGAAAACCTTGTACGCGCGATTATTTGACTCGGATGTTTCGATGATTGCGTTCTCTTTGTCGATGAACGCGCCGAGCGCATACTTTTTGCTGGGCAGGGAATCCGGCATCGGTATCGACGTTGAAAATGTTTGCGTGTCCACCGGTGCGAAACTTCCCAGTTGGGTTTTTCCCAGGAGAATATCGTTTTCACTGAAATAGTTATTCGGGGAAAGATAAAAGCTGATTGAAAGGGAGTCGACTGGTTCAAATCCGGTATTGGAAATTATTGTCTCAAACGGAATTGATTCGCCCACTGTTACTGTATCCGCCATGTAAAACGGAGAAATGGCCAGGTCTTTTCCTCCCTGCATGTAGATTAAACAATGCACGATGTTCAGGTTGGCATGGCCGCTATTGTAACCAGGCCAGTCATACGTGACATTCTTTCCTTCATAATTCATGTAACCACTATTTTTATTGCCATAAGGATCGTTCAAAATAACGCTATGCTGGGTTTCGTTGTAACCAAGCCCCAAAACGTAATGGCCTGAAGTTGTGAGGCTGTTCAGAATGACCACCGGGTACAACTGGTCAGTTTCATCACAAAGTTTCGCATAAGTTGGACTCCAGTCGACCGACGAGGCAAGTCCATGCTGGGAGACATATTTCGCCATATTTCCCTTGGTATCATGCCAGTCATCCTGAATGATGAATCCATATCCGCCCCAGGCGTAATTATAATTTGGATCGTAGCCGGGAATGTCGTACGTATAACCATTGAAGCTGTAAATTTCGCAAATGTAGCGCCCGTAATCGCTTGTGTGGTAGTAGGGTGAGGAACAGTTACAGGGCCAGATCGGAAGAATTTTATAATAGGCCAACGCCATCATCGCAGAGGTTGCGCCGCAGGCCCAGTGCCCATTGAACCAGTTTGGCGTGTCGTACACCTGATGGATGTAGGGCGCATCGAAAGAAAAACTGTTGACGATATTGGATTCAGGCTGAATTTGAAACGAATTTGGTTTCTCTTTACGAATAGCGCTGCCCAATTCCTGAATTGAATAATTTAGTTGCGGGTGCAGGATCTTTCCATATTTTTGAAGGGAGTCGATAAAAATTTCCTCCCCTGAAAGATAAATCAGTTTTTCTGAAGAGGGCGAATAGTTTGGGAATCGAATGTTTTTTCGGGAAGGTTGGATGTTGACTTTTTCGCTTCCGTCATAGCGACACAGAAATAATTCTGAAGCAGTCATTCGAAAATGCTTGTCCCAGGTTTCCCGGCAATAGACGATGTCATCCGCGTTTTTCCATGAAGCAGCGCTTCCACGATCGATTTCAAACATTTTTCCGGTATGGAAATCGAAAGTGTACAGAATCCCTGTGAGGCTTGAAAAAATCAACTTGTCGCTGGTTGGGGACCATTTCGGATCGAAAAATCCGATGGATTCATCTGTGATTTGTGATTTTACTCCATCAGCAAGCTGGATGATCCATAGCTGGTCATTCCGATCATTGTAAACAACTTTTTTCCCATCCGGCGAAATGGGAGCAAGGTTGGCGTAATGCCCGATTTCATAGGTGAAGATTTTGTCCAGATCTTTATTCAGAATAAATAGTTCACTGCCAGCAGTGTATGCAATGCAACCATCACGGGAAAATGTTGGAACACCGACAGCGGCAGTTTTTGGGTGAATAGCACGTAATTCCCCGGTTCGTACATCGTAAATTGCCGGCTGCTGAAACCCATTCCGGTGAATCAGCTTGAAGCCAATGTGATGTCCGCTGAATGACCAGTTGGCGCGATAGCCGGCTCCGGGATTTGCGCTTATCGTTTTAATGTCCCCCCTATCGATTGAGCGGAGGTGCAGTCCGTGATAGTCCTCGCCTGAGAAAAGAATTTGTTCCCCATTCGGCGAGAGAACCGGCCGGGTGACGACGGGTGTAAAAGATTTCAACACAGGTGGTTCATTGACCTGACTGAATCCATTCGTATTGTGCGAGAAGAGAATAAGAGAAACAATAATTAACCAGTAATTCGGACGAATAAGCGATCTTTCAGTTTTCATGTTCACAAGCTCATTGTTATATTATCAAATGTGTCGAATTTGGGGAGTCATAAATGTATTATAATTTGGATTCAAATGCAACTGAAAATTTGACCCTTTTTTGGTTGTTTAATTGTGGTATAGTTCTTATATTATATCGGTTGGTTCCACGAAATAATTTCCGGGAAATAAAATTAACAAATGGTTGAATGTATGAGTGATTCCAGTGAAAAAATGATTCGATTGGATAAATGGCTGAAGATTAGCCGTCTCATTAAAGCGCGCACCAAAGCCAGTGAAGCGTGCAGCTTGGGCCGGGTGAAAGTGAACGACCAGGTTGCCAAAGCGTCGAAGATGGTTAAAATAGGTGATACGGTGTCCATCAAATTCAAACAGCGGACGCGCACATTTGATGTGGTGGATATCAAGCATAAAAACGTGAGGGTGGCGGATGCGCCAATGCTGTACCATGAGCATGAACTGTCGTTGGAAGAGAAGGAGGCTGAAGACATTCGAAACCTGTTTTACAAGTCGACTAAAATGCAACGGCCCAAATATAAAGGTCGTCCCACAAAAAAGGATCGTCGCGAACTGGACAAAATTCGCGGACGAAAAAAATAGATTTTTTTCTTCAACCATCTGAAAATAAAGAGAATTTTTATGCAAATGTTATCCGTCCCCCCGCTTACCTCCGGGGGATTAATTTTATCCTATAAATGCAGCAGCAGTTGCCAGCATTGTGTGTATGCCTCGTCTCCAAACTGGAAAAGATGGATGACCGAGGAGAATGTGGAACATTATATTTCACAAATTGGAGAATTCGCGCCGAACCAGAGAGGACTGCACATCGGCGGCGGCGAGCCATTCCTGAATTTCGGGTTGACCTTGCGTACCGTCGAATATTGCATTGAATATCATGTGCCCATTCAGTATGTGGAAACGAATGGTTCATGGTGCGTCAATGATAAGATAACTTCTGACCAGTTTATTTCATTGCGCGATTCCGGACTGCCGTCAATTTTAATCAGCGTGTCACCGTTTCACAACGAGTTCATTCCGTTTGAACGAACCAATCGCGCTATAGATGTCGCCAGGGAAATTTACGGTCCTTACAACGTTTTGGTGTACACAAGTTATTTTTACGAACAACTCAAATCGCACGATCCGCACACTAAAATCCCATTGAATCGGTATTTGAACACGGTGGGACGCGAAAAGGCTGCACACTCATTTTTAGATCAGTATGGATTAATTCCATGTGGCAGGGTTCCGACCCGATTGAGTTTTTTGTTTCAGAAAAATCCACCAAGCGCTTTTTTCAACGCCAACTGCCTTGCTGAAATGATGAATCCGGAACATATTCATATCGACCCGGACGGGAATTACATCCCCAGTTTCTGCGCCGGAATTTCACTGGGCAATGCGGCAGAATTGGGGGCGATTTATTCGGGCGTGCCCTTGCAGGAGCGGCCCATCATTGAAATATTGGTGAATTCCGGGGTTGAAGGATTGCTGGCGTTAGCCGTAAATCAATTTGACTATAAAGTCCGTGACGAGGGTTATATGGCGAAATGCCATCTGTGCCAGGATATTCGGTCGCATATTATCTCGCTGTCCGATCAGTTCGAAGAGTTGAAACCTGTAGAATTTTACAGGAATTTGTAATACTATTGAGAGAGTTTTTCCTACTATGTTATTACCCAGCAACTTTTGCAAGTTTGTGCAAAAGAATTATATATGAATCGGTCATCAAGTATGCTTTTGTGCGGCTTTGCAGCGCTGGGGATTCATCGAAACATTTGAACAGCAAATTGCCCTGAATGATGTAGATCATCATCCAGGCAATTGACGAGAAAAGAGTGTTTGAATTAGAATCCTCCTCAGACTAATATGCTGCTTTTTTGGGGGGTGCAATATAGCGGTGATTGTTACTAAAATTTCAAAAAATCCACCAAGTTC
>CAZSBG010000044.1:0-48242 GCA_964605145.1 uncultured Cytophagia bacterium | reverse complement strand
CCATTCAGGCTATCTGGATTCCTTAATGCATTACAATGAATAATCCAGGTTAAGGCACTAATTCAATTTGTCCCGAGTAACTTTAAAGTATTTCTCTCTTGTTTTTATCAGTGTGCATCTGGTAATATCTGTTTCCATAATTGAATTAACTGAGTAGCCCTGGAAATTCGATTCGTTAAAAAATCTCCACAACCTCAATTATTTTCTCGTAATTACGGATCGTCAACGAACTGAGAATCCTGCCATAAGGGCAGGCAGAAGGCATCAGCACAAAGCCGCGCCCCACGCCGCCACTACCTTCATCCAGCGCCCTTTTTACTTTTTCTGAAAATTGGTCCGTGGGCATGTTTTCAATATCACTGATCTCGAGATTTCCGAACAGCACCAAGTCTCTTCCGTAGCGCTGCCGCACATAAGATAATTCCACATCGCCCTGGGGCGGCGGTTCGATGGGATCGAGGCCATCGACTCCCAGCTCGGCGATGTAATCCAGAATCGCTTTCAAATTCCCGTGCGAATGAATGCGAACAAATCCCCCATATCGCTGAATCGATTTGATCATCGGTCCCACATAGTTCGAGACATATTCCCTGAACAGCGAGGGCGGAAGATATGGCGGAGACGCATATTCCGGACCATAAATTCGCCACAGCCGGCCGGGCAGCGTTTTGGCAACGTTTTCAGTATTCCGGTAAAGCTCTTCGGCAAACCAGTCGAGCAATCGGCGGAATAGTTTTGGTTCCGTCAAAGCGATTACGGTGTATTCCGCCATATCGAAAAGGGACGCAGCCAGGCACAGCGGATCCGGCGTGTCCAGCATGACAATGCCTGAATCGCCGAGTGCCTTTTCGGCTTCAAGAATCGGAGAGGGATCGAAAGTGCCGCCGGAAAAGTGAGACGGCAATGTTAAAAATGCCTCAAGATCGGAGGTGGTTTTGAGCAGCGGCTCTTCAGTCCAGGTGGTGTTCACATCCGGATCGCGGCGCGTTTGGGTGGTCAAAATTCGCGAGCCGATAGAAATGGTTCGAATCGTGAATCGGCTTCCATTGCGGTGGTAAATTTGTTCGTCGGAAATCTCGTCGATGGGATTGGGCAGCACATCACCAAACGAAGCGCCGCGCATGACGATGCGGTCTGTTTTTTCGCGCGTTAATTGAATGAGCGGCAGCCAGGAGGGGTGGGAATATATATTGAACGGATCAGTGTCATTCGGATTTTCATCCAGTCCGTTCAATTCATAAAAAGATACCGGCGGACGATCGACCGATTCGCCCCGCAGAGTAACCATAAGTCGTTCGCGACGAGTCATTAAAATTCCAAATTCAGAAATGAAGTTAAATTAATTGTACCAGTTTCGCGATGAAAATAGCTAACAGCGTGGAGAGCAGCGTGCCGATGAGGACATACTCGGCGAACTCGCGTTTTTCAAGGTCCTTGAATCGTGCGAAGCTTTTGGCAGCGATAATGAGACCGATGGCGGCAAACTGGTTGTTCAACACAAAATAGTAAATCAACAATCTTTCCAGCACACCAATGATTCTGCCAGCATTATATTCCCGATTATCCACAATGGTGATGAGTTTTTGGTCAGATTCCCTGGCACGCTCAGGCGCTAATCTGAAAATTTGAAATAGCGTTCGAATGAGAATGTTGGTTTCATTGGTCACTAATAATGCACCGAGCAAAAGTGGATTAAGCAGAGCCCAATCTAATTTTCCCAAAAAATTTAAAATGAGCGAATAATCTGTCAGAGTTTTCAGATTAGCTATAAGAGATGAATTGAATTTCATACCAATGCCAGGAGCAAAGAAAATACTCAACATAATCACGAACGCGAAAAAGGACGCCAACCTGATGAAATTCAATTTATCAAATTTGTGCTCCAAGAAATATGTGAGCCAATTCGTTCCGACCAGTACGAGGGCGAGTATCGCAAGAATTATATTGAACTCAAATACACTTATGCCAAGTAACTGCAACAAAATAATTGCGACAGCGTGCTTCGGTGAAATGGGTTTATCCCTGAACGTGAAAATAAGCCGGGAAAAAAGGACAACATTTAACAGATAACAAAATTCAGTCATTGTTCGTCTTCTATCCAGTGGTTTAGCGTTTTTTCAATCTCTATGAAAAGTGATATGATAATTTCCAAGGCACCGGCGTTTATGTTTTTATAGATCGCCTGTTCGGAAATCTGAAGCTTTTTTGCCATGGTGTTGACCGGGATATCATTTAATGACATCGCCAATACTTGCAGACGTGTTTTATTCCATTTGAAGATATTGTGTGAGATGAGTAATAAAACCTGCTGATAAAACGAAAATTGTGGTATGTTTTCACCCTTGAGTGAAAAAAGAAATCCTGATTTTTTCAGGCGGTCAATTCCATCCCGGGCCAGGTGAAACGCCGGCCCGTCCATGCCAATGGCTTGCTTTGGATTAATGGGATTGATAATTGATCCAATGGAAAGTGAAAATCGCATTTTGTGTGGATGAATCGCTGTCAAAATGGAGATGGCATCCCTGAATATGGATTTGGCATTTTTGAATACTGCCTGTATTTCATCCCCGATGGTCAGTGTATAGGGCGATATGACAGAAGAATTGCATGAATTCAGGTCATCAAGAGTTTTCAGTAATTGACGATTGAACGTGTCGCGTTCTTCTATTTGTCGGGAAGAAATTATGTCGCCGATGAGCACTAACTTTTTGTCACTCAATATATACCTTCTCTTAAACTGGAATGGTTTAAATTTTCTAATTAAACCTTATTGGTTGAATATATGTTCCACTGTGTAAAGGTAAAATGAAGAAAAATGGAGAAACTGGAGTCATTATCCGAGAAACCGGAGTAAACCTCATCCCCGATTTCCCGGAATATTTTTTCATGTAAACGCTGTTGTGATTTTATTTAGAATTCATCTGAATATTGTTTTCGTATCAGTGAGATTAATCGAACGCCATGTCCGTTTTCCAGACTTCCCACACTTTACCGACAAGTTCCGGCCCTGGCTTCAATGTTATTTTACCGGGTTTCCAGCCAGAGGGTGTGGCTTCTGTACCCTTGCTTTTTCTTACTAATTGAAATGCCTGAATCTGTCGAAGTGATTCATTGATATTTCGGCCCACCGGGGGCGTTAATACCTCAAAACCTTGTACGACCCCATCCGGATCGATGATAAATCTTCCCCGCGTTTCCACACCGGAATTTTCGTCGTAAACGCCGTACACTGTCCCAACTTTTCCACCTGAATCAGATAACATTGGAAATGGTATGCCGCCTTCCACCATTTTGGAGAGTTCGTGATCGTTCCACATTTTGTGCACAAACATACTGTCAATACTCATTGATAATATCTCAACGCCAAGTTTCTGGAATTCGCCGAATTTTTCAGCAACTGCTGAAACCTCGGTAGCTCAGACAAAGGTGAAATCACCGGGATAAAAACATAAAATGACCCATTTGCCAAGATAATCCGATAATTTAACATTGATAAATTTCCCCTTGTGATAAGCTGGGGCAGTGAAATCAGGTGCTTTTTGTCCGACTTTAATCATTTTGGGTACCTCCGCTTTAATGGTTTGTTCTTCAGTTGATTTGTCTGGCGCCGGTTCGCCGACCGGCCCGCCGGTTGGTCTTGCGCAACCAGCTTTGGCTTCCTCTTCCATAAGCCAATCTCCTGTTTTTGGTGAATGGTATGTGAATTAGTTGAAAAATCCAATGGATTATGGGTATAAATGTTTGCACTGAGATAGAAATTAAATGATGAAGTTAGGCAATCGAAAATAATGAAATTAAGAAAGAACAATCACCGGGGCTTTTATCGTAAAATACGTTTTTCAAGTATTTCCTGAAGATTTCGTCGGCCGTCGAGAATACAATGAATGAATACGTCAGATTCGATGACCTGGTAGATAATTCGGTACGGCTTATAATGGATTTCTCTGTATTCAAACACGTGAATTGATTCGAGTTCCGGAGGGTAATGACCGCGATTTGGAGAAGCAGATAGGCTCTGGCAGGTGTGTTCTAAATTGGCCAATAAATTTTCAGCATTAGACACCGAGTCGTACGTAGCTACATAATTGTAAATTTCATAGAGGTCTTACTCCGCATCGCTTACGATTCAAACGTTGAATTGCATTATTCACTACTTCCATGTATTTTATTTCTAATATCTTCGAAGCATTGCTGAATCGGTTTTACTTTCCCTTCCTGAAGATTTTTACTGCTCATTGCTAAAATTTTTAGCATTGCCAGGCTTTCCTGGGTTTTTTCATACATTTTTATATCCTGCAAAACAGCCTTTGCTTCACCATTCTGTGTTATTATCATCGATTGCTGGTTTTCACAAATATCACGAATCACTTTGGATGCATGAGCCTTCAGATAGCTTATCGGTTTTATTGCATCGCTTTTAATCATATCGATTTGTCCTAAACAAGTTGACTATAATATAGTCAAAAGTCAGGCTCAATTCAAGAAATATTTTTGTAATAAAATCAGGTAGTCCTATTTCGGAAAGGAAAAATGCATTTGAACAATTTTCCACTGATCTTTCCGTTTTTCAAGTACTCCTGTCCAGCGGGCATTGATCCAGGATGTGGAACGTCCTCGAAATTCGCCGAAATCGTCCAGCATGAAGAAATTTTCGACCAAATCTTCAAATGCGGCGAAACCATCGACTGTGCTGGAATCCGGGTTGATGATGAAGAAACTGGAGTCCTGGGCCACTGCATTGTACAGGGCCTGTTTGTCTTTGGTGAGCGCCCAGCCAATGGATGTTTCGATGACAGCCTGGATTTTGCCTTTTTCGGCTTCCACGTTCATTGGCGCGTTCGATGAACAGGAGAGAAGCAAAATGAATTGCGGGAGAAAATACGGTATTTTAACGGCAATGTTGCCCGGATGCATCAAAACAAAATATTTTAATGGTTGCTTTAAAATACAGTATTTTGTATATTTGCCTTGATTCATTTTTTAAATTATTTTTCCAAATATTCTTAACGAGGAGTGAAACGAAATTATGACATCCCGAGAACGCGTAAATCTTGCTCTAAATCATAAAGAACCGGATAAAGTCCCGCTGGATTTGGCCGGCAGCGGCGTCACCGGCATGCACGTGAGTTCCGTCTATTTGCTGCGTCAGGCCCTGGGACTGGATGAATCTAATACCCCGGTCAAGGTTGTGGAGCCGTACCAGATGCTGGGTGAAATTACGCCAGATCTCATGGACGCGCTGGGCATCGATGTGGTGGCGCTGGAGGGACGAGGCACCATGTTCGGCTTCGACAAAGAGGGTTGGAAGCCGTGGACCACGTTCGATGGCACGCCGGTGCTGGTGCCGGAGGGATTCAACACGGATCCGGAACCGAGTGGCGATATTTTCATGTATCCCAAAGGCGACAAATCCGCGCCGCCCAGCGGACGCATGCCGGCCGGCGGCTGGTATTTCGATGCCATCGTGCGGCAAAAATCCATCGATGACGACACGCTCAACATTGAAGATAACCTGGAAGAATTTGATTACCTTTCGGATGAAGACCTCAATCACCTCAAGGAGCGGGCCGAGTATTTGTACGAGCATACGGACAAAGCGATCCTGGGCAGCTTCGGTGGCGCCAGCTTCGGGGATATTGCGCTGGTGCCGGCGCCCATGCTGAAATACCCTAAAGGCATCCGCGATATCGAGGAATGGTATGTCAGCACGGTGATTCGGTTCGATTATGTCTACAAAGTGTTCGAGCGCCAGTGTGAAATTGCCCTGGCCAATCTGGAAAAAATTTACAATGCAATCGGGAATAAGATCGCGGCGGTGTTCATCACCGGCACGGATTTCGGCACGCAGAACGGGCCGTTCATTTCCAATAAGGCATATCGCGAATTATACCTGCCGTTTCACAAACAAGTCAATGAATGGGTGCATAAAAATACGGAGTGGAAAACGTTCATTCATTCCTGCGGTTCTGTGATGGCGCTGGTGGAGGATTTCATCGAGGCCGGTTTTGATATTTTGAACCCGGTGCAATGCTCGGCTGTGGATATGGAACCAGCCGCTCTCAAAAGAAAATTCGGCGACCGCATCACATTTTGGGGCGGCGGCATCGACACGCAGAAGACGCTTCCGTTCGGCACCCCGGAGGATGTTCGCGAAGAAGTGAAAAAGCGCATCGAAATTTTCGGGACCAACGGTGGATTCATTTTCAACGCCATTCACAATATACAGGCACGCACACCGGTGGAAAACCTGGTGGCGCTGTTCGAAACGTTCAACGAGTATCGCGATTATCCGCTTCGATAATTATCGTTTAAAATTCAAAAATGATCGTTATACATTGATAATTCAATTTCGTATGCATAAACTTCGAGAATTGTGGTGAAAAAGGATTATTTTATAAATGGATCATAGTTAAAATTTGGAAAATAGAAGAATGCTGTTCGATAAATCGAAAATACAGGTCAAGCCGCTTTCCCAGCGGGAGAGCAAATCCGCCATCGAAAAGATCGCGGCGAATCCGGAGGTTGCGCCGGAGCCGTTCACTGGCGATTCGTCTCTGCTCGAAAAATTGGCCGAGAAAATACTGACAGCGAGGGAGCAGAAACGGAGCATCATTATTGCCTATGGCGCGCATCTCATTAAAAACGGCATGGGAACCGTGCTGCGCCGCATGATCGAGGAAGGATTTGTTACGCATCTCGCCACAAATGGCGCCGGATCGATTCATGACTGGGAGTTCGCGTTTCAGGGCAAATCCGAGGAAGATGTGCGCCGATATGCTCAGGAGGGGCAATTCGGCATCTGGGACGAGACCGGAAAATACCTCAATCTGGCGCTGATTTTAGGCGCTGTCCGGGGAAAGGGCTACGGCGAATCCATTGGCGAGATGATCCACTTCGATAAATTGGCAATTCCGGATTTGGATGCGCTCAAGAGCCGTGTGCTTCACCAATTGCGGGATGAAAGCAGAGTTTCGGAAAACGCCGGCAGTCTGCTCGATTTAATTCATTTCGTGCAATCAAAAAAAATGGAAAGCGGTGATTTGACAATCGACCATTCGTTCAAAAAATACAGCGTGCTGGAATCGGCGTTTTCGGCCGGCGTGCCGCTGACCATTCATCCTGGATTTGGCTACGACATCATTTACACCCATCCATTCAATCACGGCGCCGCCGTTGGCAGAACCGCGGAAAAAGACTGGCTGACATACGTGAACAGCGTCGCCAATCTGGAAGGGGGCGTGTACATCTCAATAGGTTCGGCTATTATGTCGCCGATGATTTTTGAAAAGGCTCTCTCCGTAGCGCGCAACGTGGCGAGGCAGGAGGGGAAACAAATCACGGATTTTATGCTGGTGGTAAACGACATTCAGCCTGGCGGTGACTGGAATTGGGGCAGCGGTGTGGAACCGCCCAAAGACAATCCTGCGTATTATCTTCGATTCTGCAAAACCTTCGACCGCATGGGCGCCGGCGAAATGCACTACGCCTGTGCCGACAACCGAAACTTTTTATCGAATTTGTATGCGCGTCTGAAAAGATTGGCGGCTTAATTTTGTTTCGCCTCGAAGGCTCGGAGACTCGAAATTTTTTCGAGGCAATTCGGATGAGTTTTAAATGAATTTCTTTAATAATTACTTCTACTGGTTTTTCAGTTTGAATTTTGTAGTTTTAATTTCAATCTAAAGTATGTTCGATAATGTAATGACGCTTACGGAGAAAAACATGGAACTGATTCGACCTTTTGACGGACGCAATATAACGACAGTATTATTTGATTTTGATGGAACGCTCTCGTTGGAGCGCGATGGCTGGGTGAATGTGATGGTAGCGACTAATTTGGCGTCGCTGGCACAGGCGGTGCCGGAAATATCGCCGGAAGAAGCAGAGGAATGGGTGATTCGCGATATAGAGACTTCAATCGGCATTCCCACCTACATGCAGATGAAGCAGTTAGCGGCGGAAATCGAACGGCGCGGCGGAACAGCGCTCTCGCCGGGGCGGTATAAAAAAGTGTACATTTCCGCAGTGGAAGCCATGGTGGATTCCGTTCACAGAAAGTTGGCGAAGAATGAAATAAATGTGGAAAGTCTGCGGGTTCCGGGCGCGATGGATTTGTTAAACGAACTTGCGGCGAAATTCGGGAAAGAATCGCTCCACTTAGCCAGCGGCACGGATATTGATCCCATCAAACACAGCGTGAAGCTGCTGGGATATGAAGAGTATTTCGGCGATCGCGTGGTTGCCTCCGGGTCATTGGCCAGTCCTGAAATGTGCGCCAAAAGAAGCGTTGTGAATAGATTGTTGAATGATCAGCACATACAGCCGGGACAGCTCCTCTGCTTCGGCGATGGTTCGCCGGAAATTCAGTGTACAAGCGACGCCGGGGGAATTTGCGTTGGCGTTCTCTCCCCGGATCACAGCTACTACGAAAACGACGGCCATTTCACGGTTGCCCAGAAACGCGAGCGGCTCATCAAAGCCGGGGCGCATGTGCTGGTGTCGGATTTCAGCGACGCAGCGCGATTGGTGGAGGTGGTTTGTGGAAAAAATGATATTTAATGCTAACCCGGACAAGCCGGAATCAAAAAAGAAATAGAACGCGGATGATCCGCCAAAAAGCTGGCGGACGTTCCGCGCGGATTTCTCAAAGAAAAGAAATATTGATATCTTACTATCATTCGAAAAATTCTTAATTACAATTCCTGGTAAAATCATCCGCGTCAATCCGTAAATCCGTGTTCCATATTTTTTCATGGGCTGCATCAGGCAATCCATAAAGGGATTGCACTCCAATAAAATTGTGTGCGAATAATGCAAAACTCTAATTTCTCTCCATATTCTGCACCGTTGAAAATATTTTAGCTTCATAAAAACTCCAAAAATTTTAAACCTACCCCGGGAGGTACCCATGCGAAACTTCAAAAACCAGCGAGCCGCGGTTATGGCTATTTCTTCATTTTTATTAATTTTATTTGTTCTGCTGAATTGTGCCGGCAAGAAACCGCCCCTCTGGGGCGATGCCGAGACCGGCTATCTTCTCAGTTTCCGGCCAGCGGTTGGGGATTTTTATCAGTACCAGCGCACCATGCACGGTGTTAATACAACGGAGCGAGCCGGCCAGTCGTTCGAAAATATTTCGGATCAGATTTTCGGCTTTCAATTGGACACCAAAAGCGTCGATTCGCTGATCACGTTTGTTCTCACCGTGGATACGATGAGTTTTACCATGGAACATTCGCGCGGCTCCATGGCCGTCGATTATGGCAATATTAACGGAAAAAGAGTCCAGGTTTCCATGACGTCCTTGGGCGAGCGGAGAGAAGTGGTTGAAATCGACAGCCTGCCAACGCCCCAAATGGCCGGCAGGCCTATGCCAGGTGATGCCAAAGACCGCCTCGGGATTCACCTGTTTAAATTGCCGGATAAGCCGCTCAAAATTGGCGACACGTGGACCGAAACCAAAATCGATACATCCACCCGCGATGATTCAACCCGGCAATCTACATACACATCAATTATGGACGGAACCACCACTTACATGGTTGTCGGGCAGGAAATGAAAGAGGGCATGGATTGTCTGCATCTCAAGCTGGAGACCAAATCGCTGCTCGAATCCACCGGCTCCATGCGTGGCACTCAAATGACTACTGAAGGAGAGAGTGAAGGTACGTCGCACGTATGGTTCGCTATTAAAGAAGGAATTCTTGTGGAATATTCCAGCACGAGTTTCTACGAAGGCACCACCGCTTATTCCGGCCAGATGAGCGGCACCAGCCCCAGCACCAATGAGTCGGAAACATCGTTGAAATTAATTCGGCATGGGAAACGTGAAAAGTGAAACGGCAAATGTGAGACGTGAAACGCTAGACGCGAGAAGTGAACAGGGAATGGGGAATAGAAAATAGTAAGTGGAGATTACAAAATAGTAAATCAAGACTGTGCTTCACTCTCTTTGGTCGTTCAGAATGACATCTGCAAATATTCCTTAATTTAATGATTTTAAGCAATGAATTGTGGAAGCGGATAATTCATCCCAATTCCTATTTTCTATTTCACGTTTCCCATTTCCCGAATCATCAATTTCGAAAGGAAAGTATTGTGAAAAAAACAATCATTTTTTTAATACTCGTTTTTTGCTTTTGGGGACATGCGTTGTCCCAACATATCTATGCCGATAAACTGGCGCACACCTATTCCATCGTTGCCTGCGATCAGGAGACCGGCGAAATGGGTGTGGCTGTGCAGTCGCACTGGTTTTCGGTGGGATCTATTGTTTCGTGGGCCGAAGCCGGGGCCGGCGCCATTGCCACCCAGTCGTTCGTCAATGTTTCGTTTGGGCCGCGGGGATTGGCGTTGCTACGCGAGGGAAAATCTGCCGGTGATGTGCTGGATATTCTAATCCAATCCGATGAGGCGCGCGATGTGCGGCAATTGGCCATCGTGGATAGCAAAGGCAATGTGGCGGCGTACACCGGGGAGAAGTGCATTGCCGATGCCGGCCAGTTCGTCGGGAAAGGATATTCGGTTCAGGCCAATATGATGCTCAACGATACGGTGTGGCCGGCCATGTCAAAAGCGTTCGAGTCCGCGAAAGGCCGGCTGGCGGAGCGGATGGTCGCTGCGCTGGAAGCTGCCCAGAATGCCGGCGGCGATATTCGCGGACAACAATCGGCTGCCCTGCTGGTGGTGAAAATTAAATCCTCCGCCAAGCCGTGGGAAGACAAGTTGGTCGATTTGCGTGTGGACGATAATCCTGAGCCGGTGAAGGAAATCAAACGGCTGCTCAAAGTCCACCGCGCGTACGAATTTATGAATGCCGGCGATCTGGCCATCGAGAAAAATGACATCGACGGCGCGCTCAAAGCCTACGGCCAGGCCGAGCAGATGTTCCCGGAAAATCTCGAAATGAAATACTGGCACGCAATTTCCCTGGCCAATGTAGGCATGGTGGACGACGCTCTGCCGATTTTCCACGATGTATTTCAACAAGATGAAAACTGGAAATTGCTCACGAAACGACTCCCTGCAGTTGGGCTGCTGAACGTTGAAAAAGGGAGCTTGGAAAGAATATTGAGTCAATAAGTCGAATCGTTGTTTTTTCATCATCGAATATCCACTATCGAAAATCCACTTTGATTACTATCATGAACAAAATTTGTGGTAGTTAAACGAACAAATGAAATCCACGTTTTTTGAATTGCAAAAATCAAAAAAAAGAAGGAGGTTTAGCAATGCGAAAAATATCAAGTTTTATTGTATTCATTTTCTTTTTCTGTATCATTACAAACGCACTAGCAGTGCAAAAAGGAAAGACTTCGAAATCTATCCAAAAATTCCCCAAAATTTTGTCGCAATATGGAAATGAAGACCGGAAAGAAGGGATTCACAATGCCAACGAAATAACGACAGTGTTTTATAATTATGGAACCATCGGTCAGCCTGGAAATACGCTCAGTCTGAAATGGCCGCGCGAAAATGGATTTTCCTATGGCCGAGAATTTGGGTTGTTGGTTGGCGCTGAAGTGCTGGATGCGTATGGCGTGGAGCGGCATATTTTCTCTGAAGGATTTTTGGAGGGAGGTGATGTCGGTCCTAATTGGAAGCCATGGGGATGGGAGCCGCTTGCCGGATTTGCCGCGGCGGATCAGCCATCTCTTGCCATGAGTGACAATCCGGAATCATGGCCTGCCTCGTGGACCGCGTGGCCGGGGGAATTCGGGGAGGGAGTAATGGTCGCAGATCAGGAAAGTTATTATGTGATGGACGACCGCGAGAATGTTGAAGCATTGTATTTTCCTGTGCCTGAAGATTCATCCATTCGCGGGCTTGGCATTGAGGTGAAGAGCCGCGGCTACCAGTGGAGCGATTCAAAAAACACGGATTATCTGATTTTCAAATACAAAATAAAAAATGTCAGCAGCAATGTGCTCGAAAAAGTAGTCGCAGGAATTCTGGGTGATGTCGATATGGGCGAAGGCGGCGATTACGCGGATGATTGTGTTGGGTTTTTGAATCATGAGGGTGAAGATTATTCCACAGGCCTACAGTTTGCTTTAAATGATCTTATCTATTTCTGGGATAATGATTTTTATGGCGGCCCCGTGCAACAAGATAATATTGGCTGGTTTGGAATAAAATTTCTGGAAACGCCAAAATCGAATACCGGAGAGCATTTAGGACTCACCAGCATTGCCACCTACAGTTGGGGAGTTTATTCTCCGGGTATTGATGAAGCAATATGGAATTTAATGAGCCCCGGCCACATCGAGGGATTCGAGCAAAATATTGACCAGGTTGCGGTTGGCGGCAGCGGCTATTTTTTACTCGATCCGGGTGAATCACAAAATTTTGCTGTGGCGTTTGTATTCGGACGCACCAAATTCGACCTGTTCAGCAACGCCCGAAATTCAGTCCTGAAATATGTCGGATTGGCACAGCAATTAGCTCACCAGGCTACGTTCTCAGCGCCGGGCCTGAATGAAGAAATATCCGGGACATACGAAATAAAATGGACAACAGCCAGCGCAAGCGGTAGTCCGCTGAAAATTGACATCAACTATAATTTAAACCGGCCCGATACATGGTGGCAGCCATTGGCTCGCAACATCGATGATACCGGCTCTTACCTGTGGGACACATCGCTGTTCGAAGACGGCTACAATTATCAAGTGGAAATAATTGCGTACGATAGCGCCGGATATGGTCGAGCTGTTTCTGATTTTTTCATTGTGAATAATGCCGAAAAAGACGCGCCGCTGGATATCACACTGCTTTATCCCGGCGAGGAAGAAACGCTTTCCGAAATCGTGGAAATTCAATGGCGCGCCGGCGATGCAGAAGGCAACACGACAACCATCGATATTTTGTTTCAGAAAAAAGAGGAAGAAGAATGGCAGATTCTGGCTGAAGGAGAAGCCAATGATGGCAGCTATGTGTGGGACACAAAACAATATCCAAACGGCAGCAGCTACCGATTAAAACTGGCGGTCACCGATGGCGTCGATGTGGTCGAGACAGAGCCGTCTCGGCAATTCAAAATCTGGAACGAGTACCCGGCCCTGTCTGATTCATCCGTTGTGCACACGCAGGGAGATGGCGACGGGAGCGTTCAGGTGAACATCATCGATCCGATCGCGACGACCGGCCATCTTTACCAGCTCAGCTTCGACGACATCACTTTTGATTACACCACCTACAACGTTCGCGATGTGGAAACCGGCGCCTTTGTGGTGCAGAACGCAACGCAGTTAACGCCGGAAGTCGCCGGCCCCTATTTTGACGGACTGCGGCTGGTCATCAATACGCCTGAACAAGCTCAAATTGACACCATCAATACCGGCTGGATTAGCGGCGATGCCAATCTGAATTTCGAAGCCGTGCTCTATAACAATCAGGGCGTGCCGGCGCCCTACGATTATGAAATCGAATTTTTTAATACCATTGTGGATTCATCCATCAATGGAAATAAACCTGCCAATTTTCATACCAGAGAACTTTCAACAAATCAAGCTGTGGAGTTTGCTTTCGCTGACGTGAATGCTAACGGATTTGTTGATAGCCAGGATATGATTACGCCCATTGTTTATGTGAGTGGCCGGCCCAAAGGTACGTGGCAGGTAACCTTTTCCGATCCTGAAAGTGGAAATCCGAATCCCCCTAAAACCGGCGATGCTTTCAGAATCAGCACGTGGAAGCCTTATTCGAGCGGCGATGTGTTCGAATTTCGAGCGCCCATGCCAGCCTCTGTTGAAGAATCAGCAACGCGCCAGCCCCAATCATTTTTCCTGTTCCAGAATTTTCCCAATCCATTCAATTCGACGACGCGAATACAGTATGAACTACCCGGAAACGCGCTTGTGAAATTGACGATCTATAACATCATGGGCCAGGAAGTTATTAAGCTGGTTGAAGAAAAACAAGCCGCCGGCTATAAATCAATCGTCTGGGATGGGAAAAACAGCCGCGGTGATTTCGTGAATTCCGGACTGTATATGTGCTGCCTGGAATATTCGGGTAAGAGAATAAGTAAGAAATTGGTTTTATTGAAGTAAAGCAACTCTTTAGTTGAAATAATAAACGTGCGCCAGTCAGCCTGAATAACGGAGACAGCGCACGTTTTTATTATTTTTCAAAAAAGAGGCATTAAAAGAACTTTTTCAAATCGAATATCAAATATCGACTATCGGTGCCAAATTGTACTATTGATACGGCACCCAAAAACCCAAATAATATTCTGTGTTGAAAAGGATCGAAAAACTAATGCGTGCCTTCTTCTCCTTCCAGTTTTTTCATCTTAAAATGATCGCCGGTTTCGTTGACAATGGTGCGATACCAGGATTCGGGATAGCCGGGATGGGTCACTTTTCCCAGTTCGTTTTTCACATTGCCATCGAGGTATTTGTAGATGAGGAACTCGCCCAGTTTCTTCCATCGCTTCACTGTTTTATTGCCGGTCTTCACAGAATATTCGGTGAGGTAATCCACGGCCAGGCGCGGTGATTTGTTGAATAGCTCAAGCGCGGCTTTTTCAATCCCCGGCTGGTCAGCAAAAAATCTGCCTTCCAGTTCGCGCTGCACTTTCTGCACGTCCACAATCATATCAGAATACCGGGAGTAGGTGTAGTTGGAAACGAAATTAAACACCCAAAACGCCGATTCCCAGGTGAAGTCATGGAACGAGCCGGTGCCGACAGCGTAACTTTTCGGCACTTCGCTGATGCTGCAATACATGGGCACGTAGACAGTGCTGTAGGTATCGTCCACGCTGAACCAGAGCACGCCGCCGATGGGATCCGGCAGCCAGGAGCGGGCCTGTGACACGAACGAAAAACCGGTCTGCTGGGTCGAAGTGGCGCGTTCGTTGCAGTATTGCACGCTGTCCACTTCCCAGGTTAAGGGACGCCAGCGATACGGCAATTTGAACGGGCCGGCCCCGATGTCTTTGGTCATGTCAAAGTCTGATCCTTCAAAATGGTCGCGCATAAGTTCCATGACATCGTGAACCGATAACTTTTCATCCGGCTCAATCCAGAGTGGCAGCGGTTTTGCGCCTTTTTCGCCCTTGACATAATCCATGGAAAGGTTCAACGAAGGCGCGGCGCGGCGAAACATGCTCCATACACGGGCTTCGCAGAAGCGGAGAGCACCGTAATCCAGCGGGGCATAGGCATCGGCAAAACTGAAATCCTTGTCCTTGCCATCAAAATAGCCCTTCTCTCTGGCAAACGAAATGACGTCTTCCGAGTAGATGCAATTTTCTTTATCATTCAGCGGGAATTGCCGAATGCGGGCCTGATTGGCATGCGCACAAATGTAACCATCCGGCACTTTTCTGGCGACCCATACAGCGCCTTTATTTTCCGCACCTTTGCCAATGATTTCGAAAATCCACACTTCATTGGGATCGGCAATGGAAAACGATTCGCCGGAACTGTAATACCCGTATTCCGCCACAAGGTCGGTGATGACCTGAATGGCCTCGCGCGCGGTTTTTGCACGCTGCAATGCGATATACATCAGGCTGCCGTAATCCATAATGGCGTTGGGATCGCGCAGCTCTCTTCGGCCGCCCCAGGTCGTTTCGCCGATGGAAACCTGGTGCTCGTTCATGTTGCCCACCACGGTGTAGGTATGCGCCACCTGTTTGATCTGGCCCAAATATTTGCCAGTGTCCCATTCGTACACATCCAGCATGGAGCCGGGGATGTGATCGGCGGCAGCCGTGTAATAGAGTTCACCGTAAAGCACGTGAGCATCGGCCGCATAGGTTATCATGGTGGAACCGTCTTTTGACGCGCCTTTGGTGATCAGAAAATTTGTGCACGCTGAAGCGGATTGGTTCAATAAAAATACCATTAAAATCAGAAAAAGAATCGAGACTGTTTTTTTCATGAGCTCAAAAACCTCCGTTGAGTGGATTATATGATGATTAATTATTTGACTAAATTTGGACAGCACAATAGGATTGAACAGTGAAAATAGTATTTTAATTTTACTAAAATTAGCTCCTTCAGTTCCCCATACGTAAAAAAATGCCCGATGCAAAATGAATCCCTGCATCGAGCATTTTTCTTCTAAATTTCATTTTTTATTCATTCCACTCCGGCAATCGGCCTGGTGTCCACGGCGCTTTAACTTTTTCCATGTCGTTTTCCAGTGCCGGCACATCCACTTCCATCAGTTTTTTCAATTTCTGATAGAGCGGTGTAAATTCTTCTTTGATGATGGAATAGGCATCTTTTTCGGTTTGAGTGATATCGGATGTGGATCCATAATGCGTATAAGCCAGCGTTCGCAGTCGACTGGAGAGCGAAGTTGGCGGATTTTCATTTCTTCGGCGGATTGTCCGATCGCCATTGAAGATAATGAGAATTTCCCCCAACTCGGTTTCAATCGATTTTGCCCTGGTCATCAATTCTGCCGAGGCTTCAGGAGTTTGATGCAGTGCCTGTTTCAGGTATTGAATCCGCTCGTCAAGATCGTTGGCCGCGTTGATCGTTCCCTGGACGATGCGGTACAATTCAGCGGACTCGGCCTGGAATGTCACCAGCGCCATACGGTCTTTGGCAGGAAGGGTGGTATTATCCAGCGCCACGGTTTTGAATTCCTGCGGTGGAACAAGCTCACTCAATTTTCCGTTCACGCTGAGTGACATGGATACATTATAGGTTCCCGGCGCGGCCATGATTCCGCTGCGACCATCTGCGAGGGGATTAAATTTATTGCCCTGCAAGCGCACCGGCGCCGGGTTGTGGTAACTGAAATCCCACACAATCCGATTGATCCCTTTTTTCGGTCTCGTGGTTATTTTTCTTATCACATTGCCATTCAGGTCTGTGATGGTGAATAACAGGTAGGGCGCTTCTTCATTTTCTTCAGCGCGCAATTCGTCCCAGGTGGGATAGGGAATTGGTTTGTTTTCCTTGGCAAGTTTTTTCTCTTTTTCCTTGCGCTGCTGTTTCAATGTTTTGGGTGTTTCTTTGAGAAAATAGGTGAACACAGCGCCCACCGGCGGATTTTTCGCGCTGAAATATGTGGAGCCCTGCCCGTATTTCCCGCGGGATTCGACAAACATCAACGCATCTTTGATCGGGAAGATGTGAGCTTTTTTCTCCAGCATTTCCGGTTTGAACACGCGAAGCGGGGTGTAGTCATTAAGAATATAAAAGCCGCGTCCAAAAGTGGCCAGGACCAGATCGTTTTCTCGCTCCTGAATGGCCATATCTCTCACAGAAATGGTGGGAATGCCGGATTTCATCTGCACCCATTCCCCGCCCTCATTGATGGAGAAAAAGACGCCGAATTCGGTTCCAACAAAAAGCAGGTTCGGATTGACAAAATCCTGTTCAATGGTGTGGACCGTGCCGTTTTCAGGCAAATTTGATGCGATGGATTTCCACGATTTTCCCTTGTCAGTGCTTTTCAAAATATACGGTTTGAAATCGTCCCGTTTGCGATTATCGAATGAGGCGTAAACCACATTTGCATCGTGCTTCGACGGGCAAATATCGCTCACGTAGGTCATGTCCCGGATGTCCGGGAATTTTTCGTACTTCGTCCAGGTTTTGCCGGCGTCTTCGGTAACCTGAATCAGGCCGTCATCGGTGCCAACATAAAGCAGGTCTTCCTGAATCGGCGATTCCGCCATTGAAACGATGGTGCCAAATAATGATGTGGATGCGTTTTTTGCCACCGCATCGACGCTCCACACCTTGCCCATGACCGGCAATGTGTTGCGGTCAATTTGGCGGGTCAGATCGTCGCTGATAACCTGCCAGGTATTTCCGCGGTCGTCACTGCGAAATGCCTTGTTTGCGCCGCAATAGATGCGCGTATGCGAATGCGGACTGATGAACAGCGGCGTGTTCCAGTTCCAGCGATAGGTGTATTCACCCTTTCGCGGCTGGGGTCGAATGCTGATGGACTCGCCGCTCATTTTATCGTAGCGAACCATGCCGCCATATTGAGATTCTGCATAAACAATGTTGGGATCTTCCGGGTCGATGGCAGACCAGAATCCGTCTCCACCATTGGTGACGAACCAGTCATCGTTCACCACGCCGTAAGAGCTGGTGTTGCGGGACGGACCACCCATGCTATTGTTGTCCTGTGTGCCGCCGTACACGTAGTAAAAGGGCAGCGCTTTATCCACTGCCACACGATAAAATTGAGTGACCGGGAGATTGCATTTGAACAGCCAGTTGGCGCCATCATCCCAGGTTTCGTAAATGCCGCCGTCGCCGCCTATGATTAAATGTCGCGTGTCATCCGTGTCGATCCACAAAGCATGGTCATCCACGTGGCGCGCTTTTCTGCCCAGGTTGCGCCAGGTTCTTCCGCCGTCTTCGGTAACCTTGGTGACTGTTTCCACGGAATAAACTTTATCCACGTCTTTTGGATCGCAAAAGATTTCCTGGTAATATTGCGGACTGCTGCTGACGTGGGAACTCATTTTCTGCCACGAGGCCCCGCGGTCAGTGGTTCGGAAGAATCCGCCACTTTCGCCGGCGGCTTCGATAATGGCGTAGACCACATCCGGATTGACCGGAGAGATGGCAAGCCCAATGGCGCCCACATCGCCGCCGGGAAGACCTGAGGTGAGTTTATTCCAGGTTTTTCCGGCATCCGTTGTTTTGTAAATTGCGCTTTCCGGTCCACCATTAATCTTGGTGAACACATGCCGTCTTCGCTGATGAAACGCCACGTAAATCACATCCGGGTCGCGCGGGTCCATGACCATGTCCGAAGCGCCGGTGTGTTCGCTGATTGTTTTGATGGCATTCCATGTTTTCCCGCCATTGGTTGTTTTGTAGATGCCGCGTTCACCGCCCGGGCCCCAAACCGAACCTTCGGCAGCCACGTAAACGACATCGGAATCGCGGGGATCGATTAAAATTTTACCGATCTGGCGGGAAGATTTGAGTCCCATGTTTTTCCAGCTTTTTCCACCATCTTCGGTTTTGTACACACCATCGCCGTAGCCCAGTGCGCGCTGACTGTTGTTCTCTCCCGTTCCGGCCCAGACCACATTGGGGTTGTTGGGATCCATGGCCAGGCAGCCGATTGAATACGCGCCGTACCGGTCAAAAATTGGTCTCCACGTCGTTCCGTTGTTGACTGTTTTCCAGATATTTCCGGAAGCGACAGCCACGTAATATTCGCTGTGATTATTGGGATTCACCGCAAAATCACCAATGCGTCCTGAGCTGTAAGCCGGGCCGATACTACGGAATTTTAGACCGGAGAATGTACCGGCAGACAGGGTTGATTTTTTAGATTGGTCGTCTTTTTTCTTCTTTGCAAATGCAGTTGAAAAAAGAAGAAGTAAAGATAAAACAAAAATTGTGAAACGCTTCATTCTTTTCCTCCATTTTTATGTTAGTTTGATTGTTGATTCAGGATCCTTCCTGTTCGAACAGAATTTTTCACATGTTCAAATTTTCTTTAAAATGATCAATGAAAGATCATCGTTCTGGCGCGCGTCACCGATGAACCGGTCAACAACCCGAACCAGCGCCGTGCCCATTTCTTCCGCGGATTTTCCCTTCAGTTTCGGCAAAACAGACAACAATCGTTTATCGCCGAAAAATGTTCCTTCTTCGTTTTTCGCCTCAGTCAATCCGTCGGAAAATACAACTAAAAAATCGCCTTTTTGAAGATCGATCGTTTGCTCCGTGTATTTCGATTTGGATTGAATCCCCAGTGCCGGGGCGCCATGTTTCGTTTCGAAGGTCTTCTCCCCTTTTTGAACCAGCGGCGGAAGGTGGCCGGCGTTCAGGTAGCGGACAGTACTCGACCGTGAATCAATTTCCAGATAGCAGAGCGAGACAAAGCGGCTGGGGATGCTGTCCCGGCAAAATATTTTGTTCAGTTCTGCACCCAATTCATCCAACGATTTGAAATTAGGAGCGATTGATCGGATAGTCGCTAATAATTTGGACATGACAAGGGCGGCGCCCAGCCCCTTTCCCGCAACGTCGCCTAAAGAGAGTCCCCAGCGATTTTCATCCAATTGAAGATAATCGACCAAATCGCCGCCCACTTCATTGGCCGGCCGGGTGAACAGCCATACGTCCCAGCCTTTAATTTTGGGATTGAAATCCGGCAGCAGAGAAAACTGAACCGCACGTCCCACTGCCAGTTCACCCTGGGCCAGTAATTTATCTTTTAATTCCAACATGAGCACAACGACTATCAAGAAGAATCCCAACTCGTCAAGATTCACGTTGGTTTGGACTGATTCGCCAAACTGGAACTGTTGGCGTCCTATAATATACAGAATGAAGCCAACAACAAAAAGTACACGCCGAACCGGCGTAAGCTTCAAGATAAGACTTTTGAGCAGCCAAAATCCAAGCACAAACCAGCGCTTAATCCTGGACATGGACTGAAGTTTGTCTTTTGTTTCCTGATCGAGATAGAAGTGGTAAATGTCTTTCAGATCCTGAATAATGGATCGTCTCAGGTTGTCCTGCCGAAAATCATCGAGGATAATTTTTCTGAGCCTGGGATTTTTAGTGGAGTTTTTTTGGTGAGAATTGGAATTTGGCATAATATACTAAATAAAAAAATTAACCTTTGAACCTGCTTTTGGACTTCAACTATACAGGCAGATATACGCGAACATAGAAAAATTGTTCAACACTAACCCCTAATATCTAACACCTAACAACTTTTTTCTAAAATCACAGCGCGGCAAACGACCGGGCATTCTTATCCCAGGCCGATGTGTCGTCAATGGATTGCAATACCTGATCCGGTTCGTCAACCACGGTCCACATGCGAAGATGCCGCTCGTCCATAAATTTCTCGGCCACGCTTTTTTCCAATAGCTCGATGAGCGGATCGAAAAACCGGCGCGTGTTCAAAATGATGATGGGATTGAAGTACAGTCCCAACCGTTTCCAGGTGATGGCTTCGAACAATTCTTCGAACGTGCCGGTGCCGCCGGGAAGGGCGATGACAGCGTCCGCGCCTTCGATCATGCGCTGCTTCCGCTCGTGCAGCGTTTCAACGACAATCATATTCGAAATTTCAGGATGGGCCCATTCCAATTCCACCATGAATCGCGGAATAATGCCGGTGACTTTTCCCTGTGCCGCCAGTGCGCCATCAGCCAGAGCGCCCATGGAACCGACAGCGCCACCGCCGTAAACGATTTCAATCCCGTTTTGAGCCAAAAGAATTCCAAGTTCAGCGGCTGAACGATAGTAATGCGGATGCGCCTGCTTGCTCGATGCGCAATAGACGCAGACTTTTTCAATTTTCATTTCAGGGTGAGTTTGTATTTGTGATCTATGTTATTTTTTGCCACGGAGACTCAGAGGCACAGAGAAAAACATAAAGGAGAAAATGAAATATTGGATGAATGAAAAAGTTTTTTTATATTTTTATTATTTTAACTCTGTGTCTCCGCGCCTCTGTGGCATTTTCTTTCAAATTTTCAGTACATGTCTTTCCTGCGATGCTGGAAAATCGGCATGTTTTTCCGAACTGCGGCTATGGTTTCTTCTGAAATTTCGCCGACAATCAATTCTTCCCGGTTCTCGGCAGCCGACGTGACGATGATTCCGTACGGATCGATAATTCGGCTTGAGCCGCAGAACACTGCAGGGCCGTCCGTGCCGGTTCGGTTCGCCGCAATGAAATAGCACTGGTTTTCGATTGCCCGGGCAGCGATGAGCGTTTGCCAGTGGATCAGTCTCGGGAACGGCCAGGCAGAGCACAGCACCAAGACCTGGGCGCCGCCGAGCACAAGCTTTCGGCTCATTTCCGGGAAACGGAGATCATAGCAAATCATCAGCCCGAATGTGAGGCCGCCAATAGTGATCGTTTCCAAAGAATTTCCCGGCGTAATGCAACTACCCTCGTTCAGCGGGGGATAAGCGGCTAAATGCGCCTTGCGGTATTTCGCGATCATTTTGCCGCCCGGATCGATAACAACGCTGGCGTTGTAAATTCTGTCGTCGGCCCGCTCCGAAATTCCGGCGATAATGTGCATGCCCTGGTTCGCGGCGGTAAATTGCAGCGCTGACATTGGTTGACCTGAAAAATCGGACGCGTGCTGCCGAATGATTTCCATTTCATAGCCGGTATCGATCATCTCCGGGAAAACGAGTATTTCGCAGCCGGCTGATTTTGCCTTTTCCGCGTAGAGCTTCATTTTAGCCAGGTTTGCCGGCACGTCGCCAAGCGCGCAATCGATTTGTGCGATTCCGATTTTCAAAAGTCAACTCCGGTTCTAAATTCCAAAAATAAAATCATAAATCAATGCCGTTAACTTAAGAAAGAACTGTCATTCTGAACGAAACGAAGTGGAGTGAAGAATCTCTCGCCACGTATTATTCAGGGGCATGAGATTCTTCGTTTAGCAAAAAACGCTAAACTCAGAATGACAAATACGGCTTAAGTTAATGGCATCAAATCATAAATAACAAATAGATTTCAAAGTCAATAATCCAAATCAAAAACACAAACTCTAAAAATGACCGAAATGAATTCGTTTAATCATTTTCTACGGCTGAGTTTTCTTCTCTCCAGAAACTAAAATCCGCGAAAATCCGTTTTATCAGCGTCATCCGCGTTCTATATCGCTTTTAAATTTACTTCATAAAAAGCAATTTCAATGTGGATCGCTGCGTTGGCGTTGTCACCACAAAAAAGTAATTTCCGCTGGAAACCATTTGGCCTGCTTCATTCGTCCCATTCCAGTGGAATGTGAATTCATTTCGTTCGGCATTGCTCGCAGCTTCGAACGTACGAACGATCTGTCCCATAATATTGAAAATCGTGAACGAAACATCCCTCGGATTCACGCTGTTCTTCATTTTAATATGAATCGTCGTTTCGGCATTAAACGGATTGGGATAGGCCTGCAACAGACTATCGCTCGCAGTCGTATCCGCAGCTTCGGCGACAAACGAAATGATCTCCGATTCATCGAGGCAGTCGTAACACGGCTTGATTTTGTCGCTGGGCTCCAGGCAGAGAAAAGCCGAATACAGGGACAGCACGCGATGATTGATGCTGTTGTCGATTATCTCGGCAACGATGTCGTTGGTCTGTTCTTCGGTTTCGAGCGAGGCGATGTAATTTCCGACCCAGATTTCTTCTGCCAGTGTGTCCGCCTGGAACGCGCTGCTCTCATCGATCAAAAATGTTTCGGCAAACGGATTGTCTTCATAAATACCTGAGGCTTCAATTCTGAACGGAAGCGTTCCAAAATATTTTCCTACCTGGAGAATTGGCCGGTTCAAATAAACAGATTGCCCTGTATTATTGAATGAAAATCGGCTGAAACAAAAACCGTTATCCATGGATGTATGCAAATCAAACGAACGGATGAAACCACTCATGGATTGGAATACCGAGTTCAGCATTTCGGAAAACATGTAGCCGGAATACAGGTTCATATAATTGGCAGCAGTCAACCGGGAAATATTTGTGTAAAAATATTCATTTCCCAAATAGTAACGACCACCGATATAATTGGACTGATAATTTTGATTGGTAAAATCGGCAACATGAATGGGCAAATCCGGGTCCATCAAATCCAAAAGATCGTCGATGAGCTGGTTCGCCACCTGGTAACTGCCCACCTGATCCGAATTGGAAATGAGCAAAAGGCTGCCATCATTCCCGTTTTGTTTGACAAAATCGATGCCGTTGGCAACCAGCGAAGGCAGGTTGCTGTAACTGGCTATTGGGTTCTCACCCAATGCCTCGAACGTGGCTTCGATGACTGCCGAGTCTGCCGGCAGCCAGACGTTGCTCGCCCTGTTTATGTTCAGTTTGGAGAAAATCAGGTTGAATGAATCTTTGGCCGCAAAATTCCCGTGCAGCATGGATTTCACGTTCGTTAAAATGACCGATTCGGTGATATTGCTTTTGGATGCATCGTAATCGAATAACAGCGCGACTTTGTGGGAGATAGACAGATCGAGCGTCTGGGAAGGCAGAATTGCTAATTGATAAAGACCTTCGTTCGCCTCTCCGAACCGATTCAAATAAACACCGTCTTTGAGCGGCGAGTCCATAGCAAAATTGATGTCTGTTTGAATGGCGTCCGGCGGCAAATCGGCCCGGAAGTAATCTCCAAATTTTTCCCGATACTCACTGGTGAATTCAATGTTCGGGAATTCGAGAATGCCGGGATCTTTCCATTCTTCGCTCAACCAGGTCAACAGGTAAAATTCGGAAAGCTGATATCGCGACGTTCGGAGTAATGCTGTTGGCATGGGAGCAGAAACCACATTTTGCGTCCATTGTGTCGGGACGAGGTAAGTCAGTTTCACTTTTCGTGTTTCATTACCGGCCATGGGAAAGATGCGCAGTTCATATTGTCGCGCTCCTCTTTTGAACAAAATCGAAGGGTCCCTTCGCCGTTTCACAATGTCTTCGTAAATAGAAGCAGCGGTCCATTTGTCCATGATTAATCCGCGGATGATGTCATCGCCCACCCAGAGCCACGAATCGTGGACAATGGAGTTTTCCGGCAGATCAAAGAAAAATGTGACCTCCAGCGAATCCCCAGCATCAAAATATGTTCCGCGAGCCGAGAATGTGAGATACAGTCCAATTTCCATGTAAATACCCTGGGGTCGAACAGAAACAATGGCTTCCTCAATGGTCCCCTGGTAAGTCGACCAGGACGTGCGCGGATCACCGACCCTGAGATAACTGTATGAAAAAGCCAGGTTGGTAGTAAATACCACCCCCACCAAAATGAAAAGTGACGTTATTTTTTTCATCACAACCTCCATACCACTAAATAATTATTTGTGTTTCATTAGCCTGGATTATTCATTGTAATGCATTAAGGAATCCAGGTAGCCTGAATGGTGCTTAATTCCGAATTCATTATCACTAACTTTGTTAAATTTCATATATCTGATTATATTCATTAATAACATTAATTTAAACATCTTTTGTTTGAAATTTGTGAATAATTCAGGTTAGATTACCCCGGGTTTAAAATTGAATTTTTTTCTGATTCGCGCAAGCATTTTATCGTAAAATATTGATTTGCCCGGATCGATCGATTGGCAGATTGACCTGGCCCAAAAGCGGAAGTGAGCTGTTCACATCCAGATTACCCTTCAGGTCGTAATTCAATTTTTCGTTCCCCATGATGACGTTGTAAATGGTTCTTCCCATCTTCGAAAAGCTGAGCGACACCGGGATGGTGATAGCACTCTCGCCCTTTTCCTTGATATTCATTGTGTTTTGCGTGAGCCCTTTGGCCCAGGTGGTGCCGTTGATGGAGAAATTGTAGTCCAGCTTGTTCATCAGCAGATTGAAGTTGTTGGGATTGTCCACATTGAGTTTCAGCTCCAGATCAGCCCCGGAAAAGCCGATGTTTTTCAGTTTGAGCGAACCCAACGTGACATCGGGTAATTTGATCAATGGCAAATGTCCTTCGTGACTGACCGGGATTCGGGTTTTGCCTAAAACAGGGAGATTGAACATAAGCCCTGTATCGATTTTGTAGGCAGAACTGTCCCTGTTTTTGAGCGATTGATAGGTCTGATACAAGTCTTTGAACTTAAGCGTGAGCGGAATTTCCAGCGCGCTTTCGGCATTGGCGGCAACGGTGAGCTGCGTCGGTTGTTGTCCAGATAGAAAAGAGGCGCCATCAATCTGAAAATCGTAGTCGAACCCGGCCAGTGAAGCGGACAGCGGATTGGGATTTGTTATTTTGACGTCAAAAGCCAGATCCACAGTCTCAAAGGTCATACCTGTGAATCGGACTTTTTGAAATTCCAGCGTTGGTTTTTGCACCTGTGCCAGTTCCTGCAGGGCGGCGCAGCCAACAATGAAAAGGAATAAAATGAACACATGGGCGATTAATAGTTTACGTTTATTGAATTGCATTGTATTTTTCATGGTTCGCCTCTCTATTTTGAAATGATTCGACGCGATAACTTTGATGGTCTCAAATATTTGAATAGACATCATCAGATTTTGTGTTACTATTTTAAAACGGATGAATATCCGATCTATTCTTCGCCCGAAGCTCGAGTCAGGAACGGTTGAACTAATTTCGTGCTGGATACATATCCAGCACGATCTTTCGTTAAAAAATCTTTAGTAATTTACCAATCACTTATTCACCGCTAACCAATCACCAATTTACCAATCCACCAATCATTCGCGAGCCGCTTCGGCCATAGCCAGCACATTTTCAGGGGGCACGTTCGGCAGCAGCGCTTCATGACTGGGACTCACAACCAAACATGGCCCCAACAGTTCCTTCACCCGACGGACGTCGGCTTTGACTTGCTCTGGTGTGCCATGCACAAGCAGCTCCTGCGTATCAATGCCGCCAATGAACGCCACTTTATCCTTGAATTCTTTGGCTAATAATTCCGCGTACATGTTGGCGGCTTTGGCCTGCAGCGGGTGCAGGGCCTCCACGCCAAGCTCGATGAGTTTGGGAATGACTTTGTATATGGAACCGCAGGAATGCAAAATGACCTGGTAGCCGTATTCATGGCCCTGGTCTGTCAATTCTTTGAAATAGGGAAAAATGAACTGCTCGAACTGATCCGGGCTGATGAGCAAATCTAACTGTGTTCCGAAATCATTGCCGAAGAAGAATCCGTCGATTTTATCTCCGACTAATTCGTAATAGCGCCGATTGGCTTCGAGATAGAAATTTATGACATGCCGCGTCACAGCATGTACCACTTCCGGGTGAGTGTACATTTTGATGAAGTAATTTTCCATGCCGAAAAAATCCGCCAATTCGTGGAAAAAGGGACACCAAAATCCGCTGGCGCGGTAGACATCGCCGGTGTTGTCCAGAATGCGAAGCGCTTCGGTGAAATCCAGGTAATCCGCATTGGGCCAGGGGAAGTCTTCCACTTCATCGACCTCCTCGCAGTCGGAAAAAACGCCGGCTGCGCTTAACTCTTTGCCTTTTCGCTGCATGTCAAAAATAGGCCGGCCTTCCGGGTGTTTGTACGAAATCCACTGGGGATTAATCCAGCGCATGTCGTCTTTGAGGAAACGACGCACGCCTTCCATGTCATTCTGCCCAAAAGCGTTGATGTAAATTGGTTCGGTATCGGCGTGGGGCTTGCCCAGCCAGAAGCCAACCCGGTCGGCAGCTTCCCCTGAAATAATGGTTTGAATTCGTTCTCGGCTATTCATCGGTGTCTTTCATTATAAATTTTCAGCGAAACCCGATCGCGCTGGAGATTTCTCCAGCGCGGAAGTCGTATGAAATATACTCGAGTATATATTTTATCCTATGTAATTTTGAATTGAAAAAAAAGTTTTCCAGATTAATCCAAACACACCTGCTTAATCGCCCGCTCGATCTGCTCAACGCGTTTCTCCAAATCACCGGTATAGCCGATAGCGATTCGTAGCAGGCCGGGAGAGAGTCCCATCCTGCGTTGTTCTTCTTCCGAAATCTCCGATGATGTGGATGAACCGGAGCAGCTCATCAACGTATCAAAGTAACCCAGCGATACAGCGATAAATCCGAATTTTTCCTTGTTCTGTAATACGGACATCATTTGTTCGGCTTTTTTCCTGGTTTTGCAGTCAATGGTGAGCAGCCCGCTGTAACCGTAGCCCTGGTTCATCAACGAAGTAAACAATTCATGCTGCGGATGCGTTTTAAGTCCCGGGTATGTGACAGGAGCGCCCATGGACTGCAATCGTTGCGCAATAACCATGGCGCGACGTCCGTGCTCCCGCATTCGGATGGCCAGGTGCGGCAACCGCTGAATGAGATCGAATGCCACGCGCGGATCCATGGTTGGGCCTAACAGCATCACGCGGCCGGTGTGCAGGTCCATCAATTCATAAATAAAATCTTTGGATGCGCAAATTGCCCCGGCTATCACATCGCTGGCGCCATTGATGAATTTTGTCATGGAATAGACAACAATATCAGCGCCCAATCTGGCAGGCGAAATCACCATGGGGGTGAATGTGTTGTCAACGATAAGCTTCAATCCTTTTGCTTTGGCTAATTTGGACAATGCCGGAATGTCCGAAACTTTCAGGGTCGGGTTGCCCAATGTTTCCGTATAAAGCACTTTTGTATTTGGTTTGATGGCCGCTTCGAATTCTTCAACTTTCGCAGGATCAACAAATGTGGTCGTAATGCCGATTTGCGGGAAAAGGTCGTTCAGCAGTGCATGGGTGCCGCCGTAGACCGTATCGCTGGAAACAATGTGATCGCCATTTTTGCATATCTGAAGGAGGGCACAGGAAATCGCTGACATGCCGCTGCCGGTACTCACGCAGGATTCGGTTCCTTCCATGGCAGCAAGATACCGATCCAGCACATCAACCGTGGGATTGAAGTGGCGGCTGTAAAGAAAACATCCTCCTTTTTCCGGGCCGCGAACTCCCTCGAAAATCTGCGGCATGGTGCCCGGTTCCATAACTGTAAATGTGGCCGAACGTTCTATGGACGGGGTCACTCCGCCATGTTCTCCAAATTCTCGTTTTGCTTCATTCATTGCATCTTCAGGATTAAAATTTTGCATTGTCATCTCTCCTTAAAGATTTTGGTGTGTGATTGATTTTTTTACAATATACAAAATTTTTCCAAAGATAAAAAATGAAAAATAAAATAATTCAAAAAAAGAATTCCGGGAAATTATATTTAGCATTTTGTGCATTTCACAGATAATTTGCATCTGTCAATGATTGTTAAATCCGAGAATGGTGATATCCTTCTTTCGCCTTCCCGGTGTGACTTTCAGATTGTGAACTTCACCATTTCGTAGCTCGCATTGAACAATTGTCTCCTTCGGAGCGTGGAGTTTGAATTTTACGTTCCATTCTTTGGGCCATGCCGGGAAGATAAAAATTTTGTCGCCATGGGTTTGAATGAGCATGGCCTGAAGTGCAATTAAAATATTGCTGCCATGATCCTGATCCGGAATCCAGTCGTAGTTAGGTCCCCAGAACGCAGGAAATCTGCATGCCGGATTCTTTGCGGCGGTTCGTTCGACCAGCCGCGTTTTCGCGGAATCAGTGATCCCCAAAAACGCGGCGTTCACATCGTAATGCGCCCACCCACTTGCCGATTTTACGCGGGCCGACATAAAACTGTTTCGCATTCGTTCCAGATCCGGCTTGCCCACGCCGTAAAACCGATACGGAAAGATGGCATAAAATTCCGGGTTTTCGTGATTGCGAGGCTCCCCGTTGATTTTGCCGGCAGGTAGAACCACATCTTTTCCATCCTTTGTTCCAACCGGAATTTCCGGTAATTCATGCACTATTTTTTCGAAGAATTCACGCTGTTTTGGGGAGAATAATTCCTCCGGCAATTTCAAAATGCCTTTCACATTCCACCGCAGGCCGGCAATGGGCGGCGTTGGATTTTCAGCGTCCCAGTACGTTTCAAGCGCCTGCGAAGGATAGATGCGAATTTTCCCGTTCTCATCGCGGGGGTAATGTTCAGCGTAAAACAACACAACCTGATGTGCGTATGGCAGAAGAAAATCCCGCGCAAATTTTTCGTCGCGAGTGTGGTTATAGTACTCGAGCATGATGGCGGCGACTTCCAGCGCGCCCTGGTAGTAATAGCGGATGTACTGATTTTCCGTGTATTTGAACGGTGTGTGCGACGTGTTCCAGCCGAAATTATCCATGACATACGAACCCCAGAAATACATGGTTTCCGGGAAAAACGCGCCCTCATGATTGAAGAAGTGCTTCGTGGCTGCCTGTGCGTACGGCAGGGCGTTTTTGTACATGCGAAAAAACGGCGCCATCATATCGTAATCGCCGTTGGCCAGCATGGGCCAGTAAATCAGCCGCGTGTTCTGAAGCCAGTACGGTCCGCCCCAGCGACGGTAATCAGCGTCAAAGGGAAAATCAGCAAGCATGGAATCGACATTGAATAGGGAGCCATTGAATTTTTGAGGGAACGCGCCCCGGCCGGCGCACGCGCTAATGAATCGCTGCAAGACGAAACTTTGTGTGACAGTTCGGGCATCCGGCGTGCCATCCGCGTAAATCCAGCTTCGTTCCCAGAAATTATTCCAGTATGTTCGATGAGCCGCTTGGGATTTTTGGGGATTAACTTGCTCCGCTTTTTCGATAACAGCCCGAAGCTCATTCTCCCAATTTTCGACGGATTGGTTTTGAGCCGTGTGCGTAAATACTTTCAAATGAAAAGAACGTCCCGGCTGCCCGGATTTCAACGCTGTGGGTGAATCCGAGACCAAACCCTCGCCTTTGATTACCCCGCCGAACACATTGTGAAGCAGGGGATCAGTGGCCGATTCAATCCAGGAATCCATGCCCTGCCGCTCCAGCGTTTCCCGCCAGATGGACGCTTTATTCTGATGCGCCCACACAATTTCATTTTCCCTGCCCGCTAACACAGTATCCGGATAGACAAGAACCGGGAATGGCGCTTTGATGACGCCGTATGCCGTGTGCAATTCATTACCGGAGAGTTGCCGCTCCTCGGTTCGCCAGATATGCAGACTGGTTTCCACGGAAAGCGGCTGCTTGCTATCTGTTTGAAAATGAATGACCGGCGAATTCGCGTCCACCCAAATTTGCAGGTTGAAACGATTGTCTTCGCTCCCGGCATGGATGTGAATTTCGCCGTTGGCCAAATCGAGGCGCTGTTCAAACGGCTCACCTTCGGCGAACGGATTGGGCGTAAAGTGCAGCTTCACCTTGCCGACTTTCGCGAGACTGCAGTTGCTGTTCCAGACGTCGGTTCGGCCGATGTAAAGGAAAACATCCCCGGTTTTTTCAGCCCAGACATTGATGCCAATTTCTCCATTCCCCAGCGGCATGGAGCCTTTCGAGTCCGCGCTGGGGCTGTCCCATACCACATCGTATTGACTGACTTCAAATTGTTTCTGCCCGGCGCAGAAAACAGCCAGCGAGATGAAACTGATTAGCAGGAATAACAATAGGACGAATCTTTTTATATTTGCCACAGCATGCTCCTGAATTAGTATTTATTCTTCGAGTATTTAAGTCTTTGAGACAGAAAAAAAATGCTTCTGGCTGAACAGCTTCAAAAATACCTGCCGCATTTTCAAGGGAGTGAATTCCCCTGAAACGGCGTCCATGGCCTTAAAATCATACCTTCCCCTTTTTTTAAAATAGAATATCCAGAACGGGAAGTGAATTTTTTCATTGAACACGATATCCTTCACCGAAGCATTTCTATTGAATTTCAAACCATGCTCCAAAACGAGTCCCCGGGAAAAATCACAGACCCGCTTTTTCGCCTCGATTTTTGTAATCACAAAATCAAACGTCTGGCAATCGGTTTGTTCGGCATAGGTTTCTGTTTCAGGCGAGAATGGAGCGACATTGCCATCAATTCCGTCCGCGGAAAAATGCACTTGTCTGATTTTTCTTTTTTCCTCTAATGTAATTTCAAATATATAAAAGGGCAGATAAAGCATTTCCATCTTCATGAGCGATAATTCCGGCGATGGAAATAATTTCAAAATTTTCCTCCGGGCCAATCCCTGAAAAAGTGACTCGGCATTTTCTTTTGAAATAACGGGTTGTAATAGTTTTTTCATAGTAAATCATATTTTTATTTTTGAGCCGAATTTTTCTTTCGCCCTTTGAGGATTGAAAATAATCCGATGAGGAACAATAACGATCCGGCAAAAATATTGGTCAACACGCCGCGAATATGCGGAACCTGGGGCGTTTCTTCAACAAAGAACGAAGCGATGAGCACAATAATACCAAACGCGAACCAGAAATAGCCCATAATGAGCAGAGGTTCGAATGCTGGTTTTTCATTTGAATTTTCACTGTTTGAATTCATACCTGCTCCAAATTAACTTTAAAAAATTAAATAGATAACGATCATCACCATCATTAAAATAATTGCCCAGAGCCTTAAATCGCGCCATGATTTTTCATCCGGCGAACCCAGTAGAATAAATTCTTTCGACCGAAACCAGGCCCAAAAAATCGTCACAACTAATGTCGCGATGGAAATAATCGTCGCCCAGGTGAGTGATAATTTTGCTAACCATATTTGAATGGGTCCAACAAAAAAAACGACCACCACAGCCAGAAAAAGTGTAATAACGGCAACGAATAAAAAGGTCAGTGGTTTTGATAAATTGCTCAGCATATTTACTTCCCTCCTTCGGCTCGTTGTGCAAGTGTTTCCTGGATTGAATCGTCTTTCATCACCAGGCCGTAAACAAGTCCCTGCAGTTTTTCCACCGAATCCGGCTTCGTCAACAGGCTGATAACGACCGTGATGATGAACGCGCCAAAGAATGACCACCACGAGACATAGAAAAACGACACATCGTATTTCATGTAAAGCAGCGCTGAAATCACAATGCCGCCTAACAAGCCTGCCAAACCGCCCCACTGGTTCGCCCTGCGCCAATAAATGCCAAGCAGGGTAATGGCAAACGTGGGGCCCTGGAACAGCGCCAGAAAGTACTGTCCGGCAGTGAATAGCCCGGGGAATCGCTTCATCATGGGCGCGATGATAATGGCCATAATGATGAACGCAACCGTCATAATTCGCCCCACCAAAAGATAGTGTTTGTCCGACGCTTTGGTGGCGATGTGCGCCTGGTAAATGTCGCGCGTCCAGAGCGTGGCTGCCGAGTTGAGGACAGAATCAACGCTGGAGATGAGCGCGGCCATAAATGCGGCGAAAACCAGCCCGGCCAATCCTGCTGGCAGAATATTTTTGATGAGCCAGGGATAGGCTTTGTCCATGTCCGCGCCGGCCAAATCCGGATTCAGCGCAAGAGCAATGAGCCCGGGAATGATGGTCAGCAGCGGGATGAACATTTTTGGGAAGCCGGCGAACATCATGCCGGCTTTGGCGTCCCATTCGCTCTTGGCGCCAAGCGTCCGTTGAATCATGGCCTGGTTGCAGCACCACCAGGCCGGGGAAGCGACGAACGCCAGCCCCAAAATAACCGCAGGCCAGGGATAGATTGGATGATCGGCCGGCAAATACAGCTTCAAATGATTGGGATGGGTGGGCACGATTTTATCGACGAGCCCCTCCCAGCCGCCGACCGTCCACAATCCGAGAACCGTAATCGCCAGCCCGCCGATGAACATCACCAGCAATTGAACCACGTCGGTCATGGCCACGGCGCCCATGCCGCCGGCCACGGTGTAGGCGCCAACAATGACGGCCGTAAGTATGAGTCCGACGGTGATGGGAATGCCCAAATACTCATCCAGCATGAGACTGCTGGCCCAGAAAAATTGTCCCATGAGAAAAACCATGAACGAGCCCCAGCAGATAATCTGGATGAACCGCGTCACGCCATTGTATCGTTTGCCCAGAAATTCGGGGACAGTGTACGCGCCGGAGCGCCAGTAATACGGGACGAACAGCAGCGCGGAAAGCGCGATTGCCGGCAACGCGCCGATCCATTCGAAATTGGCCTGGGTAAGCCCGAAGCGATATGCTCCGCCGGCAGCGCCGACGTAATCGGTGGCCCCGATGTTCGTGCCAATGATGGAAAATCCGATGATCCACCAGGGCAGCATGCGGCCGGCGAGGAAGTAGTCTTCTTCAGATTTGACAAATTTTTTGAAATAGAACCCGAACGCCGGAATGGCAATCAAGTATGCAATTACAATGAAGAGATCAATTCCATGAATACTGAAGTGCTCCAAAGTGCAACTCCTTCTTGTTTGCGTGAAAAAATTATTTTTTTATGTAGGGGATGTATCAAAAGTATGAAAAATGTACTTTCAATTAATCTGTCATTCCTGACGAAGCGAAGTTCAGGAATCTCTTCTGGCAGAGGAAGGAGGTTCATGCACGCCAAGGCGCATCTTCGACATTCGCAGGAAAGACATTTATGATTAAGTACATGAATTGCTGAAATTGGACTTTTGATACAGCTCCTACCTCTCAAATTTAAACGCGAAAATATCCGCATCATTCAACACAAAGCGCATGCGAATGGGCGTGCCGGCCAATTTAGATAAATCACTGCCGGATTTCCATGCCACAGTTCGCTCCAATTCATCACCAAAAATTTCATCCATATCGTCCAATCCAAAACCGGGAATCGGTTTTCCATTTTTATCCAATAATTCAACTTTAATTCCACCAATGGCGCTCGTCGAAAAATTAAGCTGCAAATGCTTCCCGCTGAAAATAATCGGCTTTGTGGTGAATTCGCCACCCTTGTATTTGGCATGAACCGACACAAATCCGCGGGGACGAATGGAGAGACGTCGCAACCGAGGCCTCACCTCGGGGTGGCGATAGTGCTCGCTGACATACATGGACCATTCCGTGTCCGACGATTTGATGATTCCCCACGCCGGGTAGTTGTTGCGATCGGTCCAGTTTTTTTCATCCAGTCCCGGGCGAATCCAGGCCTCGGGAAAACGATTCCAGCGAATGCAGTCGCGGCTGGACATGAAAAGCGCGTCGTTCATGCCGGGGTAGGGATGATCCTTTTTAACAATTCGATCCTGCACGTAGCGATTGGGAAAGGCAAGATAAATGTGCTCCGCCCCGGGACACGGGATGGTCGCGTTGGTGTACATTTGAAAAGGATAGTCATCGCTGTATTGATTATGCTTCACTTTTTCCCAATGGATGAAATCTTTTGAAGTGGAGCTTTGAATCGCGCGGACGGATACTGCTTTGGCGCTGAGAACATCAACCTCTTCCGCGTTCATATCAATATTTTCAAAATAACGGGTGAAACACCGGTAAGCCTTAATTCTCGGATCCCAAAATGAAGTATTAACCGTGTCAAACGTGCCGTCCATTTTCAGCGTGTCCTCGGTCATCAAATGCCAGTGTACCCCATCCGGGGAGGCGAGCGCGAAACACATTTTCCATTCGCCGCTCAATCCTTTGTAGCGCTCGTCCGGATCGCAATCAGGATTTGTATCGATGAACGGCGGCGGGATATTCGGGACTTCGCTGATCTTGAGAATGTTGTTTTTCGTTGAACCGTTGTATTCGACGATGCCCAGCGCCGGCCGGGTGAAGGAAAAGCCTCCGTCCTCACTTTCGGCCAGCGCCATCACCGGCACGCGCTTTTCGCCCTGCTGAAACATGGACGCCCGGTAATAAAGACGAACCTTGTCGCCATTCTGCAACACCCGAACGAAACTCATGGTGTTATCTTCCCATTCGGTTTCACCTTGGAAAACAATTTCGCGCCGCTCCGGCCTGTGCAATTTCAAATCGACATTCTTCATCTCGCTGATAAGGAATTTATCGACAAACAGCTCCCAGCGGCTGCTGATATCGATGGGTTCACCGCAAAAACCGGGGGGAACCGTCACCAGAAAAAGGAACAGAATGAATAATATTTTTCTCATTTTTGAACTCCGGAAATACGTATAATGAAGCAAGTTTATTTTTTAATTTAGCCACGGATATACACGGATCAAACACGGATAAAAGAATTGGAAATGCGAATGACAAACATTTCGATTAACAGCTAATGACCGATTCGAAAGAAAATAGGAAAAATACTAAATCATAAATTCTATTTTTATGGATAAAATCAAATTTCTATTTTAACCTGAATTATTCATGTAATTATCATAAAATTGATTCAATTATTTGATTATTATCAAATTGAATGATCAATCAATTTAAAACTCAGTTATAGACGCAAAAATGTACTACTCTCTAAATTCAGCACCATTCAGGTTATCTCGATACCTTTAGAAATATAATGTGAATAATCGAGGTTAAAAGCTTTTGCCAAACTCAAAAAGTATTTTTAGCTTTTTAAAACTTAATCCATCTGGAAAAATTCTTCAGATATTATTCATAAATCATTTTCTTATTTTTTAATCCGTGAATATCCGTGTCGATCCTTGGCAAAAAATCTTTTTCGCCACAGGGAACTAATGGACATAATCGAACCAGTCAAAGTATGCTTTTGCGGAGCAGGCGCGCCCGTTGCCGGTGGCGTACATTCCAAAAAAAACGCCGGTGAACCAGCCGCCGACTTCGGTGGATAAATAGCGCGTTTCTCCGCTGGCCAATTCGACTTCGATCTGATTTTCTTCTGCGAAAAGAAAGCGGTACATGTCTTTATTCCCCCGAATGATAAGCCGAACCGGCCCGGTTCCGATTTCACGCTCGGCAACCACGGCGCTCAGACTACCAATTCTTCGGCGAACCAAAACAAAGCGTTTGCCATTTTTTAACGTCGCTGCAATTTCGTAATGATGCTTCAAATTTTGAAATGCGGTGAGCCCGGCCTCCTCGCCTTCATTTGTTGGATCGAATTCCAGCATTGCAGAGACCTCAATTTCAAAATGGCGCTGGCGCCGGCCAACAAATACCGGCGATGGATTCATGTCATCCAGATTCTCTTTTTGTCCGGCCAAACACAGAAATCCGGGACGCTCCGTAAGCGACCATGTGCCGTCGCGCGGATTCCCGATGAAATTCCAGCACAAATCCAGTTCAGGCCTATTAAAATCGTCCCGAACCGGCGGCTTCGGCCAGGGATGAGCCGGCAGGCATTCCGCTTCCATTTCCAGGGCAATGCGGCCGTTGTTTCCGAAAACAGGCCAACCCTGATCATCCCAGGCAACCGGGGCAAGGAATGTTTCCCGTCCCAAAAAATGATACCGCTGATACCCGACAAATCGGAAGCCTAAACAAACCGCCCACCACGTTCCATTGTGCGCCTGAACCAAATCGGCATGGCCAACGCCCTGGATGGGACTGCCGGAACTGCGATGCGTTAAAACGGGATTGTTGGGACAGGCTTCGAACGGGCCGTCCGGCCTTCGGCTGCGTGCAATGGTCGCGATGTGCCCGTACTCGGTTCCGCCCTCGGCAATCATCAAATAATAATAATTGTTGATATTGTAAATGTGCGGCGCTTCCGGGCCATAGCCGCCGCTGCCTTCCCAAATGTCTTTTAACGGAGAAAGCAGCTTGCCTGAATTGATATCGATGGTGCACTGCGCAATTCGGATGTATCCATCACTGCGGTCACTGACTGAAAGATAAGCGGTGCCATTGTCATCAAAGAACAGGTCAGGGTCGATGCCCGGCACATCCACCCAAACAGGATCGGACCATTCGCCGAACGGATCGTCGGTTCGGACGAAAAAATTGCCGTGGTCCGAAACATTGGTGGTGATGACGTAAAACATCCCGCCGTGGTACCGAATGGTCGGCGCGTAAATCCCGCGGGAAAAGTAAGCCTTGCTCAAATCGAGCTGACTTTTTCGGGTCAGGCAATAGCCAATTTGCCGCCAGTGAATTAGATATTTGCTGTGAAAAACCGGCACGCCGGGGAAATATTCGCATGAACTGCAGACCAGGAAATAGTCGCCATCAATGCGGCAAATGCTCGGGTCCGGGTAAAAACCCGGGATGACTGGGTTTTTGTATTTCATACATTCACCAATAAAAAACGTTAGGTAAAGGCAGAGATAAAGAAAAAATATTTACGGCCTTTTTTTTTATTTCTTTACCTTCATCTTTACCTCAATCTATTCTTTCAATCCACATGGCCGGTCGCGTAGAGCCGTTCTTTTTTTCGAAGGGCGTCTTCGAAATCTTTGGCTTCGATAATCCGGGAAAAACCGGTGCGGATGCGTTCCCGGCATCGGGCGTCCACTGGCACGGTCCACTGCACAATGGGCACGCCGGCCGCTTCGCAGGTTTCGTACATTTCAAACAAATCGTAAAATTCGCCCTGGTACGGGTTGATGCCTTTCATCCCTCTAATGGAAAGCAATTCCTGCCACCACTGGTGCGCTTTTCCGCAAAAATGAATCCAGCCGCCCCATTGGGAGAGCAGTTTTTCATCGAACGATTTCACGTAATCGTTGTAATGCTGCCGGCCCAGATTCACGGTAGAATCATTGCGCACGCACAGTCCGCCCAGATGATTCCAGGCTCCGTCATGCTCGTGCAGACTTTTCCCATCAATCCTGCGATGCGCTTTCACAACGTCAAGAATGGCTTCGGAGATGATGTCCATCAACCGGAGCACTTTGTCGGTTTCATCGAGAAGGGAAAGATAAATATCCGATCCCCAGATAATGCTGGCATTGTCGAACGGGCCCTGAATATCCAGGCATTGCGAGCCAACCGCAGCGGACAATTTCGGATACGGTTGAAGCTGCTCCCTGAAATATGCCACCGTATCGAGCGCCTGCCCCACGATGCCGCTTCGGATCTCCGGCACGCCGCGCTCTAAAATTCTTTCGATCTCGGCGCGCGGGATTTCTTTGCTGATTGGCAGCGCAAAATCGAACGTGTGCACCGGGCAGCCAAACATGGACGCGATGATGCCGGTCCCGTAATTGGCCCGAATGCCGTAAAGCCGGTCATCTTTCAGCTTGGCGCCCATATACACATAACGCAATTCGCTGATCAGCATCTTCTCCCGGTCGTGGTAAATTTCTTCGAAATCGAAAGCCGGCCACTCCTCTTCCGGGACAGGATAAAGAAAAGCAGTCGGAATGTGATCGACCTTATCAAACGCGAAAGTTCGCCGCTGTAAATCCCTGGTCGCTGCGACATGATCGGGATCGATAATCGCTTCCAGTTTGTCAAGATAATAATGTAACTGATCTGAGGCCATTTGATTTGAGCTATATTGAAAAAGATTCTGTTATTGCAAAAGATTGCTTGAAAAAATATGAGCAATCGGATTCCCCTCAATTCGTCCAATGAGTTGCACCTGGCAAATCCGCCAGAGTCCTGAGCCTTCCTTTTTTTCTGCGGCAGCGAAAGCCGGTTTCCAATTGCCCTGCCAGTCGCCATTGCCGGAAGTGAGAATGGGTCTCCACCCCGGCGCTTCGAACGTGGAATAGAGCAGCGGCGTCGGGTAACCGACTTCGATTTCGTACCAGAATTTGAAATCCCCCGGCAGAAATTCATCGACCATTGGGTGCCCGGTGGCGCGGGACACAAAATGCCTTGCGCTCATGCCGCATTCTTTCACGGAAATTTCGGTGTCCGCGATTCGGTAATTGCCTGGTTGTAATTCAAAAAAAATAGCGATCGCGCCGTGCTGCACTGCCCGCCGGACGTTTTCCTCCTCTTCGGGAAAAGCTAAAAAATTGTCAATGAGAATCAGGTCATTCGGTGATTCGTTTTCATCAACATAAAAATTCAATCCAAGACTTTGCACGAATTGCGCCAATCGCTCCGGCTGGTCGCTGATAATCTGCACCTGCTTTTTCGGTTGAATTTTTATCGGCTCAAAGATATCCAATGCTAATTCCGAATCATGCCTGGTTCGGCCGGAAGCATCGATCAAGGCAAGGCGTACCGTCAGGCGATTTCGGTTCGAAACAACCGGCGCCGGGAATTTCAATAATCCCGGGCACAAACTTTCGCAGGCCGGGATTTCGACTTTCTCGTTTCCGCGATGAATAATTTTGCCTTCAATTTCAACCGAATAGATGAGTGTCGCCTGGTTCACCGGCTCGTTGTGGTCGTTGCAAATCCACGGCTCGATTTGAATTTTCTCGCCGGAAAAAAAAGTGGTTCGGTCGCTGCGCAGGCTCGTCATCAGCGGCGCTAAGGCATCGCGGTAGGCGAAATACGCCGGCTTGGGACGCCGCTCCACATCCATGATCGCCTTCATCCAGCCGGAGGGAAACGCGTCGATGAACAGGTGAATGGCGAAACTGTGCATGCGGTTGTCGCGACGAAAGACCTCGGTCATTAATCTCGTCACCCAAACCTGGTGCACGTGACTGGCTTGGACCCAGCCCTCCAGCGTGCCCGGCGTTTCGAACCACAAATAATGAAATCGCCCTGTCTGAGCCATCACAATACCGTGAGGCGACCAGAATTTCTCCTCGTCCGGATTTTGGGGCAGCCATTCCGGCGGATAATATTTCCGCATCACCTCGACAGGATCGAGTCCTTCGGAACCGAATTCGCCGCAGCCGTAATTCCAGCCCGGCTTCACTTTCTGCCAGAAACCTTTGAGCAGCTTGCCAATATCGATGCCGTGGCCGTTGTACCAGCCGCAATAGCAGTGGTTGTCAGGAAATCCCGGCCCGGGCGGATCGTATTCGCCATCCACCGCTTTGATGACACGATCCGGGTTGTTCATCTTCACCAGGAAATTCGCCGCCTCGAAAAAGTTCTGCAATTCCGAACGGATGAGATGCCGGTGCGGCTCATCCATGGCATTGGGGAACGGCTCGTTGATGTAGCTGACCAGAATATTGCAGGCATACTTGCGAACCAGCCGCTCCATTTCTTCGGCCTGTCGGACGGCTTCGGTGAACTGATTGCGCCGGAGCACGCCGAACAGGGGCAGGTCGGTCTGGGTCATCAGGCCAAGCTTGTCGCAAAATTCGTAAATTTCCGGCTGAACCGGCCGCTGGGTGAGCCGCAGAAAATTCATGTTGCAGATTTTGGCCAACAGAATATCGTCCCGAAGCTGATCCCAATCCTTTTTGATGACGCACTGCTGAAGGTGCCCCATGGTGTTAGCGCCGCGCAATTTGATTTGTTTGCCATTCAGAAAAAATCGTCCTTTTGGTTCGCGCTCCTCATCCATTCGAAACGAGCGCATACCGAATTGCCGCGATGAGGCGTCTAAAAAATTATTGTCGCCGTCAAACAGTTTCACCTGAATTTGATACAACCACGGTGAGGCTGGCTCCCACAGTCGCGGCCTTGGAATGCTGATCCGGATTTTGAGCAAATTAGCGCCGGGACCCATGAGCAGCGAAATGTCTTTGTCCGACCTCTTGGCCACATCGCCCAGACCGGGCACATGAATTCCGGCTGGCGTGTATTTGTGATTCTCGAAAACTGTTTGCCCGAAATTCTGCCCGAAGAGAGAGAATTCCAGTTCGATCTCCCGAGGCTGAACATCGCAATTGAAAATCTCGACCCAGACTTCAGCGCTCTCTTTTTCAGGCATGGGGCGGACGAAAATGTCGTGGATGTGCAGCCGGCTTCGCGCTTCGATGCAGACATCCTGGTAAATTCCCATGCCCGGGGGACAATGATGCCAGCCGATTTCCGGGTCGTCGTAGCCACAGCCTGTGGCCGCGTAAATTTTATCGCCCTGAAATCGCGTTTCGCCGGCTTCGCTTCGGTTGCCCATGCAAATGAAATCATTTTCCACTTTGATGAACAGCGTGTTTTCGCCGGGGTGAGCATGCTTCGTAAATTCGAATTGGAACGGAGCAAAAAATCCTTCGTGCGAACCGAGAAAGGCGTTGTTCACAAAAACATGCGTTTTGTAATCCACGCCCTTGAAAGAAACGAAAAGCGCGCCCTTTTCCAGCATGTCGCGAGTGACCTCGAAGGTCGTTCGGTAATACGTCACGGCACGGCCGAGCGGCGGACCGTAATGGGGAATACGCACGTTCTCCCAGCGTCCCTTGCCGGAAAGCGCTGTCAAAAAATCGCGGCGATCATCCTCTGTTTCGATTCGCCAGTCGAAAGACTCCAGGCTTTTACTGATCCTGAGGGAATCGATTTCCGGCGCCATATTTTTCAGGAAAGGATCGTACGTCTGCCGCTGAATTTCCAGCTCAGCGCGCAACTCATCCTGCGTGTTCATTTTTTGACTTTGCGGGAACGGCGTCTGTGCCGGAACTTCGTCAAAGGAAAGAAGCCGCCGGGGAATTTCCTGCGGCTGCGGTTCGATTAAATTTTTATCCCGCTCGCTGAATCGCGTTGCTGCAATTTCGGCGTAGATGTCGTTTTTATTCATAGTTGATTTATACTTTTATTAATGTGCCACGGAGGCCCGGAGACACAGATAAATACAAATATCATAATCTCAATCATAATCCTAATCTTAATCCTAATCTCGATTGTGATTATGAGTTACGATTAAGATTAAGGTTTCTTTCCATTAACCCCCAACAGACGCAATCAAATACACCAGCGCCAGGATGAATATTCCGCCGGCAGTGAACCAGAGAACGCCTTTGATGTCGGTCTTGTCCAGCTTCTCCATTTCCCAGTTTGAATTGGGAAACATTTTCTTCGAATCAAAACGATTTGGATCTTCGTAAGATAATTTCATTTCTTTTTGGTCATCAGCCTTGTCTGCGTGAACCGGGGTTTTCATTTTCACGAAAAATCGGTCAAGTCGTTTTTTATCATCCGGCCGTGTGAGATAAGATACAAGTATCAAAATAAAAAATGGAAATATCGTGCGAATGATGATTCGAATGGTTTCGTTCAACGCATGCGGATTTTTGGACAGGTCGAATCCCAGCCATTCCAAAAGCACCAATTCCAGGCTCAGCATGCCGGATCCGTAGACCTGGCCGGCGTCGTTCACTTTAATTCCCTGCACCCAGAAAATGGATTTGCGGGGCGTGTTATATTTTTTAACGAATTTCTCCCCGGCGGCCAGCGGTTCAGGACGCTCGCCCCGTGCTTTTCCGATTTCGTTCAATTGATCCCACACCTGAATGGCCCGCTCCCGTTCGGCCACATCAACTTCGCGCGCGGTATAGGTTCGCTCCACCTGAATTGGCTCCACAGTTTTCGCCAAATATTCGCTGGTCTTCACCCCGGGAAACAGGGGAATGATGACTTGCAGCATCACGAAAAAAATCATGGTGCTGGTCATGGACCACCATGCCCCGGCTTTGGTGGCGCGGCGCCAGCGAATGCCCATCCAGAACGCGGCCGCCATGACGATGTTGAATTCCCAGATCAGTTTCAGCATTTGAAATACATTGTCGAACTGAGTGGCGAGCAGCACGCCGCCAATGACCGCCAGAAATCCGATGACGCGGCCTGAAAAAATGTAGGCCTTTTCGTTGAGATTCGGAAAAAACGGGCGCACAAAATTATGGGTGAGCAGGCCGGAAGTGGTAATCATCATCATGTCGGCGGTGGACATGAGCGCGGCCATGAGGCAGGCGATCATCAGCCCGACCAGGCCGATTCCGACCGAACCCAATAAATCACGGCAGGCATGCCCCCACAAATAATCCGGGTTTTTCACGGTGTTGCTGTATAAAATCACCAGCATCAAAGCAGAAATGCCCCAGAGCAGCGTGGTCGCGCGTTTGATGTAAATACCGGTGGTGAACCCGAAGCGGGCCGTGTATTCGTCTTTTGCTGATCCGCAGGCCGTTAACTGGTTGGCCTGAATTGCCACGTTGATTTGAATCATCACGACCAGCGCGATGATGTAGTACCACGTAAAATCGACCATGTCCGGCGAGCCCCAGATTTCGAACGCGGATTGCGGCAACTGAGCTCGCGCCGCTTCGATGATGCCGGTCACTCCGCTACCGCCAAATACCTCGTTGATTTTCAAAAACGCAAATGGCATGAGCAGCAAAGAGAGAATGAGAATGAAAATCCCCTGAACCGTATCCGTGATAAACGCCGCCTCCAGTCCGCCCATGACCGCGTAAATGATGACGATGATGGCCACGCCCCACATGAGCATGTTTTCATTCAGAAAAGAAAATTCCTTGCCGGGATTTTCGATGCGGAGCTGATTCATCCGTGCCTTTTCCCCTGAGCTCAGCAAATCAACATCCGTGGCTTCCAGCTTGTCCAATTCAAGAGCTTTGTCGTATTCGATTTTTTCGGAAGCATTGAGCTGCGCGTACGGTTTGGCGGCGATGCCGGTGATGGTTCTGGTCATTGCCGTGAAGCCCAATCCAATGACAACCATAAAAAAGATGGAACTGACAATGGCATAAAACGCGGCAAGGCCTTTGGAATCGTAGCGGTCTTCGAAGAAATCGCCAAGAGTGAGCAGGCGCAAACGCCGGTACCAGACCGAGGTAATCCAGTAAATGGGCAAGCCGAACACGCCTGTGAGCAACTGCCAGATCCCGGCCATACCGTTCCGCGCAACAATGACCGTCGTGCCCACAGCGCTCTCCGCCGAAGTGCCCTGGCCAAACGCCGCAAACGTCTGGATGAATTTGCCGAAGCGCCGGCCGCCCAAAAAGTAGTCCTCCTGATTTTTAATGCGCCGCGACGCCCACACGCCAATGACAATCACAAACAGAAAGTAAAGTAAAATAGTCGTCAGATCAATGACCGGTAAACCAAACATGCAATCGTCCTTTTGTGTCAGTTCTTTTCAATTTCAATACCGCCGACCAGTTGCCTCGCCTGAGCGAGAAGCTCTGCCCGAATTCTGTATTCCGATGGATAAAGTATTTTTTCGCCGGAGTTTCTCAGAGATGAAACGACCATGGATTTGTGAATTAAAAAATTCGCATCCTCGCCGCGTCTCTTTTTCGCTTTGTCCGAAGAATCGACCAACGTCTTGGCTTTTTCAAGAATCAGCCGCTGCTGAGGACCTAAAATTTCGTTGATGGTGCGAACCGGGTCAGTGTCGAGCCGCGATCTGTCCACGCCGCCAATGAGCAACTCCGCCTGAAGCAGGTTTTCGAAGCAATACTGATAATTGAACGGGTGAATGATGTGCGGCGCTTCCGGCAGCGTGGGCGGCCACTGGCCGTCGGAGTTGTACGAATTTGTGAGATGAAACCAGGCGGCCCGTTGTTCGGATTCGGAGAGCGAGTCCGCATTGGCCACCAGCTTTTCGCGAACCAGATCCTGCCAGGGCCGAAGCAGCCGCGCCATGGGCGTTTGCGCCCACGTCGAAGCTCGCGCGCCGTGCCAGGCAGAGTCATCGTCAAAGGTGATCTCATCCGGCAGGGCCGGCAGGTTTCTGCACGCTTCTTCAAATGTGATGAATCGCCCCATTTCTGCGCAGGCGCTGATGAGATCGATGAGTTTCTCGCGCGAATCCGGCGTGGCTTCGAACACGTTGTCCGGCTGATTCAAATATTTCAGTTTGAACCAGCCGTTGGTGCCGATGTATTCCGCATCATCGGCAAAAATAATGAGCGCGCCCTCCGCTTCGCCTTCATTTTGCTGAGAATATTTTCGAACCAGATCGAGATATTTTTCCAGCGAATAGCCGTCCATGCCCATGAAGTAGCGGACGCCGAACTGGGCGATGCGATCGCTTCTCAAAAATATTCGGAGCGAATTTGTTTCGGAGTTAGCGATGTTTTGAAATGGAAAATGAATGGCCTTTTCCGTGCCCGGCAAGTCGTACTGAAAACCGAAATTGTAAAATGCTGGATCGTCCGAGTGCTCTTTCTCATAAATCTCGGGCCGTAGCGGCAACCCATCCTGGCCGAGAGAGCGACTGTACGCCTCAAAATCGCCAAGCAGATTTCTGTAACCGCATGCCGTCACCTGTTCCGGCACAAAGCTTCGCCAGCCGCATTCCGGATTCCAGAAACTGTTCGGCTTCATTCCCAGAAATTTTTCATAAATATCATTGGAAAAACGAATCGATCGGATACCATCCTCCTTCGGGAAATTGGGCAGCATGGGATGCGCGTGCGGCGAGCCCATAAATTCGCATTGACCGCTGGCAATGGCAGAACGGAGCTTTTCCAGCACGTCCGGTGTTTTCTCGGCCATCTGCTCGATTGTATAGCCGGACGCTTCGAACACAAATTTTACATGCGGGAATTTTTTCATCATGGCGCTCAAAATCAATTCGTACGCGTTTCGAATGACAAATTCATACCGCTCCGGGGTGAGGTACGCATAGTTGAGATTGGCATGAAAAATAGCGATGTAGTTCATGGAACTCCTTGTTTGGCAAGACATAATTTTAAACGAATCCCGTAGTACGCGAATTACACAATTTAGTTTCCGCGTCTTCCGCGGGCAATTTTTTTTAGTCGTCTTTGAAACCGTATCGTTCTAACAGTTTTTCTGCTTCAGCCTCGTGCGAAATATCCGCTTCGATCATGTACACAATGTTATCCACCGTTCCCAGTCGATCGGATAAAACATCCAACAATTCAATCGGATTTCCTTCGTATTGAAGGCTGAAAATTTGCGTCAATTTGCCGGCAGCCAAAATTTGTCGATAAACTTCCGGCCAGTGAGTGACGTCCGGTCTGCCATCGCCGGGCACCCACTGAATGCCTTTCAATTCTTTCATTTGAAGCAGCAATGGGAGATGAGGCAATTCTCCCACGCCGTCCAAATGATAGAATGGATTGTCCAGTTTTTTGATGGTCGCTTCCAGCTCCGGCCTGACGAATTCTTCGAACATAACCGGGCTGATCATGTAAGAAAAATCGCACTGCAGCATGTAATACGAACCGGCGGAAAAAATCGGCGCCCAGGCGGTACAGCCATGATTGGTGGATTGTTGTATCTCAATGAACGACAAAAAATAATCCCACCACGCCCGATGCGCTTCCCACGTCAGCCGCTCGACTTCGCCCGGCGAATCGTACAGATCCAGCAGCAGATTTTCAGACGGGCGGAATGACGATAAAATATCCAGGTTGCCGCCCAAATCTGTCATGCCGATTTGCACTGAATTTCCCCAGCGTTCCTGCCCGGCCCGGATGATATCGCAAATCCGTTTGAACCAGATGTTTTCCGGATTGAATTTGAACGATAGCGAACCAATGTCCGGTAGATTTTCAGGATAAAACCACGTCGTGTTTTTCCCGTTTTCGAGCTTGCACCCCAAAAACGCAGCAATGACGCCCGGCCCAAAATTCGGCCAGAAATGGGGAAACGCATCGCCCATAAATTTGGTTCGGGACAATTCGAAATCCATCCGATCGATGATTTTTTCCGCGGGCACGGACAAATCGTAAAATGAGGCAAATTCGAAATAGGGCAATTTTGGTTCCTCGCGCCCGGGATTCCTGCCCTTGAGGCAAATCTGGATCAGCGGACGGCCAAGCTCACCCCGCCACCAATTTTCACTATCGTGCTTAATTTTTTCCCAGCGATCCGGAGAAAAATCTATTGGCATTTTAATTCCTTAAAATTTTACGGGACGCGAAATCATGTTTCGGGCAATTTGATGATTGATTTTGTTTTCCAATTAATTTGTTGAATCAGTTCAATTTGTTAAATCAGCGTCCTATTTCTTTATACAATGTACTCCACACAACGCTTCCGGTAATGCAGGTAATTCTCCCACGTCACTTCCTCCGGCACACCGTGATCGCACGTGGGAATGTAACCGCCGCGCTTCCACATTGCAGGCAGAATGTAGCCGAGATGTTCGTCGATAGCATTCTTGCCCCGGGCGAGAACGCGTTTATCGATGCCGCCGCTGATGACCAGGTCAGGGTAATCTTTCCCCACCTGAACCACATCGCAGCCGGACGCCACCTCAAATGGACTCATGGCGTCCATGCCAATGCCTTGTCTGTAAAGATCGATGACCGGGACGGCGTACCCATCAGTATCTAATTGAACGTACAGATAGCGCGATGTGTCGATTTGCCGGGATTTGACATTGCTGAGCAATTGCTGGTAATATGGGAAAATAAATTCTTTGATCATGTCCGGCGAAATGAGCGAGCCGTGATTGTAACAAATATCCTCGCCAAAAAAGACTTCATCAAACGTGGCGTATTGCTGATGTTTCGCAGTGACAGCCTCTGCCAGAACGAGCCAGGTTTGCATGCAATCGTGGATCAAATTCGGTTTGTCATAAAAAAAGTACAGCAAATCTTCCGGGCCGATGAGGCTTCGGAGATACATGTAACCGCCAATGATTCGCTGCTGAATCATTATCCCCTGCGCCGCTTTTTCAATGGTGATTTTCATCTCTTCTTCAAAGCGGGAAAAACGCTTCGGCGATTCAGGGTTCATTCGCCACTTCACGTTTTCTTCCCACGTTTTCCAATCTTTCACCGGATGGTCAAGGTATTCCGGCATAAAGCCCTGCCTTCTTCCTTTGAAATAGAGGACATAGCGGCCGGCAAAATCCTGAACCACTTCATGATCGCCGCGATCCTCAATTATTTTTTCTTCGAAATCCGGAACAAACGCTGCTTCGCACCACCCTAATCCCATTAATTCATGAACCCCGGGCGGATCGAACATAAAAAATTCATTTAGATTCGTGTCTTTGTCGAGGCCGTTTTCGTACCATGTGGGAAGGCAAAACCAGAGACCGAACGTTTTGTGGTAAAATGGCGCCTGCGGTATGATGGCGTAGGTATCGCGCAATTTAACCGTAGATTGGTGCATTTTCTCTCGCGGAGCGAGCGCGTGGATACCGTCCTTTAACATATTTTCCTTCATTCTCCCTGGTGTATTTCATAAAATTCCAAATAGCAAATGCTAAAACACAAATAAATCCCAAAAGCAAAACTGAAACACGGATAACACAGATGACGCGGATTCATTTTTATTACTTCGAAAGAATTGAAACCATTCAGATCAATTTTTCTCTAACCTGGATTATTCATTGTAATGCATTAAGGAATCCAGATAGCCTGAATGG